>NKIM01000001.1 GCA_002255955.1 Burkholderiales bacterium PBB2 | reverse complement strand
AGCCGCTGAAAGAAACGACCGCGCACACTGGAGTCAAGCCCTACGCGCCAGGGGTCGCGGGTGACGCCACCCAACCAGGGCTGCGCAGGGCCATTGGCATGCAGCACCTCATGGTCGGGCACCGAGGTCACCACCATGGGAATGGGAAAGGCTTCCACCAGCTCACGTTGTGCGGCCGACGCACGTGCGCTGGCGGCCAGCTCTTGCTGGACCAAGCGGTCCTGGTCCAACTGGGCGAGCATGCCATTGAAGGCCGCAAAGAGTTGCCCGATTTCGTCACGACTGTGCCAATCGGCCCGGTGGGTGTAGTCGGTAGAGCGGCGCACATCGTCGGCCACGCGCGCCAGTTTCTGCAAGGGCTTGGCAATCTGGCTGGCCACCAGGTACACCAGGCTCAAAATGCAGGCCAGCAGCAAAAGGGCGGTGCCCAGGTGCAGCCACATGCGCGAAAACAGATGGTCCACCCGGGTCTGCACCAGGCCTTTGAGTTCCACCACCGCCACCTGCCAGGCCCCATTGAGTGCGGACAACGCCTCGGCATAGGCGGTACGCAAAGCACTCTCGGGCGCTGCACTTTCCGCACCATTGGCAGCCCGCTGGACTTCAGCACCAAACCTGCGCGCGCTCTCCAGCACCAACGCCCGCGAGCTTTGCAGAGATTCCTTGAGCTGTGGGGATGCCGCCAGCCAGACCTGGCCGTAGTCGGCCTCGATGCCCAGCAAAGCCGCATCGAGCCGGCCCGCCAGGTTGAGCAGCTGTGCAATTTGGCCCTGACCCGACGCAGTCTTGCCTCGCCCCTCCATGAATTTGTGGGTGTCGTGCAGGATTTGCAGCAGCTCGGGAAAGCGCAGCAGGCTGAGCGACATCACGTAGTAGCTGTCCAGGTCGGGGTCCAGGATCAGGTTGGACTGGTTACCCACTATGGTGAGGAGAACGCGCCCTTCGTTCAGCAGAGGTGTTTTGTCTGCCTGAGGTTTCACAGCAGCCTGTAGCAGCAAGTCTGCAAAGCGCGCCGAGCGTTCAGCCGTTTGCAAAAGAGGGTCGTAGGCCTCGCGTACCTCTGCCAGCAGGAATGGCTTTGTCGCCTGCGCAGACGACTGCACGCCAAAACGGGCCATCAAATCGCTGCGCACCGCCTCAATGTAAGTGGCCCCCACCAGTTCTTTGCGGGCAAAGTCGATGGCGATGTACTTCTCATGAATGAGAATGCCCGAGACATAAATCACCGCACACAGGTCGAGCAAATAGATCAGCGTGAGCTTGCGCCCCACACTCAGTCGACCCAGCCAAAGCGTCAGTCTCGTCAGCATGCGAAAGTCGCAAGCAACTTCCGCACCAAGTGACCTATTCGGGCCACCTCTTACGTCCCACTAGAGTGGCGGCTGCACCTCATACACGAGGCGAAAGCGGCCGGCAGCCAGCATTTCTTGATCGTCGAGGCCATAGCCGATCAGGAACTTGGTCCCCACCAGCAAACTGATGTCGTCATTGGTCAATATATCAACCAGGATGCTGTTGTTGGCGTCCTGAGACACACCGCGCAGGTACTCGGCCAGCGGAAAGCCGGCAAAACTCTGCCAACTGGCAGTGCGTGACTTCAAAAAGATAAAGGCGGGGCTGGCGGCTTGCCCCACCACAGCCCCAGGCACCAATGCAACCACATACACGTTGTAGCCCACCGCAGCTTTTTGGTGAACACCTCGCGCCGAGGGCACAACGGGCACCTGAATGCCAGTGCTCAACTGCAAGCGCCGGCTGCTGCCGACTTTGCGGGTTTGCGAGAAAAAGGGCACGGCCTTGCCCGCAGGCACAGGCAGGTTGATGCCTTCGCTTTGCAGGTCCAAAAACGCGTCTAACGTGGTGTTCACCACCCCCACTGGCAACACCTGGCGCACAAAGCTGCCGTCACCCAGCTGGCCGTAATCGTTCCAGCCAAACGCCCAGGCCACGCCGTCGGTGCGGGTGGCCAGGGTATGCCAGGGCGCCGCTGAAAGCCGTGCATAGGTGTCACCATCCACCAGGGAGGGCTTCAGGGTAAAGCCGGTGCCACCCTGCCCCAACTCGCCAAACTGGTTCAGACCCCAGCCCCACAGGCGGCCGGTATCGTCGAGCGCCAGGCTAGAGCCCAAGCCAGCCGCCACCGCCACCACGCGTGGCAAACCCGCCACCTGCACCGGCGCACTGACGACCATGTCGTCGGCAGGGCTGACTTGCGCAAACTTGTTGCGACCCCAGGCCCACACCCGGCCTTGCCCGTCCAGAGCCAGAGTGTGGGCTTCTCCGGCCGCCAAGGCACGGATATCGGACAGCCCTGCCACGCTGCGGGGTGTCGGGCCCCCGATTTTGCTGGCGTCACCTAACTGGCCTTCGGTGTTGTCACCCCACGCCCATACCTTGCCAGACGCATCCAATCCCACACTGTGCGTGCCTCCCAAAGCCACCTGTGCAAGTGCCTGCACATCCTTGGCCTTGATGGGCACGTTGATGCCTGACTCTTCCAATGGGCGTGCCAATTGGCCCCGGCTGTTGTCGCCCCAGACCCACAAAGCCCCTGCGGCATCCAGGGCGGCACTGCTGGCCTTGGCGGCGCTGATGTGCCGGATGCCCGTGAGCCCGCGCACCGCTTCGGGCGTGGTGCGCACACCGGTGTTGCCGCTGCCGACCGCACCGCCAAAGTTGTCGCCCCAGCCCATGACGGTGCCATCGCGCAGCAAGGCCAGCGAATGGCTATCGCCTGCGGCCACCTCGTTTGCAAGTCCTAACTTGGCGACCACGGCAGGCACATTGCGTGTGGTCTCCGAAGCACTGCCGGTTTGACCCTTAAGGTCATCCCCCCAACCCAGAATGCGCCCATTGGCATCAATGGCCAGGGTGTGCTTGTTACCCGCCGCAAAGGCTTTCACAGGGCCGCTAACCCCCAGGGGTTTGACGGTCGCACCCGCCGCGGGTGTGGCACTGGTGCCATCCCCCAGCTGACCGTTGAAATTGCCGCCCGCCGCCACCAACGTGCCATCGGTCAACTGCACGACCAGGTGGTATTCTCCGACCCGCAGCGCGGTGGCTGGACCGACCACACCGGCCAGTTTGGTGGGTGGGGTTACCGCGTCGTAGCCACCCCAGGTCCATACGGTGCCATCCGACAAGACGGCACCCGCCCCGACGCGCCCCGCGGACAGCGCAGTTACGCTCCCCAGCCCTGTCACCAGGCCAGGGGCTGAGCGGTTGGCCACATTGGCATCGGCAAGCTGGCGGTAGCGGTTGTCACCCCAGGCCCATAGCTTTTTGTCGCTGTCCAGGGCATAGCTGGTGTCGCCCGCCACTTCAATAGCCACGATGCGGGCGGTGCCGCTGGGAAACACCACACGCACGGGCGTGCTGGACTGGCTGGGCGCCGCCACACCCAGTTGGCCATAGCGGTTGTCGCCCCAGGCCCACACTTCACCGCTGCGTGTCAGGGCCACACTGTGGGCCGCGCCACCCCGTGCATCACTCACGTCGGACAGCGGCACTTGCAGCGGGGTGTTGGCTTGGTAGGCATTGGCGCTGTGGCCCAACTGGCCCTGGTGGTTCAGGCCCCAGGACCACGCCCGGTTCTGCGCATCCACCGCCAGCACATGGCGCTCGCCACTGTGAATGCGGGCTACCGCCGCCAGCCCTACCACCGGCAGGGGGCTGCTGTGGCTTTGGGTACCACCGTCGCCCAGGCTGCCCTCGGCGTTATTGCCCCAGGCCAGCACCCGGCCATCGTCCAGCAGGGCGACAGAGTGAAACACGCCTGCTGACAAGGCGACCACGGTGCCGGCAGGCTGGCCCGATACGACCGTGGGCGTCGCCACAAAAGTGCTGCGCCCACTGCCCAGTTGGCCACTGCCGTCTTCACCCCACGCCAGAACACGCCCGGAACTGTCGACCGCCAGGCTGTGGTACAGGCCGCCGGCAAGGGTGGGGTCGGCGGCTACGGGGCCTCCGGTTCCCCACAACAGAGACAGCAGCAATGCGCCAAAGGCGGTGGACCGGCCGCTCAGTCGGTCCGGGCGAGACAAGTTCAACATGGTGAATCCTCCACAAAGTACCCAGCGCAATGCGCAGGCACCCAGTCACAAACGTGCGTGCATCATAGACGCGGGCCTGCAGGGCTTAGACTCGGAGCGGGCCCAAGAGATGCCGATCGTGCACACTTTTCCACAAAATGGCGTTTGAATCAGAATTGCTATTGATTTAGGAGCTGCTCCCGCACTATCCACGGCTTGAAAGCCCGACTTGATACTTCATTTCCAAGCACGCCCCCTATGGAAGAACTCGTTTTTGTGACCAGCGTCAGCAAGCTGGACGTCTTTAGTCAGCGCCTGCTGGCATCCCCCTGCCTGCAGTCAGGGCAAGGGCGGCTGGTGGCCCATTTCAATGCCACATCGGCCGCACAGGCGTTCAACGCAACGCTGCAAGGCCTGGACACCCGAGGTTCAGACCAGTGGCTGGTGTGGGTGCACCAGGACGTGGTGTTGCCGCAAGGCTGGGACCAGCGCTTCTTAGAAGCCTTGCGCGGCGCACAGGCGCAATTTCCAGATCTGGCCGTCGTGGGCGTGCATGGGGTGGCAGGTGCCGGCGCCAACGCCCGCCGGGCAGGACACGTACTGGACCGGGGACACTTACTCAAAGAAGCCAGCGCTTTGCCCTGCCTGGTCGACAGTGTGGACGAGCTGCTGTTTGCCGTGCGGGTAGGCAGTGGGCTGCAGCTAGACCCTGCCTTGGGCTACGACTTTTATGGCAGTGACATCGTGCAATGCGCCCGCGAGGCGGGCCTGCAAAGCGCGGTAGTGGACGCCTACTGTGAGCACTGGTCCGACACCCCTATGGGCGGCGCCATGCCGGCCCGCGTGGTGCAACGCATCTTGTCCAGCGCCAGCGTGTTTGAACACAAATGGGCGCACCGCTTGCCTATCACGACCCCGTGCTTCGACATTGCAGCACCGGGCGATGTGCAAAGCTTTGTAGACACGCACATCACGCAGACCCCCTAACGGCGACCTGCACCGCCGGCTACATATTGCGGCGGTACTGCCCGCCCACCTCAAACAGCGCGTGGGTGATTTGGCCCAGAGAGCACACGCGCACCGCGTCCATCAACACCTCAAACACGTTCTTGTTGTCGATCACGGCCAGCTGCAGCTTCTTGAGCATGGCGGGTGACTCTGCAGCATGCAACGTGTGGTAGTCGGCCAAACGCTTGAGCTGGTTTTGCTTTTCGTCGTCGGTACTGCGGGCCAACTCCAGCTTGTCCAGCACGGCATCTCCATGCGGGTTGCGGAAGGTGTTCACACCGATGATGGGCAACTCGCCGGTGTGCTTGAGCATCTCGTAGTGCATGGATTCGTCCTGAATCTTGCCGCGCTGGTAGCCGGTTTCCATGGCACCCAACACACCGCCACGTTCAGCAATGCGCTCAAACTCTGCCAAAACAGCTTCTTCCACGAGCTCGGTCAGTTCTTCAATGATGAAGGCACCCTGGTTAGGGTTTTCGTTCTTGGCCAGGCCCCACTCGCGGTTGATGATGAGCTGGATGGCCATGGCGCGGCGCACGGACTCCTCGGTCGGCGTGGTGATGGCCTCGTCAAACGCGTTGGTGTGCAGGCTGTTGCAGTTGTCGTAGATGGCGATCAAAGCCTGCAGCGTGGTTCGTATGTCGTTGAACTGGATTTCCTGCGCGTGCAGGCTGCGGCCACTGGTCTGGATGTGGTACTTGAGCTTTTGGCTGCGTTCATTCGCGCCATATTTCTCCTTCATCGCCACGGCCCAGATGCGGCGCGCGACGCGACCGATCACGGTGTACTCAGGGTCCATGCCGTTGCTAAAGAAGAAGCTCAGGTTGGGTGCAAAGTCATCGATGTGCATGCCGCGCGCCAGATAGGCTTCCACAAAGGTGAAGCCGTTGGACAAGGTGAACGCCAGCTGGCTGATCGGGTTGGCGCCGGCCTCGGCAATGTGGTAACCGCTGATCGAGACGGAGTAGAAATTGCGCACATTGTGGTGCACGAAATACTCGGCGATGTCGCCCATCACCTTGAGCGAGAACTCGGTCGAGAAGATGCAGGTGTTCTGGCCCTGGTCTTCCTTCAGGATGTCGGCCTGCACCGTGCCTCGCACATTGGCCAGCACCCAGTCCTTGATCTTGGCGGCTTCGTCGGCGGTCGGGTCGCGGCCGTTGTCGGCCTTGAACTTGGCGATGTTCTGGTCGACGGCCGTGTTCATGAACATGGCCAGGATGCTGGGTGCCGGGCCGTTGATGGTCATGGAGACGGAGGTCGTCGGACTGCACAGGTCGAAGCCGTCGTACAGCACCTTCATATCTTCCAGCGTGGCAATCGACACACCGGAGTTGCCGACCTTGCCGTAGATGTCCGGCCGCGGTGCCGGGTCGGCGCCGTAGAGCGTGACCGAGTCGAAGGCGGTGGACAGGCGCTTGGCCGGCATGCCCTCGGACACCAGCTTGAAGCGGCGATTCGTGCGAAAGGCATCGCCCTCGCCGGCGAACATGCGGGTCGGGTCCTCGCCTTCGCGCTTGAAGGCGAACACGCCGGCGGTGTAGGGAAAGCTGCCCGGCACGTTTTCCAGCAGCAGCCACTTGAGCAGCTCGCCATGGCACTCGTAGTGCGGCAGCACGACCTTGCGGATCTTGGTGCCCGACAGGCTGGTGTGGACCAGGTTGGTGCGGATCTCCTTGTCGCGGATCTTCACCACGTACTCGTCGCCGGCATAGGCCTTTTGCATGTCCGGCCATTGCTTGAGCAACTGGCGGGCGCCGCCTTCCATCTGCGCCTCGCGGGCCTCGGCCAGCTCGGCCAGGGCAGTGCGGGCGCCGTTCTTCTCGGGGTTGGCTTCCAGCAGCATGCGTGAGCTGCCCCAGAGCTGCTGGATCTCGCGGGCCAGCGTGGCCTGCTGGCGGGCGCGCTTTTTGTAGCCGCGCACGGTGTCGGCGATCTCGGCCAGATAACGCACACGTGCGGCGGGCACCACCGGGGTCTGGTGGGTGCTGTGGCGGGTGGCGACCAAGGGCAGGCGGCCGTCTTGCAGCTGCAGGCCCAGCTGGGCCAGGCGCGGCTTCATGGCCTGGTATAGCGCGGTGACGCCGTCGTCGTTGAAGCGGCTGGCCATGGTGCCGAAGACCGGCATCTGCTCCGGCGGCGTGGTCCAGGCTTCCTTGTTGCGCTGCACCTGCTTGGCGACATCGCGGATCGCGTCCAGCGCGCCCTTGCGGTCGAATTTGTTGATGGCCACGAACTCGGCGAAGTCCAGCATGTCGATCTTCTCGAGCTGGCTGGCGGCGCCAAACTCGGGCGTCATCACATACATGGGCACGTCCACATGCGGCACGATGGCCGCATCGCCCTGGCCGATGCCCGAGGTCTCGACCACGATCAGGTCGAAGCCGGCCACCTTGGCGGCGGCAATCGCGTCGGGCAGGGCAGGGGAGATTTCGCTGCCGAAATCGCGGGTGGCGAGCGAGCGCATGAAGACGCGCTGGCCTTGGCTCCAGGGGCCAATCGCATTCATGCGGATGCGGTCGCCCAGCAAGGCGCCGCCGCTCTTGCGGCGCGAGGGGTCGATGGAGATGACGGCCACGCGCAGGCGGTCGTTCTGGTCCAGGCGCAGGCGGCGGATCAACTCGTCAGTCAGGCTGCTCTTGCCGGCGCCGCCGGTGCCGGTGATGCCCAGCACAGGCACCTGGATGTTCTTGGCAGCAGCCTGCAGCTCGGCCACCAGGCCGGCATCGGCCTTGTCGTTCTCCAGCGCGGTGATCAGCTGGGCCAGGGCGCGCCAGGCGGCTTCGCTGTGGCCTTGCAGGCTGCTCAGGGCCTTGGGCGCGTAGACGCTGAAGTCCTGGTCGGCCTTCATCACCATCTCGCCGATCATGCCTTGCAGGCCCATGCGCTGGCCGTCCTCGGGGCTGAAGATGCGCACGCCGTGGGCGGCCAGATCGCGGATCTCGGCCGGCACGATCACGCCGCCGCCGCCGCCGAAGACCTGGATGTGTTCGCCACCGCGTGCCTTCAGCAGCTCCACCATGTATTTGAAGTACTCGACATGGCCGCCCTGGTAGGAGCTGATGGCGATGCCTTGCGCGTCCTCTTGCAGGGCCGCGGTGACCACCTCGTCGACCGAACGGTTGTGGCCCAGGTGGATGACCTCGGCGCCCATGCCTTGCAGGATGCGACGCATGATGTTGATGGCCGCATCGTGGCCGTCGAAGAGGCTGGCGGCCGTCACGAAGCGCACCTTGTTCGTCGGGCGGTAGTTGGCCAGGGCTTTGTTTTCGGCGGACAAATCGGTCATGGCGAGTCTCCTGCGGGCCCGTGGTGGCAAAGCCCGGTTCTATCAGCAAAGGTGGGCGGATTCTAGGTGTTGATTGACGTTTACGTAAACGTCATCGGCGGCGAAGGCTGGGTTCGTGCCTGCACCTGCGGCAGGGCGCGGCGCCCATGCGGATGGCGCACGGGCGCGGTGGCACAAGCTGCGATGATGCGGCACCTCTTCGTTTCAACCCTTCTTTTGCAAGTGAGAGCGCGCTGACCATGAGTTCCAAGTTCCAACGTCTGTCTCTTTCGACCACCCTGGCCCTGAGCCTCGGCCTGGTCTGGCTGCCGGCTCAAGCGGCTGAAGAAGCGGCCAAGCCCGCCGTCAAAAAGGTCGTCAAGAAGGCGGCTGACAGCAAGAAGGCCGCTGCTGCGGCAACGGCAGCGACCGCCTCCACCGGTGTGGCCGCTGCGGCGGCGGCAAGTGCAGCGGCCTCGGCTGCCGCGCCGGCCCCGGTGACCACCGCTTCGGGCCTGCGTTATGAAGAGCTGCGCACCGGCACCGGCGCCCACCCGACGGCGGCCGACAAGGTGCGTGTGCACTATGTCGGCACCTTCCTCGACGGCCGCGAGTTTGACAGCTCGGTCAAGCGCGGCATGCCGGCCGAGTTCCCGCTGGGCCGCGTCATCAAATGCTGGACCGAAGGCGTGCAGCTGATGAAGGTCGGTGGCAAGGCCCGCCTGCATTGCCCCTCGGCGTTGGCCTACGGTGAGCGCGGCGCTGGCGGCGGCGTGATCCCGCCGAACAGCGATCTGCAGTTCGAGGTGGAACTGCTGGACATCGTCGCACCCTGATCCCGGCGCGCGCCGGCCCTCCGTCACCCGGTTTGCCCCGGCAGCCGAGGGGCTCAAGTGCTGTTAGGCTGCAGCTTGCAACACCTGACCCTCCTTGCGTCTCAGCGCCGCGGCCACGCCCCAAACTTTATCGCCATGAGTTTTCTCGCCATCGACATTGGCAACACGCGCCTGAAATGGGCGCTCTACGCCTCGCCCCAGCCCGGGGCTGTGCTGCTGGCGCATGGGGCCGTGTTCCTGGAGAACATCGACCAGCTGGCCGACAGCGATTGGCGCGGCCTGCCCGCCCCGCACAGCGTGCTGGGCTGCAATGTGGCCGGCGATGCGGTGCGGCGCCGGGTGGAGGAACAGCTGGAACTCTGGGACATCGAGCCGCGCTGGGTGGTCAGCAGCGCGCAGGCGGGCGGCGTCACGAACGGCTATGACCATCCCGGTCGTCTCGGCACGGACCGCTTTGTCGCCTTGATCGGCGCCCGCGCCCATGTGCTGGCCCGCGCCACGGCCGAGCAGCCGGCGCAGGCCGCGCTGGTGGTGATGATCGGCACGGCGGTCACGGTCGATGCGCTCGACGCCACGGGCCGCTTTCTCGGTGGCCTGATCATGCCGGGCCACGGCATCATGCTGCGCGCGCTGGAAGGCGGCACCGCCGGACTGCGCGTGCCCACTGGCGAGGTGCGCGATTTTCCGACCAACACCTCGGACGCGCTGACCAGCGGCGGCACGTATGCCATCACCGGCGCCATCGAGCGCATGCACCGCCATCTGCGCCAGCGCGAGGGCGCCATGCCTCTGACCCTGATGACCGGTGGCGCCGGCTGGAAGGTCTCGCCGACCCTGGACATCGAGCATGAGCTGGTCGATTCCCTGATCTTCGACGGCATGCTGGCGCTGCAGTCGCACCGCCTGGCGCTCTGATTTTCTTCAGCCAGCGTCCTGGTCGCCGCGCCCTGGGCGCTGCTGACGCAGCTCGTCCTTGAGCTGGGCCAGTTCTTCATGAACGCTGCGCAGCTGGCTGTGCAGATCGCGCAAGATGTCTTGCTCCATGCGCCGCTCCGAGGTCTCCACCCACATGGCGGCGATCGCCGCCGTCACCAGGGACAGCACGGCATAACCGAGCAGAACGACGAACACAGAAAAAATCTTGGACGCCGCCGTGGTCGGCACGATGTCGCCAAAGCCCACGGTGGCGGCCGTGGTGAAGGCCAGCCAGAGCCCATCGCCCAGCGTGTTGGCGCGCGGCTCCAGAGCCCAAAAACCGAGGCCGCACATGCCCAGCACCAGCAGGGAGAGCAGCAGCAGATAGCCCAGGCCGCCGCGCGTGACCCAGCTCTTGACCGCCCAGACCATGCGCAGCAGGGTCAGCATGGCAATCGCCAGACGGATGGCCAGGGAGACCTGGGATTCCAGGCTGGGCGGCATCAGCGCTGCCACCGGCAGCAGGGTCACCAGCATCAGGTCCAGCAGATTGCTGCGCAGGTACTGGCGCGGATGGCTGCACTGCCGCGCCACCCGCCACAGCGAGATTGCCACCAGGGCCGCAGCCGCCAGATAGATGGCCACGGCCAGGGGCGTGGGCAGGGATTCCAGCAACTCGATGTAGAAGGCCGGAATCGTGCACAGCAAGGCCACCAGCACCGGCCAGCGCCAGAACTTCTCGGCGCGCACGGCTGCGGCATTGAGGGCGCTGGGGCGGCTCAGGCCCCAGCTGCGGGTGGGCAGGCGGTGTGGCATGGCGCCAGCTTAAGCGCCCGCCGGCCGCTTGGGCTTGATCTAAGACAAGAGGCCGGGCTTGGAACCACCCGGCATCCGCTCACAAGATGAAGCGTGACAGGTCTTCGTTGCGCGACAGCTCGCCCAGCTTGGCATCGACCTCGGCCGCACCCAGCTGCACCGTCTGGCCGCTGAGCTTGGGCGCGTCGAAGCTGATCTCGTCGAGCAGGCGCTCCATCACCGTGGACAGGCGGCGGGCGCCGATGTTCTCGGTGCGTTCGTTCACCTCGAACGCGATCTCGGCCAGGCGGCGGATGCCCTCGGGCGTGATCTCCAGCGTCACGCCCTCGGTGGCCAGCAAGGCCTGGTACTGCTTGATCAGGCTGGCGTGGGTGCTGCTGAGGATGGCTTCGAAATCATCGACCGAGAGCGAGCCCAGCTCGACCCGGATCGGGAAACGGCCTTGCAGCTCAGGGATCAGATCGCTGGGCTTGGCCAGGTGGAAGGCGCCCGAGGCGATGAAGAGCATGTGGTCGGTCTTGACCATGCCGTACTTGGTGTTGACCGTCGTGCCCTCGACCAGGGGCAGCAGATCGCGCTGCACGCCCTGACGCGACACTTCAGCGGTTCCTGAGCCTTCGCTGCGCGAGCAGACCTTGTCGATCTCGTCGATGAAGACAATGCCCATCTCCTGCGCGGCCTGCAGAGCGGCGGTCTTGATCTCGTCTTCGTTCAGCAGCTTGGCGGCTTCTTCCTCGGCCAGCAGCTTGAGGGCCTCGCCGATCTTGAGCTTGCGGGTCTTCTTCTTGCCCGCGCCCATCTGCGAGAACATGCTCTTGATCTGCTCGGCCATCTCCTCCATGCCCTGGCCGCCCAGGATCTCCATGGTCGGTTTGGCTTCCAGCAGATCGAGCTCGATCTCCTTGTCATGCATGCTGCCTTCACGCAGGCGCTTGCGCATGATCTGGCGGGCGGTGCTGTCCGGGGCCGGGCTGGCGGTGGCCTCGCCTTCCAGCCGGGGAGGCGGCACAAGGATGTCCAGCACGCGGTCTTCGGCGGCGTCCTCGGCGCGCAGGCGCTGGCGGCGCAGTTGCACCTCCCGCTCCTGTTTGACGGCCATGTCGATCAGGTCGCGGATGATGGTGTCCACATCCTTGCCGACGTAGCCCACCTCGGTGAACTTGGTCGCCTCGACCTTGATGAAGGGCGCGCCGGCCAGGCGGGCCAGGCGGCGCGCGATCTCGGTCTTGCCGACGCCGGTGGGGCCGATCATCAGGATGTTCTTGGGCGTGATCTCGCCACGCAGCTTGTCATCCACCTGCTGGCGGCGCCAGCGGTTGCGCATGGCAATGGCCACGGCCCGCTTGGCCGCGTTCTGGCCGACGATGTGCTGGTCGAGTTCGGAGACGATTTCTTGCGGGGTCATGGAGCTCATTCGAGCACCTCGATGGTGTGGTTGCCGTTGGTGTAGATGCAGATCTCGCCGGCGATTTCCAGCGACTGCTTGACGATTTCGGGGGCGCTGAGCGTGCTGTGCTGCAGCAGGGCGCGTGCGGCAGCCTGAGCGTAGGCGCCGCCCGAGCCGATGGCGACGATGCCCAGCTCGGGCTCCAGCACATCGCCATTGCCGGTGATGATCAGCGAGGCCGTGCGGTCGGCCACGGCCAGCATGGCCTCCAGGCGGCGCAGCACGCGGTCGGTGCGCCAGTCGCGCGTCAGCTCGACGGCGGCGCGCACCAGATGGCCTTGGTGTTTTTCGAGCTTGGCCTCGAAGCGTTCGAACAGGGTGAAGGCATCGGCCGTGGCGCCGGCGAAACCGGCCAGCACCTGGTCACGGTGCAGCTTGCGCACCTTGCGCGCGCTGGCCTTGACGACGATGTGGCCCAGGGTCACCTGGCCGTCACCGCCGATGGCGACCTGCATGCGGCCATCGGGCAGCGCACGGCGCACGCTGACGATGGTGGTGCCGTGGAAAGACGGCGGGGCGTTGTTGGAATGTGAGGATGAGTCCATAGCGGCTCCAGATGGGGCTGCGGGTCGCAGCTTTCAAGCATGCGACCCGCAGATGGTGATCTCGATGATGATGAAGGCGGCCGAGGCGCTAGACCGTTCGGACCTTGATCTTGGCGTGCTCGTTGATGCCCATGGCGGCAAAGAACATGGCCACCAGGCGGTGCGGCTCGCTGAAGCTGACGCTCCGGTTTTCGCTGCGGCGGCTCAGCACCCAGTTCAGCAGATCGCCCGCGGCCATGAAATCCAACCGGATCAGGTGCGGGCAGTTGACGTTGATGACGGTGGCCGTGCCCAGATCACCGGCCAATTTGCGCAGCAGTTCCGAGATGTCGCCACTGAGCTGGCCGCTGAGCTCCAGGTCCACGCTGGGCTCCAGCCGCGCTTGCTCGCTGATCTGTGATTCCAGGAAGGAGGTCGAGGCACCTTCGGGCGTGGGCGTGCTGGTGGCCGGGCCGGTGGTCGAAAGGCTGGCGCCGCTGACGCCGACGCGGCAGCGCGTGCGCTCCCAGGACGGCGGGGACACCTCGTAGGTGACGCAGTAGTCGATCGCTGCTTCGTCGAACTGATCGGGGCGGTTGACCAGGCGCAGGGCTTCCAGGCGCAGCATCCAGAGCTGCGGGTCGATGTCGCGCACGCCGATGGGCGTCAGCTCGCGCAAGGCCTGCAAAAAGGCCTCGCCCGAGAGCCAGCGCATGTCCACCTGCTGCTTGGCCCATTCGCGGAACACGCCGTGCAGCTGCACGCTGGCGCCGGGGGTGATCTGGCGCGCGGCCGACCAGTCCAGCACCCAGGGCATGGGCAGGTTCTGGCAGCGCTTTTGCAGCAGGGCCACGGCCTCGTCGTCGATGGTTTCGGGCGCCGCCCAACCGACTCCGCCGCTGGCCTTGGCCATGGGCGCACGCTGCTGCTTGGCCGCGGCCTCGGCCACCAGCTTGGGCAGAGAGAACCACTGCGGCGCCGAGCGGCCGAACTGCTGGGCGTAGTTGAGCGCCAGTGCCTCGAACTTGGCCTGCTGGCCGGTGGCGCGGTGGTGGTCGAACAGGACCAGCCAGGTTTCGCCATCACCGTGGCGGCGGCCGCCGCTCTGGGTCAGCTCGACCAGGGCGCGCTCGCAGCTCTCGTAATCGGCATTGGCGAAGGCGATCACGGCTTCGTCCAGCTCGGGGTCATGGATCAGCTCATGCACCTCGATGGGCTTGTTCTCGACCTTCTTGCCGGGCTTTTCTTCGGCCACATGGAAGCTCAGGGGCTGGTCCAGCACGGGCAGGGTGCTGAGGCCGGCCGGCGGCGTGGCGGCGGGTGTGGCCGCTTTGGCTGCGGCCGGCTTGGCCGCCTTGGCGGGTTTGGCCAGGCCGGTGGCCGGCGCTGGTTTGGCCGGAGGGAAAGGCACCGCGGGCAAGGCGCCGAGATTGGGCAGGCGGCTGGGCTTGGCGTCCGAGAGCGGGGCCATGCCCACGCCCATGGTCAGGGCCGAGGCGCCGCTGCCACTCTTGCTGTCCAGCTTGTGGTCGCGCTGGGCGCCGGTGTTGGCGAACTGGCTGCCGCGGCCGGGGCGGCTGGGCACGCCATCGGCGGGAATGGTGGAGGGCGAGAAATGCACCGGCCGCGTGCTGGTTTCAAAGAAGCCCGGCGGGTGGGTGGTTTGCAGCTGGGTGGGGGCGAAGCTCTCGCCGGCCATTTGCTGCTCGATCTCGTCGATCTTGGCCTTCACGCCCAGATCGATCTTGGAATTGACCTCGCTGTGGCCGCTGGCGCGCTCGACTTCTTCCAGCTTGGAGCTGGAGGAGCCCAGGGCGGCGAGTTGCTCGGGCGTCAGGCCTTCGCGGCGGATGCGGCGTAGCATGTCCAGCTCGCGCTTGCGCACGAAGTCATTGCGGCGCTTGCGCTCGACCATGGCGCGCAGCTCGGCCTTGGCCTGGTCACCTTCCGGGTCGTCCTGGCGCGAGTTGATCTCGGCCCAGTCCGTGGTCGGGTTGGCCACAAAGCGCGCGACCTTGCGGAAGAAGCTCTCGCCGTCTTTCGGTTCTGTCATGCGCGCTGGGCCTTGGGTGGAGGATGTGGGGTGGTGATGAAGGGCAGTCGGTGGCGCCGGAGCGCCCCTGAGTGCGGTATCGGCAGGCCGAGGCGCGCTCAGCAGCTCGTCCCTAGATCAGTCACCGAACATCTTTTGCTTCATCTCGCGGCGTTGCTGGGCTTCCAGCGACAGCGAGGCGGTCGGGCGGGCGATCAAACGGCCCAGGCCGATGGGTTCGCCGGTTTCGTCGCAGTAGCCGTATTCGCCGCTGTCCAGGCGAGCCAGGGACTGGATGATCTTCTTCAGCAGCTTGCGCTCGCGGTCACGGGTGCGCAGCTCCAGGGCGTGCTCTTCCTCGATGGTGGCGCGGTCGGCCGGGTCAGGGACGATGGAGGTGTCTTCGCGCAGGTGCTCGGTGGTTTCGCCGGCATTGGACAGCACGCCGTTCTTCAGCTCATTGAGCTTGGCACGGAAGAACTCGACTTGCTTGGGGCCCATGTACTCGGTGTCGGGCATGGCCAGCACTTCGGCATCGGTCAGTTCGGCGCCAGACTTGGTCTTCCAGGCATTGGCCAGCTTGGGGTCGGCCTTGGCGGCTTTGTTGGAATTCTGAGGGCTTTCGATCACGGGCGTAGTCATTTGTCGGGTGGGCGGCTTCGGGGGAGCGAATCGGTCAGCGAAGCGGCTGTTTCCGGTCGGTGGAGGGCTGGCATCGAGCAAAGCGACAGCTGGCGAGGTCCCTGCGGCATCCACTTTGGACGACTTGGCCGTGGCCTTGCTGGTTTTGCTCGGCTTGGCATCGGCGTCAGGCTTGTTGGCTGACGTCGGGGTCGGGTTCGGGGCCTGGATCTTGCTCACGTTTCTCTCCTCGCTCCGGCAGACGATCTGAATGTCTCTGTCGGGCTAGATTGCAATCGGGACCAGCTGATTCGCTTTTTCGGGCGCCGCGGATTGTAGCCAGCTTGAGTGTGCGCTCTGAATGCCTGAGTTAGGGGAGTTTTCCCCCGGTCTCAGGCCCCTAATTCGCCACTTCAGCCGGCTGTTTTTCGTGCGGTGCTCAGGCCAAGCAGCCTTCCAAACCTTGCAAGAGGATTTCCTTGGGCAGGTCGATGCCGATGAAAACCATTTTGCTCGTCTTTTTCTCGCCGGGCATCCAGCGCGGACCCAGGTCCGAACCCATCAGCTGGTGCACGCCCTGGAAGATCACGCGCTTGTCCGTGCCCTTCATATTCAGCACGCCTTTGTAGCGCAGCAGCTTGGGGCCGTAGACCTGGACGATGGCGCCCAGGAAGTCTTCCAGCTTGGCCGGGTTGAAGGCGCGGTCGGATTTGAAGACGAAGGATTTCACGTCATCGTCATGGACATGGTGGTGCGGGTGGTCGCAGTGCTCGCCATGCTCATGGTCGTGATCGTGGTGATGGTGGTGGTCGTCCACCTTCAGGAAATCGGGGTCGATCTCCAGCTTGGCGTTCAGATTGAAGCCACGCAGGTCCAGCACGCGCGACAGCTCCACCTCACCGAAGTGCACGCGCTGCTGCGGCGCGCGCGGGTTCATGTGCTTGAGGCGGTGGCTCAGGGCGTCGACGGCGGCGCTGTCGACCAGATCGGCCTTGCTGATGAAGATCTGGTCGGCGAAACCCACCTGGCGGCGTGCTTCCTGGCGGCTGTCCAGCTGCTGGTTGGCGTGCACGGCATCGACCAGGGTCAGCACGCCGTCCAGCAGATAGGCTTCGGCGATCTCGTCGTCCATGAAGAAGGTCTGGGCCACCGGGCCGGGATCGGCCACGCCGGTGGTTTCGATGATGACGCGCTCGAAATCGAGCTCGCCGCGGCGCTTCTTGGCGGCCAGGTCGGACAGGGTGGTGCGCAGGTCTTCACGGATGGTGCAGCACACGCAGCCGTTGTTCATCTGGATGATCTGTTCCTGGGTGTCGGCCACCAGGATCTCGGTGTCGATGTCCTCTTCACCAAACTCGTTCTCGATCACGGCGATCTTCTGGCCGTGGGCTTCCGAGAGCACGCGCTTGAGCAGGGTGGTCTTGCCGGATCCGAGGAAGCCGGTGAGGATGGTGACGGGGATGAGACCTTTGGACATGATGGGTTCGCGCGCGGCGCTCTGCTAGAAAAACCAGCCCTGGATATGGGGGCGGGTGAATGTCCTGCAAGAGCCTTGTCATGTCAATCGGTTATTCTGCAAGCTTGTGTAACTACGACACGCAGTCCCAGTGTCTGAACCTCAGCCTAGTCGGCCCTCTGCAAATCATGCAAAAGGGGGCGAAAGAAAACCATCCGCAGTGCCGCGCGGCCTCCTGGTGCGCATGTTGGAGTTTCTCCACCCCGGCCCGGATTCCAAGAGTGAGCTGCTGGAGGCCCTGGCCGATGCCGAGCAGCGCGAGCTGATCGAGCCCGAATCCCGTCAGATGCTGGAAGGCGTGCTTCGCATGGCCGAGCTCAGCGCCGGCGATGTGATGGTGGCGGCGCCGCGCATGGATTTGCTCGACATCGATGCGCCCTACGACGAGTTGCTGGCCTCGGTGATCGACACCGGCCATTCGCGCTTCCCGGTCTTCGAGGGCCAGCGCGACAACATCATCGGCATCCTGCTGGCCAAGGATTTGCTCAAGATCCAGCGTGCGCCAGAGTTGAACCTGCGCGCCCTGCTGCGGCCGACCGTGTTCGTGCCCGAGAGCAAGGGCCTCAATGATCTGCTGCGCGATTTCCGCTCCAACCGCAACCATCTGGCCATCGTCATCGATGAGTTCGGCAACACCGCCGGCCTGATCACCATCGAGGACGTGCTGGAGGAAATCGTCGGCGAGATCGAAGACGAGTTCGACGACAAGGACGGCGAATCCGGCATCTACACCCTGGCCGATGGCAGCCAGCGTGTGGCCGGCGACACGCCCATCGCCCAGGTCAACCAGGCTTTCAGCGTGCAGCTGGCGCTGGACGAATTCGACACCATTGGCGGATTGGTGGCCCAGGAGCATGGCCGGGTGCCCCGCCGCGGTGAGGTGGTCGAGCTGGCCGGCCTGCGTTTTGCCGTCATGCTGACGCGCGGCGGTTCGGTGCGCTGGTTCAAAGTCACCCGCATTCCCAAGACCGAGGCCTGATGCGCAAGCTGCTTCCTACCTTCCTGACCTCGAGCAAGGCCGCCCCCCGGGTGGCCTTTTTTGCGGCCTTGCTGGCCGGGTGTCTGCACACCGCGTCGTTTGCGCCGCTCGACGCCTGGTGGCTGCAGATCCTGGCCCTGGCCGCTCTGGCCGGCCTGGCTTGGGGCACGAGCCCGCGCCGGGCGGCGCTCTTGGGCTTTGGCTTCGGCCTGGGCTGGCTGAGCAGCGGCTTGTGGTGGTTGCACATCAGCATGCATCAGTTCGGCGGCATTCCCTGGCTGCTGGCCGCGCTGGCTGTGCTCTTGCTGGCCGCGTTTCTGTCCTGTTACTACGCGGCCCTGCTGGCCCTGTGGGCGGCACTGTGGACGCGCGTACAGCCCGGCCCCGCGCATCAGGTGTTGATGTTTGCGGCCACCTGGCTGGTGGCCGAGCTGCTGCGCGCCACCGTGTTCGGCGGCTTCCCGTGGATTGCCAGTGGCTATGCCCATACCGTCGGGCCGCTGGCGGCTTGGGCGCCCTGGGTGGGCATCTACGGCATCTCGGCGCTGGCGGCCCTGGCTGCCGCAGCGCTGGCGGCGCTGGCCTTGCCGGCCGTGCGCGCCTGGCGGCCGGCAGCGGCGGTGCTAGGGGGGCTGGCGTTGGCGGTAGTGTTGCTGCCGCAGGACTTCACCCGCTCGACGGGCTTCATGAAAGTGTCCCTGCTGCAGCCCAATGTGCCGCAGGATCAGAAGTTCGATCGTGATCGGATCGAGGGCAATCTGGAGCAGCTGGCCCAGCTGATCGAATCGGCACGCGGCCAGCTGGTGCTGACGCCTGAATCGGTGGTGCCGGTACCCATGGCCTTTCTCGATCCTGCCTACCTGACGCGCCTGCAGGCGGCTTCGGTCGACCGGCCGCTGCTGCTGGGCAGCTTTCTGGGCAACGACCAAGACGGATTCGTCAATTCCCTGCAGAGCTTTGGCAGCCTGCCCAGCTACAGCTATGGCAAGCGCCACCTGCTGCCTTTCGGTGAGTTTGTGCCGCATGGATTCCGCTGGTTTGTGGACTTGATGGGTATCCCCATGCAGGACCAGGCGCGTGGCCAGCACCAGCGCGCCTTTGCCGTGGCCGGCCAGCGTGTGCGGCCCCTGATCTGCTACGAGGATCTGTTCGGCGAAGACTTCGTTGAGAGCGTGCGCGGGCCCGAGTCGGCCACCGTGCTGGCCAATGTCAGCAATCTGGCCTGGTTCGGCACGGCAATGGTGCTGGACCAGCACCTGCAGTTCTCGCGCATGCGCGCGCTTGAGTTCCAGCGCTCCTTCATCCGCTCGACCAACACCGGCGCCACCGTGGTGCTGGACCACCGCGCCGAGCGCACGGCCCAGCTGCCGCCGGGCCAGGCCGGCTTGCTGGAGGCCGAGGTCGAGGGTCGCCTGGGTGACACGCCCTATGCCCGCTGGCTGCAGGCCTGCGGTCTGTGGCCGCTCTGGCTGGCTGCTGTGGCCCTGCTGCTGATCCCCGTGATCCGGGGGAGGGCTGGGGCCTCGGAAGCAGGCCGCCGCGCCTCGTAGAATCGGCGCAGCTCGAGGGCAGCTCTCGTCTGCCTTTTCATCACCCCTTTATTAGCCTGTGGCGCAAGCCCGAGTCCGAACTCTATGCTGAGCTTCCAGCACATCATCTTGACCCTGCAGGACTACTGGTCCAAGCAGGGCTGCGCACTCCTCCAGCCCTACGATATGGAAGTCGGCGCCGGCACCAGCCACACCGCCACCTTTCTGCGCGCCCTGGGCCCTGAGCCCTGGAAGGCCGCCTACGTTCAGCCGAGCCGCCGCCCCAAGGATGGCCGCTACGGCGAGAACCCCAACCGCCTGCAGCATTACTACCAATACCAGGTGGTGCTCAAGCCCGCGCCGGCCAACATCCTGGAGCTCTACCTCGGCTCGCTCGAAGCCCTGGGCTTTGATCTGAAGAAGAACGATGTGCGCTTCGTCGAGGACGATTGGGAAAACCCGACCCTCGGTTGCTGGGGCCTGGGCTGGGAGGTCTGGCTGAACGGCATGGAAGTGACCCAGTTCACCTACTTCCAGCAGGTCGGCGGTATCGACTGCAAGCCCATCACCGGCGAGATCACCTACGGCCTGGAACGCTTGGCCATGTATCTGCAGGGCGTGGAGTCGGTCTATGACCTGGTCTATGTCGAAGGCAAGGACGGCGCGCCGGACATCAAGTACGGCGATGTCTTCCACCAGAACGAGGTCGAGCAATCGACCTACAACTTCGAGCACAGTGACGTCGAGTTTCTGCTGACCGCTTTTGCCGCGCACGAGAAACAATCCAAGCACCTGATGGAACAGCAGCTGGCGCTGCCGGCCTACGAGCAGTTGCTCAAGGCCGGCCACAGCTTCAACCTGCTGGACGCCCGCGGCGCCATCAGCGTGACCGAGCGGGCGGCCTATATCGGCCGCATCCGCAATCTGGCACGCGCCGTGGCGCAGAGCTATCTGGAAAGCCGCGCACGCCTGGGCTTCCCCATGGCGCCGAAGGAATGGGCCGATCAAGTCATCGCCCAGATTGAAAAGAAGACAAAGGCGGCCTGAGCCATGACGACGACTGCTGTGAACAAAAACCTGCTGATCGAACTGTTTGTCGAAGAGCTGCCGCCCAAGGCGCTCAAGAAGCTGGGCGAGGCTTTCTCCGCCGTGCTGGTGGACAGCCTCAAGGCCCAGGGCCTGGTGGGCGAGGGCGCGCAAGCGACCGCCATCGCCACGCCGCGCCGCCTCGGTCTGCATCTGACGAACGTGGCACCCAAGGCCGCCGACCGCGCCGTGCAGCAAAAGCTGATGCCGGTGGCCGTGGCGCTGACCGCCGAAGGCCAGGCCACGCCGGCCCTGCTGAAGAAGCTTGCCGGCATCGGTGCCGATGCCTCGGTGCTGCCTCAGCTGAAGCGCTTGCCTGATGGCAAGGCCGAGGCCCTGTTCCTGGACCAGCTGGTGCCCGGCGCCACCCTGGCCGAAGGCTTGCAAAAGGCCCTGGACGAAAGCCTGGCCAAGCTGCCCATCCCCAAGGTCATGACCTACCAGCTGAAAGACGGCTGGACCGATGTGAAGTTCGTGCGCCCGGCCCATGGCATCGTCGCCCTGCACGGCGCCGAGCTGGTGGCTGTGTCGGCCCTGGGCCTGCAATCAGGCCGCACGACACGCGGCCATCGCTTCGAGGCCAGCGCGCCCGAGCTGACGATCGAAAGCGCCGACAGCTATGCCGCGCAGATGCGCGAGCAGGGCGCCGTGATCGCCGGCTTTGCCGAGCGCCGCGCCGAGATCGCGCGCCAGTTGCAGGTCGCAGCGGCCAAGGAGGGCCTCAAGCCCATCGAGGACGAAGCCTTGCTGGACGAGGTGACGGCCCTGGTCGAGCGCCCGAATGTGCTGACCTGCCAGTTCGAGCCCGAGTTCCTGGCCGTGCCGCAGGAATGCCTGATTCTCACGATGAAGGCCAATCAGAAGTACTTCCCCCTGCTCGACGCCGCCGGCAAGCTGACGCACAAATTCCTCGTCGTCAGCGCCATCAGCCCGGCCGACGCCAGCGCGGTGATCGAAGGCAATGAGCGCGTCGTGCGCCCGCGCCTGGCCGATGCGAAATTCTTCTTCGACCAAGACCGCAAGAAGACCTTGGCCGATCGGGTGCCAGGTCTTGCCAAGGTGGTGTACCACGGCAAGCTGGGCACGCAGGGCGAGCGCGTTGAGCGCGTGCGAGCCATCGCCCGCGCCATCGCCGGCCTGCTGGGCGGCGGCGCGCTGACCGAGCAAGCCGATCAGGCTGCGCTGTTGGCCAAGTCCGATCTGCTGACCGATATGGTCGGCGAGTTCCCCGAGCTGCAAGGCATCATGGGTGGCTACTACGCCCGCCACGACGGCCTCAGTGAGGCCGTGGCCCTGGCCGTGGAAGACCACTACAAACCTCGCTTTGCCGGCGACGAGCTGCCGCGCAACGAGGTCGGCCTGGTCGTGGCTCTGGCCGACAAGCTGGAGACCCTGGTCGGCCTGTTCGGCATCGGCCAGCTGCCCACCGGCGACAAGGACCCATTTGCCCTGCGCCGCCATGCCCTGGGCCTGGTGCGCATGCTCAGCGAGCGCGCGCCCACGCTGGCACTCGATGCCTTGATCGAAGCGGCCGTGCCGGCCTTCGGTGCCCTGATCCAGAGCCCCGCCGCTCCGCTGGCCGAGTTCATTTACGACCGCCTGTCCGGCTCGCTGCGCGAGCAGGGCTACAGCGCCCAGGAAGTTGACGCCGTGCTGGCCCTGCGCCCGCAGCGTCTGGCCGATGTGGCCGCGCGCCTGACGGCCGTGCGCGCCTTTGCCGCCCTGCCGGAAGCCGCCGCCCTGGCTGCCGCCAACAAGCGCATCGGCAACATCCTGAAAAAGAGCGAAGAGCCGGTGCAGGCCAAGGTCAATGAGGCGCTGCTGGTGGAAGCCGGCGAGCAGCAACTGGCCGGCGCGCTGAAGAATGTGCAGCCCATTGCCGACAGCCTCTTCCACAACGGCGAGTACGCGGCTTCCCTGCGCGAGCTGGCTGTGCTCAAGGCCCCGGTCGATGCCTTCTTCGATGGCGTCATGGTCAATGCCGAAGACCCGGCCCTGCGTGCCAACCGTCTGGGCCTGCTCAAGACCTTGCACGAAGCCATGAACCGCGTGGCCGAGCTGGCGCGTTTGGCGTCCTGAGTTTTTAGCAACTCCACCCCTAAGCAGACAGGCAAGCGCATGCGTTCTGATCACAGCCACAGCATGAAACTGGTCATCCTGGGCCGTGATGGCACGCTCAACGAGTACCGCGACGACCATGTCAAATCGGTGGACGAGCTGGTGCCGGTGCCCGGTGCGCTGGAAGCGGTGGCGCGGCTCAACCATGCCGGCTGGCACACGGTGATGGCCACCAACCAGCCCGGCATCGGCCGCGGCCTGCTGGACATGGCTTCGCTGAACGCCATCCACATCCGCCTCAACCAGCTGCTGGCCGAGAAGGGCGGGCGTCTCGACGCCGCCTTCTTCTGCCCGCACACGCCCGAGGAAGGCTGTGATTGCCGCAAGCCCCTGCCGGGCCTGGTGCAGCAGATCGGTGAGCGCTTCGGTGTCGAGCTGCCCACCATCCATATGGTCGGGGCCAGCCTGCGCGATGTGCAGACGGCCCAGGCAGCGGGCTGCGTGCCGCATCTGGTGCGCGGCGCGCGCCTCGGCGATCTGGACGAGGCGCAGCTGGCGGCCCTCTTGGCCAAGGTGCCGGGCGTGCGCGTCCACGCCAGCCTGGGCGCGTTTGCCGAGCATCTGATTCAAAAAGACCGGCGCAGCAAGGCCGATGCCCGCGGTGAGGCCCTGGCGCCCGACACCGCCCCGGGGGCGCTCACTTGAAGACCGGTGACAGTGCGCCACCGCCGGGGGCTGTATCGGCGGCTCCGCTGGCCAGCTTGCTGGCAGCGCTGCGTTCCGCCGTGTTTGTGCTCTGGCTGACGGCCACCGTCATCCCCTGGGCGTTGGCGGTGCTTTTGATCTCGCTGTTCGCCAAGGGCGACACGGTGTACTGGGCCTGTGCCGGCTGGCTGCGTCTGGCCATCCACAGCGCGCGCCTGATCTGCGGCGTGCAGTGGCGCATCCAGGGCATGCAGTATCTGCCCAGCCAGGCCGACCGCCGCTCGGCCGTCATCCTGCTGCCCAAGCACCAGAGCACCTGGGAGACCTTTGCCTTCCCGGCCCTGATGTCGCATCCGCTGGCCTATGTCTTCAAGCGCGAGCTGCTCTACGTGCCCTTCTTCGGCTGGGCCATGGCGCGCATGGACATGATCCACATCGACCGCAGCAAGCGCGCCGAGGCCTGGGCGAAAGTGGCCGCGCAGGGCAAGCGCCTGGCGGCCCAGGGCAACTGGGTCATCATGTTCCCCGAGGGCACGCGCACCGCGCGCGGCCAGAAGGGCGAGTACAAGACCGGCGGCACCCGCCTGGCCATCGAGACCGGCGTGCCCGTGGTGCCGATCGCCGCCACCTCCGCCCGCTGCTGGCCGCGCAAGAGCTTTTTGCTGCGCCCCGGCGTGGTGGACATCTCCATCGGCCGGCCGATCGCGCCGCAGGGCCGCGAGGCCGGCGAGCTGATGCGCGAGGTGGAAGCCTGGATCGAGTCCGAAATGCAGCGCCTCGACCCCGAGGCCTATCCCCAGACCCAGGCCGGCGCGCGCCGCGCCGCTGCAGCCCCGCCGCCGGCGGGTGCGATGCAGGCCTGAGCCCGGGCGCTTGATCACCATCATGCTCAAGAATCTCTTGCAAGGCTCCCAGCTGAGCCTGTTCGGTCAGGAGGCTGCACCGGCCCGCAGCGAGGCCGAGGTGCTGCAAAACCCGCGCGCCCAGCGCGAGCTCAGCCTGGGTGAACACCGTGTGGCCTATGAGCTCAAGCGCGCGCGCCGGCGCAGCATCGGCTTTGTTGTGGGCGCCCAGGGCCTGCGCGTCAGCGCGCCGCGCTGGCTGCCGCAGGCCGATATCGAGCGGGCTCTGCAGCACAAGGCTGATTGGATCCTGCGCAAGCTGGTGGAGCAGCGCGAGCGCGCCCGCCGCGTCGAGGCCTCACGCATCGAGTGGCGCGATGGCGCCAGCCTGCCTTACCTCGGCGCGCCCATCACCCTGCGCCTGGAGCCGCAGCGCAACGGCGTGCTCTTCGACGAGGCCGAACGCGTGCTGCGCATCGGCCTGCCGCTGGCGGCCAGCGAGGAGCAGCTGCGCGACACCGTGCAGGCCTGGCTCAAGCGCCGCGCGCGTGCCGATTTCGAGCCTCGCTGCCAGCGCTTCGGTGCCGCCCTGGGCGTGCAGATGACTCAACTGCGCCTGAGCTCGGCCCAGACGCGCTGGGGCAGCGCCAGTGCCGACGGCTCCATCCGTCTGAACTGGCGCCTGATCCATTTCGCGCCGGCCATCATCGACTACGTGGTCGCCCACGAGCTGGCCCATCTGCGCGAGATGAACCACAGCCCGGCCTTCTGGGCCGTGGTGCGCTCGGTGCTGCCCGACTTCGAAACTGCCCGCGGCCGCCTGCGCGAAGAGTCCATCGTCAGCGAGTGAGCGCGCGGCTGTTTCAGGTTCACTGGTTCACCTGTTCACGTGTTCACCCCTCTCGCAAAGTGAACAGGTGAGGGGCGGGCTCGGGTGGGGTCTTATCCCTCTTTGGGGGGGCTTGTCCCCTAAGAGGGTGACGATAGACACTCTGGGCCAACGCTGTCATCACCCGCACCCAGTTCTAGATTCCATACGGCGTGGAATCACTCGCAGCCCGGCTGCCGAGGGGTGCTAAAAGGGGCCGAGAGTCCGCCATCCTTGACGCTGCCTTTGCCGGCAGCCTCAGCGATGGCGGATTTCTTTTGGGCGCAGTGCTTCGGGCCGGCTCAGGTCTTGGGCGCGGCTGCCGGCGTGGCCAGGGTGCTGAAGCGGTAGATGCCGTCGGCACCGCGCTCGCGGCGCAGCTGGCCGCCCAGCCAGAGCGAGTTCAGGTGGGCCACCGATTCGCCCATGGCAAAGGTGGTCTGGTGCAGATCCAGCTTGCGCTTGAACAGCAGCTCCAGCAGCTCGGCCGCATGGCAGGGCTTGTCGGCGCAAGCCTGGCGCACATCGGCCAGGCGCTCGACATGGTGCTCCTGCAGCTGCTCGATGCGCGCATGCAGGCCGCGGAAGGGCAGGCCATGGGCCGGCAGCACCAGGGTGTCGGCCGGCAGACTGAGCAGGCGCTGCAGGGAATCGAGGTAGAGGCGCAGCGGGTCGGCCTCGGGCTCGACATCGACGACCGAGACATTGGTCGAGATGCGCGGCAGCACCATATCGCCCGAGATCATCAGGCCGAGTGCGGCGCAGTAGAGGCTGATGTGCTCGGGCGCATGGCCGTAGCCGACCAGGCATTGCCAGCTCTGGCCACCGATCTGCAAGGTCTTGCCGCCCATCAGGCGGCGAAAACTGGCCGGCACTTGCGGCACCATGCTTGGGTAGTAGCTGCTGCGAGCGCGAATCTTGCTCAAGGCCTCCGGGTCGCTCAGGCCGTGGCTGGCGAAGAAGGCCGCGGCGGTTTCGCCGCCCATGCCCACGGTCGAGCCGCTGGCCAGGCGGGCCAGGTGAAAGTCGGTGGCGCTGATCCACAGCCGGCATTCGTGATGCGGCGGCAGGCCCGGCGCCACGGCGCCGCTCCAGCGCTGGCAGAGCCAGTGGGCCAGGCCGATGTGGTCGGGGTGGAAGTGGGTGACGATGACGCGCAGCACCGGCAGGCCTTCGAGCTGATCGGCAAAGATGGCCTCCCAGTTTGCCTGCGTTGCTTCATTGGCCACGCCGCAATCGACGATGGTCCAGCCCTGGACCTTGGCCCCCTCGCTGCCGTCGATCTCGTCGCGCAGCAGCCAGAGGTTGATGTGGTCCAGCGCAAACGGCAGGCCCATGCGCAGCCAGCGCACGCCGGGCGCCAGCTCGATCAGCTCGCCCGGGCCGGGGCGGGCGTCGCCGAGCGGGTAGTGCAGTTCCGATTCGCGGGGATTGGCCATGGTCGTTCAGCAAGGAGCAGAAATTGGGAGGGGAGAGGGCAAGGCCCGACGCGGCGCCGCTTCGCAGGTGCATAGAATTGCCGCTTACGTCAACGTCAATGCGAGCGAGCCCCAGTTTAGCCATGAGCACCGTCACCCCACCGAATGCCGCGAGCGAGGGTGCCCGCCAGTTCACCATCACCGAGCTGGCCCATGAGTTCGACATCACCCCGCGGGCCATCCGTTTTTACGAGGACATGGGCCTGCTCGAGCCCTCGCGCGCCGGCCGCAACCGCGTCTACACCCACCGCGACCGCACCCGCCTCAAGCTGACCCTGCGCGGCAAGCGCCTGGGCCTGAGCTTGCAAGAGATCAAGCAGCTGGTCGATATGTACGACGCCTCCAGCGGCGCGGCGCCACAGCTGCGCGCCTTTCTGGAGGTGCTGCAGCAGCACCGCCGCCAGCTCGAGCAGCAGCTCGACGACATCGAGGTCACCCTGGCCGAGATCGCCCAGCACGAGGACCGTTGCAAGAGTCTGCTCAAACAGGTCAAGTAAGAGCCAGGAAGAAGTAAGAGCCGCGGATCAGCGGCCCTTTTCCTAACGGCTTTTTCCCTCAGCTTTTCAAGGCCAGCACCGGCCGCATGGCCATGGCCTGCAAGCCATGGTGCAGGCTGGCGATCAAGCTCACAAAGAGCAGGCCCAGCAGGGCCAGGGCTTGCGGCCACAAGCCCATGGCCGCCCGGTCGGCAAACTGGCTCAGATAGCTCTGGCCCAGCCACCAGGACAGCGGCAGGGCCAGCAGGGCGGCGATCAGCAGCAGGCCGGCGAATTCGCACAGCAGCCGGGTCAGGGCCTGGCGCGGCGAGGCGCCGTAGAGCTTGCGCAGCACCAACTCACGTGCATGGCGCTGCACCAGATAGGCCGCCAGCGCATAGACGCCGAAGCCCGCCAGGGCCAGGGCCAGCACGCTGCTGGCCGTGACCAGCTCGGCCAAGCGCAAGTCGGCGCGGTAGGGCTCCTGCATGGCCTCTTCCACGGCTTCCAGCTGCAAGGGTTGATCCGACACATAGCGCCTCCAGATCGGCGCGATGAAGGCCTCGGCCCGCGCCAGGCTGGCGGCTTCACCGTCGCGCAGACGCAGATTGAGCACCCAGGCGCCGCGCCCTGTGGCCAGCACCTGCTCGCTGCTCTTGAGCGCGAAGGCATGGGGCTGGCTGGACTGGCGCGTGCTTTCCAGCAGCTGCTTCGGCACCACGGCGGCGATGCGCCAGCTCTGCTGGCGCTGGGCCAGGCCGGTGTAGGCGAAGCGCAGTTCCTGCCCCAAGGCCTCGGCGGGCTGGCTCCAGCCCATGGCGCGCAGTGCCGGCAGATCCAGCACCACGGTGTCCTGCGTGCCCGCACGCAGCTCGCCGCTCAACAGGGGGATGCGGTAGAGCGCAAAGAAGTCGGCATCGACATGGGTGACACGCAGCTTGCTGGCTTCACCAGCTTGGCCATCGCGCAGAAAGCCACCCTCGCGCTCGATCCGACCGCTGCCGGGCACGCTGTCGCTCCAGGCCAGGGCCTGCACCTCGGGGCGCTGGGCCAGGGCCTGGCGCAGGTCTTCCGCCAGGGCTGGGCTGGCGCCGTCGGGCATGCGCAGGGCCAGCACGCCGTGGGGATCAAAGCCCAGCTCACGCGCCAGCACATGGCGGTTCTGCAAGCTCAGGACCAAGGCCATGCTGCTGGCCAGCAAGGCCACGCCGAACTGCAGCACCGTCAGCGTGCGGCGCAGCCATCGGCCCGAGGCGCCCTCGCTGGCCTGCCGGCCCTGCAGGGCGGCGGCTGCATTCTGCCGCCAGGCCAGCCAGGCCGGGTAGAGGCAGACCAGGCCACCCAGCAGCGTGCAGCCCGCGGCCAGGCCCAGCAGGGGCAAGGCTTGCAAGAGGCTGTCCGGCACCGGCAGCTGCAGTACGCCGGCCAGCCAAGGCACCATCAGCCAGGCCAGCAGCACCGCCAGCGCGGCCGCCAGCGCGATGCTCAGCTGCGCCTCGGCCGCGAACTGCAGCAGCAGGCGCAGCGGGCCCAGGCCCAGGCTTTTGCGCACGGCGATCTCGCGCTGGCGCTGCACCGTGCGCACGCTGCTGAGGTTGATGAAATTGAGCAGGGCCAGGCTCAACAGCAAGACCGCGACGCCGCCCAAGGCCCACAGGGCTTGCACCCGCAGGCGTCCTTCGCGGCCTTCGAAGGGCAGGCGGGTGATGGGCAGGGCGCGCATGAACGCGGCCTTGCGGCCCCCGGCCGTCCAGTCCGGCGGCAGCTGCTTCATGATGGGGCTGGCATCGAGCAGGGCTTGGGCCAAGGCGCTGACCTGCTCGGCGCTGGCGCCGGGTGCCAGACGGCCATAGATGCGCCCCGTGATCTGGAACCAGGCACTGCGCATCTCCTCGTCCAGCTCGGCGGCGGGCGAGTCAAAGCCGACCAAAGCCGGCTCGCGCAGCGTGCTCTGCGAGCCGGCATCGGGCAGCAGGGCGCAGACGCTGAGCGGGTGCTTGCCGGCACGGAGCACGCGGCCCAGGGCACGCTGCTCGCCGAAGAGCTGGCGGGCCAGGCTCTGGCGCAGGACGATGGTGTCGGGCCGGGCCAAGCAGGACCGCAGATCGCCCTGCAGGCTGCGCAGGCCGAACAGCTCGACGGCGCTGGCGTCCAGGGCCAGCACGGCGCTGCGCTGCTGGCGCTCGCCCACGCGCAAGGTCAGCCAGTCGCTGCTGCTGCGGCTCAGATGCTGCAGCGGCGCGCCGGATTTCTGCAGCGCCTCGTGCAGCGCAAAAGGCGCACCCAGAAACCAGTCCTCCTGGCGGCCCGGCATATTGCCGTGGAAATCGAGCATCACGATGCGCTCGGGTTCCTGCAACGCCGGGTCAGGCCGGTAGCGTTCGCCCAGCATCACGGCGAGCAGGTAGCTGGCCGCCAGAGCGAGGGCCAAGCCCAGGATCAGCACCGAAGCATTGAAGGGCTCAGCCCGCAATTGCCGGGCCGCCACGCGGAGGTCGAGCAGTCTCATGCCTGGCAGGCCGCTTCAGTCGCGCAAGGCCATGATGGGCCGCATGGACATGGCCGCCAGGGCATGGCGCAGGCCTGCCAGGCCACTCATCAGCAAGGTGACCAGCAAGGCCGCCAGCAGCGGCCAGCCGCCCATCTGCGCGCGCTCGACAAAGCCGCTCAGGTACTGCTGGGCGATCCACCAGATCAGCGGCAGGCTGATCAGGGCGGCCAGGCCCAGCAGGGGCGCGAACTCCTTGATCAAGAGCGCGGCGATGTGGCGGTGGCCGGCACCGTGCAGCTTGCGGATGACGATCTCCAGCGCCGCGCGGCGCACCGTGTAGGCCGCCAGGGCGTAGACGCCGAAAGCGGCCAGCAGCAGGGCGATCAGGCTGGAGGCGGCGATCAGTCGGCCGATGTTGCGGTCCAGGCGGTAGCGTTGGGCGAGCTCCTCGTGCACGCCGTTCATCACCAGCACATCGTCGGGCATGTAGCGCGGCCAGACCTCGTTGACGGCGGCACGCAGGGCCGCCATGTCGGGGCCGCTCAGGGTCAGGGTGCTGTGGCCATTCTGGCGCAGCGCGAACATCTGCGGCTGGTGCAGATGGCGGGCTGTCTCCTGTTTGACGGGGCCTGTGACGGCCACCACCTTGACTGGGTCGCCGTCATCGCCGACCACCTGGCCCACGGCATCCTGCAGGCGGCTGAAGCCGAGCGCACGAACGGCGGTGGCGTCCAGCACCACAGGAATCACTTCCTTGGGCGCGTTCGGAGCCGGACCTTGTTCGGGGATCGGGCCCCCTTGCAGCGAGCCATGCAGCAGCTCGATCTCGTAAGTGGCGAAGAAGTGCTCGTCCACCGAGCTGAAGCGGGTGGCAACGCGGGTCTCGCCACGGCTCAAGGTGGTCACGCTGCCGACACCGTTGCGGCCCGGTACGTCCTCGCCCATGCTGGCCGCGCGCACCGAAGGGTGGGCACGCAAGGCATCGAAGAGGGCTCGTTTGGCCTCACGTTTGGCGTTGTCGGGCAGCTCGACGGCCAGCAGGCCGGCGGTCTTGAAGCCCAGCTCCAGACGGGCGATGTACTCGCTCTGCCAGACCACCACCACCGCCGCGCCCGACAGGGTCAGCGCCGCGCTGAACTGCAGCACCGTCATCGCGCGGCGCAGCCTTCGGCCGCCGGCGCCCTCGCTTTGCTTGCGGCCCTGCAAGGCCGGCGCGCAGTGCACGCCCAAAGCCACCCGGGCCGGGTAGAGCCCGGTCAGAGCGCCCAGGGCCAAGCAACCCAGCAGCAAGCTCAGCAGCTGGGCCGGTGCAAACAGCTTGGAGGCGAACTTCACATCGAGCAGATCGGCGAATCCGGGTGCCAGCAGCCAGGCCAGCAAGAGGCCGACCGCGCCAGCCAGCAAGGCGACCAGGCTGGACTCCAGCACGAACTGCAGGCCCAGGCGGACCGGGCTGGCACCCAGGCTCTTGCGCACCGCGATCTCGCGCTGGCGGCGCAGGGTGCGCACGCTGCTGAGGTTGACATAGTTGATGGCGGCCAGGCCCAGCATGGTCAGGGCCATGGCGCTGAGCGCGCTGTAGAGCAGCAGCCGGGTCTCGCTGTCGGCCCCGTCGAAGGGCAGCCGTGGCAGGCTGACCGCACGCACGAACGCCGTCTTGCGGCCGCCGGCGCGCCAGTCGGCTGGCACCTCGGTGGTGCCCGGGCTGCGGTCGAAGATGGACTGCATCAGCGTGCTCAGCTGAGCGCTGCTCGCGCCGTCGGCCATGCGTGCGTAGACATTGCCGTTGATGTAGTACCAGGCCTTCAGCAAGCGCTCTTGCTGGTGGGCGGCCGGCGACTCGAAATTGGCCAACACATCAAAGTCGAGCTCGCTGTTGGAAGCCTGGCGCGGCAGCACGGCGGCCACCGTCATGTCCTGGCCGCGCATGCGCAGCCTTTGGCCCAGCACATCGCTGCTGCGGCCGAACAGGCGCTCGGCCGCGCTGACCGTCAACGCCACAGTGTCGGGTTTGCTGAGCGCTGCTTGCACATCGCCGCTCAGCGCCTTCAAGCCGAAGATGGCCACCAGTTCCGGGTCGGCGAACATCACCCGGTTCTTGCTGACCTGCTCGCCCACACGCAGACCCAGCTCCGTGCTGTTCAGCCGCGCCACGGCCGTCACCGGCGCCCGGGCTTCCAGCAGCGCATCGCGGAAGACAAAAGGCATGGCGTTGAACCAGTCGTCGTTGCGGCCGGGGATGTTGCCGCGGAATTCCAGGCGCACGACCCGGTCGGGCCGCGGCACGCTGGGGTCAGGCAGCCAGCGGTCGTTGAGCAGCAGGGCGATCAGATAGGCCGCGGCAATCGCCACCGCCAGGCCCAGCACCACCACCAGGGAGTAGGCAGGTTCGGCCAGCAGCTGGCGCCAGCTGACGCGCAGGTCTTTGAGTTTCATGAGAGTCCTTTCAGGCCTGAGCTTGAGAATTTTTGTAGCGAGCGGCTGTCAGGCTAGGCGGACGGAGCACAGGAACCGGAACGTACTTCCTGTACGTGAGGATTCCGAGCACCGGACCAACGACGCATGGCAGTCGCGCAGTAGAAAATTCACAAGCTCTCAAGCCGCCATGGCATCGACGAGGATGCGGCCGTCAAGGAGTCGCAGGCAGCGCGAGGCCTGCGCCGCATGGGCCGGCGAGTGGGTCACCATCACCAAGGTCGTGCCTTCTTCGTTGAGCTCACGCAAGATGCGCATCACCTCGTCGCCTTGCGCGCTGTCGAGGTTGCCGGTCGGCTCATCCGCCAGCAGCAGGGCCGGGCGCGAGACGATGGCGCGCGCGATCGCCACGCGCTGCTGCTGGCCGCCCGAGAGCTGTGAAGGGCGGTGATTGGCTCGGTGGTCGATGCCCAGGCGCTGCATGGCGGCATCCACTCGGCCGGCGTGTTCGCTGCGCGGCACATCGCCGTACTCAAGCGCCAGCTCGATGTTCTCGCGCACGCTCAGGTCGTCGATCAGATTGAAGCTCTGGAACACAAAGCCGATGCGGCCGCGGCGCAGGGCGCTGAGCTGGCGCTCGTTCCAGCCGGTGACGTTCTGGCCCTCGAACCAATACTCGCCGCTGCTCGGTGCGTCGAGCAAGCCCAGGATGGACAGCAGGCTCGACTTGCCGCAGCCCGAGGGGCCGGTGATGGCCAGGTATTCGCCGGCCTCGATCTGCAGGTCGATCTGGTTCAGGGCGGTGGTTTCGACTTCGCTGTTGCGGTGCAGCTTGCTGAGGTTTTTCAGTTGGATCATGGGGTGTTCCTTCCTCGTGGAATGTTCGGTGCAAATGGGGTGGGCTCAGGTTTTGAGCTTGAGCAGGGGCGCGTCGCCGTAGGCGCGCACCTTGGAGACGATCACGCGCTCGCCGGGCTGCAGGCCGTCCAGCACCTCGATGCGGCCGGCCGCGCGGCGGCCCAGGCGCACCGTGCGGCGTTCGGCGGCCGTGCCGTCGGCGTTCAGCACATAGACCCAGGCGCCGCCGCTGTCGCCGTAGAAGGCGCCGTCATCGATCAGGCGGGCGCGGCTGGGCTGGCCCAGCACGATGCGTGCGTCCAGGCTCTGGCCCGCCTGCAGTGCCGGCGGCATGCCCTGGCTGAACTCCAGCTCGACGCCGAAGCGGCCGTCCTTCACCTGCGGCAGGCGCTGGCTGACGGTCAGGGGCCAGGTCTTGCCTGCGGCTTCCAGCGTCGCTTGCAGGCCTTTTTGCACGCGCGCCAGGTAGAACTCATCGACATTGCCGGCCAGCTTGAAGCTGGCGATATCGTCGATGCGGCCGAGCCGGTCGCCCGGCTTGACGCTGCTGCCCACCTGCAGGCTGAAGCCGCTGAGCTGGCCGTCGCGCGGCGCCCGCGCGGAGAGGCCGGCGGCGGCCTGGCGCACCACGGCCAGGCCTTCGCTGAGGCCTTTGACCGCGCGCTCCATCTCGGCCACGGCCTGCTCGCGGGTGCGGATCTCGGCGGCGCCGTCTTCGCGCGCCTGGGCCAGCAGGCGCTGCTGCTGCTCGCGTTTGAGCTGGGCATCCTCCAGCACCGATTTGGAGACAAAGCCCTGCGCGGCCAGGCTTTGCTGGCGGACCAGGTCGTTCTCGGCCCGGGTCAGCTCATGCTGCAGGCTGCTGAGGTCGCGGCGCAGCATGCTCTGTGCATTGGCCAGCGCCGTGCGCTGCATGGCCAAGTTGGCTTGCTGCTGGGCCACCTCGGCCGAGCGCTGCAGCACCTCCTGCTCGCGCTGCGGGTTGGACAGGCGGTAGAGCAGGGCACCGGCCTTGAGCATGTCGCCATCGCGCACCAGCACCGCGTCGACGCGGCCGGCGTCGGTCGCATCCAGCAGCACCTGGTGGGCCGGCACGACCTGGGCGCGCAGGGTCAGCTCATCGCGGAATTCGCCGTCGGCCACGGTGGACAGGCTCAGCTCGCTCAGCGGCACCGACAAGCCGCGCGGCACGCTGAAGTAGAGCGCGGCGGCGGCGGCCAGCGCGGCCAGGCTGAAGCCGGCCCAGCGCAGGGCACGAGCGTATTTCTTCTTCGGCAATGGGCGGTCCATGGCGGCGCCGGTGACGGGGGGCAGGCGGTGCAAATTCGCATTCATGGCCGCTGTGTTTGCAAAGCGCGTGCCAGGCGGTGCGGCGCTGTTTCCCATGCCGTAGCCGGGGCGACTGTCCGGGAGCGGACACCCGGCCGCCGTTTCGCCCGAGCAGCTGTCCGGAATCGGACAGGTACTCGGCCCAGGGCGCTGCTAACCTCGCGCCATGGCGATCTTGATACTGGACGACGACCCCGATGTGGCCTTGGCGGCGCGCTTGCTGCTGCAGCGCCGCTTCGGCCCGGTGCGTCTGCTTCAGCAGCCCGAGGACCTGGCCCCGGCCCTGAACTCGGGCGATGTGGAACTGCTGCTGCTGGACATGAATTTCCTGCCTGGCCGCACCGATGGAGCTCAGGGTTTGGAGCTGCTGCAGCGCGCCCTGGCGCACAGCCCCGAGCTGCCGGTGATCGTGATGACGGCCTACGCTGAAGTGAACCTGGCCGTAGCCGCGCTCAAAGCGGGCGCTTTCGATTTCGTCACCAAGCCCTGGGACAACGCCAAGCTCTGCGCCACCGTGGCCGCGGCCCTGGCCCGGCGCGCACCGCTGGGCGGAGCCGGCCAGCCTTCGACCTTGCTCGGCGAGGCACCTGCCATGCGCGAGCTGCGGGCCTTGATCCAGAGCGTGGCGCCGACCGAGGCCAATGTGCTGGTGCTGGGCGAGATGGGCTCGGGCAAGGAGTTGGTGGCGCGCGAGATCCATGCCTGGAGCAAGCGCGCCGGCGACATCTTTCTCGCCGTGGACCTGGGTGCCCTGTCCGAGACCACGCTGGAGAGCGAGCTCTTCGGCCACAAGCGCGGCAGCTTCACCGATGCGCGCCAGGAGCGGCCCGGCCGTTTTCAGGCCGCGGCCGGCGGCACGCTCTTTCTCGACGAGGTGGCCAATCTGCCCCTGGCCGGCCAAGCCAAGCTGCTCACCGTGCTGGAGCGCCGCGAGGTGACGCCGCTGGGCGCCGACCGTGCCCTGCCGGTCGATGTGCGCATCGTCAGCGCCACCAATCTTGACGAAGTGGCGCTGTTCGACCCGCAGCGCTTCCGCCCCGATCTGCTCTACCGCCTCAACACCATCGTGCTGCGCGTGCCGCCGCTGCGCGAGCGCCGTGAAGACATCCCGCTGCTCGCCCGCCACTACCTGGCCGCCTATGCCCAGCAGTACGGCAAGCCGCAGCGCGACTGCAGTGCCGCCGCCTGGCAGGCCCTGCAGGCGAACGACTGGCCGGGCAATGTGCGCGCGCTGCGCCATGCCTGCGAGCGGGCCGTGATCCTGGGGCAGGGCGTGCAGCTGGAGGCGGCAGACTTTGGCTTGAGCGCCGCCACCATGCCTGCGCTAGCGGCTGCGGCGACATCGAGCCCCGGCACGAGCTTGAGCTTGCACGAGCGCGAGCGCGAGGCCCTGGACGAGGCCCTGCGCCTGGCTGAGGGCAATATCAGCCAGGCTGCGCGCCTGCTGGGTCTGAGCCGCGCAGCGCTCTACCGGCGCATGGAAAAGCATGGGCTCTGAGCGCGCGCCGCTGTCGCCGGCACAAGTTCAGCAGCGGCGCAGCCAGCGCCTGCGGGGCCGCGTGCTGCTCGCCGCCTTGCTGCTGGCGCTGGGTGCGGCCGGCCTGGTCTGGCAGCAGGGCTCGCCGCGCTGGCAGGTGCTGATCGTGCTGGCCCAGCTGGCCGTGGCGCGCTGGGGCTGGCTGGCTTTGGGGCGTTTGCAGCTGCCCGCGCCCGCCCTCGATCAGCCGCAGGGCAACCCGGCGCTGCAGGCCGATCTGCAGCAAAAGCTGAGTCTGCTGGAGGGGGAGCTCGAACATGTGCCGGTGGCCTTGCTGCGCATCAGCGGCGAGCAGGTGACGGCGCTCAATGTGCGCGCACGCCGCCTGCTGGCGCCGGGCGGGGCCCTGGAGCGCGAGGCCTTGCTGGCGCAGTTGCGCGAGGCCCGCGGCGAGGCCGGGCGTGAGCTGCTCAGCATCGCCACCGAGCGTGGCCAAGAGCGCTGGCTGCTGGCCGGCAGCCATCTGAGCCTCGGCGGTGTCGATGTGCGTCTGCTGGCCTTGCTGCCGCTGGAGTCCGAGCTGGAGGCCGAAACGCTCAAGGCCTGGCGCCAGCTGGTCCATGTGCTGACGCACGAGATCATGAATTCGCTGACCCCCATCGCCTCGCTCTCGCGCACCGCGCGCGAGATGCTGGGTGACCCCGAGGCCGGGCCCGACCTCAACCTGGCCCTGGACACCATCGCCCGCCGTGCCGCCTCGTTGGCGGCCTTCGTCGGCCATTACCGCAGCATCAGCGAGCTGCCGGCGCCCCAGCCCGAGGTGCTGCAACTGTCCGAGCTGTTTGCGCGTTTGGAACAGCTGGTGGCCGCCGACTGGCGCGCCCGTGGCGGCGAGGTCAGCTTCACCGTCGAGCCCGAGAGCCTGAGTCTGCGCGCCGACCCGGGTCAGCTGGAGCAGGCCTTGCTCAACCTGATCAAGAACGCCGCCCAAGCCACCGCCGGCCTGGCCCAGCCGCGCCTGAGCGTGCGCGCCCGCCTGGTGCGCGGCGGCCGCCTGGCCCTGGAGGTGCGCGACAACGGCCCCGGCGTGCCGCCGGGTCTGGAGAACGACATCTTTCTGCCCTTCTTCAGCACCCGCAGTGCGCCAAAGGCTCGCGAAGATGGCAGCCACGGCATCGGCCTGGCCCTGGTGCGCAAGCTGATCCACGGCATGGGCGGCACGGTGCGCTACGTCAAGCCGGTGACGGGCGGGGCTTGTTTTGTTTTGAGCTTTTGAGCGCGGTCACTCAGGGCTGCGTTTTCTTGAGCTGCGCATTCAGCCACTGTTCGATGCCCTGCACCGTGGCGTGACCGTCCTCGCCTCCGAGTTGATTGGCTTGTACCGTCGAGACCAGCCGGCCTTGTGCATCGAGCAAGGCAAAGGCTGGAAAGGCTTTCTGGTTCAGCTCCTCGTAGAGCAGCCGACTGGCGTCGGCCGCCACTGGCCATTGGAGGCCATGCTGCTTGACATAGGCCCTGGCCTCGTCGCCCGAGTCCGCGGTGATGGCCAGGACTCGAATGCCTGGCTGACGCCGCTGCACCTGGTTGAGTTTGGGCACCTCTTTGATACAGGGCGCGCAGCGCAAGGTGTAGAAGTTGATCAGCAGCGGCTTGCCGGTGAGCGTGCTGACCTCCAGCGGCCGGCCTTGCGGATCGCGCAAGGCATCCAGCGGAAAGGGGTGACCTTCTGCCAGGGCGAACTTGGCGATGGGCGTGTAGCTGCGCGAGTCGGCGGCGGCCTCAGTCAGAGGAAGAGCGAAGCCGACCAGTAGAACGAAGACGAAACAACGGACTTGCATCTCGGCATCCTGAAAAGGTTTGTTGAACAACAGGCGGCTCAGGCCAGGGGCAGATCCTGGCGCAGGGCGCGGGACTCGCTGTCGTGCAGCGCCACCACGGCTTGCAGCTCCGGGTGGATGAAGCCGCTGCCCAGGGTTTCGAGATAGCGGCAGGCGGCGTAGTTGGCGGCCTGGCTTTCGTAGCGCGCGATCCATTCCTGGCGGGCCGGCATCTGCTCCGGTGACACCGGCCAGGTGCCGGAGCGCGGGCGGATGCGGCCGGTGAGGCCCATGCGCCAGGGCTTGCCGCTCAAGCGTGCGCGAAAGCAGTTCTGGTTCAAACACATGCGCACATAGTTCTCATCGGCGCCGACGGCCTGGAAGAAGGCGCGGCTGAGGTCGGAACGTGCTGCCATGGTCTCGTGCGTGGCCAGCAGGCGCAGGCCGGCCGGCGTTTGGTAGAGGCGCAGGCTCCAGCCGGGATGTTCGGCCAGAAAGGCCTGGATGCGCCGGCGCTGGACTTGCAGCGGCCCCCCTCGCACGGCCAGCCACAGGCGCCGGACTTGCTGGGTTGCCGGTGCCGCCAGCAGCAGGGACAGGAAGAGCAGCAGGACGAAGGTGCCGGCGCTGCGAAACAGCCAGGCCAGCAGCCCCGCCCCCAGGCACAGCAGCGCCCAGCCGAGCAAGCCCTGCCAGAGACGGACTTCAATCTTGAAATCGATGTCGGCAAACAGGGCATGTTCGGTGTTCAGGCAGCGTGCGCCGTAGGCATTGCGGGTCACGACGAGCTCGCCTTGACGTGCCAGCACCTCTTCGCGAATGGGCACGCCCTCGCTGCCGTTGTAGGCCCGCTTCAGCTCGCGCGCCCACAGGGCCTCGCCGGCCATGCGGCGACGCACAGCCTCCTCGACCCGGGCCTCGGCCATGGTTTGTGCATCCTCGGGGCTGAGGTTGGACCAGCCAAAACGCCTCGCGGTGACGGCGCGGCCTCTCCTCGTTTCTGTGCGCCGTGCTTCGGCCCAGTAGTCGGGAATGATCATGGTGGCAGGCGTTCTGCGAGGCTGGGGTGGCGTTGGGTCTGGAGATTATGTGGCTCCGGCCGGCCCGCGGAAGCTTGCCCAGGGTTTGCCCCGAGCCTCAGTCCGCGAGCCTCAGCCCGCAAACCTCAAGGGCCACACCATACGGAAGCGCTCGCAGGCGATCAGGAGGTCTTCGCTGAAAACCCGCCCGGCGCGCTCGCATTCGCGCATGAAGTACTCGCGGTGTGCGCGCCGCCAGAACGCCAGAGATCCATCGCCTTCGCCCTCGGTGGCGGCGAACTCGGCTGTGACCTGGTCAAAAGGCGTCAGATCCACCTGGGTGGTTTCGATGATGCACAGGGCGCGGTCTTGCGAGTCGGTGACGATGCTGAGCAGGCCCGGCCGCGGCAAGCCCAGGCCCGAGGATTCGTAGAACCAGACGGCGCCGGCGGTCGCACGTTTGCGGCCGGCTAGCACCAGCTGCGCGAGTTCATCGATCAGCTCGGGTGAGTCCCCGAACTGGCAGACCTCGTAAAAGCGCTCCTCGTCGAGCGGGTCCTGGCCGCCCTGGTGAGCGGCGTAGGCTTGCCAGAATTCCTGCAGATGGGCCGGGATGCGTGGATTCATCGTCCTTGAGCGGCGTGTCGAGGGCCGCGCTCAAGGCAGCAGATCGGCCACGTCGTTCCAGGCCTCGGGGGCGACGCGGCCCTCGTAGCGGCGCACCACGCGGTTCTGCGCATCAACCACCAGAGTCAGCGGCAGGCGTGCCGGGGAGGGCCCAGCGTCCAGGCGCAAGGAGAGCAGGCCCGGTGGCGGCTTGTGCATGACGTTGCGGATCTGTTCATAACTGCGCCAGTCCTCGGCCTGCTTGTCGACATTGACCTGCACCACGGACACCGGCTTCTTGCGCCAGCCTTCCAGGTTGTTGCGCAGCTCGGCCAGGGTGTCGCGGCAGACCGCGCAGGCGGTGGACCAGTAGAAGACCACGGCCACGCGGCCCTTCAGCTCGCTGGGCGCAAAGGCTTCGCCACTGAGCTTGCTGGCTTGCAGCTGCCAGTTGCTGGGCAGGCCGGCGCCAGTGGGGCTGTTCATCAGCAACTGGGCCGGATCGTTGGCGCTGGCATTGGCGGCGCTGGCGGTCGAGCTGGCCTTGGCATGCAAGGTGGCGGTAGGTTTGCTTGGGGCCACTGCACCGGCGGGCGGGGGCGTCTGGCTGAAGGCGCTGGGGTGCAGGCTGGCCAGCGCGATCCATGCGGGGAGCATCAGGCGAGCGCGCAAGGGGCGGGTGGGAGAAGCTCGAAGCGCTGTGCGGGAGGAGGCAGAGGAACAGGAGGCGGCCGAAGACAGGGGGAGACAGGTCGTGTGGGATGACGTCAGTGGCATCGCTGAGTGTCCTGATGTGGGGTGGTGGGGTGAGGCCAGGATGCTCAGCTTGCGCAGGGAATTCAACTGCGATTTTGGGGGTGGGTAATATCACCCGAGCATCACTGTAAACTTATCCAGTGATTCCCTCTGATGCCCCCTTGCCGGCGCCGCCCGCGCCGCCCGCGCCGCCCGCAGCGACTGCCGCGACCGCCACGCCGGCGCTCAGCCGCCCCCAGCTCAGCCGCTTGATGAAGGTCTGGCGCTCAGGCGGGTGGCCCTGCCGCGATCCGATGGAGATCGACCTGCTGGCCGGTGGTTGGGTCGAGCTGCGTTGCCCGCCCGGCGGCCACGAAACCCTGCAGCTGACGCCCGCCGGCATCGCTGCCCTGGCCGCCTCGCGTCAGCGTGGCCAGCGGGCGCTGAGCCTTCATGACCGCCTCGCCTGTCGCATGAGCGAGCAACTGATGCGCCAAGACGGCCGCATCGTCTGGCGCGAGTTGTCGCTGCGCGCTCAGGTGCAGGCCGAGGCGACATCCGGCGCCCCCGCCGCGCCGGCGTTGCCGGCGCCTTTGTTGTTCGGCGAGGACCTGCTCGACACGCCGACCGAGGCCGGCCCGAAGCGGCCCTGGCGCATGGCTCGCCCCGATCTTTTTTCGGTGCGCAACACCTCGGTGGCGGCCTATCTACAGCCCGTGGTGCACGAGATCAAGGCCAGCCGGGCCGATCTGCAATCTGACCTGCGCCATGCGGCCAAGCGCGAGTCCTACCAATGGCTGTGCAGCGCCTGCTACTACGTGTTCCCGGCGGGGGTGGCCGAGCCCGAGGAGCTGCCGCCTGAATTCGGCGTTTGGGTGCTGCATGGCGAGGTCGAGACCGGCCGGCTGGAACTGCTGCGCCCGGCGCGCTACCAGCCCTGCGAGCTGCCCTTTGCCGTCTGGATGGCGCTGGCCAAGGCCACGCCCGATCGGCTGGAAGGCGAGAGCCCGCAAGCCCATCTGGGTGAGCCGGGGGTGCAACCCGAGGCGGATCTGCCCGGTGACCCCGGCAGCGCGGCGTGAGCGAGACTGCCGCAGCTGCCGAGCTGCTCGTCGCCGTCCGCGCCCTGTGCGAGTTCAGTGCCAAGGCCGGCGATCTGGATCTGCGCTTCACGCCGGCACCCACCGCGCAGGAGGGCATGGCCGGCCATGCCCTGGTGGCCGGCCGGCGCGGCAGCGGCTACCAGACCGAGCTGAGTCTCAGCGGTGTGTTTGTTGAACCAGAGGGCGGTGCACGTTTGCGTGTGCGCGGCCGTGCCGATGGCTGGGATGCCGGCCGCCAGCGCCTGGAGGAAATCAAGACGCACAAAGGCAGCCTTGACGCCCAGCCCGCCAACCACCGTGCCCTGCACTGGGCTCAGCTCAAGGTCTACGGCGCCCTGCTGTGCGCGCAAGAAGGCCTGCCGCGGGTCGAGCTGGCCTTGGTGTACTTCGACGTCATGGCGCAGAGCGAAACTGTGTTCGCGGAGACGCACAGCGCGGCCGAGCTGCAGGCTTTTTTTGCCGAACAATGCGGGCGTTATGTCGCTTGGGCTCGGCAGGACCAGGCACACCGCGAGGCGCGCGACGCGGCCCTGCTGGCTCTGGCTTTTCCCCATGTCGACTTTCGCCGCGGCCAGCGCGCCCTGGCCGAGGGGGTCTACAAAGCCGCGGTCTCGGGCCGAGTGCTTTTGGCCCAAGCGCCCACCGGCATCGGCAAGACGGTGGGCACCATCTTCCCCATGCTCAAGGCCATGCCGGGCCAGAAGCTGGACAAGCTGTTTTTCCTGACGGCCAAGAGCTCCGGCCGCCAGCTGGCACTGGAAGGCGTGGAGAAGCTGAAGACCCCGCCGGGTAGCTTGCGTGTGCTGGAGCTGGTGGCGCGTGACAAGGCCTGCGAGCACCCCGACAAGGCCTGCCACGGCGAGAGCTGCCCGCTGGCCCAGGGCTTTTACGACCGCCTGCCGCAGGCCCGCGCCGCCGCCGTTCAAAGCGGTTTGCTTCTCGAGCGTACCGCCGTGCGCGCCCTGGCCCTGGCCTTCGAGGTCTGCCCCTACTACCTGAGTCAGGAGCTGGTGCGCTGGGCCGATGTGGTGGTCGGCGACTACAACTACTTCTTCGACAGCAGCGCACTCTTGCATGGCCTGACGCAGCAGAACGGCTGGCGCGTGGGCCTGTTGGCCGACGAGGCGCACAACCTGCTCGAGCGTGGCCGCAAGATGTACTCGGCCGAGTTGGAGCAGGACAGCTTGCGCGGTGCCAAGCTGGTGGCACCGCCCTCGCTGAAAGCGCCGCTCGACCGCTTGCAGCGGGCCTGGACCAAGCTCAGCAAAAGCACGGCCGGCGATGAGGCAGCCGAGCCCTACCAAGTCTTGAAAGAGTTGCCCGAGGCTTGGATGCAGGCCTTGCAGCAAGCCACCGCGGCCATCAGCGAGCAACAACAGGCCGGCTCGGCCAAGCCGCTGGAGCCGGCGCTGCAGAACTTCTTCTTCGAAGCCCTGGCTTTTGCCCGCTTGGCCGAGCAGCTCGATGCCAACTCGCTCTGCGACCTGACCCTGCGCAACAGCAATGCCCCCGGCTTTGCAAAGAGCCAGGCCAAGCTGCACACCACCCTGGCGATTCGCAACATCGTGCCCGCGCCTTTTTTGCGGCCACGCTTGCTGGCGGCCCACACGGCCACCTTGTTCTCGGCCACGGTGCAGCCGGCCGGCTTCTATGCCGACCTGCTGGGCCTGCCCGAGAACTGGGCCTATCTGGAGGTGGAGTCGCCGTTTGAGGCGGCGCAGCTGGAGGTCAAGGTGGCGCGCCAGATCTCGACTCGCTATGCCGATCGCCAACGCTCACTGGCCGCCCTGGTCGCCCAGATCGGCGCGCAGTTCCAGGCCCGGCCCGGCAATTACCTGGCTTTTTTCAGCAGCCACGATTACCTGCAGCAGGCAGCCGAGCTGTTCGCCCGCGAGCATCCCGGCGTGCCGCTCTGGCCGCAGGCGCGGCGCATGAGCGAGGCTGAGCAGCAGGCCTTCTTGCAGCGCTTCACGCCCGAGAGTCAGGGCATCGGCTTTGTGGTGCTTGGCGGCTCTTTCTCGGAAGGCGTCGACCTGCCCGGTGCCCGCCTGATCGGCGCCTTCATCGCCACCCTGGGCCTGCCCCAGGTCAACCCCGTCAACGAGCAGTTCCGCGCGCGGCTGGAGCAGCTCAAGGGCGCAGGCTACGACTACGTCTACCTGTATCCGGGCCTACAGAAAGTGGTGCAGGCCGCCGGACGCGTGATCCGCACCACCGAAGACCGCGGCGTGATCCATCTGCTGGACGACCGCTTTGCGCGGCGCGAGGTGCGGGCTTTGCTGCCGAGTTGGTGGCGGGTGGAGGGTTGAGTCGGGCGCGGGGCAGCAAAGGCTTGGCTTGCGGCTCGTGCCACGCTTTCCCGCCTGACGAAGGAATGGGTTTCAGGTGCGTAAGGTGACAAGCAGGCGGTCTAGGAATGCTTGTGAAACCAGTCGCAGAGAATCCGCTTGAAGGGCGGGGTCAGTCAAAGCACTGTTAAGTAACAAAAACAAGAAGACTGTTACTGCGCCATGGCACGTGAGCAAAGTGACATCTCTTCATATGCTTTGAGTCGATCTTGCGGCACAAACCGAGAACCGAACTCTGCTTTTGCCAATACAGGCACCAACGGATTTCCAGTGATGGTAATGCCGCTGCTAGCATGTCCGATATCAAGGCGAAGGAATGAGACATCGCCTGGTGCCGCAACCAGCGAAAGCGTTGCAACAGGAATTGATACATCAAACGCCCACTTTGTCTTTACTTCGTGAGGCCCGCTTTCAACTGCAATGGAAACGTACTGACGATTGCCTAAAACCGCAGCCACCTTTCCATCTACCAAAATGGATACATCGCGAATCCGTGCAGTTTCGCTGTTGCGATAAATATACAGGAGGGCTTTTCCCGGTGGCGCATTTTCAATCAGTGGTGGCTGCTTTGTCGGTTGGCTTGCGCAGCCGAATTGCAAGCTCAACACGACAATTGTCGCCAAAATAGTTCCTTTCCTCCGCAAGTGAAAGGTCGTCATTTCATTTCCTAACTTTGGTCTCTCGCGACATTAGTGCTGTGTATCGCTTCGGGGTTTCGGTGCAATGCTGCGGGTCTGAAGCTGCAAGAAGTGTTTTGAATCAACGGTTTGCAACACTATCTTCAGTCAATCGGAATACTTCACGGACAGCGGCTGCCTCATTTGCGGGCATCTGGCGTGCAGCCTTTCTTGCCGCAGTACAAATCGTCTGGATTGGAGAGATTCATGGCGACCTCGACAAGCACTCGATATCCCCTTAGGCAACCACCTCGGCAATCCGTTTGCTTGATCGATCAACGATGGGAACCCGTTCGGTTTGTGCATTACAGCATGCTAGCTGAACAGGCTTCTTTCCACTGTGTGTGAACATTCGCGCGGTGTCGCGTCCTGCGCCATCCCAGGGGCTTGGGGAAGCTTGAGTTTGAGGGTATCCGGCGTTGGCTGGCCAATGAGCGTCTTGCAGTGGTGACTTATAAGCAGACGCTGTGCTGCACCCTGGAGGCTCACTGGCCTTGGCTGAGCGAGACCATCCGGCCGCGCAGCAAACTGAGGCAGCTCTTGGCTGGAGATTAGATGTTTGCGTGACCAACGTCTCAGTCGCTTTTCAGTGGGGGGCGGCGTCCTCGGGCCTCTTTTGCAGCCCTGTTCGTGTCCGGTAAGCGGCACGCAGCCACTGCGGCGCTGGCACTCCCAAGCCTGTGTCTTGCCATGTGTCTCAGAAGCTGAGTTCTGGGGCGCTACGCACGCCTGGCTTCCATATCAATCCCGCAGATAAGGCGGCAAGGCCGCCCCGCAATGCCGGCAGAACTTGGAATCGGCCTGATGGCCCTCGCTGAGGCAGACATGGCAGCTGCGCGTGGTGGCCTTCGGCGCGCCGGCCAGGCGCTGTGCGCTCATTTCCGCCGTCACGATGCCGGTGGGCACGGCCAGCACGCCCCAGCCCAGCAGCATCATCAGTGAGGCAATCGCGCGGCCCAGGTCGGTCTTGGGTGTGATGTCACCGAAGCCCACCGTGGTCATGGTGGAGATGGCCCAGTAGACGGAGGTGGGGATGCTGGTGAAGCCGTTGGCGGGGCCTTCGACCACGTACATCACCGTGCCCATGACCATGACGATCATCAGCACCGCGCTGATGAAGACCGAGATCTTGCGGGAGCTGGCGCGCAGGGCCTGAGCGAGGCTGGCGTACTCGGCCACATAGGCATTGAGCTTGAGGATGCGGAACACGCGCAGCAGGCGTAGCACGCGCACATCGACCAAGGCATACAGCTCGGGCACGAAGAAGGCCAGGTAAGTGGGCAGCACGGCCAGCAGATCGACGATGCCGTAGAAGCTCAGCGCATAGCGCAGCGGCTGGCGCACGCAGGCCAGGCGCAGCAGGTACTCCAAGGTGAAGACGGCGGTGAAGAAGATCTCCAGCCCGGTCAACCATGGGCCGTACTGAAGATGGATCTCGGCCACGCTGTCCAACACCACGGTCACCAGGCTCAGCAGCACGAAGGCGATCAGGCCCAGGTCGAAGGCGCGGCCGGCACGGGTGTCGGCCTCGAAGATGATGGTGTAGCAGCGCAGGCGCCAGCCTTGCAGGGGGCGGCCGAACTCGGGCGTCGCAGCGGTGGTGGGGCTTGAGGGCGAGGTCATGCGGGCGATTGTGCCGCCGCCAGGTCGTCAGAGCCCTGCTTCCCAAGCCGCATGCCAGTGCGCCGCATCGGCCTGATCGAGCGCCCGCACCAGGCAAGCAGAAGCCGCGCCGGCCCGGCGCGCGTCCGTCACACGGTCTGCCTCGGTGATGCCTCCAATCGCCACCACCGGCCGGCCGGCCATGCGCACCCACCAGGCCAGGTTGTCCAGGCCTTGCGGCCTCCAGGGCATGTCCTTGGTGACCGTGGCCCAGACCGGGCCGCAGGCGATGTAGTGCGGTGCCAGACTGCGCGCCCGGGCCAGCTCCCAGAGGCTGTGGCTGGAGATGCCCAGATGCAAGCCGCTGTCCAGGATCTGCTGGCGCTGATCGGCTGCCACGGCCGACCAGTCTTCCTGGCCCAGGTGCAGGGCGCGGGCTCCGGCTTGCAGGGCCAGCTGCCAGTGGTCGTTGATCCACAGGGCGGCGCGCGGGTGCGAGCTCATGCCGTCGACTGCGGAGGCGATCGCCTGACGCAGCGCCGCTTCGCTCAAGCCCGGCCGTGACTTGATGCGCAGCTGCAGATGCGCATAGCCGGCCTCGGCCAACGCGGGCAGGCGCTGCGGGTCCTCGGTGATGGCGTACAGGCCCATCTCCAACGGCTGCACCTTGGTCGCTGCTTCCAGAACCTGACACCAACGTTGTACGGTGCCGGCGTTGAGCGGCTCGGCGCCGAAGCTCAGCACCGGCATGGCCCTTGGGTCGGCAATGAAGTCGGGCGTGGCACGCACCGGCCCGGCGCCCGCACCAGCCGCGTGACCGTCGCGCAGGGCGCTCCAGGTCGCCATCTTGGCGAGCACCAGGGCATCGGCCAGCGGGAAGCCTCGCGCCAAGGCTGCGGCGGCTGAGCTGGCAAAGCTGCAGCCGGTGCCATGGTGGTTTTGGCTGGGCAGCCGGGGCAGGGCCAGCCAGCCCTGAGCTTGGTGATCGACGGCTTGAACATCGATCCAATCCAGGGCCAGCTCGCGCTGGGCCGGGGCGGAGGCGTCGTCACCGCCGGTGATGCAGACCGCGCGTGGGCCCAGCTCGCGCAAGGCTGCGGCCAGGGCCGGTGGGCTGTCGGGGCTGCCGGGATCGCCTACAGAAAGGCCCAGCAGGCGCTCGGCCTCGCGGCGGTTGGGGGTCAGCAGGTCGCAGCGCGGCAGCAGCTGCTCGCGGTAGGTTTGCAGCAAGGCCTCGTCGCAAAACGCTGCGCCGCCGGCCGTGGCGCCAAGCACCGGGTCGAGGACCAGCAGCACCGTTTGCTCGCGCCGCAGCGCGTCCAGCTGCTCGCACAAGGCCTGCACGGCGGCGACCGAGGCCAGCAGGCCGGTCTTGATCACGCGCGGGGTCAGGTCTTGCGCCAGGGCCTGCAACTGGGCGCGGACCTGCTCGGCTGGCAGCGGATGGACGGCCGCCACGCCTTGCGAGTTCTGCGCCGTCACGGCAGCCAGCAACGGGCAGAGATGCACGCCGAATGCTGCAGCAGCGCGCGTGTCGGCCGAGAGCCCAGCGCCGCCGCCGCTGTCGTGGCCGGCCAGGCTCCAGATCACGGGCGGCGCCGGGTCTTGCAGCCAGTCGGCCAGCGGCGGCTCAGCTGCCCAAGGTGAAGGTAGGCTGGGGTGGGGGTAGCGCCTCGTGCCTGGGGCTTGGCTCATGGCGCGCTCCCGAGCAAAAAGGCATGGCCGCTGACGGGGGTCGAGGGCACGGCGAAGTCCTGGGTGGCCATCAGCCCGGCGCGGTAGGCGGCGCGGCCGGCCTCGATGGCGGCCTTGAAAGCGCCGGCCATGGCCACCGGGTCGCGCGCCTGCGAGACCGCGGAGTTGAGCAGTACGGCATCGAAGCCCAGCTCAAGCGCCTGGGCCGCATGCGAGGGTGCGCCGATGCCGGCGTCGATGATCAGGGTTGTGTCGGGCAGGCGCTGGCGCAGGCTGCGCAAACCGGCAATATTGTTCAGGCCTTGGCCCGAGCCTATCGGTGCGCCCCAGGGCATGAGCAGGGGGCAGCCGGCATCGAGCAGGCGGCGGCACAGCACCAGGTCCTCGGTGCAGTAGGGGAAGACCTCGAAGCCTTCGCGCACCAGGGTCTGGGCGGCGCTGAGCAGTTCGAAGGGATCGGGCTGCAAGGTGTGCTCGTCGCCGATCACTTCCAGCTTGATCCAGCGCGTGCCGTAGAGCTCACGCGCCATCTGCGCCAGGTTGATGGCCTCGCGCGCGCTGCGACAACCGGCGGTGTTGGGCAGCAGACGCGCGCCCTGCGCTTGTGCTGCTTGCAGGGCGCCGGCGACAAAGCCGTTGTCGCCCGCCTGCAGCGTGCGCTTGAGGCCGACCGTCAGCACTTGCGTGCCCGAGGCGGCAATCGCGCGGGCCAGGGTCTGCGGGTCCGGGTAGCCGGCGCTGCCGAGTAGAAAGCGGCTGCTCAGTGCGGCGCCGGGGACTTGGAAGAGATCGGTGAGGGTGCTCATGGCGGAGGGGTATTGCAATCGGGTTCAACCGCCGACTATGGGTTGAAACAAGAGCACTTGATCGCCGGCTTGCAGCGTGGTGCTAGCCCGCGCTTCGCGGCGCAGGAACTGGCCGTTCAGCGCCGTGCCCACGCTCTCGGGCGGGCGTTGCAGCTGGGCCAGCAGATCGGCCACGGTGTGGCCGGCCGGCAGGCTCAGGTCTTGCTCGTCGAGGCGGATGGTGATGTGGGGGGCGGCGTTCATGTCGTGGCGTTGCAAGATTCTTCGTGGGTCGCGAGTGAGGCCAGGCCGACCTGTTGCAGCAGCTGCTGAACCAGGGCGGGGGCCAGCAACCAGCCGTGGCGGTAGAGGCCGTTCAGGCGCAGCAGGCCGGGCTCCGTCAGGCTCAGCGGGCGGTGGTCGGGCAGGGCGGGGCGCAGATTGACATCGAGCCGTGTGATGCGCGCCTCGGCCAGCGCGGGCATGACGCTGTGGGCGGCGGCCATCAGCTCGACGGCGCTTTGCAGGCTGACGGGCGAGCGGTCCTCGCTCTCGATCTCGCTGGCGCCCAGCAGCAGGCTATCGGGCGTGCGCGGCACGAGATAGATGCGATGGCGCGGATGCAGCAAGCGCAGCGGCCGCTGCAGGCCGTGGCCGCTGAGGCTCAGGTGCACGACCTCGCCGCGCACACCGCGCAGGCCCGTGACCTGTGGCCGGGCGCCCAGGCCGCGGCAGTCGATGGCCCAGTCGGCGGCGATGCGTGCTCCGCTGCTCAGCTGAAGTTCGCCGGCCTGCACGGCCGCCACCGGCGATTGCCAATGCCAGCGCACGCCGGTGGATTGATCGTGCAGCGCGGCCATCAGCCTCGGCGGGTGGATCAGGCCCTCGCCCGGCAGCAGCCAGGCGCGTGGTCCGCGCAGGAGGCTGGGCTCCAGGTCCTGCAGCTCGGCTTCGCTCAAGGCCTGAGCCCGGCCGAGTTCGGGGTGCTCGCCCAGGCGGGCCAGCACTCGCTCGGCCGCACCCAGGTCCTGGCGGTGCGCGAGCAGCAGGCTGCCCTGGGTTTGCAGGCAAGACCTGACCCCCAGCGCTTCGCAGACCTGCGGCCAGAGCTGCAGCGAACGCCAGCCCAAGGCGGCCACCTCGGCCTCGGCCCGGTCCAGCTCGGCCAGGGGGCTGAGCATGCCGGCGGCGGTGAAGGCGGCCGCGCCCTGGCCGTCGAAGCGCGGCTCGGGGCCGGGGCCGGCCTCGAAGACCTGCACGGCGTGGCCGGCGCGGCTCAGCGCCCAGGCGAACAGGCGCCCGGCCAGGCCGGCGCCCGCGATGGCGATCTGCATGCCCATCTCAGACCGGCTGGATGGGGATGTAGATCTCGCTGCCCTGCGCCTTGAACTCGGCGCTCTTGGCGGCCATGCCGGCCTCGGCTTCCAACTGGGCCGAGTACTCGCGCACGTCCTGCGTGATCTTCATCGAGCAGAACTTGGGGCCGCACATGGAGCAGAAGTGGGCGACCTTGGCGCTGTCCTTGGGCAGGGTTTCGTCGTGGAAATCGCGCGCGGTTTCCGGGTCCAGGCCGAGGTTGAACTGGTCTTGCCAGCGGAACTCGAAGCGGGCCTTGGACAGCGCGTCATCGCGGGCGCGGGCGCCTGGGTGGCCCTTGGCGATGTCGGCGGCGTGAGCAGCGATCTTGTAGGCCATCAGGCCGGCTTTGACGTCGTCTCGGTTGGGCAGGCCCAGGTGTTCCTTGGGCGTGACGTAGCAGAGCATGGCGCAGCCGAACCAGCCGATCATGGCCGCGCCGATGCCGCTGGTGATGTGGTCGTAGCCGGGCGCGATGTCGGTGGTCAGCGGGCCGAGTGTGTAGAAGGGCGCTTCGTCGCAGTGCTTGAGCTGTTCGGTCATGTTCGCCTGGATCATGTGCATGGGCACATGGCCGGGGCCTTCGATCATGGTCTGCACATCGTGCTTCCAGGCGATCTTTGTCAGCTCGCCGAGCGTGCGCAGCTCGGCGAACTGGGCCTCGTCGTTGGCGTCCGAGAGGCTGCCCGGCCGCAAGCCGTCGCCCAGCGAGAAGCTGACGTCGTAGGCCTTCATGATTTCGCAGATCTCTTCGAAGTGCGTGTAGAGAAAATTCTCCTGGTGGTGGGCGATGCACCACTTGGCCAGGATTGAGCCGCCGCGCGAGACGATGCCGGTGCGGCGCTTGACCGTCATCGGGATGAAGGGCAGTCGCACGCCGGCGTGGATGGTGAAGTAGTCGACGCCTTGCTCAGCTTGCTCGATCAGCGTGTCGCGGAACAGCGCCCAGGTCAGGTCTTCGGCCACGCCGCCGACCTTCTCCAGCGCCTGGTAGATCGGCACGGTGCCGATGGGCACGGGGCTGTTGCGGATGATCCAGTCGCGCGTGGTGTGGATGTTGCGGCCGGTGGACAGGTCCATCACCGTGTCGGCGCCCCAGCGCGTGCTCCAGACCAGCTTCTCCACTTCTTCCTCGATGGAGGAGGTGACGGCCGAGTTGCCGATGTTGGCGTTGACCTTCACCAGGAAGTTGCGGCCGATGATCATCGGCTCCAGCTCCGTGTGGTTGATATTGGCCGGGATGATGGCGCGGCCGCGCGCCACCTCTTCGCGCACAAACTCGGGCGTGATGATGCGCGGGATGGCTGCGCCCATGGGTGTTCCCGCCAGGCGGGCTTCGCGTTCGGCATCGGCCTCGTACTCGCGCATCCATTCATGGCGCTGGTTCTCGCGGATGGCGATGTACTCCATCTCGGGCGTGACGATTCCGCGGCGCGCGTAGTGCAGCTGGGTGACATTGAAGCCGGCCTTGGCGCGGCGCGGCGTGCGGCGCAGGCCGGCGCTCAGGGCCAGCAAGGCCTCTTGCTGGGCGCTCTCGCGCAGGCCATCGTCCATCAGCTGGATGGCACGGCCGGCGTAGGGCTCGGTGTCTTGGCGGGCCTCGACCCAGGCGGCGCGCGGGGTGGGCAGGCCTTGCTTCACATCGATGGCGGCGTTGGCATCGGTGTAGGGGCCGGAGGCGTCGTAGACCGTGACCGTCTCGCCATTCGTGAGCGAAATGGCGCGCATGGGCACGCGGAGCTCGGGGTGCTGCTGGCCGGCGAGATAGATCTTGCTGGAGCCGGGCAGGGGTGTGCGGGTCAGCTCCAGGCTGGTGTTGAGGTTGTCGCTGGCGCTGGCTGTTTGCAGGCCGGGGTCGGTGATGCTGTTCATGGGATGCATTCCTCGCTGTGCTGGTGGGGCTGCGAGGGCTGGCATTGAAACGACGGGGCGCGGCACAAGTGCGGGCACGACCGGGCAGCGGCGGGGCTGCGTCAATAAGACTGGGGGAATGCGGGCGCCCAGGACGGGCGTCGGGCCGGGGTGTTACAGCGGCGGTGAGGGCGGACTGGGCGCCACCGGTGATGGGTGGTCTCGTTCGCGTTCACTGCGGCTGGCCCTGGTGCGATGCATGTCCAGGGCCCGCACCCCAGGCGGGGGTCGGGCTCTTCTTACGCCGGTATCAACCGGATCAAGTTCAGCGGGTCCGTGGCTTCCACCACATCTCAGCCCGGTGCATCGTGAACGACTGCACAACAGGGCCCCCCGGAGCGTGTCCGCAGTATATCCACATTAGGCTGGGCTCTCTGGACTGCGGGCAAACCCGAGCAAGGGAGCCCCCGCGCCTTCCCTAAACTCCCGCCTGCCGCGACCAGCGGTCCCGCTGACCCCCCAACACAATTTCAAGGAGCACAGCATGTGTCGAAGCAAGCGCCGGGCCTTGAGTCTGGTGGGTGTGGCCGTGACCCTGGCTACCACATTGAGCACCAGCCCGCTGGTGCGAGCCCAAGGCAGTGACGCCGGCAAGGCCGATGCCGGCAAGAGCAGCACCAGCAACAAGGCCGAGATGACCCCGGCCGAGCGTGCGCAGCGCGACGCCGACAAGGTGTTCCAGTGGATCCGCTTGCATGCCGACAAGCCGGGCGCCAAGCCCGCCATCATCCTGCCGGGCCAGAATTCGCCCGCTGCAGCGCCGGCCCCTGCACCCGCGCCGGTGGCGGCCAAAAGCGGCGCCAATCGCACACCCGAGCGCAATGGCGGCGCCGATCTGGCCGCGGCGAAGCGGTCCGGTGCTCCGTCCGAGCGCAAGGGCATCACCGAAACCGTCTCCGACATTGCCCCCGCAAGTACGCAAACGGCCGCCGCGCAACCCACGGAGCCGGCGCCCGAACCCACCCGGCTGGCCGCGGCGAGTTTGAGCGCGGCCTCGGTGCCGCCGACCCTGCCTGAAACCCTGGCTTCGCCGCCGGCGGCCGCCTCGCCGGCCTTTGCCGAGCCTCCGGCGCCTGCCGTCGAAACTCCGCTCAAGGCCATCAAGATGGTCGAGCCCGAGTTCCCGCGCCAGCTGCAGTCGACCCTGCGCTCGGGCTCGGTGCAGGTGCGCTTCACCGTCAACCCCGATGGCACGGTAGGCCGCGCCGAGGCGATCCAGACCACGCACCGCCGTCTCAGCCCGGCGGCGCTGGAGGCCGTCAACCAGTGGCGCTTCGAGCCCATCGCCAAGGCGCGTGAGGCGACAGTCGAGTTGGTGTTCCGCCTCGAGTGAGCTGAGTTCGGCGGCGGCCGGTGCCTCCGTGCCGAGGTACTGGTGTTTGCCTGATTGCGAAAATAGCCACTGAGTGCCGGAGTCGCTTCCGGCGCGTAAAATCGGCGCTTCCGCAGCCCACAGGCGACACGCTCGATCATGGAAGACCTGCCTCTTGCCGCCCTGACCCAGGTGGCCGCTTATTTCCAGGCCCTGTCCGAGCCCACGCGCTTGCAGATCCTCAATCTGCTGCGTCAGCAGGAGCGCAAGGTGGGCGAGCTGGCCGAGCTGTGCGGCTTCAGCATTGCCAACATCTCCCGGCACCTGAGCCTGCTGCAACAGCAAGGCCTGGTCGAGCGGGAGAGCCGCGGCACCAGCGCCTACTACCGCATCGCCGATCCGGCGGTCTACCAGCTTTGTGATCTGGTGTGCGGCAGCATTGCGCAAAGCAATGCACGCGCCGCCAAGATCAACGCGGCTTTCGTTCAGAACCGCTGACATTTCCCGTTACAAAAACGGCAGGGCCTTGCGGGTGTTTCCGCGGGCTTGTGGCGTTGACGCGCGCGGCGCTTTGTCGGAATCTCCCTCTCTTTTCTTCCGCCCGCGACGGCCTGTGCCCCTGAGCCCGGATCAGCGCTGGCATTCTTGAGGGGTGATCGGTATGAACAAGCGAAGCGTCTGGGCGATCAAGCCCGTGTTGGCGGGCTTGATGGCTGTTGGGGCCTGTGGGTCCCTGTCGGCTCAAACGGCTCAAACGGCACCGGCAGGCAGCGCAGCCAGCGGCTATGCCAGTGTGGTCGTGTTCGGCGACAGCCTGGCGGACAGTGGCAACAATGCGCGCCTGATCGGCGTGGATGCGGGACAGGTCATCACGGGTGACAGCTACTTCGCCGCTCAACCGTTTGCGACGGGACGCTACAGCAATGGCCCCGTCTGGGCTGAACGCTTTGCCGAACATCTGGGCCTCAGCGCTCAGGCCTCGCTCTCGGGTGGCAGCAACTTCGCCTACGGCGGCGGCGCGACGGGACAGGACGGCTCGGGCACCCCCATCCCCGGCTTTCCTTTCAGCATGCGAAGTCAGCTGAACCAGTACCTGGCCACGGTGCCGCTCAGCGGCACGGCGGCGCCGGCGCAGAGCCTGTTTGTCTTCTCCGGCGGTGCGGTCAATGTCAGCCAGGCGATGGAGGCTTCGGCGCTGAATCCGCAAGCGGCACCGGCCATTGTTGCCGAGGCGGCACAGCGTTATGCCGAGGACATGGGTGCCATGGTGGACCAGCTGCAAGCGGCCGGGGCGCAGCACATCCTGCTGCTGAACGTCGGCAACTTCGGCCTCACCCCGCGTGCCCAGAGTTACGGCGCTTCGGTGGCGGCTGTGGGTTCGTGGGCGGCCGCGAGCATGAACCAGGCGCTGGCGCAGCGCATGGAGGGCGAGGCCGGCGTGCAGATTTTTGACCTGTTCGGGCTGCTCAGCCAGGCGGTGGCTCAGCCCTCGGCCTATGGCCTGAGCAATGTCAGCCATGCCTGCGGAGCGCTGCAGAACGGCTGCGATCCGGCCACGGCCTTGTTCTACGATGGCCAACACCCCACCGCCTTTGGCCACCAGCTGATTGCCGATCAGGTGTTTGCCGCCGCCGTGCCTGAGCCGGCTTCGGCTGCGCTGCTGTTGGCCGGCTTGGCTGGCGTGCTGGCCCTGAGTCAGCGCCGCCGTCGCATGGCGAGGGCGGCCGGGGCTTGATCAGCGGCTCGGGTCGGGCGCCTGGCCCGGGCATTGCGCCATGCGCGCGGCCAGAGCTTCGAGAAACACCCGGGTGCGCAGCGGCATCAGCCGCCGCTCGGGGAAGACCGCCCAGCAGGTGACGTCCGGCAACTGCCAGTCCGGCAGCACGGGCTGCAACTGCCCGCTGGCCAGCCAGGGCCCGGCGAAATGGTTGCCCACCGCGGTGATGCCGATGCCTGCGCAGGCCAGGCGCAGCAGCATGTCGGGCGCATTGACCAGGCTGCGTCGGGCGGGCGTGCCGCTCCAGCTTTCTTCGCTGCCGTCGGAGCGAAGGCGTTGCAGACGCCAGGGCGGGGCCTCGCCCGCCCGGTTCAGAATCATCAAGCCATGCTGGTCGAGCAGGTCCTCGGGCTGCTGCGGCGCGCCATGGGCTTGCAGATAGCTCGGCGAGGCATAGAGCCCATTGCTGAACACGGCCAGGCGGCGCGCGGCCAGCTGGCTGTCGGCCGGCAGCTCGCCGATGCGCACGGCTAGGTCAAAGCCCTCGGCGATCAGGTCCACGCGACGCGGTGACAGGTCCAGCATCAAGGTGATGTCGGGGTAGCGCAGGGTGAAGTCCGCCAGCATGTCACCAAACGCATGGTGGGCCAGATCGGCCGGCATGGACACGCGCAGCCGGCCGCTGGGCCGCAGCTGGCGCTGCGAGGCCAGGGCCAGAGCGCCCTCGACCTCGGCGGTCAGCGCGCGCGCATGCTCCAGCACGCCGGCGCCGAATTCGGTCAGTGCCAGGCGCCGGGTGCTGCGCTGCAGCAGCTTTTCGCCCAGGCGCTGTTCGAGCGCGGCGATGCGCCGGGATACGCTGGATTTGGGCAGTTGCACCCGCTCGGCCGCGCGGCTGAAGCTGCCGCTGTCCATCACGCGGGCAAACAGCAGCAGGTCGTCGGCGTCGGGGCTCATGGGTGGAGGATCTCGTTGGATTGATGCTTTGGCGGAACAATCTTATCCAGAACGATGGCTTCTGTCGCTCGGGTGTTCTCAATACAGTGAGCCCATCGCTTCACCACCGGGTGCAGCGCAGCCCCACAGCCCGTCATCTCGAAAGGAATTCGCCATGAGCACCACCACCAACGCCTCCGCCACCCGCATCCTGCAAATAAACTCCAGCGCCCGCCGCGTGGTCGACGGTCAAGGTTCCGTCTCCACCCGTCTGGCCCAGGAACTGGTGGCCCGCCTGCAGGCCCAGCATCCGGCCAGCGAGCTGACCGTGCGCGACCTGGCCCTGCAGCCCCAGCCGGTGCTCGACGAAGCGGCCCTGCAAGCCCTGTTCACCCCGGCCGAGCAGCGCAGCGCCGAGCAGGCCGCCCGCGTCGCCCTGGATGACGCCCTGATCGCCGAAGTGCAGGCCGCCGACGTGCTGGTGATCGGCTCGCCCATGATCAACTTTGGCGTCAGCGCCCAGCTGAAGAACTGGATCGATGCCATCTCGCGCGCCCGCGTCACGTTTCACTACACGGCCAACGGCCCCGAAGGCTTGCTGAAGAACAAAAAGGTCTATGTCGTGCTGTCGCGCGGTGGCATCCACCGCGACCAGCCCAGCGACACCGTCGTGCCCTATCTGCGCAATGTGCTGGCCTTCCTCGGCATGACCGATGTGCAGTTCATCTATGCCGAAGGTCTGGCCATGGGCCCCGAGGCCGAAGCCGCCGGTTGGGCCGCAGCACGCGAGCAGATCGACGAAGCCCTCGCTACCATCGCCTGAGCGCGATCCAGCCCCCAGCCCTCCCACTTCGAAGACTTCAGAAAGGTCGTCCCCGATGAGCAGCCCGTCCCCCGTTCGCCACCCTGTCCACAGCCCTCGTTCGGTGGAGCGCCTGGTCGCCGGCCAGGCCACCAGCGATGGGGCGGGCGTCAAGCTCACCCGGGTGTTGACGCAGGACCTGCAGCGCCGGCTCGACCCCTTTCTGATGCTCGATGCCTTTGGCTCCGACCAGGCCGATGACTACATCGCCGGCTTCCCCAACCACCCGCACCGTGGTTTTGAAACCGTCACCTACATGCTCGAAGGCCGCATGCGCCACCGCGATTCCGCCGGCAACGAGGGTTTGCTCGGCAACGGCGGGGTGCAATGGATGACGGCCGGTCGCGGCGTCATCCACAGCGAGCTGCCCGAGCAGGAAGAGGGGCGCATGGAAGGCTTCCAGCTCTGGCTCAACCTGCCCAGCCACGACAAGATGCGCGCGCCCTGGTACCGCGACATCCCCGCGGCCGAGATTCCTGAGTTCCAGACCGAGGAGGGCGTCACCGTGCGCGTGATCGCAGGCAGCAGCCACGGCGTGAGCGGTGCCATGCAGCGCGAGCACACCGAGCCGCTCTACCTGGATCTGCACCTGCCCGCCGGCGCCCGTTTCGAGCAGGCCTTGCCCGAGGGACATAACGCCTTTGTGTATGTGTACCGTGGTGCGCTGGAGTTCCCGGGCGGCTGCCGTGTGCCGGCCCAGCGCATGGCCATTCTGGCCAACACGCCGGGCAGCGATGGGCTGGTCTTGCAGGCGGCAGCGGACGCGCCCAGCCGCGCCATCCTGATCGCCGGCCGGCCGCTGCGCGAGCCGATCGCCCAGCACGGCCCCTTCGTGATGAATACGCACGAGGAGCTGGTGCAGGCCGTGCGCGACTATCAGGCCGGCGTGCTGGCCTGACGCCGGCTCAGGGCTGGCTGCTGGCCTCGCCAGCACCCGCCGCCTTGGTCTGCGGTGCGGCCAGGGCGGCGTTGATGTCGGCGGCGATCGCGTCGAGTGAGCTCTCGCTGTAGCCGCGGTAGAGGCGGATGATGCGGCCGTCGCGGCCGATGATCAGCATGTGCGGGATGCCTTGCACCCCGAAGGCCTGCTGGGCCTGCTTGTCAGGGTCGTAAATCATCTGGAGCTTGAAGTCCTTGAGCGCGCGCTTGGCCTTGCGGAAGACATCGCGCGCCTCGGTGTTCACGGCGATCACTTGCAGGCGCTCAGGGCCGACCAGGTTCTGGATGTTCTCCAGCACCGGCAGCTCTTTCAGGCAGTAGCCGCACCAGGTGGCCCAGAAGGTCAGCACCACGGCACGGCCGGCGTACTGGCTCAGCAGGATGGTGTCGCCGTCGAGGTTTTTGCCGACGGCGTCGGGCGGCAGGTCGCCGGCGCCCGGTACCCCGGGCTTGGCCTGTGCCAGCGGGGCGGCCATCAGGGCCAGGCACAGCGGCAGGGCGACAGCGGCGCGGCCTGCGTGCCGCGCCCAGGTACGGCTTCGACTGACGAAGGCCCGGAGATGGTGGTGGTGTGCAGCCATTCAACGGCCCTGGATGAAGCGCTCGAACGCGGGGATGCGGAAGTCCTTGGGGTACTCGTCACGGGTGCGCAGGGCGAAGCGCACTGCGATCTCACCGTCGACCGGGCGGTTGTTGATGCGCTGGGCATCAAAGGCCCAGCCCTCGAAGGAGGCCTTGGCAAAGCGGCGCACCGATTCCGGCATGCCCGGCAGCATCTGCACCTCGATCTTCTGGCACTGGCCTTCCGGGCTGACATGGCAAGTGGCTTGCACGCCGCCCTCCCAGCCTGCTTGCTGGCCGACATCCTTCGGATAGCTGGCCATGTATCGCTTGACCGGCAAAGGCGCCACCGCCAAGCCGAGGAATTGCACCTGGCTGTTCGCCTCGGGGCTGCTGGCCGGCAGCAGCAGGTAGTTCAAGCGCACGCCGGTGCGAAAGGTGGCCGGCGAGCCATCGCTGTCCTGCACCGGCTGGATGCGTGCGGCTTGCAGCTGGCGCTTGACCAGCTCAGCAAAAGGCGTGGGCAGCACGGCCTCGTCGGGCAGGTGGAAGGCCAGATTGCGCCCGTCGGGGCCGAACAGCACATCGGCCCAGACTTCGTAGCGCTGGCCGGTGCTGGCGCTGCTCGCCGCCGAGCTTGGCGCCGCATCCTGGGCTCGGGCGGCACCAGCGGCGAGCAGCAGATGCGTACAAAGCAGACTGCTCAACAGGGGACTCAAGACCGTGCACGCGAAGGCGCGGCGGCGAGGTGAATTCAGGACGGACATGGCGGTGGGCGGCTGGCTGCGGAGTCAGCGCATATTCTGCGTCAGCCCGGGCGCCGCCCGAGGCCGATTCGCATCACCCTGAAGTGGGGGCGAGGCTCACAAAAGCATGGTTCGCAGCGAATCGAACTGCCAGCGCAGGAAGCGGCCCAGGCCGACCACGTCGGGGAAGATGCTGCTGGCGGTGATCTGGTGGTGCTCGGCCAGGAACTGCAGGGCCCGGCTTTTGCAAGCGGCGGTGATGGTGACGCGGCCGAAGTGCGGCTGCACCTCGAAACCGCTCCCGGCATTCAGCTTTTGCCGTTCCAGATCGAGCGTGCGGATCAGGTGGGCATGGTCCGAGAACACCTCGCTGGCCACCGTGTGATGGCCAAGTTGGGTGCGCATGCGCGGCGAGATCTTCGGGTCCAGCTCCACCAGGGCCGGCACCCCGGGCTGGTAGAGGTAGGCTGGCTCGGCGGGTGGCTGCGGGCTGGCATCGAGCAGGGCGCTCCAGCGCCCATCCTGGTTGCGCTGCTCGATGAAGATGCTGCGGTCGTAGAACCAGAGCTCGGCGTCTTCGCCCGGGTCGCTGGCGCAGGCGAAGTAGAGCGAGGTCCAGTAGCTGGCGCTCCAGTCCAGCAGGCGCGTCGGTATCTCGTAGTGCTGCATGACGCTGAGGCAGCGCAGGGGGTGGAAGTCGTCGATCTGCTGGGTGTTGGGCATGTCGCCATGGCGATCGGGCAGCTTGGCGTAGTGATCGCGAAAGGCCTGCACCAGATGCTGTTCGATCAGCTCGGCCGTGGCGCTGGACGGGCGGGTGAACTGGCGCTGGAACGAGGGCTGCAGGCTGCCGAAAGGCCGCGATTGGCCGCGGTAGGCCCAGATGCGGCCTTGGCTGCGGTGGCTTTCGAACAGGTCGATCAGTTCCGCCACGGCGGTGATGGCGGCGGGCGCCGTGATGGCTTGCAGTTCCTGGGCGTCGAGCTTCATGGGGGCAGGGTCTCCGGTCGGGCGATGCGCGCCCGCAGTCGGCAGCATGCCTTCAGACCCGGCTCCTGCCGAGCTGAACATTCCCCAGGGCCTGTCCCTGAAAGAAGGCTCAGCTGGGCCTGAGGCGGCGAATCGTCAGGCGCGAGGTTCGCCGGTTTCTGGCCGCCAGCGCCGCAGCAACAAGGCATTGCTGACCACCGACACGCTCGAGAAAGCCATGGCAGCACCGGCCAGCACCGGGTTCAGAAAACCGAAGGCCGCGAGCGGGATGCCGACGGCGTTGTAGGCAAAGGCCCAGAACAGGTTCTGGCGGATCTTGGCGTAGGTCCGGCGCGAGATGGCAATCGCGTCGGCCACCAGGGCCGGGTCGCCGCGCATCAGGGTGATGCCGGCCGCGGCCATGGCCACCTCGGTGCCGCTGGACATGGCCAAGCCCACATCGGCCGCGGCCAGGGCCGGCGCGTCGTTGATGCCGTCGCCCACCATGGCCACACGGCGCGGCTCACCTTGCGGGCCGGTCTTGAGCGCGCTGACGATGCGCGCCTTGTCCTGCGGCAGCACTTCGGCATGGACTTCATCGATGCCCAGCTCGCGCGCCACGGCAGCGGCCGCGCCACGGTTGTCGCCGCTGATCAGGGCGGTCTGCACGCCCATGGCGTGCAGGCGATCGACCGCCTGCCGTGCGCTGGGCTTGAGCCGGTCGCCAAAGGCCAGCATGCCCAGCAGCTGTGGGGCCTCCTCGCCACCACGACCCAGGGCGGCCAACCAGGACAGGCTGTGGCCCTGCGCTTGCAGTGCCTCCGCGCGTGCTTGCAAGGGGCTCAGGTCCAGGCCCAGCTCCTGCATGAAACGGCTGCTGCCCAGGCGCAACTCGCGCACCTGGCCTTGCCAATCCACCACGGCGGCCACGCCGCGGCCGGCCACGGCGCGCATCTCGCGTGCCGTCGGGATGGGCAGTTCGGGGCTGTCTGCGGCGGCCTCGCGCACGGCGCGGGCCAGGGGGTGTTCGCTGCCGGCCTGCACAGCCGCGGCCAGGGTCAGCAAGTCGGCATGGCCTTCGTGGGCCAGCAGGCGAGGGCGGCCCTCGGTCAGGGTGCCGGTCTTGTCGAAGGCCACCAGGTTCAGGCCGTGCGCCAGCTCCAGGGCTTGTGCGTCCTTGATCAGGATGCCGTGGCGTGCCGCCACGCCGGTGCCGGCCATGATGGCCGTGGGTGTGGCCAGGCCCAGGGCGCAAGGGCAGGCGATCACCAGCACCGAGACGGCATGCAGCAGAGCGGGCTCCCACTGCCCCGTGCCCAGCCCCCAGCCCAGCAGGGTCAGCAGGGCGAGCAGCAGCACCACGGGCACGAAGACGGCACTGACCTGGTCGACCAGGCGCTGGATTGGCGCCTTGTGGCCTTGTGCGTCTTCCACCATGCGGGCGATGCGGGCCAGCGTCGATTCGGCGCCCAGCGCGGTGCAGCGCAGGCGCAGCAGGCCTTCGCCGTTGACGGCGCCGCCGGTCAAATGATCGCCGGCCTGCTTGGCCACCGGCAGGCTCTCGCCCGTGATCAGCGATTCATCGACCTGGCTGCGGCCTTCCAGCACCAGGCCATCCACCGGGATGCGCTCGCCCGGCCGCACCAGGACCTCGTCGCCCAGATTCAGTTGCTCAAGCGGCAGCTCTTGCTCGCGACCCTGGCGCAGCACGCGGGCGCTCTGCGGCTGCAGGGCCTGCAGGGCGCGGATGGCCTCGGTGGTCTGGCGCTTGGCTCGCGCCTCCAGCCATTTGCCCAGCAGCACCAGGCAGATGACCACGGCCGCCGATTCGAAGTACAGCGCCATGCTCATCGGCCCATGGGCCCAGAGCTCGTACAGCGACAAGCCAAACGCGGCGCTGGTGCCAAGCGCCACCAGCAGGTCCATATTGCCGCTGCCGGCGCGCAGCGCGGCCCAGCCGGCCTTGTAGAAGCGTGCGCCCAGCCAGAACTGCACCGGCGCCGCCAGGGCCAACTGCCCGTAGCCATTCAGCATCCAGTGCTGGCCGACCAGCATGCCCAGCATGGGCAGCACCAGGGGCGCGCACAGCAGGGCCGCAATCAGCACCGGCCAGGCGCTTTGGGCCCAGGGTGTTGCTGGCGCTGCCGCGTCGGACCCGCTCTCGTCCAACCTTCGCGCGCCATAACCGGCTTTCTCCACAGCCTGGATCAGGACGCGCGCTTCCAGGCCGGCTAGGGTGCGCAGCGTCGCCGTCTCGGTGGCCAGATTGACCTCGGCGGAGATCAAGCCGGGAATCTTGCCCAGCGCGCGCTCGACCCGCCCGCTGCACGAGGCGCAGGTCATGCCCTCGATCTTCAGCCGCAGGGTCTGCTCGCGCAGCGGATAGCCCGCCTGCGCCAGGACCACAGCCAGCGGCGCCAGCGCCACCGCGCCCTCGATCAGGGCCGTCTCCGTGGCCAGATTGACCTCAGCCCGGCTCACCCCCGGCTGCTTGATCAAGAGCTTTTCCACCCGCGCGACGCAGGAGGCGCAGCTCATGCCGGACAGAGGCAGGCGCAGGGAGTGAGCGGCGTTTGCGGCCGTATTGGAAGCAGGTATCGCAGTCATTTGCGCAGTGTCGCCCCAAGTGCTCGTGCCTGGCCTAGACTTGCAGCAAGTTCTTCAGCCTTCCACGCTCCATGCCCGAATTCACCCTCCCCGATATGAGCTGCGGCCACTGCGTCGCAGCGATCACCCAGGCTGTGTCGGCGGCCGACCCGCTGGCGCAGCTGCAGTTCGATCTGCCCCAGCATCGCCTGAAGATCGAGGGCGGCCAGCTCGACGAGGCGGCGTTGGCCGCGGCCTTGCGTGAGGCGGGCTACCCGCCGGCCTGAGCGTCCGATGCGTCTTTGGGCCCGTGCAGTCGCTTGCGTGAGCCCGCTGTTGTTCCCCGCAGCTCGGGAGGCTTGTCGACATGCTGGAAGCGATCCAACAGGCCGCGGCCGTTGAGGACGGTTCGGTCAATCCGCATTACCTCGATCATCTGGTGGCCACCGCTGAGACGCGGGACATCGAGGCCACCGAGGACATCCTCAGCGGCAGCGGCGTCAAACTGCTGGCCCGGGGCAGCAAGATCAGTGCGGCCCAGCGTGAGCGCCTGCTGCAGCACAAGCTGCAGAAGCCCCTCGAACATTGCCTGGGCTTGAGCGAGGGCATCTCGCCGCAGCGACTGGCCGAGGTGGCCCATGCCCTGCTTGAGCGCTACCCTTTGCTGGCCGGCTTGTGCAGCCATGCGCGGGCGCGGCCGGCGGCCGAGTCCTTGGCGCACCTGCCGCTGTCGCCGCCGCTGCAGGCCTTGCTGGCCATCTACGCCCAGCGCGGGTCGGACCGTCTGGAGCATGCTGTCGGTGTGGCGCTGGCGGCCCTGGGCCTGGGCCGGCGCCTGATGCCGGGCGATCTCGAAGCCCATCGCCTCTTGAAGCTGGCCGGTCTCTTGCACGATGTGGGCGAGCTTTATTTGCAGCCCGATTACCTGCGCCGCGATCTGCCCCTGCATGCCGAGCAGTGGCGCCATCTGGTCAGCCACCCCATCATCAGCCACCGGGTGCTGCACGGCATCGAGGGCGGCGGGCCGGCGCTGGCCGCGCTGGTGATCAGCCACCACGAACGACTCGATGGCTTCGGTTACCCGCAAGGCCTGCGTGGCGAGGCCGAGCTGGGCCTGCCGGCGCAGATTCTGGCTGCGGCCGAATGGCTGGTGGGTTTGATGGAAAGCGGGGCCAGCGCGGTGGTGCATGCCAGCATCGCCACCAAGCTGATCCCGGGCGAGTTCAGCGATCAGCTGCTGGAAGAACTGCGTCAGGTGTCAGCCGCCAGTGCTGGCCCGCATGGCCTGCCGAATGAAGCGGCCAGCCTGGCCGATGCCCTGCCCAAGGCGGTGCGGGTGGCGATTGTGTTGCGCAGCTTCCGCCACTCCCGTGAACAGATCGAGGCGCGCCTGGCCGACGCCAGCCCGGCCTTGTGCAGCATGCTGGAGCTGTTCCTGCACCGGCTGCAGCAGCTGCAGACCTCCTTCACCAGCGCCGGCCTGGACACCGGCCAGCCCGAACAGGTCTTTGACGAGCTGGTGGCTGAAGCCGGTGCGGTGAAGGTGGAAGTGGTGTCGCTGGTGCGCGAGTTCAGCTGGCGCATGCGCGAGCTGGAGCGCGAATCGCTGATGCGCGCCAGCCAGCTCAGCAGCGAAGATCAGGCCCTGTTGCAGGGCCTGATCGACACGCTCAAGGCCGATCTCAGCCCGTCTTCTTGACCAGCAGCGCGGTGTCGATCGGCAGCTGGCGCAGGCGCACGCCGGTGGCGGCGAAGATGGCATTGGCCACCGCCGGCGCCAGCGGCGGCGTGCCCGGCTCGCCGATGCCGCCGGGCGCTTCCTGGCTGGCCACCATGTGGACTTCGACCTTGGGCATCTCGTTCATGCGCACGACCGGGTAGTCGTGGAAGTTGCTCTGCTCCACGCGCCCGTCCTTGTGCGTGATCTTGCCGTAGAGCGCGGCGGAGAGGCCGTAGCAGATGGCGCTCTCGACCTGGTGGCGGATGGTCAGCGGGTTGACGGTCTGACCGCAGTCCACGGCCGCCACCACGCGGTGCACCTTGGGCACGCCGTCCTTGCCCACCGAGACCTCGGCCACCTCGGCGACAAAGCTGCCGAAGCTCTCGGCCGCGGCAATGCCCCGGAACACGCCCTTGGGCGCCTTCTTGCCCCAGCCGGCCTTGGCGGCGGCCAGGCGCAGCACCGCCTGCAGGCGCGGCTGCTTGCTCAGCGCCGCCAGGCGGAACTGCAGCGGGTCGGCGCCGGCCGCATGGGCCATCTCGTCGACGAAGCTCTCGAGGAAAAAAGCGTTCTGCGAATGCCCCACCGAACGCCAGAACCAGACCTGCGGGCCGGGCTCGGCGCGGCCGTACGCGATGCGCAGATTGGCGATGTCGTAGGGCTGGTCGGCCAGGCCCTCCACGGCCATGGAGTCGACGCCGTTCTCGGGGATCTTCATGAAGCCCGAAGCCGCCATGATGGAGGGTGAGCCCACATCGGCGCGCAGCATGCTAGGCCGACCTTGGGCGTCCAGCGCCGCCTCGAAGTGCACGGCCGAGGCCGGGCGGTAGAAGCCGGCGGCCATGTCGTCGGCGCGGTCGTAGATCAGCTTGACCGGCCGGCCGCTGATCTTGGACAGCAGGGTCGCCGCGATGGTGAAGTCATGCGCAAAGCGCCGGCCGAAACCGCCGCCCAGCAAGGTGGTGTTGACCTTGACATTGGCCTGCGGCACGCCGGCCACCTGGGCCACCACCATCTGGGTCGGCCCCGAGCCCTGCGTGCCCACCCAGACCTCGGCGCGGTCCGCCTGCACCCAGGCCAGGCAGTTGAGAGGCTCCATGCAGGCCTGGGCCAGATAGGGCACTTCGTAGCGGGCGCTCAAAGTCTTGCCGGCGTTGGCCGCGGCGTCCTTGAGGTTGCCTTGGTCCACCGCCACGGCCGTGGCCTGCTCGGCCCCTTGATGCAGCATGGCGCTGACCTGTGCGGCCGACAGTGCCGCCTGCTCGGGCTTGGCGCTCAGGTCCCATTCCAGCTTGAGGGCCTGGCGGCCTTGCTGCGCCGCCCAGTAGCCCTGGGCCAGCACGGCCACACCGAAGGGCAGGGTGATGACTTGCACCACACCTTTGACCGCGCGGGCTGCGGCCTCGTCCATCTGCTTGGGCTTGGCGCCGTCAAAAGGTGCACGCGACAGCACGGCGACCACCATGCCCTCGACCTGGGCGTCGATGCCGTAGCGGGCCGTGCCATTGGTCTTGGACGGGGTGTCCAGGCGGCGTGTCGGTTGGCCGATGATCTTGAAATCGGCCGCGGCCTTGAGTTTGGGGGCGCTGGGCACGGGCTGCTGCGCAGCGGCCGCGACCAGGGCGCCGTAGGCCACCTTCTGGCCGGCCGGGCCCAGCACATGGCCGCGCTCGGTGCGCAGCTGGGCAGCCGGCAGCTGCCACTGGGCGGCGGCTGCGGCCACCAGCATCTCGCGCGCGGCGGCACCGGCCTGGCGCAGCGGCTTCCAGTGGGCGCGCACGGTGGTGCTGCCGCCCGTCGCTTGCATGCCGAACATGGGGTTGTTGTAGGCGGTGTCAGCCGAGGCCTGCTCGACCCCGACCTGGCGCCAGTCGGCGTCCAGCTCTTCGGCCAGCAGCATGGGGATGGAGGTCAACACGCCTTGGCCCATTTCCGAGCTGCCGCAGATGACGGTGACGCGGTTGTCCGGCGTCAGGCGCAGCCAGGCGTGAGGGGCGAAGGTGTTGCTGGTCTGGGCTTGCGCCTGGCGAGGGCTCAGCGGCAGGGCAAAGCCGATGCTCAGAGCGGCAGCGCTGCCGGCGCCGGCCTGCAGCAGCTGACGGCGGTTGAGCTTGGGGCTGACCGAAGCGGTGTGGCGTGTGTCCATCTCAAGCTCCCTTGTGGTTGCTCAGCGTGGCCGAGGCGTCGTGGATGGCGACCCGGATCTGGTTGTAGGTGCCGCAGCGGCAGATGTTGCCGCTCATGGCTTGGTCGATGTCGGCATCGCTGGGCTTCTTCTTGGCGGCCAGCAAGGCGCAGGCGCTCATGATCTGGCCGCTCTGGCAGTAGCCGCATTGCGGCACATCGAGCTTGACCCAGGAGGCCTGCACGGCGCGCCCGGTCTTGCTGGCGCCGATGCCTTCGATGGTGGTCACTTTCTTGCCGGCAGCAGCCGACAGCGGGGTCGAGCAGGCGCGCACCGGCTGGCCGTCGAGGTGCACGGTGCAGGCGCCGCACAGGGCCATGCCGCAGCCGAACTTGGTGCCGGTCAAACGCAAGTCCTCACGCAGCGCCCACAGCAGGGGCATGTCGGGGTCGGCGTCGAGGGTGGTGGCCTGGCCGTTCACGGTCAGCTGGATGCTCATGGGCGTCTCCTGGGGTGGGGAGGGTGGGCGAAAAGGGGAGGGAGTTCGGCGCGAACCAAGGGGGCGGGCTACAGCCCGGCCAAACCTTGCACTGCGTGCAGCTTACACAGACTGGGCCGTTCTTGCAGGGCGATGTGGATTGTCCGAGCGTCGGGCTGGCTGAGGCTTGGCGGGCCCGCCCGTGTGCTGAGGCCTGGGTGGGGGCTGGACCGCCCCTGGATGTATGGCGCTCCTATCGCGTGTGCCTTCAGCCATGTTAGAGGCGGCGCAGGCCGGCAAGGCCGCCAACTCTTCCTTTCTCTTTCCCGTCGAGCCCGGCATGAGGGCTGACCCTCTTGTCTCTTCCTCTTGGGGTGCCTAACGTCAAGCCTCTTTGTACTCCCTCCGCCCCTGCCTCGCTCGGGCCATGCGGCCATGTCGATCCAGCTGCCCGTGCTTCCCTGCCTGTCTTTGCGCCAGGCCTTGTGGGTCTTGCGCCTGGGCATCCCGGCCCTGTTCATGGCCCATGCGGTGACACGCATCTTCAATGGCACGATCCCACGCTTTGCCGGCTACCTCTCGCAGTTCAGCTTTCTGCCCGAGCCGCTGCTCTGGGTCTGGGCCATCACGGCCACCGAGATCATTGCCGGCAGCTGCCTGATGCTGGGCATCGCCATGCGCTGGGCCGCGGCCGCCCTGGCCGTCATCGCGCTCGGTGGCATGGCCTTGATCCATGTGCACCGCGGTTGGTTTGTTGGCGAGCACGGCTCGGGCGGGGTGGAGTACAGCGTCTGCCTGCTGCTGGGCTTGCTGGTGTTGGCGGCGGCGGATCGTGAATTCGTGCGAAAGCCCCCGTCGCCCACTCTTGAGGCCTGAGGCTGCCCTTTCCGACGCCGCTGCAGTGGCACCTTGCCCTCGGGCTTGCAGTCACGGGCCTTGCCCGACCGGATCGGCCTGTTGGGTCTGTGCACTTTCAGCCCACCTTGCGACCGCCTCAGCGTGCTCAAGCGTGATGAACTTGGCACTGTTTACAGCGCCTTACCCCTTGTTGCAGCCTTGCGCGGCGGCGAAGCGCAGCATGGCCCCCACACAGTTCAGAACAACACCGAACTGAGGGACCGCGCCCAAGCGTGGCACCCTCGGCACGGAGCGCCGGTCAGGGTCCGCGCTCCACGGCGTCGATTGGGGGTACATCATGAGATTCGAAGGTCGCTTGACGGCCTGGGCCGCCTTGCGCGGCTACGGCAGCATTGCGCCGCTGGAGGGCGGCGAGGAATTGTTCGTCCACATCTCGGCGTTTCCGCCGGATGGCGAACAGCCGCTGTTGGGCGAGGTGCTGAGCTTCGAGGTGGTGATTGGCCGCGACGGCCGCAAGCAGGCCATGCGGGTGCAGCGCTCGAAACGCCGCCTGCCCGAGGCTGCACCGGCCCCGGCGACCAAGGCTCGATTGCAAGGCGCGGCCTACCACCAGCGGAGACAGCTGCAGCGCCGCCTGCGCTGGGCCTCGGTGTGCGCAGCTTTGCTCGTGGCCCTGGGCACGGTGGTCTGGCTGGACATGAGCCGTGCCGATACGCCGGCGCAAGTGCTGCACAAGCTGGCCCTGGCCTGGGGGCATTGAGGCCGAGGCCTCATGCGCCTGCTGGCGTGCCCGGTGTCAGTCTCGCACCCAGGCCATGGCGCCGCCGCCGCTGCCCTTGCGCTCGGCGTTCTTGCGCGTGCGCAGCACCGCTTCGAAGGCCTGCTGCGCGCCGTTGTTCAGCGCCACCAGCAAGCCGCTCATATCGTCGACGCTGAGGGTATCGGTGTCGCGGCGGAACTGCTTGATGGCCGGCGCCAGCATCTCCTTGGCCACGGCCGGGTGCGTGACCGCCACCACCAGCATGGCGCTGAAGAGATCAGGGAAGCGCGTGCACAAGGCCTTGATGCGCTTGAGTGCCTGGGCCGGCGAGCTGCGATGGCCCGGGGCAATCCACTGCACCTCGTCATTGGCCTGGATCAGCTCGGCCTCGAGGATGCGGATGCGGGTCAGCAGGTACTCGCAGTCGCGCGCCGCCATGGCTTGCAGCTCGGCTTCGTCGTCGCTCTCCGCATGGGGGTAGCGCTCTTGCACCATCTGGGCAAGCGCAGCTTCGAGCTCGGGCAGGGTCGGGGCGGGAACTTCAGCCATGACATGGGGCCTGGGCAAGAGGCCGGTGGAGCGCGGCAGACAGCGGCGGGATTCTCTGGTTTCGACCGTTGGGCCCCGAACTTGAGCGGCGCTGGCCCACCCGAGCGGTTTTTATGACGCTGCTGTGGCGCCCCGGCCCGGGCATGCCCTAGGGTGCAAGCGCGGGTGGCCTCGGCACAATGCCCGCTCCTGTCTTGTCGCGCAGTCCTGGAACAAGCCAGCCCGCCCTGAACCCCGGTCTCCGACACGGACACGATGCCATGAATGCTCCCGCCAATTTCCTCAACCGCCGCGGTTTTGTCGCCGGTTCCCTGACCCTCGGTGCGGGCCTGACCCAAGCCGGCGCTGCCAGCCAGCTGCCGGTGGCCCCCATGCCTTCGGGGCGTTTTGATGCCCTGGACCTGCAGGCCATCCAGCAAGGCCTGGCCGGCGGCCAGCTCAGCTGCGAAAGCCTGACCCGCCATTACCTGCGCCGCATCAACACACTTGATCGCCAGGGCCCGCAGCTGCGCTCGGTGATCGAGCTCAACCCCCATGCCCTGGCCGAAGCTCAGGCCCTGGACCGCGAGCGCCGCGACAAGCGCCGCGGCCCGCGTGGCCCGCTGCACGGCGTGCCGGTGCTGATCAAGGACAACATCGCCACCGCCGACGCCATGAGCACCACGGCCGGCTCCCTGATGCTGGCCGGCCTGCATGCCAGCCGCGATGCCTTTCTGGTCACCCGCCTGCGTGCGGCCGGCGCCCTGATCCTGGGCAAGACCAACCTCAGCGAGTGGGCCAATATCCGTTCCAGTCGCTCCACCAGTGGCTGGAGCAGCCGCGGCGGCCAGACCCGCCACCCCCATGTGCTGGCGCGCAACCCCAGCGGCTCCAGCTCCGGCTCGGCCGTGGCCGTGGCGGCCGGCTTGTGCGCCCTGGCCGTGGGCACCGAGACCGATGGCTCCATCACCTCACCGGCCAGCATCTGCGGCATCGTCGGCCTCAAGCCGACCGTGGGCCTGGTCAGCCGCAGCGGCATCATCCCCATCTCGGCCAGCCAGGACACGGCCGGCCCCATGACCCGCCATGTGCGCGATGCCGCTGCCCTGCTGCAGGTGCTGGCTGCGCCCGACACTGAGGACCGCGCCACCGCCGCCGCGCCCAAACCGGCTGATTACCTCGCCGGCCTGCGCAAGGATGCGCTGCGCGGCGCTCGCATCGGCGTGCTGCACAGCGCCCAACCGCCGCAGCCGCAGGTGAACGCCTTGTTCGAAGAGGCGCTGGCTGTGCTCAAGGCCCAGGGGGCGGTGCTGGTCGACCAGGACCTCAAGATCCCGCACCAGGAGAAATACGGCGAGAGCGAAATGACCGTGCTGATGCACGAGCTCAAGGCCGGCCTGGCCGAATACCTGGCTGCCTACCAGCCCGACGCGCCGGCCAAGGATCTGGCTGGCCTGATCGAATGGAACAAGGCCCATGCCAAGACCGTGATGCCCTTCTTCGACCAGGAGTTGTTCGACATGGCGCAGGCCACCCAAGGCCTGGACGCGGAGGTCTACCGTCAGGCGGTTGAGACCAACCAGCGCTATGCCCGCAAGGAAGGCCTGGACGCCTTGTTCGCCGAACACCAGCTCGACGCCGTGGTCGCGCCCAGCGGCAATCTCGCCTGGCTGACCGACCCCCTGCTGGGCGATCACTTCACCGGCGGCGGTTTCACCTCGCCCTTTGCCGTGGCCGGCTACCCGCACCTGACCGTGCCCATGGGCCTGGTGTCCGAGCTGCCCGCCGGCATTTCCTTCGGCGGCCTGGCTTGGCAGGAAGCCAAGATCCTGGCCTACGGTTACGCTTACGAGCAGGCCAGCCTCAAGCGCGCAGCGCCGAAGTTCCTCAGCAAGGTCTAAGCACAGGCCGTCAGGCCCCATAAGAAAAGCCCGGCGTGACCGGGCTTTTTTTCGCTTGCTTGGGCGTCGCGCCAGCATGCGCTGAGGCCTGAATGATGCACGCGCTGCTGTGTATGCAGCGGGAACAGTCCGCAATCAGCCCAAGCGCAAGCTTGCGCTCAGGCCTGAACGAGGCGCCGGATGCTGCGCAGCTTGCTTCGTGCCTCGGCGTTCAGCCTTCGCGCAAGCATGCGCTCAGGCCTGATTGAGGCAGAGCCCCCTGCGCAGGCAGGGCGCTCTGTCCGCAATCAGTCCTCGTTGCTGAAGACCAGCTTGACTTCGTGGTGCTGCTTTTCGCCGCTGGCTTCGAAGCGCCAGTCCATCAGGGCGTTGGTGACCGAACGGTCGAAGACCTTGCGCGGTTGCGCTTCCAGGATGTCCACGCCGGTGACCTTGCCGTCGCCGTCGATGGCCATCTTGGCGGTCACGGTGCCGCGGGTGATGGATTGCTTTTCGGCTTCACGCGGGAACTCGGGCGGCACCTTCTTGATGATCTTCGGCGCTGCAGCTTGGGCGCTGAAGGCCAGGGCCAGGGCGCCGCAGAACAGGGCGGCGGCGCGCAGGAGGGAAGAGGAGGTGCGATTCAGGTTCGTCATCATGATGGTCTTGGACTGCAGAGAGGAAAGAGAAAAAAAGAAAGAAGCAGGGTGAGAAAAGTGCAGGCGAGGGCCATGCGGCGCGCGGCCCCTCAACCCTTCAGTCAGGCCGGCACGGCGCGGAAGAATCCCACGGCATCGAGCAGGCGCGAGGAACTGGACTTGAGCGCATCGGTCGAGCGGCCCAGTTCATCGACCAGGGTGGTGTTTTGTTGGGTGGTGCGGTCCAGCTCGTTCATGGCGTTGTTGACCACGCCGACACCGGCGGCCTGTTCCTGGGCCGAGTGCGAGATCTCTTCGATCAGCTGGCCCATATTGTTGACCTCGTCGACCACGCTGCGGATGGTGACGCCGGCGTTGTTGACCAGGGCGGTGCCGTTCTCGACCTTGACGGACGATTCCTGGATCAGCACCTTGATCTCCTTGGCCGCCGAAGCCGAGCGCGAGGCCAGGGCGCGCACTTCCGAAGCCACCACCGCGAAGCCGCGGCCATGTTCGCCGGCACGCGCCGCTTCCACGGCAGCGTTCAGGGCCAGGATGTTGGTCTGGAAGGCGATGCCGTCGATCACGCCGATGATGTCGCCGATCTTGCGCGAGCTGGCGCTGATCTCGTCCATGGTGTCCACCACCTTGGCCACCACCGCGCCGCCGGCCGAGGCCGATTGGCGCGCCTTGCTGGCGATGCCGGCGGCGCGGCGGGTCAGGTCGCTGGCGCCGTTCAGATTGGCGGCGATCTGTTCCACCGAGGCGGCGGTGTTTTGCAGGCTGGCGGCCGAGCGGGCCGTGCGGTCGGACAGATTGACATTGCTGTCGGCGATGTCCGAGGAGTTCTGGGCCACTTCGCCGGCCGCATCGCTGACGCTGCTGACCACACCGGTCAGCGCCGCCTGCATGTCCTTCATGGCGCGCAGCATCTGACTCAGTTCGTCATGGCCTTCGGCCTGGATGTGCAGGGTCAGGTCGCCCGAGCTGATGGCCTCGGCCGCTTCTTGGGCGCGGCGGGCCGGCAGCACGATGGAGCGGGCAATCACCAGGCCGCCACCGACGCCGATGACCACGGCCACCACCACCAGCACGCCGGTCAGCAGCACCGCATTGCGGGCCATCTCGCCGCCGCTGACGGCCAGATCACGCGCACTCTCGAACTGCAGCTCGACCAGGCCCTTCAAGCCGTCTTGGTAGGCCTGCTGGGCTGGGCGCACATCGGTGATCAGGCTCTCGCGGGCCTCGTCCGGGCTGCCGTCTTTCTGGATCTTCTGGAACTTGGCCACGGCCGCCACGAAGGCGGTCTTGCGCTCGCGCACCTGGGCCACCAGCTGCTTTTCCTTGTCGCCATCGAGGGCGGCCTCGACCGCCTCGATCTGCTTGTCGCTCTCGGCCAGGGCGGCTTCGATGGCGGCCTTTTGCTTCTTGATCTGGCGCGCTTCGTCGAGCAGCAGCAGGTCGCGCGCGGCGCGGGCGATCACATTGACTTGTTCTTCCAGGGCGTTCGCTGAGGCGATCTTGACCAGGCTGGAGTTGGCCGTCAGGTCCAGGTCCTTGGCCAGATGGCTGGCGGTGCGGGCGCCGTAGCTGCCGATGGCGATGAGCAGCAGGATCAGCAGACCGTAACTCACGGCCAGGCGCTGGCTGATGCGCAGCTGGGTCAGAAAGTTCATGGATGAATCCCTCGTCTTCAAGAACTGGTTGTTGTGGCGGCCGGGCCGGCCTCGTGGACTGCCATCGGGCGCTTTGTCGCGCCTGGGAGGCTTTCGGCGCCAGGGCTGAAGTTCTTGATGCGGGATTTCATCGATTCCTGACCGGCTTGTGACATATGTCGCAGTGGCGGGTCGGGGCCGGAGGGTCCGGTCCAAAAGGGCGATCCGCGCGAAAACTGCGGACGCCAGTCTGCCGCCGCGGTCGCCTCTCGGCACAGCGCGGCGCCAGGGTGCCGTGAAGAATTGCGCGGGCTCGCCGCGCATGTCGCGCCCAGCCCCTGGATCAGGGGCTTGCCGTCGGCACGGAAGCGACAGCCGGGCGGTCAAGCCCGCGGCTGAGCGCCGTGACCTGACGCCGAATTCAGGCGGCGGTGCGGAATTGCCGCATATTGGCGGCCAGTCCGTGGGCCTGGTGGTGCAGGGCCGCGCAGGCGGCGGTGGACTGCTCGACCAGGGCGGCGTTCTGCTCGGTCATCTGTTCCAGGGCTTGCATGGCCTGTTCGACCTGATCGACATGCTGGCTTTGCTCCTGCGCTGCGGTGTGCATGGCGTGCATGAGTTCACGCACCTCGAACACGCCGGCGACGATGGCGGCCATCTGCGTGCCGGCGCCGGCCGCGCGTGCCGCGCCGGCTTCGGCCTTGTCCACCGAGGCGGCAATCAGCTGCTTGATCTCCTGCGCGGCCTGGCTGCTGCGCTGGGCCAGCTGGCGCACCTCGGCGGCCACGACGGCAAAGCCCTTGCCCTGGGCGCCGGCGCGTGCGGCTTCGATGGCGGCGTTGAGGGCCAGGATGTTGGTCTGGCGGGCGATGCCGTCGATCACCCCGGTGATCTCGCCGATCTGGTGGGCGGTGGCGCGAATCTCGCCCATGTCCTGCACCATCTGCTGCACGGCGCTACCCCCGGCCTCGGCCTGGGCGGCGGCGGCCGCACTCATGCGCGCGGCGGTGGCGGCGCTGCCCTGGCTCTGGCGCAGGCTGGCTGCCATGGCGCTCATGCGCAGGGTGGTGGCATGCAGGCGCTCGGCCGAGCTTTCGGTGCGGCGCGACAGGTCCTGGTTGCCGCTGGAGATCTGGGTCGAGGTGATGCTGACCGTCTCCACGCCCTGGCGCACGGCTTCGACCATGTCGCGCAGGCGCAGGGTCATGGTGACCAGCGCGCGGTTCATGCGGCCCAACTCGGTGTTGTACGCCTCGGCGCCGGCCGGCGTGCTGCGGCTCAGATTGCCCGCGGCCACCTCGGTGGCCAGCTGCACCACATCGCGCAAGGGCCGGGTGATGGCACGCGTGACCCGCCAGCCGAGCAGGGTGGCCGTGAGCACCAGGGCGGCAATCAGCCCCAGCATCTGGCGCCGGCTTTGCTGGTAGGTGGCATGGGCCTGAGCGGCCTCGGCCTGCGCTGCCTGCAGGTTGAGATCGGTCAGCTGCAGCAGCAGGCTGCGCGCATCGGCAAAACGGCGCGCGCCTTCGCTGCTGATCAGGTCGATGGCCGCGCCGCTGGCGCCCATCTTGGCAAAGGCCTGCACGCCCTGGCGCAAGCTGCCGTAGTGGCGCAAGGCCTGCTCGGCATCGGCCAGGATGCGGCGCTCCGGGTGCTCGGGGGTCAGGTCTTGCGTCTGAGCAGCGTAGCGGCTGCGCAGCTGTTCCAGCTCGGCATCCACGGCTTGCATCTGTGCCTCCACCTCGGGCAGGCGCTCGCGTTCGCTCATGGCCATCAGGTAGTCGAGCGAGTGCCGGCGTGTGGCCAGCTCGGCCAGGCGCAAGCTGTCGGCCACGCCTTGCAGGTGCACGGCGCTGATGGCCTGGGCTTTGGCATCGATCTCCTGCTGGCGCAGGATGGACAGGGCGCCCAGGCCGGCCAGGGCCAGCACCAGCAGGCCGAAGGACAGGGCCAGGCTGTGGGCAATCGACAGGCCGGCCCAGAATTTCAGGGCGGGCAGGCGGGACAAAAAGGCCGATTGCGAGGATCGAACCGGGGGCCGGGGATGCGGCATCACAACTCCAAGACGGGCGGCAGGCATCGGCTTGATGCCTGGAAACGCCGCGCAGTCTGAAGTTGCCGTGTGACGCTGCGGTTACGCGCAGGCCTTGCTGGCGAGGCACGCTGGCCTGGCGTGAAGAACTACCGCTTCGCGAGCGGCTCCGTCAGTCGACCCGCTGGTCCTTGGCCTGCAAGACATCGAGCGGCCGCACATCGGGCGCGCCCTGGGGCTGGTTGCCCCAGGCGGTGCGCACATAGCTGGCCACCGCGGCCAGCTCGGTGTCGCTGAGCACGCCGGCAAAGGGCGGCATGCCGAAAGGCCGCGGGTTGCCGGCGGTCGAGGGCGCGAAGCCGCCGCGCTGGATGATGCGCAGCAGATTGGCCGGGTTGGCCATCAGCAGCGCGCGGTTGCCGGCCAGGGCCGGGTAGATGCCGGGCACGCCCTGGCCCTGCCCGCCGTGGCAGCTGGCGCAGTGGTCGGCAAACAGCTGGGCGCCTTGCTCGCGCAGCTTGAGCTCGGGGCGGCGCTCGGGCGCTGCGGCGGGCTTGCTGTGCTGCGGCAGGCTTTGCAGATAGTGGGCCATGGCGGACAGATCGGCATCGCTGAGGTGCTGGGTGCTGCCGCGGATCACCTCGCTCATGGGGCCGAGCGCGCTGGCCCGATCGTTGCGGCCGCTTTTCAGCCATTGCTGCAGAGCGGGCGCGCTCCAGCTGGCGACGCTGCCTTCGGCCGGATCGTGCAGCGAGGGCGCGTACCAGCCCAGCGCATCGAGCATGCCTCCGGAGAAATCGTTCAGGCCGGCGGTGGCGCCCAGGCTGTTGCGGCTGGCGTGGCAGGCATTGCAGTGGCCCAGGCCCTGGCTCAGGTAGGCGCCACGGTTCCATTCGGCCGAGCGCTGCGCATCGGCTTGGAACACGGCCGGCCGGAAGTACAGCGCCCGCCAGACCGCCAGCGCTGCCTGCGTGTTGTAGGGGAAACGCAGCTCATGCTCGCGCCGCGGCTGGGCCACGGCGGGCAGGCTTTGCAGGTAGGCGAACAACGCATCAGCGTCTTCGCGCGTGACCAGGGCGTAGTTGTCGTAGGGGAAGGCGGGCGTCAGCAAGCGGCCGTCGCGGCCACGGCCGTTGTGCAGGGCGGCCCAGAATTCATCGGCACTCCAGCGGCCCAGGCCGGTCTCGGCATCGGGTGTGAGGTTGGAGCTGAAGACACTGCCGAAAGGCGTGGGGATGGCGCGGCCGCCTGCGTACTCGGCGCCGCCACGGGCGGTGTGGCAGCCCATGCAGTTGCCGGCGCGGGCCAGGTAGGCGCCGCGCTCGACCAGGGCCGGGCTCGATTGAAACGGGGTGCTGCGCGGCGCGCTCTCGTCCAGATGGTTGAGGCGCTGCACCGCCAGGGCGGCGAGCAGCAGGCCAGCGGCGAGCGTGCCCAGGAGTTTGGTGCGGAGCTTCATTTACTTGAGCCCCCCGCATTCCATGGGCAAGGGCGCGGGCAGGCTCTCGGCCGGGCGGGCGCCGGCGGGCATGGGCTGGCCGGCCAGCCAATGCGAGATGGCGTTGATCTCGTCTTCCTTGAGCTGCTTGGCGATCCAGGCCATGCAGTCGGGCGCCACGGCGCGGCGCTGGCTGCTGCGCCAGGCGCCGAGCTGGCCGTTGAGGTAGTCGCGCGGCAGGCTCAGCAGGCCCGGGATGAAGGGCTGCACGCCGGTCAGCTGCTGGCCGTGGCATTGCACACAGGCCGGCAGCTTGCGCGCCGGGTCACCCTTGAGCACCAGCTCCTGGCCGCGGCTCAGGGCCGCAGCCGGCAGGGCCGGGGTCTGCGGCGGTGGGTAGGGCAGGTGCAAGTTGGCGAAGTAGCCCGCCAGCTCGTTCAGGTAGGCATCGCTCAAGGGGTCGACCAGATCGCTCATCAGGCCGTAATGGCGCCGGCCATCGCGGAAGTTGAGCAGCTGTTTGTAGAGATAGCCCTGCGGCTTGCCGGCCAGGCGCGGGTAGTAGCCGTCGGCGGCGGCGCGGCCTTGCTGGCCATGGCATTGGGTGCAGGCCAGGGCGCGCTGGGCGATGCTGTCTTCGACGGTGGCGGCGGGGGCCGCGGAAACTGGAGCGGCGGAGGCTGAGGCGGCGCAGAACAGACTCAGCAGCAGGCCCGCTGCGGTCTGGCGACCGCGGGCAAGAATCGGTAGGGAAGGCATGGCGGGATTATCCCCGCCGCTGCCGGCCGGGCACAGGCGCAGAACTGCCCGAAAACATATGGAGCAGCGCAGCGCAGCGGAGCGTGCGCTCAGCGTTGCCCCAGCTGAGCTCGGGCCGTGTCGCCCAGCGCGGCGATGGCTGTTTCCCAAGCCGGGCCCCAGGGGTGGCCGCAGTTCAGGCGCAGGCAGGCGGCAAACTCACCGTGAGCCGAAAACAGCGGCCCCGGCGCCAGGCTGAAGCCTTGTTCGCGCGCCCGTGGCAGCAGGGCCAGGCTGTCGCAGCCGGCGGGCAGCTCCAGCCACAGGAAGTAGCCGCCGGCCGGTTCGCTGACGCGGCTGCCGGCCGGCATGTGCTGGGCCAGAGCGGCGGCCATGCGGCGCATCTGGCGCGCCAGGGCCTCGCGCAGGCGGCGCAGATGGGCATCGAAGCTGCCGTCCTGCAGATACTCGGCCAGGGCAGCCTGCGCCGGCAGTGAGCTGCTCAGGCTGCTCATCAACTTGCTGCGCTGCAGCTGCGGCGCCCAGCGCCCGCCCAGGGCCCAGCCAATGCGATAGCCGGGCGCCAGGCATTTGGAAAACGAGCCGCAGTGCATCACACCGCCGCGCTGCTCGAAGGCCTTGGCCGGCAGCACCGGCTCCGCGCCGTGGTGCAGCTCGGCGTAGACATCGTCCTCGATCAGGGCCACGTCTTCGGCTTCCAGCAAGGTCACCAGGGCGCGCTTCTTGTCGGGTGGCAGGGTGCAGCCCAGCGGGTTCTGGAAGCTGCTCATCAGCCAGCAGGCGCGTGGCCGGTGCTGGGCGATCAGGCGGGCCATGGCCTGCAGATCGGCGCCCTCGGCGCGGTCGGTCGGCACTTCGATGGCGCGCAGGCCGAAGCGCTCGAGTGCCTGCAGCGCGGCATAAAAACAGGGCGACTCCACCAGCACCGCATCACCCGGCCGGGTCACCGTCTGCAGGCAGAGCTGCAGGGCTTCGAGCGCCCCGTTGGTGATGACGATGTCCTCCGGCGCCACGCGCAAGCCCAGGCGCAGGTAGCGCAGGGCGATCTGGCGCCTCAGGGTTTCCAGGCCCAGGGGCAGCTCGGCGCTGATCTGCCAGGGTTCCAGTTTGCGCATGCCGGCACCCAGGGCCAGGCGCAGGCGCTCCAGCGGAAACAGCTCGGTGGCGGGGAAGGCCGAGCCCAGGGGCAGCAGCCCGCGCTCGCGGCTGCTCTGCAGCAGCTCGAAGATTTGTTCGCTGATGGTTCGAGGCGCGGCATCGCTTGCATGCGACGATCGCGTCGGACTTTGGGCAGCCCCCGCGTGGGCGCTGACGAAGTAACCCGAGCGGGCGGCCGCCTGGACCAGGCCGCGCGCTTCCAGCAGGTGGTAGGCCTGGAACACCGTGGCGGCGCTGAGGCCGCGGCTTTGGCAGGTCTGGCGCACCGAGGGCAGGCGGTCGCCGGCGCGCAGTGCACCTTGCGCGATCATGCCGGCCAATTCATCGGCCAGCTGCTGGTAGCGAGGGGTCACGCGGGCGCGCTGTTGTTGCTGTCGGCGCTTTTGTCGGGATAGCTGCGCGCGCCGAAGATGGCCGAGCCGATGCGCACCATCGTGGCACCTTCCAGCACGGCCGCTTCCAAATCGGCGCTCATGCCCATGGACAAGGTGTCCAAGCCGCCAAACAGGGTCGGGTCTTGCTGCTTCAAGTCGGCCAGCAGGCGAGCCAGGGCACGGTGCGGCTGGCGCTGTGCTTCAAAGTCTGCGGCCGCTTCCGGCACGGCCATCAGGCCGCGCAGGCGCAGGCGCGGCAAGGCGGCCACCGCACGGGCCAGCGTGGGCAGATCGGCCGGGGCGATGCCGCTCTTGCTGGCCTCGCCGCTGATATTGATTTGCAAGCAAATGTTCAGCGGCGGCAAGGTGTCCGGGCGTTGCTCCGAGAGGCGCTGCGCGGTCTTGAGCCGGTCCACGCTGTGCACCCAGTCAAAGGCCTCGGCCACCGGCCGGGTCTTGTTGCTCTGCAAGGGGCCGATCAGGTGCCAGGCCAGCTGCGATCGGAGGTCTGCGAGCTCGGCGATCTTGTCCAGGCCCTCTTGCACATAGTTTTCTCCGAAGGCGCGTTCGCCCGCGGCATGGGCCTCGCGCACCGCCGCCGCCGGGAAAGTCTTGCTGACGACCAGCAGGCTCACGCTATGCTGCGCGCGCCCCGCACGCTCGCAGGCGGCGGCGATGCGACGGTGCTGTTCTTGTATGTTGTTCGCTATCGTCGCCATAATGACCCAGGCTCTTTCTCTCAATCATGGACATCACCCAACTGCTCGCATTTTCGGTCAAGAACAAGGCCTCCGACTTGCACCTCTCGGCCGGCTTGCCACCGATGATTCGCGTGCATGGGGATGTGCGTCGCATCAATGTCGAAGCCCTGGAACACCGCCAGGTGCACGACATGGTCTACGACATCATGAACGACTCCCAGCGCAAGATCTACGAGGAATCGCTGGAAGTGGACTTCTCGTTTGAGATCCAAGGCCTGGCGCGCTTCCGGGTCAATGCCTTCAACCAGAACCGCGGCGCCGGCGCCGTGTTCCGGACCATTCCGAGCAAGATCCTCTCGCTGGAGCAGCTCAACGCCCCCAAGATCTTTGCCGAATTGGCCCTGCGCCCGCGCGGCCTGGTGCTGGTGACCGGCCCCACGGGTTCGGGCAAGTCCACCACCTTGGCCGGCATGGTCAACCACCTCAACGAAAACGAGTACGGACACATCCTGACCATCGAGGACCCGATCGAGTTCGTGCACGAGTCCAAGAAGAGCCTGATCAACCAGCGCGAGGTCGGCCCGCACACCATGAGCTTTGCCAACGCGCTGAAGTCGGCGCTGCGCGAGGACCCGGACGCCGTGCTGGTCGGTGAAATGCGTGACCTGGAAACCATTCGCCTGGCCCTGACCGCGGCGGAAACCGGCCACTTGGTCTTCGGCACTTTGCACACCTCGTCTGCCGCCAAGACCGTGGACCGGATCGTCGATGTCTTCCCCGCTGCTGAAAAAGAAATGGTGCGGGCCATGGTGTCCGAATCCCTGGTGGCCGTGATCTCGCAAAGCCTGTGCAAGCTGAAGGACGGCTCGGGCCGGGTGGCGGCGCACGAGATCATGCTGGGCACCTCGGCTATTCGCAATTTGATCCGCGAGAACAAGGTCGCGCAGATGTACTCGGCCATCCAGACCGGCAACAGCGTGGGCATGCAGACCCTGGATCAGAACCTTACCGACCTGGTGCGCCGCAACATCATTTCGCCGGCCGAGGCCCGTGCCAAGGCCAAATTTCCGGAGAACTTTCCGGGCTGAAGCCCGAAAAGTTCGACGTCACTCATGGGGCGGCAGCCGCGTGAGTGATGGCAGAACTTTCCACGCTATTCCGCCCATCACTCGCTTGCGAGCCTGCTACATTGCCGCCGGTCAATTCAAGCAGACGGTTAGGACGACTCACTCATGGAACGCGATCAGGCCTCGAAATTCATCAACGATCTGCTGCGCCTGATGATCTCGCGCAAGGGCTCGGATCTGTTCCTCACGGCCGAGTTTCCGCCCGCCATCAAGGTCGACGGCAAGGTCACCAAGGTCTCGCCCCAGCCCCTGACCGGCCAGCACACGCTGCAGCTGGCGCGTTCCATCATGAACGACAAGCAGGCGGCCGAGTTCGAGCGCAACAAGGAATGCAATTTCGCCATCTCGCCGCAAGGCATTGGCCGCTTCCGCGTCAATGCCTTTTTGCAGCAGGGCTCGGTGGGCCTGGTGCTGCGGACGATTCCAGCCGATCTGCCGACCATTGCCTCGCTGGACCTGCCGCCGGTGCTGCGCGAGGTGGTGCAGTTCAAGCGCGGCCTGGTGATCGTGGTGGGCGCCACCGGCTCGGGCAAGAGCACCTCTCTGGCCGCCATGATCGATGAGCGCAACCAGACCACCTTCGGCCACATCATCACCATCGAAGACCCGATTGAGTTCGTGCATCCGCACAAGAATTGCATCGTCACTCAGCGCGAGGTTGGCATCGACACCGACAGCTGGGAATCGGCCCTGAAGAACTCGCTGCGCCAAGCGCCCGATGTGATCCTGATGGGCGAGCTGCGCGACCGCGAGACCATGGAGCATGCCGTGGCCTTTGCTGAAACCGGCCACCTCTGCATGGCCACCTTGCATGCCAACAGCGCCAACCAGGCACTGGACCGCATCATCAACTTCTTCCCCGAAGAGCGCCGCAGCCAGTTGCTGATGGACCTGTCGCTCAATCTGCGCTCGCTGGTTTCACAGCGCCTGCTGCCGCGCCGCGAGGGCAAGGGCCGGGTGGCGGCGGTCGAGATCCTGCTCAACACGCCGCTGGTGTCCGACCTGATCTTCAAGGGCGAGGTCGGCGAGATCAAGGAAATCATGAAGCGCTCGCGTGAGCAGGGCATGCAGACCTTTGACCAGGCCTTGTTCGATCTCTACGAGAGCGGCAAGGTCACCTACGAAGACGCGCTGCGCAATGCCGATTCGGTCAACGACCTGCGTCTGCAGATCAAGCTCAACAGCGAGCGCGCGCGTTCCGGCGATCTGAGCACCGGCACCGAGCACTTCACCATTCTCTGAGCCAGCAGTTGCGGCCGCGGCAGCGGCCGAGCACGGCCCTGGTTTAGAGTCGGGGCATGAACGCTGCCACCCCCCTCCCCAATCTCCCCACCGGCGCCGCCGCGCGCGCTTACGACGCCCTTCCTTCTCAGCCTGTGGCCTTTCTGGGCCTGGGTGTGATGGGCTATCCCATGGCCGGCCATCTGGCCCGCGCCGGTCATCAGGTGACGGTCTACAACCGCACGGCCAGCAAGGCCGAGGCCTGGGTCGCTCAAGAGGGGCAAGAGCGCGGCCGCGCCGCCGCCACGCCGCGCGAAGCGGCCCAAGGTGCGCGCCTCGTGTTTGCCTGCGTGGGCAATGACGAGGACCTGCGCTCGGTGGTGCTGGGCGAGCAGGGCGCCTTCGCCGGCATGGCGCCGGGCGCGGTGTTTGTGGATCACACCACAGCCTCGGCCGAGGTCGCCCGGGAGCTGCATGCCGAGGCGCGCCGCCTGGGTCTGCACTTCATCGACGCGCCCGTCTCGGGCGGTCAGGCCGGTGCCGTCAACGGTGCGCTGACCGTGATGTGCGGTGGCGATGCCGAGCCCTTCGAGCAGATCCGCCCGGTGACCCTGGCCATGGCCAAGGCGGTGACACGGGTGGGCGAGTCGGGCGCGGGTCAGCTGGCCAAGATGGTCAACCAGATCTGCATCGCCGGCCTGGTGCAAGGTCTGGCCGAGGCCATCGCCTTTGGCGACAAGGCCGGCCTGGACATGAAGCAGGTGCTCGATGTCATCGGCAAGGGCGCGGCCCAGAGCTGGCAGATGGACAACCGCGGCAAGACCATGGTCGACGGCAAGTTTGACTTCGGCTTTGCCGTCGACTGGATGCGCAAGGACCTGGGTCTGGTGCTGGACGAGGCGCGCCGCAACGGTGCGCGCCTGCCGGTGACGGCCGTGGTCGACCAGTTCTATGCCGATGTGCAGGCTGCGGGCGGTGGCCGGCTGGACACGTCCAGCCTGATCCAGCGCCTGAAGTAAGCAAATCGTCGGCTTGTTGGCCGGCTCATTTGCTCGTTTACTTGCCGGTTTACTTACCGGCGCCCTCGACGCGCTTGGGCGTCAGCCGGGCCAGTTCTTCCTCGCTGATGATCTCGAAGGCGCGCACCACTTTTTGCACGCCGCTGACACCGCGGGCGATCTCGACCGCGCGGTTGGCCTCGCGCTCGGTGACGCGGCCCATGATGTAGACCGTGCCGCGCTCCACCACCACGTAGAAGGCATTGGAGATCAGGTCGCGGGCATCGACCAGGCTGAGCTTGATCTTGCTGGACAGCGTCACGTCGCTGGCGCGGCTGCTCAGCGAGCTGTTGCCAAGCACGGCGGTTTCGTTCAACACCTGGCGCACGTTCTCGACCTCGGCGGCGATTCTCTCGACCCGGGCGCGTTCGGCTTCGCTGGCCACTTCACCGGTCAGCAGCACCATGCGGTTGTAAGCGTTGACGCTGACATGGCCTTTGTCGCCGACCTGCTCGCGGATGCGGGTGGCGGCCTTGAGTTCGATGCCTTGGTCTTCGACCTGGGTGCCCGAGGTGCGGCGGTCGGTGGCGACCAGGGCGCCGCCCATCATGGCGCCACCCAGCACCAGGGGGGCGCAGGCGGTGGACATGAAGGCTGCGCCCAGCGCGAGCAGCAGGACCGAGGTTCGGGCGTTGCGGTGTTGAAGCAGTTTCATGGGCAGGGCTTGGCTGTGAGTCGGTGAAGAAGGGGCGCGGCGGGAACGTGCGGCGGAGCGTGAAGGCTCTGCAGGCTCACTCATTCACTCGCGCCCAGCAATTGCAGGTCGAGCGCGTCGCACAGACAGTGCGCCAGCAGACGCTGGGCCTCGGACACGCGGGCGGCGCGGCTGTGCGGCACGCGGATCTGCACATCGGTGTCTTGCAGCAGGGCGCGCATTTCGTCGGTGGGGCTGCCGGTCAACGCGATCACGCTCATCTCCTGAGCGTGAGCGGCCTCCAGCACCGGTGCCCAGCGGGCTTGCTGATCGGGCTGGGCTTCGAAGATCAGCAGCAGATCACCGGGGTGGCCATGGGTCTGCACCTGGCGGGTCAGGGCCGTCTCGGCGCTGCAGCCGTGGGCCTGGCCGTCCAGGGCCCAGGCGGCGAGGCCGGGGCGGTCTTGTTCAAAGCGGCCCACCAGCAGGGCGGCCATATAGCTGGCATCCAGGGCCGACAGACCTTGGCCGCAGCAGAGCACGCGGCCACCGCTGGTGATGCCCTCAATCAGCATCTGCGCGGCGTCGGCCAGAGGGCGCGACAGGTTCTCGGCCACCTGGTACAGCAGGTCGGCGCTTTCGAAGAACTGGGTTTGGATTCTTTGCTCTAGCATGTGGCGGGATCATAAGCGAGTGCAGGCAAACCCTGGGTTCGCCGCCCAGGGCGCGCGATCCGGCACGCGGGGGCGCAGAGGCCGAGTCTTGAAGCAGGCCCCGAATGCCTCAAGCCGCATCGAAGGCCGCGACCAGCCACTCCACCTGATCACCATCGATCGCCACCACATCGAAGCGGCAAGGCGGTGGGCTGGCATGCCGCAGCAGGTAATGCTGGGCCGCGTAAATCAGCCGGGCCTGCTTGCGGGCGGTGACACTGGCCGCCGCGCCGCCGTGCGAGAGGCCGGCCCGGGCGCGCACCTCGACGAAGACCAGGGTGCCGTCGCGGGCACGCAGAATCAGATCCACCTCGCCCGCGCGGGCGCGCGGCCCGGCGGCGACCCGATAATTGCGTTCCAGCAATTGCAGGCCCTGGGCCTGCAGATGGCGCAGGGCCGCATCCTCGGCGGCCTGGCCCAGGCGCTGGCGCGCCGTCGGCGTGCCGCTGCTTGCTGTTGCGGCTGCCTTGCTGGCCGACGCGCCCGTCTTTTTCGGAGAAGCCCACTTGAACATCGATGCCTCCCTGCTCCTGCAGGCGGCTGCAGCCGCCGCGGGTGGCCAGCAGTATCCTGCAGCCACGCTCTATGTGGTGGCCACGCCCATCGGCAATCTGGCGGACATCAGCCTGCGGGCCGTCCATGTGCTGAGCCTGGTCGATGCGGTGGCCTGCGAGGACACCCGGGTCAGCGCCGGCCTGCTGCGCCATCTGGGTCTGCACAAGCCGCTGGTCAAGCTGCATCAGCACAACGAGCATGAGGCCAGCGCCGACTTGCTGGCGCGGCTGAAGCAGGGCGAGCGCATCGCCTACATCAGCGATGCGGGCACGCCCGCCATCTCCGACCCTGGCGCGGTGCTGGTGGCGGCGGTGGCCGCGGCTGGGCTGCGCGTGCTGCCCTTGCCGGGTGCCAGCAGCACGGTCACGGCGCTCAGCGTGGCCGGCGACACGGCGGCCGAAGGTTTCGAGTTCGCGGGTTTCCTGCCCACCAAGAACGCCGAGCGCCGCAGCGCCTTGCAGGCTTTGACGGGCAGCCGGCGCAGCCAGGTGCTGTTCGAGGCGCCGCACCGCATCGAGGCCTTGCTGGCGCTGCTGGCCGAGCTCTGCCCGGAACAAAGGGTGACGGTCTGCCGCGAGCTGACCAAGCAGTTCGAGACCGTGCACACCGCGCCGGCCGCCAGCCTGCCGGCCTGGCTGGCCGCCGATGCGCAGCGCGAGCGTGGCGAGTTTGTGCTGGTGCTCCACGCCGTGCGCGCCAGCCAGGCCGCGGCCGAAGACCTGCCGGCCGAGACCCTGCGCACGCTGGATCTCTTGCTGCGCGATCTGCCGCTCAAGCAAGCCGTCAGCCTGGCGGCCGAGTTGAGCGGCGCTTCGCGCAACCGCCTCTACGAGCTGGCCTTGGAACGAAAGAAGAACCCCGCCGAGGATTGATCCTGGCGGGGTGTGGGCTGGCGTCTGGCGCCGGCGCGTCAGCGCTCAGGCCCTTATTGACCCGTCGTGGTCTTTTCGTTGTGCTTGGCGCGGTGGATGGCCGCGCTCTTGCGCTCTTGCATGCGGTGCAGATGGCGGCGCTCTTGCTGGGTGACGGTGCCATCGGCCTTGGCCTGGGCTTCGGCGTTCTGCACGGCGGCCTGGCCGCGCTCCAGGCGCTGGGTTTCCTGGGCGGTCAAGGCGCCCGAGGCGGCGCCCTGGGCGATGCGGGCCTGCTGGTGGGCCTGGCGCTGATCCACGCGCGGGGTGGTGGGCGTCTGGGCCTGGGCGGTGCTGGCGATCAGGCCCAGCAGGGCCGTGCCGATCAGGGAAAGGCGGAGCTTGCGAGTCATCATCGTGGCGGCAGCGTTCATGGGGTGAAGACCTTGTGTCGATCCGGCCCGAGGGCAGGGGGTGGCGGGGTGGGATCAAGCCGCGGATGTGCGGGCTTGATGCTGTTCACAACGCCGCCTGCTCGCGCTGCGGTGACCGTTGGGCGGTAAAGATCCGTGAAGCTCTGTGAGCCACTGTGCCTGTCGGGTTCAGGGCTCAGGGTTCAGGCTTCAGTCATCAGGCCTCACGCCGCAAGCGCTGGGCCGCGCTGTCGCGATGCGGCTGCACCGGTTGCAGTGCACCCGCCCGGGCCAGGCCAAAGGCCGGCATGTTCAGGTAGATGCTCTCGTGCTCGCCGGCGCGCACCGAATAGGTCTCGTGCCAGACGCCGACGGTGCCGTTGTTGCCGACGGCCTTGTTGAAGGCCGCCCAGGCCGGCAGGTGGGCCGATTGGCGGTCTTTCGCGTAGGCCAGCAGTTGGTCCATCGAGCGCCAGTACTGCACGCCGATGACGGTGCGGCTGAACCACATCTCGGCGTGCAGCAGGCCACGCTCGGGTTGGGCGCGCAACTCGGCCAGCATGCGCGGCATGGCGGCCGCCACCGGCCACCATTTGTGCAGCAACCAGGGTTTGTTGATGCGCATGCCAATCAGGAAGACGACAAAGTCGCCGTCGATCTGGGCCGTCATTCTTTGAGCGTGGATCATGAGGGAGGGAGTCAGGGAAACATCGACAGGCTTGCAGTGTCGGCGCCGGCTCGGTGTTTCGGAACTGGCTATATTGCGACCCAGATATTCATTTTTGAATTGGAGGCCGCATGGCCCTGGACTGGTCGCATGTGCAGATTTTTCTCGCCCTGGCCGAAGCCGGCTCGCTCAACCGGGCTGCGCCGCAGCTGGGCCTGAGCCAGCCCACCTTGGGCCGGCAGCTGGTGGCGCTGGAAGAGTCGCTGGGGCAGGTTTTGTTCGAGCGCCACAGTCGGGGCTTGAGCCTGACCGAGGCCGGCCAGGCCTTGCTGCCGGCCGCACGGCGCATGCGCGAGGGCGCGCAGGAGCTGGCCCTGGCCTTGGCCGCGCGCGACCAATCGCTGGCCGGTACGGTGCGCCTGACCGCCAGCGACATCGTCAGTACCTATTTCCTGCCGCCGGTCTTGCACGCCCTGCGTCAGCGCTACCCCGAGGTGCAGATCGAGCTGGTGGTCAGCAACGAGCAAGAGGACTTGCAGCAGCGCAGCGCTGACATCGCCCTGCGCATGGTGCGGCCCGAGCAGGAGATGCTGGTGGCGCGCAAGCTCAGCGAATGGCCGGTCGGCGTGTTCGCCCATCGCGACTACATCGCCCGTCGCGGCCTGCCGCAGATGGCCAATGTCCTCGAGCACGACTGGCTGGGCTACGACCGCTCGGACCGCATGTTGCGCGGCTTTGCCGCGGCCGGCATGCCGGTGCCGGTGAGCTTCTTTGGCCTGCGCTGCGACAACCAGGTGGTGGTCTGGGAGGCCATGCGCGCGGGCATGGGCCTTGCCGTCAGCGCCGTGGCCCTGGGTGAACGCGACCCGGCCCTGCAGCAGGTGCTGCATGAGCTGCCGATCGAGCCCCTGCACCTGTGGCTGACCGCCCACCGCGAACTGCGTGACACGCCACGCTTGCGGGTGATCTACGACGCCCTGGCCCAGGCCTTCGCACGGCCGTTCTGATCCAGCGGCAGGGCCAATCGGGCGCCGCCCCTGCGCGGCCGCGCCCGCTCCTACAATGGCCCGCATGATCTCGCGCGAACCCACTCTTGCCCGCCTGGTAGCAGCCCGCAGCCAATTGCTGGAGCCTTACGGCCTCAGCGAACATGTTCTGACCAAGGCCTTGCGCCTGATCACCGAACACCGGGTTGACGATGCCGACCTGTATTTCCAGACCACCCGAGCCGAGGGCTGGAGCCTGGAGGAGGGCATCGTCAAGAGCGGTTCCTTCAGCATTGACCAGGGCGTGGGTGTGCGCGCCGTGGCCGGCGAGAAGACGGCGTTTGCCTACTCCGACGATATTTCCGAAGCGGCCCTGATGGACGCCGCCCTGACCGTGCGCAGCATCGCCGCCGCCGGCCAGAGCCGCCGCGTCAAGGTGCCCAGCGTTGGCACGGTGGCGCCCAGCCGTGCGCTTTACGGCGCGGCCGATCCGATCGCCAGCCTGGACAGCACCGAGAAAGTCGCCCTGCTGGAGCGCGCCGAGCGCATGGCCCGTGCCAAGGACCCGCGTGTGGCCCAGGTCATGGCTGGCCTGGCCGCCGAACATGATGTGGTGCTGGTGGCGCGCGCCGACGGCACCCTGGCCGCCGATGTGCGGCCCCTGGTGCGCATGTCGGTGACCGTGATTGCTGAGAGCAACGGCCGCCGCGAGGTGGGCAGCGGAGGCGGCGGCGGCCGTTTCGGCCTGGCCTATTTCACCGACGAGATGATTGCCAGCTATGTCGATCAGGCGGTCAATGCGGCCCTGACCAACCTCGACTCGCGCCCGGCCCCGGCCGGTGAGATGACCGTGGTCTTGGGCCCTGGCTGGCCCGGCGTGCTGCTGCACGAGGCCATCGGCCACGGCCTGGAAGGCGACTTCAACCGCAAGGGCTCCAGCGCCTTCGCCGGCCGCATCGGCCAGCGCGTGGCCGCCAAGGGCGTGACGGTTCTGGACGACGGCACCATCCCCGACCGCCGCGGTTCGCTCAATGTTGACGACGAGGGCTGCGCCTCGCAGCGCAATGTGCTGATCGAGGACGGCATCCTCAAGGGCTACATCCAGGATGCGATGAATGCCCGCCTGATGAAGGTGGCCCCGACCGGCAACGGCCGCCGCGAGAGCTATGCCCACCTGCCCATGCCGCGCATGACCAACACCTACATGCTCGGTGGCGACAAGGACCCCAAGGAAATCATCGCCAGCATCAAGAAGGGCCTGTACGCCACCAACTTCGGCGGTGGTCAGGTGGATATCACATCGGGCAAGTTTGTCTTCTCGGCCAGCGAAGCCTTCTGGGTGGAAAACGGCCAGATCCAGTACCCGGTCAAGGGCGCGACCATCATTGGTAACGGCCCAGATGCACTGACCCGCGTCACCATGATCGGCAATGACATGCAGCTGGACACGGGCGTGGGCGTCTGTGGCAAGGAAGGCCAGAGCGTGCCCGTGGGTGTCGGCCAACCGACCCTGCGCATCGATGGCCTGACCGTGGGCGGCACCGCCTGAAACCTGTTGTGCCAAGGCCTCAGTGCCTCATCTGGCGCTGAGCGCTTGTCAAAAACTGCGTGCTACATTCCAGCCCATGCACTCGCCGAAGACCTATTTCTTTAGCTTTTTTTGGTTCTCTGACCGCACCGGCGGCCGAGAGGTGAGCGCGTAAGCCAAGCAAGACAAGCAAGCACAGCGCACAAATCTCAAGAAACCGCCGGGTCCACCACCCGGCGGTTTTTTTTCGTCTCTTGAGCCGCGCTGCATCGAACACAGACCACGGAAAGTGAGAGTCACGCCCATGAATGCCAAGTCCGCCAAACCGGAAATTCAGGCTGAACGCTGGTACTCGCAAGAGGACAAGACCAGCGCGACCGATGACGAGCGCATCGTCGACATCACGCCGCTGCCGCCGCCGGAGCACTTGATCCGTTTCTTCCCCATCCGCGGCACGCCGATGGAGCAGCTGATCGCTGGCACGCGCCAGAGCATCCGCAAGATCATGCAGCGCAAGGACGACCGCCTGCTGGTCATCATCGGCCCCTGCTCCATCCACGACCCGGCCGCGGCGCTGGAGTACGCGCGCCGCCTGCTGCTCGAGCGCGAGAAGTACGCCGACACGCTGGAGATTGTCATGCGCGTCTACTTCGAGAAGCCGCGCACCACGGTGGGCTGGAAGGGCTTGATCAACGACCCCTACCTCGACGAGAGCTACCGCATCGACGAAGGCCTGCGCATCGCCCGCCAGCTGCTGCTGGAGATCAACCGCCTGGGCGTGCCGGCCGGCTCGGAGTTCCTGGACGTGATCTCGCCCCAGTACATCGGCGACCTGATCTCCTGGGGCGCCATCGGCGCACGCACGACCGAGAGCCAGGTGCACCGCGAACTGGCCTCGGGCCTCTCCGCCCCGATCGGTTTCAAGAACGGCACCGACGGCAATATCAAGATCGCCACCGACGCCATCCAGGCGGCCGCTCGCGGCCACCATTTCCTCTCGGTGCACAAGAACGGTCAGGTCGCCATCGTCGAGACCAAGGGCAACAAGGACTGCCATGTGATCCTGCGTGGCGGCAAGGCGCCCAATTACGACGCAGAGAACGTGGCCGCCGCCTGCAAGGACCTGGCCGCCTCCAAGCTGGACACCACGCTGATGGTGGATTGCTCGCATGCCAACAGTTCCAAGCAGCACCTGCGTCAGCTCGAGGTGGCGCGCGATGTGGCGGCGCAGATCCGCGCCGGCAGCCAGAGCATCTTCGGCGTGATGGTCGAAAGCCATCTCCACGACGGCGCCCAGAAATTCACGCCGGGCAAGGACGATGCCCGGAAGCTTGAGTACGGCAAGAGCATCACCGACGCCTGCCTGGGCTGGGACGATTCGCTCGAGGTGCTGGAGGTGCTCAGCGCTGCGGTGAAGGCGGCGCGCGCGTGATTTGAGTCCCTGCCCGGCCGCCCGGTTCTGAGCCAGAATCGGGCCGTTCCAGCCCCGAAAGGCCCGCGATGCGCAGTGAAGTGAAGGTCGTGTTCAGCCCGCTCCAGCAGTTCGATCTGGTGGTGGATGCCGAGGAAGTCTTGAGCTTTGAGGCCGCCCGCAAGTGGCTGGACGAGCAGTACGTCAAGAACGAGTGCGAGCCCATGCGCGGCTCGGGCAAGGTCTTGCTGGCCGACAAGATTCTCGGCGTGGCCGCGGCCGTGGGCCCGGCGGCCTTCAGCGACCCGGCCTGGGCCATGGACTACGCCCGGGCCACCAGCGGCGCCCTGAGCAAGGCCTTGCTCAAGGTCGACGTGGCCAAGCGCACGCTGTCGTACTGAGCCTGCGGGCTCAATCAGGCCTGCAGCTGGGGCGCCGGCAGCTGCCAGCCCAGCTGCAGCGATGCCAGGCGCAGCGCCGCCACCACCAGCATGCCGCTGAAGAAGGCGATCTGGCGCGGCAGGCCCAGGGCCCGCAGCAGCAGATAGGCCGCAATGCCGCCGATGGCCGCGCTGGCGTAGATGTCCCGGCGCAACAGCAGGGGCACCTGGCCGGTCAGCAGATCACGCAGCACACCGCCGCCGCTGGCGGTGATGGTGCCCAGCAGCACCACGACCAGCCGTGGCTTGCCGGCCTCTTCGGCGATTTCGGCGCCGCACAAGGCGAACAAGGCCAGGCCCAGGGTGTCGGCCAGCACCAGGGCGACATGGCCGCTGGCCAGGGCCTGGCTCCAGCGGCTGGCGGCCAGGGCGGTCAGCAGGGCGGTGAGGCCGATCACCTTGATGTAGCGCGTGTCCGTCATCCAGAAAATGGGGTGGCGACCGAGCAGCAGGTCGCGCAGGGTGCCGCCGCCGATGGCGGTGATGGCGGCCAGCACCAGCACGCCGAACAGGTCCAGCCCGGCCTGCATGGCGGCCAGGGCGCCGCTGCTGGCGAACACGGCCACTCCGGCGAGATCCATCCAGTACAGGATGGCGCGGGCGCGCGGGGTCAGGGATTCTTTGTCGTCGGCAGCAGCGGGATTCATGGGGCTGGATTTTCGCAGCCCCACCGGGCCGCCCGGCAAAACTTGCAGCCCGGGCTCTTGAAGCCCCGGGCTGCGTCCCCACATCCCGCTCACCAGTGCGGGCGGCAAGCCGTTCCGCGCCCATCGTCTTTTTGTTTGTCTTTTGTTTTTCAAAGATCCACGGGCACGCCATGACACAAAAACAAACCCATGCCTTCCAGGCCGAGGTCAAGCAGATCCTGCACCTCGTCACCCATTCGCTGTATTCCAACAAGGAGATCTTCCTGCGCGAGCTGGTCTCCAATGCCTCGGACGCCTGCGACAAGCTGCGCTTCGAGGCGCTGGACCATGCCGAGCTCTTCGAGGACACGCCGAACCTGGAAGTTCGGGTCTCGTTTGACGAGGCCGCCCGCACCGTCACCATCAGCGACAACGGCATCGGCATGAGCGCCGAGGAAGCCATCGCCCACCTGGGCACCATCGCCAAGAGCGGCACGCGCGAGTTCATGGCCAAGCTGGAGGGCGACCAGAAGAAGGATGCCAACTTGATCGGCCAGTTCGGCGTCGGCTTCTACTCGGGCTTCATCGTCGCCGACCGCATCACGGTCGAAACCCGTCGCGCCGGCCTGAAGGCCGAAGAGGGCGTGCGCTGGACGTCGGAAGGCACGGGCGACTACGAGGTGGAGACCATCACCAAGCCCGGCCGCGGCACCGATGTGATCCTGCATCTGCGCGAGGGCGAGGATGAGTTCCTCAAGACCTGGCGCCTGAAATCGGTCATCAGCAAGTACTCCGACCACATCTCCCTGCCCATCCTGATGAAGAAGGAAGAGTGGGACGCCGAGGCCGCCAAGCAGGTGCTCAAGGACGAGTGGGAGTCGGTCAACAAGGCTTCGGCCCTGTGGTCGCGCTCCAAGAGCGAAGTCACGCAAGAGCAGTACGACGAGTTCTACAAGCAGATCAGCTACGACACCGAAGCGCCGCTGGCCCACACCCACAACCGCGTGGAAGGCCGCAGCGAGTACACCCAGCTGCTCTACATCCCCAAGAAGGCCCCGTTTGATCTGTGGAACCGCGACAAGCGCGGTGGCGTCAAGCTCTACGTCAAGCGCGTCTTCATCATGGATGACGCCGAGGCGTTGATGCCGGTCTATCTGCGCTTCGTCAAGGGCGTGATCGACTCGGCCGACCTACCGCTCAACGTCAGCCGTGAATTGCTGCAGGAAAGCCGCGATGTGAAGGCCATCCGCGAGGGGTCGACCAAGCGTGTGCTGGGCATGCTGGAATCGCTGGCCGACAGCGAGGACGCAGCCGATCGCGCCAAGTACGCCGATTTCTGGAAGGACTTCGGCCAGGTGCTCAAGGAAGGCATCGGCGAAGACCACCAGAACCAGGAACGTCTGGCCAAGCTCTTGCGCTTCGCCTCCACCCATGCTGACGAAGGCGTGTCCCTGGCCGACTACCTGAAGCGCGCCAAGGAAGACCAGGACGCGATCTACTACATCACCGCCGACAGCTTGAGCGCCGCCAAGAACAGCCCGCAGCTGGAAATCTTCCGCAAGAAGGGCATCGAAGTGCTGCTGCTGACCGACCGGGTGGACGAGTGGATGCTGTCCCATCTGTTCGAATTCGAAGGCAAGCCGCTGCAATCGGTGGCCAAGGGCGCCATCGACCTGGGCAAGCTGCAGGATGAGGACGAGAAGAAGAAGGCCGAAGAAGCGGCCGAAACCTTCAAGCCCTTGCTGGACCGTCTGAAGGAAGCGTTGAAAGAGCGCGCCAAGGACGTGCGCGTCTCCACCCGTCTGGTCGACTCGCCCGCCTGTATCGTGGTGGAAGAGGGCGATATGAGCGGCCATCTGGCTCGCCTGCTCAAGCAAGCCGGTCAAGCCGCGCCCACCTCGCTGCCGACCCTGGAGATCAATGCCGAGCACGCCCTGATCAAGAAGCTGGACGGCGCCGCCCAGTTCGACGATCTGGCGCAGGTGATCTTCGACCAGGCCGTGCTGGCCGAGGGTGGCCATCTGGAAGACCCGGCCGCTTACGTGCGTCGTGTCAACGCCATGCTGCTGGGCTGATCGCCCCCGCGCAGCGCAGGCAGAAAGACAAAGCCCCCGCAGGTCTCAGGCCTGCGGGGGTTTTTTGCTTTCAGTCCTTTTGCCCTGTCGTGCCGAGCTTCAGCGGAACCCCTCGTCGAACTGAACATCGCCGTCATCGTCGCGGAAGTCATCCACGGGGCGCTCGTCCTTGGGCATCATGGCCTCCAGCTGCTCGCCCAGTTTGGCGACCTGGTCATGCCAGTAGTTGGACGTACCGAACCAGGGGAAGGCGAGCGGAAAGGCCGGGTCGTTCCAGCGTTTGGCCAGCCAGGCGCTGTGGTGAATCATGCGCAGGGTGCGCAGGGGTTCGATCAGGCGCAGCTCGCGGCGATCGAATTCGGCCACGGTTTCATAACCTTCCAGCACCCAGGACAGCTGCTGGCGCGCCGCGACCTCGTCGCCGGAGAGCAGCATCCATAAGTCCTGCACCGCCGGGCCGGTGACGGCGTCGTCCAGGTCCACAAAATGCGGCCCATGGTCGGGCGTCCAGAGGATGTTGCCGGGGTGGCAGTCGCCGTGCAGGCGCAGCAGCTCCAGCTCCGGGATGCTGTCGAAGATGTGCTGGATGCGGCTCAGGCAGGCCTGCACCACCGCGTCCCAGGCGGGAAAGACTTCGATGGGCACGCAGTCCAGGGCGACCAGCAGATCGCGGGCCATGCGGCCGGGCTCGGCACCGGCCCAGCGCAGGCGGTGCTCGAAAGGGCGCTGCCGGCCGACTGTGTGCAGCCGGGCCAGCAGGCGGCCGATCCAGCGCAGCACCTCGGGGTCTTCCAGCTCGGGCGCCCGCCCACCTTGGCGCGGGGTGACGGCAAAGCGCTGGTCCCCGAAATGCGCCAGCGTCGCCGGCGTGCCGGCCAGATGCAGCTGGCCCTTGATGTCCTGCAGCGCCCAGGGCGCGGCCACGGGCACCTCGGCCTCGGCCAGCTCGCGCGCGAACTGGTGCTCTTCGAGGATCTGCGCATCGCTCCAGCGCCCGGGCCGGTAGAACTTGGCCACCGCAATGCGCCCATCCTCCAGGTGCAGCTGCAGCACCCGGTTCTCGTAGGAGTTCAGCTGCAGCATGCGGCCGTCGCCGTAGAGGCCGGCGGCGTCCAGCGCATCCAGCATGAATTCGGGGGTCAGGGAGCCGAAGCTGCGGTCCAGGTCTGGGTTCATGGGTGAGGAAAACAAAAAGCGGCGCCGGACCTCGTTCGGTCCGGCGCCGCAGTATCGCCTGGGCGCTGCTGGCGCTGTGGGGGCTGAGGCTTTGGCCGAAGGGCTTGCGCCTTCAGCGGGGCAGCCGGCCGCCGTAGCGCGGCGAGTCGACCACCAGGCCGACGATGTCGTTGGGCGCCTCGTCCGGGTATTGCGCGTCGGCGTTCAGCGGCTCACCGAATGGCACCGAGTTCTGGAAGGCTGGGCCGCCACGGTGGCTGCTGTGTCCACTATGGCCGCTGTGTCCGCGGGGCGGGGCATCGACCATGCCGTTGTTGTCGAAGCGGCTGTCGGGTGCGAAGAAAGAGTCGTGGAACACGGCCGAGTCTTGCCACAAGCCTTTGCGGCTGGCCCGGCGCGGGGTGCTGCCGTTGAGGCTGGGTCGCGAAGGCGACACCGTGCCAGGCATCGGCGCGGCCTGCGGGCCACGCGAGTTGCTGTTGCTGAAGGGCACCAGGAGCTGCAGCTCGGCCGCGCTGGGTAGGTTGTCGATGGCGCAGCGCAGGTAGCGCACGCGGCAGGCGCCCAGCACCGACTGCTTGATCTGCAGGCCGCGGCCCGAAATGCCGCGTTCGCTGTCCAGGTCGACGGCCGCCAGCACACGGCCGTTGGGGCTGCAGATGGCGAAGGTGACGTTGATGGCGCCCAGCAGGTCGAACCAGTAGCGCACCTCCTGCGCCTCGGTCGGCTGGCAAAAGCGCACCAGGGGCAGCTTGGACAGGATCACATGGTGGGGCAGCGCCTCCTTGAGCAGGCGGTAGACGCGCCGCTCATCGCTGCTGAACACCGGCCGGGCCGTCAGCGACCATTCGGTCGGCAGCGGCTTGGTCGGCGGCGCCGAGCGCCGCAGCACCCACAGCAGTGCCAGCGCCAACAGGCCGAAGCCCGAGGCGAGCGCGATGATCCACGGAATGGTGCTTTGCATGCCCTCGACAGCCCCAATGGGTTTGAATTCTTTGCGCCTGTGATCAGGTGCTTATTCACCAAATGTAGCGCAGGAAGATGACATGTAACTGGGTGTATCCCCTGGTTCAGGGGCGCCAGTTCGCGGGGTCGGCGGGTGAAGCGAAAGGGTGTGCGAAGCGCGACTTTCGCTGTTCCTCAGGCGGCGCCGTTCGGGCCGCTGGGCGGCCCCGGCCATGCTCAGAGCTTGGCGCCCTTGCCGGCGTCGCCGATCTTGGCCTTGACCTCGGCCACGCCATCGAGGATGTCGCCAATCACCCGCACATGGCGCTTGAACTGGAAGTCCAGCTCGGCCAGGTGGCGCTCGATCGCTTCGTCCACATGCGAGGACACGGTGTCGGGCGGCAGGCGCAGCCAGGCCTCCGATTCCGAGCCATCGCGCTCCACGGTCGCGCCGGCATTGCGGGCGATCTTGAGCATGGCGGCGTTCTCGCTCAGGGCGTGGATGAACAAGGTGTCGATGCCGCGGTTGCGGGCATGCAGGGCCGCGCATTCAAACAGTCGCGCGCCAAAACCCCGGCCGCGCACCTGGCCCAGCACCGAGACGCCGAATTCGGCCATGGCGGCCTTGCCCGGGCGCTGCGGCCGCGGCGCGTAGGCGAGGTGGGCCATGGCCACCAGTTCCAGCTTGCGGTTGAAGATGCCCAGCACCTCGTCGCGCTCGAAATCCAGCGACATGGCGTAGCGGCTGATCTGCTCGTCCGAGGCCGGGTAGCCGAAGCGCAAGTAGCGGTCGCGTTCGCTCAAGGTCAGCAGATGCTGGGCGATGCGGTGGCGGTGGCGGCGGGCCAGCGAGCGGATGGGCACCCAGCTGGACATGCGTCGCAAGGCAGCGACCGGACTCCAGGCGGATGATTCCTCTGCGGCGGCGGTCGCGGTCTTCAGATCCTTGTCGGTGCTGTCAACGTCGGGTTTCATGGCTGGACCCTGGGGGTCGTACGTAATAACCCGGATGGTAACCCGGGATCTGGCGGCCTGCCTCCCCTTGATCGGTGGATCAGCCTTTCCTTTTCGGGTCAGCTGCTGCTACAATCGCGGGCTTCCCCTGATTTGGCTGTGGGGAAGAAACCCATGCGCCTTGTGTGAGAGGTCGCGAGATGCGGTCGGGCTTGGAGGCAACTTCAGGCCGGCAACATCCCGATAAGCGGCACCGAATGTAGCGCGTCTGGGTATGAATCAGCCATCCGACCGCCGGGCAGATGTTCTGCCGGGCATTCGAAAGAAACTCATGAAGACCTTCAGCGCCAAGCCGGCAGAAGTGACGCACGAGTGGTTTGTGATTGACGCCACCGACAAGGTGCTCGGACGTGTTGCCAGCGAAGTGGCACTCCGTTTGCGCGGCAAGCACAAGGCCATTTACACGCCTCACGTGGACACCGGCGATTTCATCGTCATCATCAACGCAGACAAGCTGCGCGTCACTGGCAACAAGGCCAATGACAAGGTGTACTACCGTCACTCGGGTTTCCCGGGCGGCATCTACGCCACCAAGTTCAAGGACATGCAAGCCAAGCACCCGGGCCGCGCCCTGGAAAAGGCTGTCAAGGGCATGCTGCCCAAGGGTCCTCTGGGCTACGCCATGGTGAAGAAGCTGAAGGTCTATGCCGGTGACACCCACCCGCACGCCGCTCAGCAGCCCAAGGCTCTCGAAATCTAAGGAGCGGTGATGATCGGAAACTGGAACTATGGTACCGGCCGCCGCAAGTCGTCGGTCGCACGTGTCTTCATCAAGAAGGGCACGGGCCAAATCGTCGTCAACGGCAAGCCTGTCGAGAACTACTTCGGCCGTCAAACCTCGATCATGATTGCCAAGCAGCCCCTGCTGCTGACCAACCATGGCGAAACCTTTGACATCAAGGTCAACGTTCACGGTGGTGGTGAGTCGGGTCAAGCCGGTGCTGTGCGCCACGGCATCACCCGCGCTCTGATCGATTACGACGCGACCCTGAAGCCCGAACTGAGCCGCGCCGGCTTCGTCACGCGTGATGCGCGTGAAGTCGAGCGTAAGAAGGTCGGTCTGCACGGCGCTCGTCGCCGGAAGCAGTTCAGCAAGCGCTGATCGACTCTCAGATGGGCTGGCTTTCGAGTTGGCCCGTTTCACAACAAGGCCGCTTTTCAGCGGCCTTGTTTGTTTCTGGAAGAGATAGAGAAGACCCCTGTGTTGCGCCCTGGCGCGATTGCCAGCACCTGGCATGGGGTCTTGCTGCCGCGACCGCGGTCCCGCAGGCTTTTGCATGGACAATGCGGTGCATAACGCCAACATCAGGAATACACATGAGCGCAGTGCTTGAAAATCCCGCCACCGGTGCCGACGAGATGCCCGTGCCGCTGGTCTTCACCGACAGCGCGGCCGAAAAGGTGCGCGATCTGGTGGCCGAAGAAGGCAACCCCGATCTGAAGCTGCGCGTGTTCGTGCAAGGCGGTGGCTGCTCGGGCTTCCAGTACGGTTTCACCTTCGATGAAGCCGTCAACGAAGACGACACCCAGATGAATAAGAACGGCGTGACGCTCTTGATCGACGCCATGAGCCTGCAATACCTGGTTGGTGCCGAGATCGACTACAAGGAAGACCTGCAAGGCGCGCAGTTCGTGATCAAGAACCCGAACGCGACCACCACCTGCGGCTGCGGTTCCAGCTTCTCGGTCTGATCGACGTACGCGCCCAAGGCGCAAGACAAAAGCCGCCCTCGAGGCGGCTTTTTCATGGGCGCTTGCTTGGGTTTAAGCCGGGATCAGGCCGGGCTCAAGCCGGATGCAAGGCGCCGAGAATCCGCGTCCCGGCCGCACCGGTGACGGCGGGCAGGTTGCCGGGCAGGCCGCGCACAAAGCGCATGGCCAGCCAGGCAAAGGCGGCGGCCTCGACCTGCATCACCGGCAGGCCGGCGTCGTCGCTGCGCGCCACCTGGGTGCCGGGCAACAAGGCCTGCAAGCGCTGCATCAGCTGACGGTTGAGTGCGCCGCCGCCGCAGACCAACAGGCGGCTCAAAGCCTGCTTCTCGGCCCGAAGACTGTCAGCGACGGCTCGTGCGCTCAGTTCCAGCAAAGTCGCTTGCACGTCCTCGGCCCGTGGTGTGGCGGTCAAGCGATCCAGGTGTTGCTGCAGCCAGGCGCGATGGAACAGATCGCGCCCGGTGCTGCGTGGTGGTGGCTTGGCGAAGAAGGGCTCGGCCAGCAGGGCGAGCAAGAGCTCGGGCACAGCCTGACCCTGGGCGGCCCAGGCGCCATCGGCGTCGTAGTCCTGACCTTTGTGCTCGGCGATCCAGGCGTCCATCAAGCAGTTGCCGGGGCCGCAGTCGAATCCGAGGGTTTGGCCGTCTGCAGGCAGGAGGCTGATATTGCTGATGCCGCCGATATTGAGCACCGCAAGGCTTTCGTCCGGCCGCCCGAAAACCGCGCGGTGGAAGGCGGGCACCAGGGGCGCGCCCTGGCCGCCGGCGGCCACATCGCGACTGCGCAGATCGCAGACCACGGCGATGCCGCTTTGTTCGGCCAGCAGGGCGCCGTTGAGCAGCTGGTTGGTGTAGCCGATGCCGTCAAATTCTCCCGGGCGGTGGCGCACGGTTTGGCCGTGGGCGCCGAGTACCCGGATGTCCTGAGGGCGCAGTGCGCATTGCTCCAGCAACTGGGCCACCAGATCCGCATAGCTGCGCGCAAGCGCGTTGGCGGCCAGCGCGGCGCGGTGAAGCTCGTCGGGTCCGCTTTGGTTCAGGCTCAGCAGCTTCTCGCGCAAGGCTTTGGAAAAAGGCTGGTGGGCGTGGCCCAGGGTTTGCATGGCGCCGCCGGCCTCGGGAAAGCGGGCCAACACCGCATCGACCCCATCCAGCGAGGTGCCGGACATCAGGCCGATGAAGAGGTCGCTCATGGAGTGTGCGGCGTGAGGTGCCCGCGTCGAACTGCGCAGGCGAACTGCAAGATCAGTCGGCGCCGAGCACGCCGGATTCCATGCTCTGCGCGACGCTCAGCTGCGTTTTCACGCTGGCCACGGTTTGCTGGAACTGGTTGCGTGCGTAGTTGGGCAGGGTGACCGCCTCCGAGGCCCGGGCAATGATGCGCGGATCCTGGTGCGAGCCCTTGACGCGGAACTCGAAATGCAGGTGCGGCCCGGTGGCCCAGCCGGTGGCGCCCACGGCGCCGACGCGCTGGCCTTGTTCGACGCGCTGACCCTTTTTGACGTCGATGCGGCTCAGGTGGGCATAGACCGTGGTGCGGTCGCCGCTGTGGCGGATGTGAACCACATTGCCAAAACCGTTCTGCCAGCCGGCAAACTCGACCTGACCATCGCCCACCGTGCGAACCGGCGTGCCTGTGGGTGCGCCGTAGTCCACGCCCAGATGACGGCGCCAGGTTTGATGGATCGGATGAAAGCGCATCGCGAAACCCGAGGTCACGCGCGAAAATTCCATGGGGCTGGCCAGGAAGGCTCGGCGCTTGCTTTGGCCGTCAAAGGCGTAGAAGTTGCCCTTGCCAGTGGCGCTGTCCTTGAACCACACCGCCGTGTGGCTGCGGCCGTTGTTGACGAACTCGCCGGCGATGACCCGGCCGGCCGCGCCGTTCCAGTTGATGGGCTCGCCGTCAGCGGTCAGGCTTTCGTAGACGATGGAGAAGCGGTCGCCCTTGCGCAGTTCGCGGTGGAAGTCGATCTCGCCCGAGAACATATCGGCCATCTGGGTGGCGATGGCGTCGGGGATGCGGGCTTCGTCGGTGGCGGCGAACAGCGAACTCTGGATGGTGCCGCTGCCGAGGCGAATCTGCGCTTGCAGCGGCGCGGTCTCCAGCTTGGCGCTGAACTGGCCATCGGCACCGCGGCTGATGCTCAGGCGGCTGAAATGCGTGCTTGGCTGCTCGCTGGAGTCGGCCGGAAAGCGGGCCACCAGGGTTTGGACCGTGCCGGAGGCATCGGCCGTCAGCTGCACCATCTTGCCGGCGCGGCCTTGCAGCAGGCGCTTGGCCACGGGATCTTTGCGCAGGAACTGGGCGGCTTCGGGGTCGAAGGCGCCCAGGCGCTTGAACAGGCTTTCGACCGTGTCGCTGCTGCGGGTCAGCTCGTTGCGGCTGAGCGCGATCGAGTGGCTGGCCAGGGCGCTGAGCTGCGCGTCCAGGTCGTCGATCTGGATCTGTTCGGTCAGGGTGCGCTGGGGCAGGTCGGCGGCATTGGGCGCCAGCGGCGCGATACCGAAGGCGGTGATGGCAAAGCCGCTCAGCAGGGTGACCACACCGCCGGTCAGCGCACGCGGGTGGCGCGCGGCAAAGGCGTCGGCTCGCGCCAGAGCCATCTTCACGTCGTTCAACCGGAATTTCACGCTGTCGCTTCCCAGGGTCTTCTTGTAGAGGTCACCGTGGCCGCTTGCACAAACGCTGCCGGTGCCGTTCGAGAAGGATCACAGTGCGCCCGCAGGCCTGTCCACTAGAATCCGCCGCTGTGCCGCCCCCTCCTCAAGGGTGAGCCGTCACAAAACCAGGCGCGAGTATAACGAGCCCATCCCCGCGTCAACGCCACGAAAACCCGATAAATCAGGGCTTTACCCAGGCCCCACTCGCTCCCATGTCCGATCCGCGAACAAACGCCACGCCTGCCGCAAAAACGCAGTTCCCCATCACCGATCGCGTGCGTGAGGCCTTGGCGATCTCCCAGCGTGGCTGCGATGAGCTGCTGCCCGAATCCGACTGGGTGCAAAAACTGGCCCGCTCCGAGGCCACCGGCGTGCCGCTGCGCATCAAGCTGGGCCTGGATCCGACGGCGCCCGACATCCACATCGGCCACACCGTGGTGCTGAACAAGATGCGCCAGTTGCAGGACCTGGGCCACCAGGTGATTTTTCTGATCGGCGACTTCACCTCCATGATTGGCGACCCGTCCGGCCGCAACGCCACCCGCCCGCCGCTGACGGCGGAGCAGATCAAGGCCAATGCCGAGACCTACTACGCCCAGGCCAAGCTGGTGCTGGACGAAAGCAAGACCGAGATCCGCTACAACTCCGAGTGGAGCGACCCGCTGGGCGCGCGCGGCATGATCCAGCTGGCGGCGAAGTACACCGTGGCCCGCATGATGGAGCGTGACGACTTCACCAAGCGCTTTGCGGCGCAGACCCCGATCTCGGTGCACGAGTTCCTCTACCCTTTGATGCAGGGTTACGACTCGGTGGCGCTGAAGAGCGATCTGGAGCTCGGTGGCACCGATCAGAAGTTCAATCTGCTGATGGGCCGCCATCTTCAGCAGGAGTATGGCCAGGAGCCGCAGTGCATTCTGACCATGCCGCTGCTGGAAGGCCTGGACGGCGTCGAGAAGATGTCCAAGTCCAAGAACAACTATGTGGGCATCAGCGAGCCGGCCAACTCCATGTTCGCCAAGATCCTGTCCATCAGCGATGAGCAGATGTGGAAATGGTTCAAGCTCTTGAGTTTCAAGAGCCTGGCCGAGATCGCCGCCCTGCAGGGCGAGGTCAGCGCCGGCCGCAACCCCAAGGAAGCGAAAGTGCTGCTGGCCAAGGAGCTGACGGCGCGCTTCCACAGCGCCGCGGCGGCCGAAGCGGCCGAGGCCGATTTCAACAACCGCGCCAAGGGCGGAATCCCGGATGAGATCCCCGAGGTCAGCCTCAGCGGCGCGCCGCTGGGCCTGGCCAATGTTCTGAAGTCCGCCGGCCTGGTGGCTTCGAACAGCGAAGGCATGCGAATGATCGAGCAAGGCGGCGTGCGCATCGACGGCACGGTCGTCAGCGACAAGGGCTTGAAGCTGGAGGCCGGCACGGTGGTCGTGCAGGTGGGCAAGCGCAAGTTCGCGCGCGTCACATTGACCTGAGCCTTTGGGCTCTGCGCCCTCAGCCCAAGTAAAAACGGGAGGTCCGGTGTATCACCGGACCTCCCGTTTGTCTTTCAGCGGCACGGCAAGCGTGCCTGCCGCGTCAGCCCTTACTTCAGGCTCACCGGCCGCGGATAGGCGCCGGGCTTGGGCTCAGCGCGCGGCTTTTCGGCCATGGCCTTGTTGAGGGTGGCAATCGCGGCATCGAGCTGGGCATCAGCACCCAGGAAGCTGGCGCGTGGCAGGTTGTCCACCTCCAGGTCCGGCTTGACGCCGATGCCTTCCACCAGGAAGCGGCCGTCGGGCGCGATCTGGCCGGTCTCAGCCGCGCGCATGATGCCGTTGTCCATCAGGCGGTTCTGGTCGGACAGCCAGACGCCGGCACCCGAGGTGGTGGTGCCGATCAGCGGGCCCAGGCCTAAGCGCTTGAAGCCTTCGGCAAAGGTTTCGCCGTCCGAGTAGGTGTGCTCGTTCTGCAGCACCACGACCTGGCCGCGGAAGGTCTGCTGCATGTTCGAGCGAACCGGCGCGCCGCCCGGCGAGCGCGGCTGCCAGTAGGCCCAGGCGCGGCGCAGGAGCTTTTCCAGGATCCAGCTGTCGATGCTGCCGCCGCCGTTGAAGCGCACGTCGATGATCAGGCCTTCGCGGTCCACATGGGTGTAGAACTCGCGGGCGAAATCGGCGATGTCGGCCGGGCCCATGGCGCGCAGATGCAGATAGCCGATGCGGCCGTTGGACGCCTTCTCCACCGCCTGCGCGCGGCCGAAACGCCAGTCGGCATAACGCAGCTGTTGCTCGCGCTGGCGCGCCACCGGCGTGACGATGCGTTGCAGCTCAGGCCCGCCGTTGGCCGGCTTGATCTGCAGCAGCACCTGCTTGCCGGCCTGGCCGCGCAGCAGCTCCACCTCATGCGCCACCTCGTTGGCCTTGCGGCCGTTGATGTGGGTGATCAGGTCGCCATCCTTCAGGCCCAGCTCGGCGCGGGCCAAGGGGCCCAGCTCGCTGGGCAGCTCGGGGTCGGCGCGGTAGATGCGCTCGATGCGCAGACCGTCGGCCGTGCGGCTCAGCTGGGCGCCCAGGCCGGCCAGGCCGGGCTCTTCCGGCGCCTGGCGCAGGTCACCGGCATTGACCTGGCTGTGCAGGGCGCTCAGCTCGCCGATCATCTGCGCCATCAGCTCGGCCAGCTCGGCGCGGTCACTGACGCGCTCGACCAGGGGCTCGTACTTGGCGCGCATGGCGGGCCAGTCGACGCCGTGCATGGCCTTGTCGTAGAAGTAGTCGCGGTGCATGCGCCAGCCATCGGCGAACATCTGGCGCCATTCGGCGCGCGGGTCGGTGGCGATCTGCCAGTCGCTCCAGCGCACCTGGAACTTGGCCAGCTCGGCCGGCAGCTTGGGGCCGGCGTCGCCGAGGATCAGCTCGGGCGCCGCGCCCGGCGCACCATTGCGCACCACCAGCATCTTCTTGCCATCGGCGCTGAGCTCGATGCTGCGCACATCGCTGGCCACGGTTTCGATGTTGCCGCCCTGGTTGTCGATGGCCGCGGTCTTGAGCACCGATTTGCGCTCGCCGCCGTTGATCTCGGCGTCGAGGAACCACAGGCGCTTGCCGTCGGTCGTCAGGCCGCTGTAGTTGCCGGCGGGCAGTGGCAGCTCGAAGAGGCGCTCGCGCAAGCCGGCGAAATGGATGGGCGGCTTGGGTTTGGGCTCGGGCTTCTGCTCCGGTTTCAGCTCGGGCTTGGCCGGGTCGGCTTTGCCGTCTACCTTGGTGGCATCGGCACGCAGCTCGGATTTCAACTCGGGCTTGAGTTCGGGCTTGGGCTCCGGCGGCTCCAACTCGTCCTTGGGTGCGAAGGGGAAGCGCAGGCCCGGCTGCAGGGCCAGGGCAAAGAGCTTGCTGCCGCGGTCGAAGTAGGGGCCCATATTGCGGTCGCCCCAGGGCGAGCCGCGGCCGGTGACGGCGAACTGGCGGTTGGAGACGAAGTAGAGCCAGCGCCCGTCCGGCGAGAAGGCCGGCGAGTCGCTGTCATAACGTTCGCTGCTGACGGTGTGGATCTTGTTGTCGGCCAAGTTGAACAGTTGCAGCTGATCGCGATTGCCATCGCTCAGGGCTTGCGTGAAGGCCAGGCTGCGGCTGTCCGGCGCCCAGCTCAGGTTGGCGATGCTGGCGTTGCGGCTGTCGCGCGTGATCAGGCGGCCGTTGTTGCCCTTGAGGTCACTCAGATACAGATGGCCTTCCTTGTCGGTGTGGGCCAGGTAGCGGCCATCGGGCGACAGGGCTATGTCCTTGCGCTGAGCGCGCGCGTCACGGGTGATCTGCTCGGGCTTGCCCAGGCCGTTGGCAGCAAAGCGCCAGACCTCGCGCTCACCGCTGAAATCGCACAGGGCCAGCACCTGCTTGCTGTCAGCACTGAACAGGCCTTTCAGGCAGCGGCCGTCGGGCGACTGCGGCAGCTCGGCGCGGCGCAGCTGGCCCAGGCCCTGGGTGGCCAGGCGGCCACGGCTGGCCAGCAGCACGCGCTCGCCATTCGGGGCCAGGGCCACATCGGTGAGAAAGTCCTGCGGCTTCTTGACCCAGCGCTGGCGCTGCTGTTCAAAGTCGCCGCTGAGCTGGATGGCGATCGGTTTGGGCGCCGCGCTGGTCGTGTTGGTGTTCAGGTCGACCCGGTAGAGATCGGCGCCGAGCGCGTAGACCGCCACGCCGCCGTCCACCGAGGCGTGGCGGATGTCCCAGCCCTTGTGCGTGGTGTGCTGGCGCAGGTCCTGGCCCTGGGCGTTGACCGACCAGAGGTTGACCGTGCCGTCGCGGTCCGAGAGGAAGGCGATGCGTTCGCCTGCTGCCGTGCGGTAGGGCATGGGCAGGCGGTCGTTGGCGCCCTCCGTGACCAGGGGCCGTGCCTCGGCCGTGCCCGTCAGGTCCAGGGTCCAGAGCCGGGCCAAGGCGCCGCCGCGGTACTGGCGGGCGTTATCGCCGCGCAGGCCGTTGCGGGTGAAGTAAAGCTGGCGGCCGTCGCTGCTGATGGCGCCATCGCTAGCCTGGGCCACGGGCAGGGCGCGGCGCGTCTGCGTGACTGGGTCCACGGCATAGAGCTGGGTCACCGGCTGGCCGGTCTGCGAGGGGCCGGAGTAAATCACCTCGCCCAGGGCGCTGAAGCCCCAGACGCGCTGGCCGGCATTGCCCTCCCAGCTCAGGCGCTGCGGCAGGCCGCCCTGCACCGGCATCAGGTAGACATCGCCCGGGCCGTCGTACTGGGCGGTGTAGGCCAGCCAGCGGCCGTCGCGCGACAGCACCGGCGAGCCTTCCTGGCCGGTATGGGTGCTGAGTCGCTCGGCGCGGCCGCCCTGGGCGTTGACGCGCCAGAGGTCGCCTTCGGCGACGAAGACCAGGTTCTCACCCTGCAGGGTGGGCTGGCGGAAGAAGCCGGGGTTGGGCGTGCTGCTGCCAGACGCGGCGGTGGTGGCGGCCAGGCTGCTCAGGGCGGCGCAGCTGATGGCGGCGGCCAGGGTCAGGCGGTGCAGCCGAAGCGGGGTGCGAGGGTTCATGCGCATGAGGCTCGGATCGCGAGCGCTGAAAGTGAGCAACGATTATCTCGGCCGCCCGCGCGTCTTCAGCCCCGTGTAAGCCCCGTGGCGGCCCCGCCTTGTGCGCAGAGCGCGTGCCCGGTTCGCGGGGCGCTCAGTGGTTGGCGATGCCGGCGCTGACATGGCCCGCCGGCACGTGGGCGGCGGCGCTGGCGATGTGGCCGGCCTGGTCGTCAAAGAAGAAGTCGGGTTCGAATTCGCGCAGGAACTCGCCCTTGGCCAGGCCGCCCAGGAACATGGCTTCGTCCACCTCGATGCGCCAGTCCATCAGGGTGCGAATGGCGCGCTCATGGGCCGGTGCGCTGCGTGCGGTGACCAGGGCGGTGCGCACCTTCATGCCGCCGCCACCCTCCTGCTGCAGCCGGTGCAGGGCTTGCAGCACGGGCTTGAACGGGCCGGCCGGCAGGGGCGTCTTGGCATGGGTGATTTCGTGGCTCTGGAAGGCATCCAGGCCCTCGCGCTGGAACACCTGCTCGGCCTCGTCGGAGAACAGCACGGCGTCGCCGTCGAAGGCGATGCGCAGCTCCTGCGGGTGGGCGCTGGAGGCATGGGCCGAGAGCGGCAGCACGCGCGCCGCGGCCACGCCGGCCTGCAGGGCGCTGCGCACATCGGCCTCATTGGCCGAGAGGAAGAGCTGGGCCTTGAGCGGGCGCAGATAGCGCCAGGGCGACTCGCCGCGGGTGAACACGCCGCGCTGGATGTTGAGGCCGTAGTGCGTGGCCGAGCGGAACACCCGCATGCCCGAGATCGGGTCGTTGCGCGAGAGCACCACCACCTCGACCTTGGGCGCGCCTTCGCTGTTGAAAGCCAGCAGCTTGCGCACCAGGGAAAAAGCCACGCCGGGCTTGGCCGGCTGGTCCAGGCGCGTTTGCTGCAAGGCCATGTAGTCGCGGTCGTTGCCGGCCTCGAAGAACTGGTTCTCTTCCTCGAAGTCGAACAGCGCCCGCGAGGAAATCGCCACCACCAGCTGTCCGTCGAGATTGGCCGGCATGTCTTCGCCTACGTCCTTGTTTACTTCACAAAGCTGTTCATCTGGATGATGGGCAGCAGCACCGCCATCACGATCAGCAGCACCACCGCGCCCATGCCGACGATCAGCAGGGGCTCCAGCAAGGTGGCGGCTGCCAGGGCACGGCGCTGCACCTCGACGCTGAGCTGTTTGGCCGCGCGCTCCAGCATCTGCGGCAGCTGACCCGTCTGCTCACCGAGGCGGGCGAACATGGCCAGGATGCCGGGGAAACGCTTCTTGCCGGCCAGGGCCGAGCCCACCGGCGCGCCCTCGCGCACCTGCACCAGGGCATCGAGCGCGTCGGCGCGCATGGCGTGGTTGGACAGGGTCTCGGCCGCCGCCTGCAAGGCCTTCAGGATGGGCACGCCCGAGCCGGCCAGCATGGCCAGGGTGCCGGCAAAACGGGCCGCGTTGTAGCCGCGGGCCAGGCGGCCCAGCAGCGGCACCTTGAGGAAGGCCGCGTCGAAGCGCAGGCGGAAGGCCGGGCGCTTGAGCGCCCAGGACAGGCCGGTGCCGCCGCCGACGGCCGCCAGCAGCATCAGCCAGCCCCATTCGCGCACGAAGTCGCTGGTGCCCAGCATGGCCACGGTCAGCCAGGGCAGGGCGCGCTTGGAACTGGTGAAGGTGGCGGCGATCTGCGGCACCACATAGGTCACCAGGAAGATGATGATCATGAAGGCGATCAGCGAGACGATGGTCGGGTAGGCCATGGCACCGATCAGCTTGGACTTGAGGTCCTGACGTTCTTCCAGATCGTCGGCCAGCTTTTCCAGCACCGGCCCGAGCGCGCCGCTTTGCTCGCCGGCCGCGACCACGCCGCGGTAGACCTCGTCGAACTCGCGCGGCGCCGTGCCCAGGGCGCGGGCGAAGCTGGCGCCGGCATTGACCTCGGCCTTGAGCTGGGACAGCAGCTCGCGCTGGCGCGGGTCTTCGCACTCATCGGCCAGGGCCGTCAGCGCCCGCTCCAGCGGCAGGCCCGAGCCGACCAGGCCGGCCAGCTGACGTGTCCAGACAGCCAGGGCCGTGGGGCTGAACACGCGGCGGGCAAAGCGGCTGCCGCCGTCTTGGCCCTGCTGTTGCACCGGCTCCAGGCTCAGCGGCACCAGGTTCTGCGCGCGCAGCTGGGCGCGCGCGGCGCGCGGGTTGTCGGCCTCGATCAGGCCGCTGCTGGAGCGGCCCGCCGGGTTCAGGGCTTCGAATTTATAGGCCGGCATGGCAGCGGGGCACTCAGGATTCGCGCGTCACGCGCAGCACTTCTTCGACCGAGGTAATGCCGGCATCGATCAGGCGCTGGCCGTCCTCGCGCATGGAGCGCAGGCCGCCTTTTTGCGCCGCCGCCTGCAGCTCGCTCTCGGCCGCGCGCTGATGCATGAGGTGGCGCACCTCTTCATCGGCCACCATCAGCTCGTAGACGCCGGTGCGGCCCTTGTAGCCGGTGCGGCTGCAAGCTTCGCAACCGACCGGATGCCAGCGAACATGAGCCCCCACGCTTGCTGCTTCGCCGCTGCGCTGCCCCCCGAGGGGGCTGGCCCCGCCTTGGGGCGGCCCGGCGTCGGGGCCGTCCACGACCTCGGCCCGTTTGCACACCGGGCAGAGCTTGCGCACCAGGCGCTGGGCCAGCACGCCCAGCAGCGAGCTACTGAGCAGGAAGGGCTCGACGCCCATATCCGTCAGTCGAGTGACGGCGCTAGGGGCGTCATTGGTGTGCAAGGTGGCCAGCACCAGGTGGCCGGTCAGCGAGGCCTGGATGGCAATCTGCGCGGTCTCGTAATCGCGAATTTCGCCGATCATGATCACGTCCGGGTCCTGGCGCAGGATGGCGCGCAGGGCTTTGGCGAAGGTCAGGTCGATCTTGGCATTGACCTGGGTCTGGCCGACGCCGGCCAGCTCGTACTCGATCGGGTCTTCCACCGTCAGCACATTGGTGGTGCTGGTGTCCACGGTCTGCAGCGAGGCATACAGGCTGGTGGTCTTGCCCGAGCCGGTGGGCCCGGTGACCAGCACGATGCCGTGCGGCTGCTGCACCAGGCGTTTGAAGGCGTCCAGCACATCGCCGCTCATCCCTAAGCCTTCGAGCGTGAACTTCGATTCGGTCTTGTCCAGCAGACGCAGCACGGCGCGCTCGCCGTGGGCGCTGGGCAGGGTGGAGACGCGCACATCGATGGCGCGGCCGCCGATGCGCAGAGAAATGCGGCCGTCCTGCGGCAGGCGCTTTTCGGCGATATCCAGCTCGGCCATGATCTTCAGGCGCGAGATCAGGGCCGCGTGCAGGCCGCGGTTGGGCTGCACCACTTCGCGCAGCGTGCCGTCGACGCGGAAACGCACCGAGCTGGCGCGTTCGTAGGGCTCGATGTGGATGTCGCTGGCGCCGTCCTTGGCCGCCTGCGTCAGCAAGGCATTGAGCATGCGGATGATGGGCGCGTCATTGGCCGCTTCCAGCAGGTCTTCCACAGCGGGAAGGTCCTGCATCATGCGGCTCAGGTCCACCGCGCTCTCGACCTCGCCGATCACCACGGCCGCGCTCGATTCGCTGCCGGCATAGGCGGCATTGATGCGCTCGGCCAGGCTGCTGGCGGCTTCTTGCTCGAAACGGTCGATCAGGTAGAGGCGCTGCACCTCGGACAAGGTGGCCAGGCTGATCTCGGCCGGGGCCCAGAGCACGAGGCTGGCGCCGTCGTCCTCCAGCAGCACCGAGTTGGCCTTGGCGTAGGCGTAGGGCAGCGGGTGGCGCATGACGCTCACTGGCCCACCTTTTCCGCCGCACCCGCGGGCGGCTTGGCCGCACCGATGGGTGATTCCTTGGCCGCACCGATGGGTGCGGTGGGATTGGCCGGCAGCAGCGGCGTGCCGGTGTCCGGCAGGGCGAATTTGGACTCCGGCTTGACCGATTCCTGCAGGGTGCGGAAGTGGTCGTAGCGGTCCATGGTGATGCGGTCAGCCGCTTCTTGGCTGCGCATGATGACTGGGCGCAGGAACACCATCAGATTGGTCTTGACGCGGCTACGGCCGGTGTTCTTGAACAGATTGCCGATCAGGGGGATGCTGCCCAGGCCGGGCACGCGGCCCTCGCTGTCGGCGAACTCGTCTTTCAGCAGGCCGCCCAGCACCATGATCTGGCCATCGTCCACCGAGATGGTGGTTTCGATCGAGCTCTTCTCGGTCGAGGGGCCGCTGGTGTCGGCCTTGGTGGTCGGGTCCACCGAGGAGTTCTCCTGGTACACGGTCATGCGCACGGTGCCGCCTTCGCCGATCTGGCTGCGGATGCGCAAGGTGATGCCCACGTCCTTGCGGTCGAAGGTCTGGAAGGGGTTGACCGCGCCAGTGCTGCTGCCGCTGCCCGTGTTGGTGTAGGAGCCGGTCACAAAAGGCACCGAGCGGCCCACCACGATTTTGGCTTCCTCGTTGTCCAGGGCCACCAGATTCGGTGTCGACAGCACATTGGCGCCAGCCTCGGCCTCCAGGAAGTTGGCAATGGCGCCCAGGGTGTAGCGGTCGCCGAACTTCTTCAGCAGGCCGATATTGAGGCCGGTGGGCGCGTCCTTGACGACGCTGGCAATGCCTGTCGTGCCGCCGAACAGCGCGGCTGTGCCCTGGATGATGTTGCCCGGGCCGGTGCCGAAATTGGTGCCGGCGCCGGTGATGTTGCTGTCGCCCTTGTTGCCGAACAGGTTCTGCCACTGCACGCCGAAGTTGCCGCTCTTGCTGGCGTCGACCTTGACGATCAGGGTCTCGACGTAGACCTGCGCGCGGCGGCCGTCGAGCTGGTCGATGACCTGGCGGATCTGGCGGTAGAGCGGATCGGGTGCGGTGATGATCAGCGCGTTGGTGGACGGGTCGGCCTGCACAAAGCCGCCGGTCGAGGGGCCGGCCGAGGCGCTGACCGGCGTGGTGGCCGCGGCCGATGCGGTGTTGCCGCTGCTGTTGCCCATGCCGCTCTGCTGCGTGCCGCTGAGGTTGCCCGAGCCCAGGCCGCCAGCGCCGCTGAGGCTGCTCAAGCCGCCGCCCGCACTGTTGCCGCTGCTGCTGGCGCCGCCAGCACCGCCGCTGCCGGTGGCCGCAAAGGCGGCGCGCAGCACGGTGGCCAGCTTGGTGGCGTCGGCGTTCTTCAGGTAGACGACGCGGATATTGCCCGAGGGGCTGTTGTCCAGCGAGGGCTGGTCCAGCTTCGCGATGATGCCCTTGGTGTAGGCCAGGCGAGCCGGGTTGGCGGCGCGCACGATCAGGGCGTTGGCGCGCGGGTCCACCACCACATTGACGCTGCCGCTGCCGCCCTGTCCCGGGGCGCCGGCGGCGGCGTTGCCGCCTTCCGTCAGGCGCAGCACCAGGGGCGCCAGGTCGGAGGCCACGGCGTGCTTGAGCGGCACCAGCTCGATGTCGGTGGCACCGGCCGTGTCCATGGCCGCGATGATGCGGCCCAGGCGTTGCAGGTTGTCAGCGTAGTCGGTGATGACCAGGCTGTTGTTGCCGGGGTTGGCGTTGATGGTGTTGTTGGGGCTGATCAGCGGGCGCAGCACCGCCACCAGGTTGTTGGCGTTCTCGAAGTTGAGTCGGTAGACCTGGGTCAGGATCTGGTCGCCGCGCTCCTTGCTGCTGTCCACGGCCACCGAGCCGGCTTGCAGCTTGGCATCGGCCTCGGGCACCACCTTCCACAACCCGGCGCTTTCCACCACGGTGAAACCCAGGCCGCGCAGGGCGGCCAGGTAGTTGAGATAGGCCTCGCGCGGCGTCACCGGCTGCTCGCTGTAGACCGTGATCTGGCCCTTGACGCGCGGGTCGATGATGAACTGGCGGTTCATCATCACGCCCATGGCCCGGGTCACGGCCTCGATGTCGGCATTGACGAAGTTCAGGGTCACCGGCGTCGGCGCCTTGACGGCCGGTCCGTTGCCGCGCGGCTTGCTGGTCGCGGCGGGGCTCAGGGCCGGCGTGCTCAGCAGGGCCAGGGTCAGAAGGGAGACGCCAGCTTGCCGTCCCCGGGACGCGATGCGCGCTCGCTTGTCGTCGTTCATGCTCATCCGATCGAAAAGACGGACCGTGCGCCTTGGCGCCGGCCGATGATGTTCAGGAGGTTGTTCAGTGCCGCCTCGCGGCCCGGGGCGGCGGTCGCCTCCAGGGTGAAGCGCGGCTTGCCGGCCGTCAGCGTGCCCTGGCCGTTCAGCATCAGCGCGCCTTCCAGCGTGCTCAAGCTCATCTGGCTGGTGCCGCCGCCGGTTTCGCCGGGTGCCACCGGCTGGGCGCTGAGCGAAAAGCGGTAGCTGCCCAGCGGCGCCAGGGTCGAGACGCGGGAGGACAGGTTCAGCAGATCCAGGTCCAGCTGGCCGAACTGGCGCCAGCGCCCGCCCACCCATTCCAGGCGCAGATCGCGTGCGCTGAGGCGCAGCGAGCCGCCCAGCTGCAAGGTGTTCCAGGGCGTGCCCAGGCCCGAGAGCAGGCCGGCCGGCAGGCGCGCCAGCCAGTCGCCGCCGCTGGCCACGGCCAGCTCGAAGCGGCCCCAGCCCGGGCGCAGCAGCAGCTGCAGCTCGCCGTTGAGGCAGCAGTCCTGGCGCGCATTCAGGGCCAGGCCCAGGCCTTTGAAGCCCATGGTCCAGCGCAGGCGGCCGGGCAGGATGGCGGCGTCGCGGCTGCCCGCGCCACCGCTGAGCACCAGCACGCCGCTGCCGTTCCAGATGCTGCCGCGGCTGTCGGTGATCAGTACATGGTCGTTGCTCGCCGCGGCCAGGCCGCGCGCCAACCAGCTGGCCGGCGCGAAGGCCAACAGGGCCAGGCTGGCGCCGAGCAGGGCGCCGGCCATGCTCCAGCGCCGGGGCAGGCCTTGGCGGCTGCGCTTACTCAGATCCTGGCTGGGGCTGTCCTGCCAGTGGCTCAGCGGGCCGCCGACCGAGGCGGCCTCGGGGGTCTGCGCTTTCTTGCGGCCGAAATTCAGGGAGAGGCTCATGGCGCCGAGCCTCCTTGCAGGCTCAGCACGATGCTGCCGTTGAAGCCCTGCGGGCTGCGTTGCAGCTTGGCCTCCAGCGGCCGGGCGCGGGCGGCGCTGCGCGCCTCACCGAGCCAGGCTTGCAAGGCTTCGCTGCTGACGCCGTTGAGCATCAGCACGGCGCGGTCGCCGTTGATCTGCAGGCGGGCGGCCGGGCCCAGGTGCTCGCTGGCGGCTTGCAGCGCCTGCGTGGCCTGGGCGGCGGGCACAGCCGGGGCGGCGCGCAGCTCTTGCGCTTCCTGGGCCAGGGCTTGCATCTCTTGCAGCTGGCGCTCCAGGCTTTCGGCCTGGGCCGGCGCCTGGCTGAGGGTGCGCCAGGCCGGCTGTACGGCCACAAACCAGAGCAGGGCCAGGCCCAGCAGCAGGGCGATCAGCTGCGCGGCATTGCGCTCGCGTTCGCCCATCTGCTGCCACTGCGCCTGGGCCTGGGCTCGCAGGCCGGCGAGGGCGGAGGGTTTCTTGTCGAAGCTCATGTCTTGGGCCCGGGCGCGGCCTGGGTGGAGAGGGCGTTTCGGAGCGCCGCCGGGTTGCTGGGCGCATCGGCAGGCAGACGGCTCAGGGTCAGCTGGCCTTCACCGCTTTCCAGCTGCCAGCCTTCGCTGCGCAGCTGGCTGCGGAATTGCTGGATCTGGGCCTCGCTCCAGCCGGCGCTGGACAGTTGCAGGCGGCCAGCTTCGAAGCTCAGGCTGTCCAGCGGGCCACGGTCTTGCGGCCAGGCGGTGGCGGCGGCCGCCAGCAGGGTTTCGAAATCCTTGTCGCCGCTGCGTCCGGCCAGGGCGCGCAGGCCGTCGATCTCCCGCTGCATCTGCGCCGGCGCGTCCAGCACCGCGCGCACATGCGGGAAGGTCTGGGTCAGGGTCTGGGTGATGGCGGCGCGCCGGGCCTTGAGCTGGGCGTTCTGCTGCCAGGCCACCAGGTTCAGGCCCAGCAACTGCACCGCCACCAGGCCGGCCAGGCCGATGCGCACCGGCCGCCAGTTGCGCCGCATCAGGCCGCGCGAGAACTGGCGCAGGGCACGGATGCCGCGGGTGCGCGGCGCCAGTTCGAACTGGCGCAGGTTCCAGGGGCAGTCGATCACGGCCAGGGCGCGTTGCGCCGGGCTCAGCGGGGTGACGGCCGTGCCCAGCCAATGCTCGGCGGCGGCGGCCACCTCGGGCGCGGCGCTCCACTGCGAACTTTGCACCAGGGTGGCGGGGAAGAGCTGGCGTGACAGGCTGCCTTCCAGCGGCAGATTGGTCACGCCCTCGGGGTGGCTCCAGCGCAGGGCCACGGGGTTGAACTCCTGGCCGGTGCTGTAGAAATGGCCGCGCGGCGGGCTGTCGGGCCAGCTCAGCGGGCAGATGCGGTCGACCACGATTTGTGCCGCGTCCAGCACGGCCAGCTGCTGCTGCAGCCAGGCACGCGAGCACACGGCCACCCAGGCGAGGTCGCCGTCCTGGGCTTCGGCCTCGATGGCGAAATGCAGGCTCTCGGCCTCGTCAAGCAGGCTTTCTTCCAGCAGGCCGGCGAGGGCACTGCGCATCTGCCGGCCGGCGCGCGGCAGGGTGACGCGCTGCCAGGAGACATCCGATTCGGCCGGGATGGCGATCACCGTGTCGGCATGGGGCAGCTGCGCCGCCGGCAGGCTGCCTTGTTCGCTGAGCTCGCGGCCATCGCTGCTGAGCACGTAGTCGAAGTCGCGGCCGGGGGCGCTGGCGCCATGGCCGAGGGTGGCCGCGCGGCCCAAACCGTCTACGGTCGTGGCCGGGCGGCCTTGGGCGTGCAAGCGGCTGCGCGGGGGCAGAAACAGGAGCAGGGTACTCATGGAGTCAGGGTGGCCTGGCGCATTCTAGGTGGCGTATTTTGCGGGATCATGTGGAATCAATCAGTTAGCGCTTATCTCTATAAAACCTGAGGTTCTGAGGCTTGCGTCTATCGGGCCAGGAATGCGGGCTTTGACAGATTCCAAGCGCGGTGTTTCGGGGCCCTCAGGAGCCGCGGCCCGGCGGTGTGGCGGCCGAGTTCACCTGGTTGACGCGCTGCCGCTCGACCACCAGCATGTCCAGATTGCGCCGCTGCACCAGGGCGCGTTCTTCCAGGACCCGCTCGTCCAGGCGCAGCCGGCCCTTCACCAGGAAGTAGGACGACTTCACATCGACCCGCTCCGAGCTCAGCGTCACCGTGCCGGGGAAAAAGCTGCTGGCGTCCTGCACCTTTTTCAGCGGCTGGCTTTGGCGGCTGCGCACCAGGCGCTCGGCCGAGGCCAGGTCCATGCCGTCGAACAGGGCGGCGATCACCTCGCGCGGCGCGGTGTTGAGGTTGACCGGTGTGTTCTGGGGCAGCAGGGTCAGCACCGGGCGCAGGCGCTCGATGGTCTCCGGCGTCAGGCCGAACCAGGCCAGCTGGTCGAGGTTGCGCGGCGGCAGCGGCGGGTTCTTGCTGTCGGCGCTGGCGGTCTTGCTGGTGTCCTTGCTGCCGGTGTCGGCCGCCAGGCGCAGTTTGCGGATCAGGGTCTGCGCCGTGCCGGGCGGGGCACCGACGTTGTCGCACAAGCGCTCCAGCACGCGCTGTTCCTGCGCCGGCACCTCGGTGCCGCCGAGCAGGTGGCGCAGGTTGTACTGGGCCTGGGCGTCGTGCAGGCTGCCGGAGAGAAAGGCTTCGGGGCCGCTGTCTTCGGCATTGTTGGCGTCGGCCGCGAGGAAGGTGGACAGGCGGGCCTCGGCCAGGGGCACGGCCCAGACTTCGCCCAGGTGGTCGACCGGCTCGTTGAGGTTGGCGCGTGCGTCCTCGCGCAGGATCAGGCGGGCCCAGTCGAGCACCCCTTGCAGAATCCAGGCCGACTGCGCACGGGCGCGCTCGGCCGCCTCGATCTGCACCGCGCGGTACTGGCGCCAGACCATGGCCGATGCCAGGCTGGCCACCAGGGCCACGATCAGCATGGCGGTCAGCAGGGCGGCGCCACCCTGCCGCTGCGTGCGACTGCGATTCATGACTGCGGCCCCAGGATGATTTGCCGGGTCAGCTTGCCGTTGAAGCCGCTGTCGGGCGCGAAGTCCAGCACCATGCGCACGCCGCTGGGCAGGACCTGGCGTTTGGGGCCGCTGTCGTCCTTGTTGACGCCGTCGCCCTTGCCCTCACCTTTGCCGTTCCCATTCCCCGAGGCCGGCGGCGCGATCGGCGGGGCGGCCTCGTTGCTGAGGTCGTCACTGGACTGGGCGTTGCTCCAGCCATTGCCGCGGTAGAAATAAAGCTGCCAGCCGCCGACACCCTCCAGGGCGCGTAGCTGGCCGCGGTCTTGCGGCTGCAGGCGCGCGCTGCGCTCGAAGCTGTCGCTCAGCTCGGTGCTGCTCTGCACCACCGGGCCTTCCCAGCGCAGCAGGCGGCCCTCGCGCAAGCTCCACACCACCACCTGCATGCCCAGGGGCTGCTGGCGGGTCATGCGCAGGGCAGCGCCGTCGAAGGCCAAGGCCGGGGCAACACCGCTGTCCTGCACGGCGCGCAGATCGGCCTCCCACTGCGCCATCACGGTTTGCAGACGGGCGCTGTGGTCGAGGTGGGCTTGGGCGATCTCGCGGCTCTTGAGCAGGCCGTTGATGCCGCTCCAGGCCATCACCGACATCAGGCTCATGATCAAGAGGGCGACCATGACCTCGACCAGGGTGAAGCCGCGTGCGCTCAGGTTTGGCGTCAGGCGCGGCATCAGAAGCGCCCCATGATGGTGGAAATGGTCAGCAGGTTGTGCTCGCCATCGGCGCTGATCAGGGCATCGACGCGCCGAAAATTGGGGTTGGGCGTGGGCCGCACGACCAGGCGGCCGCGGTAGCTCTGGCCGAACTGCTCGCAGGAAAACTCGCTGTCGCCGATCCCGGGGAACTGCTTGCCCAGGCGCAGCTCGGTCAGCTGGTTCTCGGCACACCACTGGGCCGCGCTCATCTCGCGCAGTCGGCTGGCGTTGTCGGTCAGCGCGCCGGCGGCCTTGACGCCGGCTGCCAGGGTGATGGCGACGATGACCAGGGCCACCATCACTTCGATCAGGGTGAAGCCGGCCTTGCGGCCGCGTTGGCCCCGCTGGAGGCGCTGCGTCATGGCGCTGGCGCCGGGCTGACGGTGAAGGGCGCCAGGCCGTCGGTGCTCAGCAGCAGGCGTTTGGAGCCCAGGGTCAGCAGCAGCTGCTGCGGCCCGATCATGGGTTCGGGGCCCAGGCGCACGCTGCGGGCATTGGCGATCTGCACCGCCACGCCCTCGCCCAGCCAGCGGCGCGGCAGCTGGATGGTGGGGGGCAGGCCGGCAAAGCGGAAATGGTCGCGGGCGTCCTGCTGCAGAGGCGCCCATTGCACATCGATACCAGCGGCGCGGCTCTCGGCCCGCGCGGTTTCAAACAAGGCCACCAGGCGCTCGGCTTCGCGCTCGAGCTGGGCCTCGGCCGGGTCACGCACGGCCATGCTGACGGCGGCCGAGGCGATGGCCACCATGGCCACCACCACCAGCAACTCGATCAGCGTGAAGCCGCGTTGCAGCCGGGTGCGCAAGGGGGGCTGCTTACTGCCAGGAGCCGATGTCGGCGTCATTGCCTTCGCCACCCGGGCGGCCGTCGGCGCCGAAGCTGTAGATGTCGATCTCGTTCTTCACGCCGGGGTTGGCGTACTGGTAGGGGTTCTTCCAGGGATCGAGCGGCAGCTTGTCGATGTAGGGCTTCCAGTTGGCCGGCGGCGTGCCGGTGGTGGGCTTGCGCACCAGGGATTCCAGGCCCTGCTCGCCGCTCGGGTAGCGGCCGTTGTCGATCTTGTACAGCTTGAGCTGCTGCATCAGATCGTTGATGGTGGCGCGGGCGGCCGTGACCTTGGCTTCATGCAGGCGGTCCATCACATTGGGCACGATCAGGGCGCCCATCAGCCCGATGATGAGGAACACGACCATGATCTCGATCAGGGTGAAGCCCCGGGCGAGGCGGCGAGAGTTCGTTGTATTCATGTGTGAACGTGACGGGCTGCGTGGTGAAGAGAAGGGTTAGCACCGGGGCGCGGGGCCTCGGCTCGTCAAAGCGCTTGAATCATAATCGCCTCATGCTTGCACGAATGATGGCTTTTCTGGTCTGGGGTTTGCTGGCTTGCGCCGCGGTCTATTGGCTGATCCAGCTGATGGCAAAACCCTTGTCGGCGCCGGCTCATGCCCTGGCCGTGGTCGAGCAGCGCAGCGCTGGCGCAGACCTGACCCGCTTGCTCGGCGCCGCCCCGGTGGCGGCGGCCGAAGCGCCGCCGGTGGCCGAGAGCCGCTTCAGCCTGCTCGGCGTGGTGGCGCCCAAGAACCTGCAAGCCAGCCAGGCCGGTGAGGGTGTGGCCCTGATCGCCGTGGACGGCGTGCCGCGTACGGTGCGCATCGGTGCGGTGCTGGAGGGTGAGTTGCGCCTGCTGTCCGTCGATGCCCGTTCGGCCCAACTCGGTCAAGGGGGCGCGGTCACACTGACTTTGAATCTGGCGCCGCCGCAGCCGGCCGCGACCGGCAGCCTGCCGACGGCCCAGGTGTCGCCGACCGTGATCGGCGGCCAGCCGCATGTCATGGGTGAAGGCGCGCCGCCGGGGCAGCCGCCGTTCCGGCCCAACCTGCCGCCGCCGGGCTCGCCGCAGCCTTTGCAGCAGCAGAACGGTGTGGACCCCAGCGGCTTGCCAACGCGCTGAGCGCCAGCAACAGCCCGTCTCACATCACGCGCTGAGGCGCGGATCGCCGCCGCTGTCTCGGTAGACACCACCGCCCAAGGAATCGACACCGCTGCCGGTGTTCGGCGGGCGCGCTTCGGCCAGGTCATGCAGATCGGTCAGCAAGGCTGCCGCGGCGCGGATCATGGGCCAGGCCAGGGTGGCACCGGTGCCATCGGCGCTGTCCATGCCGAGCTCCAGCAGGGCCGAGGCATGGAAGGTGGCCAGGGCTTCGTCCAAGCCGCGGTGCACATGGCTGCGGCAGAACACGGCGTAGTCGGTCACCGGCGCAGCGATGCGCGCGGCCAGCTTGAGCGCGGCGCAGGCGGTGATGCCGTCGACGATGATCAGATGGCGCTTGGACGCGGCCACCAGCATGGCGCCCATCATCACCGCCAGCTCGAAGCCGCCGAAAGCCGCCAGCACCTCCATCGGATCGCTGACCTCGCGGTGCCGCGCCTGCGCGGCATGCAGCACGCCGAGGATGTGGTTGAGCTCGTCCTGGCGCATGTCGGGGCCGGAAACCACAAACTCACGCACGGGCAGGTCCATCAGCCGCGACAGCACCAGTGCGGCGCTTTCCGCCGAGCCCTGGCCCATGCTGGCGCAGGCCAGCACATTGCCGGGCAGGTTGTCCGAGATTTCCATGCCCACGCGCACGCCGGCATGGGCTTGCTCCAGCGTCATGGCCGGGCCGGTGCGGGTGTTGCGGGTGCCGTGGGCGATCTTGCGCGCCATCAGCCGGGCGTGCGGCGGCAGCGATTCGGCAATGCCGCAGTCGACCACGGCCAGCTGCAGGCCTTGCAGGCGCGCGAACACCGAAACCGGCAGGCGGTTCTGCAGGGCCAACTGGGCTTGCTCGCGCGTGCTGCGGCCCCATTGCTGGCCGATGCGATCCACCACCAGGCCATGGTCGGCGGCGAACAGGGCGAGCACCGGGTCGCGGAAACGCGGGGTCAGGGAGTTCTGCACCAGGCCCAGGCGCACCGCCAAAGGTTCCAGCTCGCCCAGGCCGCCGGCAATGGCGGCATGCCGGTCGACGCGGTCGCGCAAGGCCTTTTCCAGCTCGGGATTTGCGGTGGGCGAGATCAGGGACTGGTTCAGGGACATGGGCAGTGTTCAGCTCACCCGGGGCGGGTGCGGGCGCTGGATTGTCGGGCCTGCGGCCGGCTGGCGCATCCGCACTTGCCCTGCGCCTTTTTGGGGCGCCTGGGCTGGGCGTGGGCCAGCCCCGCGTCAACGCAGGAAGAGCTGGTAGACCGGGTTGTTGCTCTCGTCTTCGAAAGGGTAGTTCAGCGAAGCCAGGAAGTCGCGCAGCGCCGCATTGTCGCCGCGCGGCACCTGGATGCCGACCAGGATGCGGCCGTAGTCGGCGCCCTGGTTGCGGTAGTGGAAGAGGCTGATGTTCCAGTCCGGGTGCATGGTGGACAGAAAGCGCATCAAGGCGCCCGGGCGCTCGGGGAAGATGAAGCGGTAGAGCCGTTCGTTGCGAGCCAATTCGGAGCGGCCGCCCACCATATGGCGCACATGCTGCTTGGCCAACTCGTTGTCGGTCAGATCCAGAGCCTGGAAGCCTCCCTTGGCAAATGCGCGTGCCAGCTTGGCCGCTTCCTCGCGCTTCTGGGTGGCCACGCCGACCAGGATGTGGGCCTGGGCCGAATCCGAGATGCGGTAATTGAACTCGGTCACGCTGCGCGGGCCCAGCAGTTCGCAAAAGCGCTTGAAGCTGCCGCGTTCCTCGGGGATGGTGACGGCAAACAGGGCCTCGCGGTGCTCGCCCACCTCGGCCCGCTCTGCGACAAAGCGCAGGCGGTCGAAATTCATATTGGCGCCGCAGGTGATGGCGATGAAGGTCTGGCCCTTGCAGCCATGGGTGGCCGTGTACTGTTTGACGGCGGCCACACCCAGGGCGCCGGCAGGTTCCAGAATGCTGCGGGTGTCTTCGAACACGTCCTTGATGGCGGCGCAGACGGCATCGGTGTCCACCAGCACGAAGTCGTCGACCAGGGCGCGGGTGATGCGGAAGGTCTCCTCACCGACCAGCTTCACGGCCGTGCCATCCGAGAACAGGCCCACATCGCTGAGCTGCACCCGCTTGCCGGCGCGCACCGAGCGCACCATGGCGTCGGAATCCTTGGTTTGCACGCCGATGACCTTGATCTCCGGGCGCACCGCCTTGATGTAAGCCGCCACGCCGGAGATCAAGCCTCCGCCGCCGATGGCGACAAAGATGGCGTCGATCGGGCCGGGGTGCTGGCGCAGCAACTCCATGGCGATGGTGCCCTGGCCGGCGATCACATCGGGGTCGTCGAAGGGGTGAACAAAGGTCAGGCCCTGGGCCTGCTCCAGCTCCAGGGCATGGCCGTAAGCGTCGCTGAAGCTGTCACCGAAGAGCACCACCTCGCCGCCATGGCCTTGCACGGCGTCGATCTTGACCTTGGGCGTGGTGACCGGCATCACGATCACGGCACGGCAGCCCAGCTTCTTGGCCGAAAGCGCCACGCCCTGGGCATGGTTGCCGGCCGAGGCGCAGATCACGCCTTGGGCCAGTTGCTCGGCGCTCAGGTGCGCCATCTTGTTGTAGGCGCCGCGCAGCTTGAAGCTGAACACCGGCTGCTCGTCCTCGCGCTTGAGGTAGACCTTGTTGCCCAGGCGCTTGCTCAGGTTCTTGGCCGGGGTGAGCGAGGTTTCCTTGGCAATCTCGTAGACCCGCGCATTGAGAATGCGCTGCAAATAGCTGTTGTCGGAGGGAATCAGGTCGGGCATGCCGGCCGCGGCCATGGTCTTGGCGGCGGGTTTGCGGGCGTGGCGGGTGCCACTTTTGAGCGTGCGGGCGGGGCCAGCCATGAGGTCTCCGATACAAATCTGTTGCGGCGCAACATGATAAGCGAGGGTCAGCTCCAGCCCGGTTCAGGCGGGTTTCAGCATCATTTCGGCGCTGTTTGGCTCGCAAGAGGCCAAAAAAAACCCGAGCTTTTGCAAGCTCGGGTTGAATCCACCATGGAGGCGGTGGAGGAGACAAACGGTGCGAGAGCCCGAGGCTTGAATCTGCAGCAGGCCAAGGTTTTGACGCCGGGCGGCTGCGCCCAAGGGGATCGCGTGGCTAGAATTTTAGCTGTAGCAATTGCTGCGGTGCAATATTTTTGGCGCCTTTAATTAGTCCAAGAGCTCTAGTGCAAAGTCGGCTGGGCTCGCCACTTTCGTTTGGAGCACGTACACGATGGAATGCACGATCAACTGGATGGGCGCGGACGGCATGGCCTTTGTGGCGCAGACCGGCAGCGGCCACATGCTGACCATGGACGGCGCGCCGCAAGGCGGTGGCCACAACCTGGCGCCACGCCCGATGGAAACCGTGCTGGCCGGCACCGGCGGTTGCACGGCCTACGATGTGGTGCTGATCCTCAAGCGCGGCCGCCACGATGTGCGGGGCTGCCAGGTGCAACTCAAGGCCGAGCGAGCTGAAGAGGACCCCAAGGTCTTCACCGCCATCCACATGCACTTCGTGGTCAGTGGCCGGGGTTTGAAGCAGGAGGCGGTGGATCGCGCCGTGGCCCTGTCGCATGAAAAGTACTGCTCGGCCAGCATCATGTTGGGCAAGACGGCGGCCATGACCACCTCGGTGGAACTCGTTGAGGTCTGAACCGGCTCAGGGACTCTGGAACGACGTCCTGGCGTCGCCTCGGTTCCCGAATCTGGGCGGAGGCGGACTTCAGAGCCTCACGGATCCGAATGGATCAGATGTGGTGGGCCGTGCGGGTCATGACGCGTGCGGCCAGGCGCATCAGCTGCTGAACCGGCGCGGGCAAGGGCAGGGCGCCTGCGGCCTGGGCTTCGTCGGCATGGCGGGCCTCTTCCAGCTTCATTTGCGCGACGATGGCGCGAGAAGCGTGGTCCGTTTCTGGCAGGCCTTGTAGGTGTGAGGCCAGGTGCTGCTCGACCTGGCGTTCAGTCGCCACCACGAATCCGAGGCTGACGCGGTCACCGATCAGGCCGGCAAGACTGCCGATGGCAAAAGCGCCGCCGTACCAGAGCGGGTTGAGATGGCTGCGGTGGCTGCCCAACTCGTCCAGGCGCTTCTGGGTCCAGGCCAGGTGATCGACTTCTTCCTGGGCTGCGGCCTTGAAATGCTCGCGCAATGCAGGGTCGCGGCTGAACAGGGCTTGAGACTGGTAGAGCGCCTGGGCGCACACCTCGCCGACATGGTTGACCCGCATCAGAGCGCCCGACAGTTTCGCTTCTTCCTTGCTCAGATCTGCCGGTTCGCAGTCGCGCGCCGGTGACGGCCGCGCTGCGCGCGGCGTGGCAAACACCGTGCGCATGCCATGGTCGACGCTGGACAGCAAGCGGTCGAGCGGCGTCAGGCGGTCGGCGGTGGCCGAGGAGGCAAGGGTGTGGTTCATGGATCTCACAGGCAGCGAGCTGGCAGTTTAATGAGGAGTGGCATGGCGTAAACCTCCAAGGGCCAACAGAGAGTGTTTATGAATAGTTTGTGAACAGGCTTTCTCGTTGTGTGTCAACAACGCAAACCCTGAATATGACAGTCGGAGGTGTTCAGGGGGGATCAAGGTCTTGTGTAATACGGCAACTTCCGCTGCAGGGGGTTGGCGCAGCGGGCTTTTTCGGAGCGCTCGGCTTGAAATCCAAGCCGGAAGCTCCAGATCCCACGCGAGGAGGTTGGCTCGGTCCAACCTGGAGGCGTCTTTTTGGCGAGGCTGAGCTTTTGAGCGAGGCCTGACTTATTTTTTGTGGAGTATCGAATGAAGAAATCAATCGTTGCACTGGCAGTCCTGGGTTCGTTCGCGACCGTGGCATCGGCTCAATCGTCGGTGACCCTGTTCGGCGTGATCGACGTGGCCGCTCGCTACACCAAGGCCAACGGCCAAACCCTGAAGAGCCTGGCCACCGATGGCAACACCAGCAGCCGCCTGGGCGTGCGCGGTGAAGAAGACCTGGGCGGCGGCCTGAAGGCTGGCTTCTGGCTGGAAGGTTCCGTTGCTGCTGACGCAGGCACCTCGGACAAGGACCGTTTCTGGGGCCGTCGTGCCACCGTGAGCCTGGCTGGCGAGTTCGGTGAAGTGCGCCTGGGTCGCAACAAGTCGGTGGCTCAACTGCACATCGAAGCCTTTGACCCGACCTCGGCCACCGGCCTGGGCAAGGCCAACCAGCTGTACAGCACCCTGGGCAGCGGCGTGAGCGTTGCACGTTTTGACAACATGGTGTCCTACTCGCTGCCGGGCAACCTGGGTGGCTTCTACGGCGCCGCCGACGTGGCCGCTGGAGAAGGTACTAACGCCAACAAGGCATTCAGTGGCCGTGCTGGTTACGCTGCTGGTCCGCTGCATGTCAGCGCTGCCTTCCTGCAAGCTGGCGTGGGCACCAAGTACAAGCTGAGCTCCTTCGGTGGTTCTTACGACCTGGGCGTCGCCAAGCCGTCGCTGACCTTCTCGACCAACAAGCTCGGCGCTGCCAAGCAGACCATCATCACTGCAGCTGTGACCGCTCCTCTGGGTTCGGGCAGCGTCTGGGCTTCCTGGACCAAGGCTGATGCCAACGGCTCCGCCGAAACCCAGAAGCTGGCTTACGACGGTACCCACCTGTCGGCTGGTTACATCCATAACCTGTCCAAGCGCACCGCTCTGTACACCACCGTGTCCAAGATCGAGAACAAGGGCGCAGGCAAGGTTGGCGTGTTGAACACACCGACCGTCGTTGCCGGTGGCGGTTCGGGTGGCTTCGACGTCGGCGTGCGTCACAGCTTCTGATCCCAGCCTGCGAAAGCAAGCCTGATTAGAAAGCCGCCTTCGGGCGGCTTTTTTGTTTTCAACCGCAGCCAAACTTGCTTGCGCCTGACGCGCGATGGGAGGGTTTGCGCGTGTAGGAGGGTCGCAACATCGGGCTCGCTTGGTGGGTGCCATTCGCACAGAATGGTTTTGTCGGTACAAGACATTCACTACAAGGAGACAACGATGATGATGAAGAAGACTGCTGTGGTCCTGGGCCTGCTGGCCGCTTTCTCGTCCTCTGGCTGGGCGCAGTCCAGCGTGAGCCTCTATGGCATCCTGGATGTGGGTGTTCGTTACACGACCAATTCGGGGTCGTCGGCCGCCAGCAAGGGCGACTCTTTGTCCCAGGTAATCCCTGGCGGCATGTCAAACAGCCGCCTCGGCGTGAATGTCGCGGAAGACATGGGTGGTGGCCTCAAGGCGATCGCCAATTTGGAGCACCGCCTCAACTCCGACACGGGCACGCAAACCGCCGCTGAGTTCTGGCGTCAAGCCTGGGTGGGCCTGGAATCCAAGGAATACGGCCGCCTCACCTTGGGTCGCCAGTACAACGTGCTGTTCGATCTGTACACCAGCACCTACTCCTCCTTCAAATACTCGCCATACATCGAGATCTTCCGCCCTGAGACCGTGATGGCCATGGCCGGACGCCAGAGCAATATGGTCAAGTACCTGGCGGAATCTGGTGCCTTCCGTGGTGAGTTGCAGGTCAGCGCGGGCGAGGGCGCCACGCCGGACAAATCCATGGGCGGCTTTCTGCGCTATGCCAAGGATGAACTGGCATTCGGCGCCGGTGTGCTGGAGGTCAAGGACACGGCGGGTCGCAAGGTGCGAGGCCTGACGGTCGGTGGCGCCTACACCGCCGGTCCTCTGTACGCCAATCTGTCCTGGGGTCAGAACAAGTTCGATGCCGGTACCGATGCGCTGCAGATCGCCTACACCGCCAACTATACGGTCAGCCCGAGCAGCCGTCTGAATGCCGCCGGTCTCGATGTGAAGAAGCGCGACATGCTGGCTGCGGGCTTCACCTACCAGCTGAACAAAGAGTTGAACCTGGGCTTGCAAGCCTGGTATGCCAAGCAAAGCCACCATCGCCTGAGCGGCGAGAGCAAGGCCGGTTTTGTCGCCGCAGTGGCGGATTACGCCTTCTCCAAGCGCACCGACGTGTACTTCGAGGCGGATTACTCGAAACTCGGCGGCGCCGTGTCCTTCGACAACACCGCCAAGACCCGTGTCGGCCTCAGCAGTGGCATCCGTCACCGTTTCTGAACCCGATTTGTGTTCGAATCCAGGCCGCTTCGAGCGGCCTTTTTCATGGGCGATCGTCACGCTGCGGAGCTTTGATTCGGCATTGAGGTGAGGTGATGGTGATGGATTCCAGGAGTGGACGATGGACGGGGTGCTCGCGGGCCTGCAGCGCGCTGCTGGCGCTGGCTTTGGTCGCGTGTGCCAGTGCGCCCAGCGACGAATCTGAACCGACTGCGGCTTCAGCGCCCCTGATGCCGGAGCTGCTGGCCGATTGGTCGCCGCGCGCGTTGCCGGGCAAACGGTCCACCGCGTACACCTTCGTGCAGCGGGGTGGGCGCGATTGCGTGCTGGCGCAGGCGCAGCAGTCGGTCAGCTTGTGGCGGCGCAGCCTGGACCTGGCGCCCGAGCAGGTGGCGGCGCTTCAGTTCGATGTCTGGATCGGCGAGCACTCGCCCAAGGCCACCGTTCGGGCGCCCGAGACCGACGATGCGCCGGCGCGTCTGCTCCTGGGGTTTGAGGGCGATGAGTCGCGCTTGTCCCTGGCCAATCGCATGCAGTTCGAGTTGGTGCGCACCTTGACGGGCGAGGCGCCGCCCTACGCCACCCTGATGTACGTCTGGGACGCCTCGGCTGCGCCGGAGACGGTGGTGGTCAGTGCCCGCAGCGACCGCATCCGCAAAATCGTCGTCGGCTCCGGCGGTTTCAAACGGCAACCCAGCTGGCAGCAGCTGCGGCGCGATATCCAGGCGGATTTTCAGCGTGCGTTCGGTGAGGCGCCCGGCCGCTTGGTCTCCATGGCCTTGATGACCGATGCCGACAACACCCGCAGCCGCTCCGAAGCCTGCTACGGTGACATCCTGCTGCTCAGCGCCGAGCAGCAACCGCTGGCGGGCAGTTTGCGATTCTGAGTGCCGCGTCCGTGCGCAGCCGCGGGCTGCGTTCGGCACCCACCGCATCGGGACTTTCCCCTTTGTGGTCTGATGCGCTCTTCGCCATGATGGCGCGGACTTGAAGCGCAGGGGCCTGGCTGGCTCCGAGATGCTTGAGCGATTTCAAACACCGACCGAACCGGGGCAGGGCGCGCCCGGACAAGGCCGATTCATGCATGGGGGAGCGCCGAGCGCTTGACAGACCGTGTCGGGGTCAGCCCTTGCCAAGGCCGCCAACCGAACCTACCGACATGCTAGTTTTCATCCTCCGCCGCCTGGTCCAGTCTCTTATCGTGATGCTCACGGTGGCCTGCGTGTCCTTCATGCTGTTTCAGTATGTGGGCGATCCCGTCACCAACCTGCTGGGCCAGGATGCCACGCAAGAGCAACGCGAGGCCTTGCGCCGCGACCTGGGCTTGGATGCCCCGTTTCCCGTGCAGTTCGCGCGTTTTGTAGGCAATGCGGTGCAGGGCGAGTTTGGCTTGAGCCTGCGTCAGGGCCGCAAGGTGTCGGACCTGATCGCCGAGCGCCTGCCGGCCACGCTGGAGCTGGCCCTGGTGGCCGGCTTGATTGCGCTGTCGGTGGGCATCCCGCTTGGGGTCTATGCCGCCTTGCGGCGCGGCAAGGCCAGCTCGCAGCTGCTGATGATGCTGTCCCTGCTGGGGGTGTCCCTCCCGACTTTTCTCATCGGTATCCTGCTGATTCTGGTGTTCGCGGTCTGGCTCAAATGGCTGCCCAGCTTTGGGCGCGGCGATGTGCTTGCGATCGGCAGCTGGACTACGGGCTTGCTGACGGCCGACGGCCTGCGACATGTGCTGCTGCCGGCCATCACCTTGTCGGTGTTCCAGCTGACCCTGATCATGCGCCTGGTGCGCGCCGAGATGCTCGAGGTGCTGCGCACCGACTACATCAAGTTCGCCCGCGCCCGTGGTCTGAGCAACCAGGCCGTGTACTTCGGCCATGCGCTCAAGAACACCTTGGTGCCGGTGATCACCATCACCGGCCTGCAGCTGGGCCAGCTGATTGCCTTCGCCATCATCACCGAGACGGTGTTCCAGTGGCCGGGCATGGGCTTGCTCTTCATCCAGGCCGTGCAGTTCGCCGACATCCCGGTCATGGCCGCCTACCTGTGCCTGATCTCCTTCATCTTCGTCAGCATCAATCTGCTGGTGGATCTGCTGTACTTCGCCGTCGACCCGCGCCTGCGCACCCAGGGCAAAGCCCATTGAACTCGCCCCGCCGCCTGACCTTTGATTTCAGAGAAGACTCGACCCGATGAGCCAAGCTTCCATCCCGCCCGTGCCTGCTGCGCCGAATGCGCTGCAGCGCTTTTTTGATGGCGATGTCTGGTACTCCTTCCGCAGCTCGCCGGTGGCGATGGGCGCGGCCGTGATCGCCTTGATCTGCGTGTTCTGCGCCGTCTTTGCCGAGTTCGTCGCGCCGCACAACCCCTTCGATCTGGCCACGCTGGAGTTGATGGATTCACGCCTGCCGCCGGCGTGGATGGAAGGCGGCAGCAGCAAGTACCTGCTCGGTACCGACGACCAGGGCCGCGACATCCTCTCGGCCCTGATGTACGGCGCCCGCATCTCGCTCTTCGTCGGCCTGGCCTCGGTGCTGCTGAGCATGGTGATGGGCGTGGGCCTGGGTCTGCTGGCCGGCTTTGTCGGCGGCAAGATCGATGCGCTGATCATGCGCGTGTGCGACGTCATGCTGTCCTTCCCCTCCATCCTGATCGCGCTGCTGATCGACGGTGTGGGCCGGGCCATGTTCCCGAATGCCCATGACACCCTGGCTTTTCTGGTGCTGATCCTGGCCATCTCGCTGACCGGCTGGGTGCAGTACGCCCGCACAGTGCGCGGCACCACCATGGTGGAGCGCAACAAGGAGTATGTGCAGGCGGCCCGCGTCATCGGCGTCACGCCGCTTCGCATCATGCGCCGCCATGTGCTGCCCAATGTGCTGGGCCCGGTGCTGGTGCTGGCCACCATCCAGGTGGCCTCGGCCATCATCACCGAAGCGACCCTGTCCTTCCTCGGCGTCGGCGTGCCGCCGACCAGCCCCTCGCTGGGCACCTTGATCCGTGTGGGCAACGACTTTTTGTTCTCCGGCGAATGGTGGATCACCATCTGGCCCGGCGCGATGCTGGTGCTGATCGCCCTGTCGGTGAACCTGCTGGGGGACTGGTTGCGCGATGCGCTCAATCCCCGCCTGCGTTGAATTGCAAACCTTTCCTGCCCATGAGCACACCCTTGCTTGAGGTCCGCCATCTGCGGGTCGAATTCCCCACCCGGCGCGGCACCTTGCTGGCGCTGGACGACATCAATTTCGACATCGCGCCGGGAGAGATCCTGGGCGTGGTGGGCGAGTCCGGTGCCGGCAAGTCCTTGACCGGCGCGGCCATCATCGGCCTGCTGGACCCACCGGGGCGCATCGCCTCGGGCGAGATCCTGCTTGAAGGCAAGCGCATCGACAACCTGCCCTACGAGCAGATGCGCAAGATCCGCGGCCGCCAGATCGGTGCGATCTTTCAGGACCCGCTGACCTCGCTGAACCCGCTTTACACCGTGGGCCAGCAGCTGATCGAAACCATCACCACCCATCTGGATCTGAGTCAGGCGCAGGCGCGTGCGCGGGCCATCGATCTGCTCGAGCAGACCGGCATTCCCGCGGCGGCCGAGCGCATCGATCAATACCCGCACCAGTTCTCGGGCGGCATGCGCCAGCGTGTGGTGATCGCCCTGGCCCTGGCGGCCAGCCCGAAGCTGATCGTGGCGGATGAACCGACCACGGCGCTCGATGTCTCCATCCAGGCGCAGATCATCTCCCTGCTCAAACGCATCTGCAAGGAGCAGGGCGCGGCCGTGATGTTGGTCACCCATGACATGGGCGTGATCGCCGAAACCTGCGACCGCGTGGCGGTGCTGTATGCCGGCCGCGTGGCCGAGATCGGGCCGGTGCATGATGTGATCCACAAGCCCGCCCATCCCTATACCGCGGGTCTGATGGGCTCCATCCCGGCCATGGACGAAGACCGTGAGCGCCTGCTGCAGATCGACGGCGCCATGCCGCGCCTGAACGCCATTCCCAAGGGCTGCGCTTTCAACCCGCGCTGCCCGCAGGTGTTCGAGCGCTGCCGAACTGAACGGCCGGAGCTGGTGCCGGTGGGCGCCGGTCGCGCCGCCTGCTGGCTTCATGCCGCAACTCAAGCGGAGGCCGCACGATGAGCCGCCCCTTGGTGGAGGTGAAAGACCTCGCAAAAATCTTCGACGTGTCCCCGCCCTGGCTGAACCGGGTGGTGGAGCGCAAGCCGCGCCAGTTCGTCCATGCGGTGGATGGCGTCAGCTTTTCGATCGAGCGCGGCAAGACCCTGGCTCTGGTGGGCGAATCGGGCTGCGGCAAGAGCACGGTGGCGCGCCTGCTGGTGGGCTTGTACGAGCCAACCCGCGGCAGCGTGGAATTCGACGGCGCCGACACGGCCAAGACCCTGGCGTCCAGCGGCGCCCTGGCCCTGCGTCGGCGCATGCAGATGATCTTCCAGGACCCTTATGCTTCGCTGAACCCGCGCTGGAAGGTGCAGGACATCATTGCCGAGCCGCTGCGCGAGCATGGCTTGATCGATGGCGTCGATGCCCAGCGTGTGCGCGTGGCCGAGTTGCTGCAATCGGTGGGCCTGACGGCGGCGGACCGCGAAAAGTTCCCGCACCAGTTCTCGGGCGGCCAGCGGCAGCGCATCTCGATCGCGCGCGCCTTGGCCACGCAACCGGAGTTTCTGGTCTGCGACGAGCCGACCTCGGCCCTGGACGTCTCGGTCCAGGCCCAGGTGCTCAACATCATGAAGGAGCTGCAGCGTGAGCGCGGCCTGACCTACCTCTTCATCTCCCACAACTTGGCGGTGGTGCGCCATGTCTCGGATCAGGTGGGGGTGATGTATCTGGGGCGCCTGGTCGAGCTGGCCGACAAGGGCGAGCTCTTCGCCCGGCCGCGCCATCCCTACACGCGCATGTTGCTGGATGCGATTCCCGACATCCACATGACGGGCCGTTCACGCACCCCGGTGCAGGGCGAGGTGCCGAATCCGCTCAACCCGCCCAGCGGCTGCAGCTTCCACCCGCGCTGCCCGCATGCCAGTGCGCGCTGCAAGAGCGAGCGCCCGGCCATGCTGGAATTCAAGGGCGTTCGCGTGGCCTGCCACGCGGTGGAGGAAGGCCGGATCTGAGGCCTCGGCTGGCGAGGCTCGGCAGGGCTCGCGGGGTTCTGCTTCAGGGCCGGGCGGCGCTGGCAGCCGGGCTGGGCGTCTTGGCCGCTTGGCCTTGGGTGGAAGGAGCGGGCGTCTGGGACTGAGCTTGGGCTTGTGGCTGGGGCAGATAGAGTGGCCCCTTCTGGCCGCAGGCGCCGAGCAAACTCAGGCTCAGGCAGAGCGTGAAGCTTGCACCCGCGCGGCGCAAAGACCCTGGCATCTGCGGGCCAGCGGCCCGCGGGCCTACACTGCGAAGCTGTTCGTTGTTTGCTTTCATGGCCGCAGTTTATCGCTGCCTGCCTGGAGCGCTTTCCCCTTCCGCATTACCATGTCCCAGTCTGCCGAATCCTCCAGCCCGTCTGCCGTTCCTGCCGCCACGCCGCTCAGCGATGTCGACTACCAGGCGCGCACCCGCGCCGTGTTGGACCGGATCGAGGCGACGGTGGACGCCTGGCTCGATGGTGATGTGATCGATATCGACAGCCACCGCAGTGGCGGGCTGCTGGAGCTGAGCTTTCCCGGTGGCAGCAAGATCATCCTGAACACGCAGGCGCCGCTGCAGGAAATTTGGCTGGCGGCGCGTGCCGGCGGCTACCACTTCCGGTTTGTGGGCGGCCACTGGCTGGACACGCGCAGCGGGGTTGAGTTCCACCAGCTGCTGTCCGAGCAGGCCAGTGCTCAGGGTGGCAAGGCCTTGCAGTTCACGCCGGCTTGATCCGTCGGCCCGCGCTGGTGTGAAGAGGCCGTTCAAGCGCCTCAGCGCTTGAACAGGTCGAGGATGCTCTTCTTCTCGTCCTCGCTGGCAGCACCCGGCAGCTTGCCTTCGGACTGACTCAGTTCGCGCACGCCGGCGGTGCCGGTGTATTCGTCGTAGTACCACTCGCCATTGCGATTGACCACGCCCTCGGGCACCGGCATTTCACTGACCGGCACGCCTTTGAGGGCCTGGCTCATGTACTCGATCCAGATCGGCAGCGACAGCCCGCCGCCGGTTTCACGGTCGCCCAGCTTCTTGGGCTGGTCGTAACCCATCCAGACCACGGCCACCACCTCCTGCTGGTAGCCGGCGAACCAGGCGTCCATCGAGTCGTTGGTGGTGCCGGTCTTGCCGTAGATGTCAGGTCGCTTGAGCTGGGCTTGAGCCCGGGCGGCCGTGCCGCTGCGCGTCACCTCTTGCAAAAGGCTGGTCATCAGGAAGGCATTGCGCGCTTCGATCACACGGCTGTCTTCGCCCACTTCCAGCTGCGGTGCTTCGTACAGCAGGCGGCCCTTGTTGTCGGTCAGCTTGGCGATCAGCTGGGGCGTGATGCGATGACCGCCGTTGGCGAAGACGGCATAGCCCTGGGCCATCTGCATGGGCGTCACCGAGCCGGCGCCGAGGGCCATGGTCAGGTAGGCCGGGTGTTTTTCGGCTTCGAAGCCAAAGCGGGTGATCCACTCCTGCGCGTAATGGACGCCGATGGAGTTGAGCACGCGAATGGACACCATGTTCTTGGACTTGGCCAGCGCCTTGCGCAAGGGCAGGGGGCCGTCGAAGGTGCCGTCGTAGTTCTTGGGCTCCCAGGGTTGGCTGCCGGTGGTGGAGGCGTCGAAGAACAGCGGCGCGTCGTTGACGATGGTGCTGGGGGTGAAGCCTTTTTCCAGCGCCGCCGAGTAGATGAAGGGCTTGAAACTGGAGCCGGGTTGACGCCAGGCCTGGGTCACATGGTTGAATTTGCTCTTGGCGTAGTCAAAACCGCCCACCATGGCGCGCACACGGCCATTGCGTGGGTCGAGCGAGACGAAAGCGCCTTCCACCACGGGCAGCTGGGTGATGGTCCATTCCTCCTGGCTGGGCTTGGCGGCCAGCGGAGCCTTCACCACGCGGATGATGGCGCCGCGGCGCACGCGGGTCTTGGGGTTGCCGTTTTCGGCCAGGCCTGAGGTGGCCGGCTTCAGGCCTTCGCCGGTGATGCTCACGGTTTCACCGCTCTGCAGGGCGGCCACCACTTTCTTGGGGCTGGCTTCCAGCACCACGGCGGCCAGCAACTCGTCGTTGGCGGGGTGGTCGTTCAGGGCTTCGGCGATGCGGCTGTCCAGGTCGGCCGGGTTGCCCGGCAGGTCGGCATAGGCTTCGGGGCCGCGGTAGACCTGGCGACGCTCGAAGTTGAGGATGCCGCGGCGCAGGGCGCGGTAGGCTACGTTCTGTTCTTCGGCCTTGAGGGTCAGGTAGACATTCAGGCCTCGGGTGTAGGCCTCGTCGCCGTATTGGTTGTAAATCAGCTGCCGTGCCGCTTCGGTCACGAACTCGGCGTGGCTGGGCGTTTCGTTCACCGGGCGCAGGCGCAGCTTTTGGGCCTTGGCTGCATCGCGTTGTTCCTCGGTGATGTAGCCGTTTTCCAACATGCGCTCGATGATGTACTGCTGGCGGATGGTGGCCCGGCGCGGGTTGTTGATCGGGTTGTAGGCGGAAGGGGCCTTGGGCAGGCCGGCCAACATGGCCGCTTCGGCGATGGTGATTTCCTGGATGGGTTTGCCGAAATACACCTCGCAGGCGGCGGCAAAACCATAGGCGCGGTGACCCAGGAAAATCTGGTTCATATAGATCTCGAGGATTTGCTCCTTGCTCAGCGCGTTTTCAATCTTCAGCGCGAGCAGGATCTCGTAGATCTTGCGGGTCAGGGTCTTCTCGGTCGAGAGGTAGAAGTTGCGCGCCACCTGCATGGTGATGGTGGAGGCGCCCTGGCTGCGGGACTCGCCCACATTCGCCAGGCCGGCACGGATTACGCCCAGGTAGTCCACGCCGCCATGCTGGTAGAAGCGGGCGTCTTCGATCGCCAGCACCGCGTCCTGCATGACCTTGGGGATCTCCTTGATCGGCAGGAAGTTTCGTCTTTCGTCGCCAAATTCGGCCAAGAGCTGCCCGTCGGCCGAAAAAACGCGCAGCGGCAACTTGGGTCGGTAGTCGGTCAGGCCGCTGATATCGGGCAGATTGGGGTAGGCCATGGCCAGGGCCAGGGCGATCAGCATGAGCACGGCCACGCCGCCTGCGGCCGCCAGGCCAAACAGCCAGGCCAGCACCCGGGTCAGGCCACGCATGGCGCCCGACGGGCTCGCGTTTCGGGACTCAGACGCTGTGTTCTGAGAGGTGTTCTTGTGGGCGTCGCTCATGGGCCTCCGGATGGGTCGGCGCATTATAGGAAGGGCTTTTCGGCCGCATGCCCGACGAATCGGCCGGGCTCAGGCTTGGTCCCGATTTGGCTTCCTGTGCCTGTCCGCGGCATCGGGCCTGTTATCCCGGCTTGTTTCGGCCTTGCCCCGCTCCGTATTTCGGGAAAATTAGGTCTGGGCTTGAAATAAGGGTCGCTGCGATGGTTTGAATGCGCCGTCTTCTCGGTGTTTTTCGGGGCATCCAGGGTCTTCTGGCTCGTGTATGTTACGCAACGAGCTGTTACCAGCTGTGACCGCTTTTCCTTGGGCGGTCAATGTCTTTGCTGCTAGCATTCAAGTAACTTATTAACAGTCCGGCGCAAAAACGTTGGGGGATTCGCGTCATGGGCATACTTGACGTTTTGTTGGGTCGCAAGCACCCGCCGATGATTGGGCTCGATATCAGTTCGTCGAGCGTCAAGCTGGTTGAACTGGGCCAGACCGCCAGTGGTGAATTCGTGTTGGAGCGTTTTGCCACCGAGTCCTTCGAAAAGGGCTGGATCACCGACGGCCAAATCGAGAAATTCGACGAAGTGGCTGATGCCGTGCGCCGTGTGGTGGCGCGCAGCGGCAGCCGCACCCGCGACGCCGTGCTGGCCATGCCGCAATCGGCCGTCATCACCAAGAAGATCATGCTGCCCGCCGGGCTGCGCGAGGAAGAGCTGGAGATTCAGGTCGAAGCCGAGGCCAACCAGTACATCCCCTTCTCGCTGGACGAGGTGAGCCTGGATTTCTGCGTGATCGGCCCCAGCCCGACTTCGGTCGGCGATGTGGAAGTGCTGATCGCCGCCTCGCGCAAGGACCGCGTTCAAGACCGTCAGGGCCTGGCCGAAGCCGCCGGTTTGCGGCCGGTGGTGCTGGACATTGAATCGCATGCCTCGCGCATGGCCATGGGCCGCCTGATTGCCAACCTGCCCAATGCGGGCAAGGATGCGTTGGTCGCGCTGTTCGAGATCGGAGCCGACACCACTAGCCTCAAGGTGCTGCGCGACGATGAGATGCTCTACGACCGCGACCAGGCGTTTGGCGGTTCGCAGTTGACCCAGCTGATCTCGCGCCAATACGGCTTCTCTTTCGAAGAGGCGGAGCAGAAGAAGCTATCCAATGACCTGCCCGAAGATTTCGAGGTGGCGGTGCTGAACCCCTTTGTGGACAGCTTGTCCCAAGAAATCGGCCGCGCGCTGCAGTACTTCTTCACCAGCACACCCCACCACAAGGTGCACTACGTGATGCTGGCCGGGGGCACGGCCACTCTGCCGGGACTGAAGGAGCGGGTGACTGAGCTGACCGGCTTTGCCTGCATGGTGGTGAACCCCTTCGAGAACATGGAGCTGGGTTCGGCCGTGCGTGAGCAGAAGCTGCGTCGCGAAGCACCGGCCTACCTGACCGCTTGCGGCCTGGCGATGCGGAGGTTCTACCAGTGATCCTGATCAATCTGCTTCCCCATCGGGAAGAGAAACGCAAGCGTCGCAAGAACGCGTTTTTTGCCGGTCTGGGCTTGGCGGCCCTGGTCGGCATTGGTGCGGTGATGGCGGGTTACGCGCTGATTCAGCACATGACCAATGATCAAAGGACGCGCAACCAGTTCTTGAGCGACCAGATCGCCAAGCTGGATGAGCAGATCAAGGACATCGCCAACCTCAAGGCCGAGATCGAGTCCCTGAAATCGCGCCAGCGCGCGGTGGAAGACCTGCAAAGTGACCGCAACACCCCGGTGCAATTGCTCAACGAGCTGGCACGTCATACGCCGGAAGGGGTCTACCTGACCGCCATCCGCCAGGCCGACAAGGTGGTGACCATCAGTGGCATTGCGCAGACCAATGAGCGGGTGTCGGAGTTCATCCGCAACACCTCGCGCAGCTCGGACTGGCTGGAGCGGCCCGATCTGGTGGAAATCAAGGTGGCCAATCTGACCACCAACAGCCGTGACCAGAAGCGTTTGTTCGATTTCTCCATGCGGGTGTCGATCAAGGAGCCCGTGCGGGAAGCCGCACCTGGCGCGCCGGGCAAGCCGGCCTCGGCGCCCAAGTCTTGATGAAGGCAAGCATGGCCAGCACGTCTTTGAATCTCAAATTTGACCTGAACGCCTGGGGCGCCGATGTGGCGGACCAGTTCCGCGGGCTCAACCCCAATGAGCCGGGCCAGTGGCCGGTGCTGCCCAAGCTGGCCGCCTCACTGGCGGTGACGCTGGTGGTGGTGGTGCTGGGCTGGTTCCTGCTCTTGTCGGACGAGCAGGCCTTGCTCGACGCCGAAGTGGCACGCGAACCCAATCTGCGCCAGGACTACACCGCCAAATTGGCGCAAGCCGTCAACCTGCCAGAGCTGCGCAAGCAAAAGAGCCAGGTCGAGGAATACGTGACCCAGCTGGAAAAGCAGCTGCCGGGCAAGGCTGAGATGGACGCCCTGTTGTCCGACATCACCCAAGCCGGCGTGGGCCGCAGCCTGCAGTTCGAGCTGTTCCGCCCCGGCCAGGTGGTCGTCAAGGACTATTACGCCGAGTTGCCGATTTCCTTGCGCGTATCGGGTCGTTATCACGACATCGGCTCGTTTGCGGCCGATGTCTCCAATCTGTCTCGCATCGTCACGCTGCACAACCTCAATGTCCTGGCGCCGTCCGGCAAGGATGTGGGCAGCGGCACGCTGAGCATGGAAGCCACCGCCCGCACCTACCGCTATCTGGATGCCATCGAAGTGGCGGAACAGAAGAAGGCTGCGGCCAAGGCGGCTGCAGGAGCGAAGAAGCCATGAGCGCGCGGATGAATCTGAACCCCTGGGTGTTGCGCGCGGCGGCACTGGCCGTCTGCGCCAGCTTGGCTGCCTGCTCAACCAATATGGACGAGCTGCAGCAATGGATGGAGCAGCAGCGCAAAGAAGCGCGTGCGACCATTGCGCCCCTGGTGCCACCCAAGAAATTCCAGCCCCAGCCCTATGAAGCGAGCCTGGGCGTCGAGCCTTTCAGCCCCCAGAAGTTGAGCGTGGCCGTCAAGCAGGAGGCGTCCTTGCCCAATTCCTTGCTGGCCAAGGAAATGAGCCGGCGCCGCGAGCCGCTGGAGGCCTACCCGCTGGACAGCATGACCATGGTCGGCAGCCTGACCCGGCAGAACCAGCGTTATGCCTTGCTGCGGGTGGACAACCTGCTCTATCAGGTCAAGAGCGGGGACTACCTCGGTTTGAACTTTGGACGGGTGATGAAGATCAGCGAAACCGAAATCGGATTGCGAGAAGTCGTCCAGGACGCTGCGGGCGAGTGGATTGAACGCACCAGTACCCTCCAGCTGCAGGAGAAGGGACGATGAAAAATTTCCAGGAGACATCGAGGATGACGAGCCATTGGCGCAAGTGGGCGACGGCCTCGGCCCTAGTTCTGGCCACGGTGGCCACGGCCGCGCCGGCCTGGGCGCAGACCGCCATCCGTTCCATCAACAGCACGCAGCAAGCGGGCGTGGAAGTGGTGCGCATCGAGTTGAGCCAGCCGCTGACGGAGATCCCGCGCGGCTTCACCGTGCAGACGCCGCCGCGCATCGCCATCGACTTGCCCGGCGTGGTGAACGGCATTGGCCGTTCGATGGTGGAGATCAACCAAGGCAATCTGCGCTCGGCCAATGTGGCCCAGGCGGGTGAACGCTCGCGCGTGGTGCTGAACCTGCGCACGCCCTCGGGTTACCGAGCGGAATTGCAGGACAACGCCTTGCTGCTGATTCTCGAGGCTTCGCCTTCGCTGGCCGTGGCGCCCAATGAGCCGGTGCATTTCGCTCAGAGCCTGAACGCCGAGGCGCAGTCCATCCGTGACATCGACTTCCGTCGCGGGCAAGACAACTCCGGCCGCGTGATCGTCAACTTGCCGAGCAACCAGGTCGGCGTGGACATTCAGCAGCAGGGTCAGAACCTGGTGGTGGAATTCCTGCGCTCGACCGTGCCCGAGGGCCTGCGTCGCAAGCTGGATGTGGCCGACTTCGGCAGCCCGGTGCAGTCGGTGGTGACCACGCAGAACGGCGACCGCGTGCGCATGGTCATCGAGCCCAAGGGTGCTTGGGAGCACAGCGCTTACCAGAGCGACAACCAGTTTGTGCTGGAAGTGCGGCATCAGAAGCAAGATCCCAACAAGCTGACCACGGGCCCTGGCTACGCAGGTGACAAGCTGTCGCTGAACTTCCAGAACATCGAAGTGCGTGCGCTGCTGCAGGTGATTGCCGATTTCACCAACTTCAATGTGGTGACCAGCGACACCGTGACCGGTAATGTGACCTTGCGCCTCAAGGATGTGCCCTGGGACCAAGCCCTGGACATCATCATGCAGGCCAAAGGCCTGGGCTTGAAGAAGTCCGGCAATGTGCTGTGGATTGCCCCCAAGGATGAGCTCTCGGCCAAGGAAAAGCTGGATCTGGAAGCCAAAGCCCAGATCGCCAATCTGGAGCCGGTGCGCACCCAGTCCATCCAGCTGAACTACACCAAGGCCGAAGAAGTGGCCAAGGGTCTGAGCGGGCAGAACTCCGGCGGCTCCAGCGGTGGAGGTCAGAACGCGACCCGCATCCTGTCGCCGCGCGGCAGTGTGATTTACGAGACCCGCACCAACCAGCTCTTCGTGACCGACATCCCGTCCAAGCTGGAAGAGATCCTGGCCATGATTGCCAAGATCGACATCCCGGTGCGCCAGGTCTTGATCGAAGCCCGCATCGTCGAAGCGGACGACAAGTTCGGTCGCGCGCTCGGCGTGAAGTTGGGCAGTGCCGATTTGCGCGGAACCCGCGGTGGCATTCCGGGCTACTCGGTCGGTGGCAACAACTACCTGACCCTGGGCGGCAACCTCAACGGCATCGCCGGCCAGACCTTGCAGCCCGGCGGCAGCGTCGGTGCAGGCGGCAGCGGTTCGGATGGCAAACCCATCTTCAACACGCAGTTTGTCAATCTGCCGGCCAATGTCTCCTCAGACAGCTTCGGCGGCGCCAATGTGGCGAATTTTGCTCTGTCCTTGTTCAATGCCACGGCCAACCGATTCTTGAACCTGGAGCTGTCGGCCCTGGAAGCCGATGGCAAGGGCAAGATCGTGTCCAGCCCGCGCGTCATCACCGCCGACCAGGTCAAGGCCTTGATCGAGCAAGGTGAGGAACTGCCCTACCAGGTTGCCACCTCCAGTGGCGCCACTTCGATCCAGTTCAAGAAGGCCGTCTTGAAGCTGGAAGTGACACCGCAGATCACGCCGGAAGGCAATGTGATTCTGGACGTGGATGTCAACAAGGACAGCCGCGGTACGCTGACCCCCCAGGGCTACGCCATCAACAACAAGCATGTGAAAACCATGGTCTTGGTGGAGAACGGCGGCACTGTGGTGATCGGTGGCATCTTCACCCAGGATGAGCGTGAAGACGAGTCCAAGGTGCCGGTGCTGGGTGACATTCCCTATCTGGGCAATCTGTTCAAGAACAAGAGCCGCACCTCGAGCAAGACCGAGCTCTTGATTTTCCTGACCCCCAAGGTGGTCAGCGAGCGTGCGCCGGTCCGTTGATGGACATGTTGGCGGGAACTTAGTCAATCGGGAGAAGGCAGCGACCGCCGCGGCGGCGCTGCCATGCAGGAGTTTGCAGAAATGAGTACATCCATGGTGTGGGCGCGACCTTCCTGGCGCCAAGCGTGGCGAGCGGCGGGTGTGATGCTGCTGGGCGTGGCTTTGGCTGCCTGCGGCGGCGGCGGCGGTGATTCCGGCACCTCGGTTTTTGATCCGGGCACGGGCACCAATCCCAACACGCCCAGCACCTTGGCCGACCTGGCGGTGGTGGCGGACAAGACCTCGGTGCCCAACTCGGGGGCTGAAGTGGTGACGTTCACGATCACTGCCCTGACTTCGGGCAACGCCGCTTTGACCGGGGTGGAAACGCCGGTCACTGTGGAAGTGGACAGCGGCTCCATCGTCACGCCCTCTGCCAAGGTGACCAGCAAGGACACCGGCAAGATCACGGCGGTGGTGCAGATCACCGACAAGACCAGCCGCACCGTCAAGCTCAACGTCAGCTCGGGTTCGGTCAAGAAGACCGCCAGCTTTGATGTGGTGGACAGCGTGAACGGCAGCAAGGTCGCCGATTTGCGCCTGGTCGTGGACAAGGTCACCCTGCCCAATGACGGCACTCAAGTCGCCAAGCTGAGCGTGACCTCGGTGGACGCCTTCAACAGCGCCATCGGCGGCTCTCCGGTTTCCCTGGCTCTGATTGACCCGGTCGCCGGCGGCTCCATCGTCAACGCTTTTAGCAAGACTGCCACGGACGTCACCTCGGGTGTGTTGGCGGCTGAAATCAGCTTGGTGACCAGCAAGGGCAAGACCAATCGCGCCATCACGGTGCAGGCCACCAGCGGCACGGTGGTGCGAACCATCAGCTTCGACGTCATCGAAGCCGTGTCCATCGTGCCCAAGGCCAGCGATCTGACCATGACCTTGAGCAAGAACACGGTGGGCAATGCCGGCAGCGAGCCTGTCGATGTGGTGGTCACGGCCGTGGACACCTTGCGCAACGCCGTTCCAGGCATCAAGGTGACGTTCTCGGTGGACAGTAACGCAGTGCTGGTGCCTGGTAACTTGGTGACCGATGCGAACGGCGTCGCCAAGGCCTCGGTCCTGGTGGGTGCCGATCGCTCCAACCGTACCGTGACCGTGACGGCCACCAGCGATGCGCTGGTGCGTCGAGCATCGTTCAAGGTGACGGGCGCCAAACTGCAAGCGCAGCTCTTGCCGGCCACCTTGCGCAATGGCGATGTGGGCGCGGTGGAATACACGCTGACGGACGTCAACGTGAACCCGATGGATGGCGTGGCCGTTTCGGTGGGCGGTAGCCAGGGGGGAGCCGTGGCTTGCCCGGGCAAGACCGCTCCAGGCGATGCCATCACCGACACCAAGGGCAAATACACCTATTGCTATAGAGCTACCGGTAGTGGTCCTACCGAGATTTCCGCAACTGCCGGTGGAACGTCCGTAAAGAGCACAGTTCAAATCGATGCGACAGTGTCAGATGTGCCGGCTAGCACCACTATCGCTTCAGCCACCTTTACCGCTGCTCCCGCTGTAGTTGCAGTTAATCTTGTGGGCAGCTCTGAGAATCGATCTGAACTTCGCCTATTGTTCCGCAGCGATAAGAATGAGCCGGTGCCGAACGTACGCGCACGTATCGGTTTCGGGGCTAATAGTTCGGGTACTGATGGTGTGATTAGTTCTGGGAATGACAAAATCATCATCTCCGATGCATCTGGGATCGCTGTCACCAGTTATGTTGCCGGCCAGCGACCGAGCCCTACGGATCAAGTAAAGTTGTATGCGTGCTTCTCGAAGACTGACACGGTTGAGGCGATCAGCGCTTGCCCTTCAGATCGACTTCGTACTGTTTCCTTGACTGTTGTCGAGCAACCCATTTCTGTCTCAATTGGCACAAATGCCTTGATTGGTGCTGGGGTAAACAAACTTACATATTTCCAAGAGTTCACCGTTTTGGTTGTGGATGCAGCGGGTAACCCGAAGTCCGACGTTCAAGTGACCCCACTGCTGGACTTGCCTTCTTACATCAAGGGTGTTTGGAAGTACGACGTGAGCCTCAAACGGTGGGTACAGTTTCCCTCGTTGCCCTTCGATCCCTTGTCTGGCGAGTACGATTTCGGGAAGGGTTGTATCAATGAGGATAATTCGCCCGGCACTGGATTCCGCAACGGCACTATTGAGACGTTCTCGGAGGATAGAAACGGCAATGGTGTTTTGGATCCCAATGAGGATTTGAATGGCAATGGGAGCTTGGACATTGGTTTGTCTGAAGATTTGAACAATAGCGGACAGTTGGATCCGCGCAAATCAGATGTATCTGTGACCATGATTGGTAGTACTCGAACAGACGTTAACGGCTTGGCTGTACTGCGTATTGAGTATCCGCAAAGCTACGGTAGTTGGGTGGAGTTCGCGATTCGGGTGAGTGCATCCGGCGTTGTAAGCCCGCCAGCTTTCTTTGGCCGAATTGCCAATGCGGGTGACACAGTCATCACATTGAAGGGATTACCACAGATCACTGGCGTTCCCGTAGATGTCGTCAAAGCTGAAGGAGATCCTCCATTCAGAGTTAGTCCCTACGGCAGAAGCAATAGCTGTTTCGACTCAAAATGACACGTAGCTTTGAATGCGTGACGGTCTGGTGATCTCCCTCGTCGGCATGCCCGGCGGTGGCAAGTCCACCGTCGGCCGCCAGCTGGCGCGGCAGCTGGGCGTGCGCTTTGTTGACAGCGACACGGAAATCGAAGCGCGAATCGGGGAGCCGATTCGCGCTTTTTTTGATCGTTCGGGTGAAGCTGCGTTTCGAGACATCGAATCGCAGGTGCTGAACGAGTTGCTGGCACGTGAGGGAGAGTTCGTGCTGGCCACCGGCGGTGGCATCGTGCTGCGAGAGGCCAATCGTCAGCTTTTGCATCAAGCCAGCACCGTGCTCTATCTCCGCTCCACGCCGGAAGAGCTGTTCCGACGCTTGCGGCACGACACGCAGCGCCCGCTTCTGCAGGTGCGCGATCCCTTGCAAAAGTTGCGAGAGTTGTATTTGCAGCGCAATCCGCTGTATCGCAGCGTGGCGCATTACGTGCTTGAGACAGGTCGGCCGTCTGTGCACGGCCTGGTCAATATGGCGCTGATGCAGCTCGAATTGGCCGGCATCATCGATCCGGCCCGGGTGGCGGCCACCGTCGGTGCTGAGCCTGCCGCCTGTTGAGTCAATGTGATCGGTCCGTTGGCTCCAGCCCTTGCGCGATGCTGAGCCGGGCGCGAGCGGCCCTTACACTTGACGCATGACTTCCTCGACGGCCCCGACTTTCGCCTCCATCGCCTCGTCTGCCACTGCCTCACCGGCTCTGCATTGCGTGTCGATTGCCCTCGATCAGCGCAGCTACGACATCCACATCGGCCCCGGTCTGCTGGACTCGGCCCAGAGCTGGCAGGGCTTGCCCAAGGCTGCGTGCGCACTGATCGTCAGCAACGAAGTTGTGGCGCCGCTCTACCTTGAACGCCTGCGTTCGCAACTGGCCGCTCATTACCGTCGGGTCGAGTTCGTTCAGCTTCCCGATGGCGAGAGCCACAAGGATTGGGCCAGCCTCAACCTCGTGTTTGATCACCTGTTGGCCCAGGCGGCCGATCGCAAAACGGTGCTGTTCGCTTTGGGCGGCGGCGTCATCGGCGATATGACGGGCTTTGCCGCCTCGATCTATATGCGCGGCGTGCCCTTCGTCCAAGTGCCGACCACCTTGCTGGCTCAGGTCGACTCCTCGGTGGGCGGAAAGACGGCCATCAACCACCCTCTGGGCAAGAACATGATCGGCGCGTTCTACCAGCCCGAGCGGGTGGTCGCCGACCTCGACACGCTGGATACCTTGCCGCAGCGCGAGCTGGCGGCTGGCTTGGCCGAAGTCATCAAGTACGGTCCGATCGCGGACGCTGAATTTCTGGCCTGGATTGAGGCCAATCTGGATGCCTTGCTTGCGCGTGACAAGCAGGCTTTGGCCTATGCGGTCAAGCGCTGCTGCGAGATCAAGGCCTGGGTGGTGGGCCAAGATGAACGTGAACAAGGCTTGCGAGCCATCCTGAATTTCGGCCACACCTTCGGCCACGCCATCGAAACCGGCATGGGCTATGGCGCATGGCTTCACGGCGAGGCGGTGGGCTGCGGCATGGTCCTGGCAGCCGATTTGTCGGTCCGAAAGGGCCTGATGTCAGCCGAGTTCTTGCCGCGCCTGCGCCGCCTGATCGAGCGTGCGGGCCTGCCCGTGCAAGCGCCGCGTTTGGGCGCCGAGCGCTATCTGGAATTGATGCGGGTGGACAAAAAGGCCGAGGCGGGCGAGATCCGTTTCGTGCTGATCGAAGGCCTGGGCCGCGCCGGTATGCACGGTGCCCCCGATGAACTGGTCGCCGCTGTGCTAAGCGATCACTGCAGCTGAGTCGCATTGTTCGATAGCGGCCTCCTCAGTGCAGCAGTCCCAGCTTTTCTTCTGAACCCGGACGGTGTCGCGATATGGCTGTTGAGTTTTTGGCAGGGCTGCACCCGGTGACCTCTGCGGGGCTGGCACCCTACGCCTGCCACCCGAATCAAACGCGGGGCCGGCGTTTCCCCGAGCCATCAGCGCCTACGCGAAGCGAGTACCAACGCGACCGCGACCGCATCATCCACAGCAGCGCCTTTCGCCGCCTGGTCTACAAGACCCAGGTCTTCATGAACCATGAAGGCGATCTGTTTCGAACCCGGCTGACGCACTCGCTGGAGGTGGCCCAGCTGGGCCGTTCCATCGGCCGCAGCCTCGGCTTGAACGAGGACTTGATCGAAGCCGTTGCACTGGCTCATGACCTCGGTCACACGCCTTTCGGTCACGCGGGGCAGGATGTGCTCGATGAATGCATGAAGCCCCATGGCGGCTTCGAGCACAACTTGCAATCCTTGCGGGTGGTCGACAAGCTGGAGCTGCGCTACCCCGCGTTCGACGGCCTCAATTTGTGCTTCGAAACCCGTGAAGGCATCCTTAAGCACTGTGCCCGCCGCAATGCCGAGTTGCTGGAGGCGGCTGAGCCCGATGGCGTGGCCCGCCGCTTTCTTCATGGCGGTCAGCCTAGCCTGGAAGCGCAGCTTTGCAATCTGGCGGACGAGGTGGCCTACAACGCCCATGACATCGATGACGGCGTGCGCTCGGGGCTGCTTGCCCTGGAGCAGTTGGAAGAAGTGCCCCTGGTGCACCGCTATCTGCGAGAAGCGCTGAGCGAGTTTCCCCAGCTGGACAGCAAACGGCTCCTGTTCGAAACCATCCGGCGCATGCTTTCGGCCCAGGTCTACGACATCATCGATGCGACCCGCGCTGCCTTGCAGCAGGGGCCGGGGGTGCAGAACCTGGCCGCCGTGCGGGCGGCGCCGGCCCTGGTGCGTTTCAGCCCAGAGATGCGCGCGGCCAGCACCGAGCTCAAACGCTTTCTGTTTGCCAAGCTCTACCGTCACCCGCAAGTCCAGCAGACACGCCAGCGCGCCGAGCAAGTGCTGCGTGACCTGTTCCGGATCTACACCAGCGAGCCTGCTCAACTTCCGCCAGATTTCGCTGGTGCTGCCGACGCACCGCGTGCCTGCGCCGATTACATCGCCGGCATGACCGACCGATTTGCCTTGCGCGAGCATCAGCGACTGACAGGCCTCAGCTTGTTCTGAATCCCGAAGCGCGCGGCAGCTCGGTGGGCGCTGCGTCGCGCGCAGACTTGCCTTGCACTTGACTCCATTTCAAAATGGGGTCAGTGTAATTTTGAGAGTGGGTAATCGCATGGCTCGTCTCCCTCGCTTGGTTCTGCCCGGCCAAGCCCACCACCTGATGTTGCGCGGCAACAACCGTCAGCCCATCGTCCATGAGGATGCGGATCGCCGCCAGTTCTTGGATCTGCTGCGTGACTGCGCCCGCACCCACCGCGTCGCCGTTCACGCTTACGTCTTGATGGACAACCACCTCCATGTGCTGGCCACGCCCGAAGACGAGCCCGGCCTCGGCAAACTGGTGCAGTCCCTCGGGCGGCGCTACGTGGCCTGGTTCAATCACAAGTACGGCCGCAGCGGCACGCTCTGGGAAGGGCGCTATCGCGCGACCGTGATCGACAGCGAGCGCTACTTCCTGGCCTGCATGCGCTACATCGAGCTGAATCCTGTCCGTGCCGGGCTGTGCAGTTCGCCCGATGACTTCCCTTGGTCCAGCTGCTCCAGTCACTTGGGCCGCCGAAGCGACAGCCTTCTCAGTGAACACCTGCTGTACTGGACCCTGGGCAACACGCCTTTCGAGCGCGAGGCCGCGTACCGCGAGTTGTTGGCGGAGGGCTGTGCAGATGCGGAGCGCCAACGCTTCACGGAAGCCACTTTGAAGGGCTGGCCTCTGGGCTCCGAAGGCTTTCTGCGGGCTTTGGCAGACCAGACCCAGCGCAGGCTGGAGCCGTTGCCGCGAGGGCGTCCTCGCAGGACGTTGGCAGCGTCTGATCCTTCTGGTGATGCTTGATTCCCGTATACTTAAAACGATACTGACCCCATTTAAATCAGGTCGATGTGCTTGTAGGCTAATTAATTGACACCGACCCTATTTAGTTTTTCTTGAGCGTTTTGCTGCGCCGCAGTAACCTCCGTCTCCGTAACTGAATTACGTCGGAGAGCGCCATGAGCCACAACGCAGCAGAACATCAGGCCGAGATCCAGGACTTGGCCGCCCACGGGCTCTATCGTCCGCAAAACGAGAAGGACGCCTGCGGCCTGGGTTTTGTGGCGCACATCAAGGGTCAGAAGGCGCATTCCATCGTTCAGCAGGGTCTGAAGATCCTTGAGAACCTCGACCATCGCGGTGCCGTCGGTGCTGACAAGCTGATGGGCGACGGCGCCGGCATCTTGATCCAGATTCCCGACGAGTACTTCCGGGCCGAAATGGCCAAGCAGGGTGTGGAACTCCCCCCGCCTGGTGAGTACGGCGTTGGCATGATCTTCATGCCCAAGGAGCATGCCTCGCGTCTGGCTTGCGAGCAGGAGCTGGCCCGTGCGATCAAGGCCGAGGGTCAGGTCTTGCTAGGCTGGCGCGATGTGCCGGTGGATTCGGAGATGCCCATGTCGCCCACGGTGCGCGACAAAGAGCCCATCATTCGCCAGATCTTCATCGGCCGCGGCCCGGACATCATCGTGCCTGATGCCCTGGAGCGAAAGCTCTACGTCATCCGCAAGACCGCGTCGAGCGCCATCCAGGCGCTCAAGCTGACCCACAGCCGCGAGTACTACGTGCCCAGCATGAGCTGCCGCACCATCATCTACAAAGGCCTGCTGCTGGCCGACCAGGTCGGCAGCTACTACAAGGATCTGGCCGATCCGCGTGTGGTGTCCGCCATCGCCCTGGTGCACCAGCGTTTCTCGACCAACACCTTCCCCGAGTGGCCGCTGGCCCACCCCTACCGCATGGTCGCCCACAACGGTGAGATCAACACGGTCAAGGGCAACTTCAACTGGATGCGCGCCCGCGAAGGCGTGATGAAGTCGCCGGTGCTGGGTGATGACCTGAACAAGCTGTATCCGATCAGCTTCGAGCACCAGTCAGACACGGCCACCTTCGACAATGCCATCGAACTGCTGACCATGGCCGGCTACCCCCTGGCGCACGCCGCCATGATGATGATCCCGGAAGCCTGGGAGCAGCACGAGCAGATGGACACGCGTCGCCGTGCCTTCTACGAGTACCACGCCGCCATGATGGAGCCCTGGGATGGCCCGGCCGCCATGGTCTTCACCGACGGCCGCCAGGTCTGTGCGGCGCTGGACCGCAATGGCCTGCGCCCGGCGCGCTATTGCGTCACTGACGACGACCTCGTCATTCTGGCCTCCGAGTCCGGCGTGCTGCCGGTGCCGGAAAACAAGATCGTCAAGAAGTGGCGGCTGCAGCCCGGCAAGATGTTCCTGATCGACCTGGAGCAGGGCCGCATCATCGATGACGAAGAGCTCAAAAACCAGTACGCCAACGCCCGGCCCTACCGCCAGTGGATCGAGAACGTGCGCGTCAAGCTCGACGATATCGAGGTGGCCGACACCGCGGCCGCCAGCTTCAGCGCCAGCCTGCTCGATCGCCAGCAAGCTTTTGGCTTCACGCAGGAAGACATCAAGTTCCTGATGGCGCCCATGGCCGCCACCGGGGAAGAAGCCCTGGGCTCCATGGGCAATGACTCGCCCCTGGCTGTGCTGTCCAGCAAGGACAAGCCGCTGTTCAACTATTTCAAGCAGCTGTTCGCCCAGGTGACCAACCCGCCGATCGACCCGATCCGCGAGGCCATCGTGATGTCGCTCAACAGCTTCATCGGCCCCAAGCCCAATCTGCTGGACATCAACGCGGTCAATCCGCCGATGCGCCTGGAAGTCTCGCAGCCGGTGCTGGACTTCAAGGACATGGCCCGCCTGCGCCAGATCGAGGCTCACACCCACGGCAAGTTCAAACCCTACGAGCTGGACATCACCTACCCGCTGGCCTGGGGTCATGAAGGTGTGGAGGCGCAGCTGGCCTCGCTGTGCGCCGAATCGGTGGACGCGATCAAGAGCGGCCACAACATCCTCATCATCACCGACCGTGGCCTGAGCGACAGCCGCGTGGCCATCCCTGCCTTGCTGGCACTGTCCGCCATCCACCACCATCTGGTGCGCGAGGGCCGCCGCACCACGGCCGGCTTGGTCGTGGAAACCGGCAGCGCTCGTGAGGTGCACCACTTCGCCGTGCTGGCCGGCTTCGGCGCCGAGGCGGTTCACCCCTACCTGGCCCTGGAAACTCTGACGGACATCGCGGCCGGCCTGCCAGGCCAGCTGTCTGCTGAAAAGGCGATCTACAACTACATCAAGGGCATCGGCAAAGGCCTGTCCAAGATCATGTCCAAGATGGGCATCTCCACCTATATGTCCTACTGCGGCGCGCAGATCTTCGAGGCCATCGGCCTGAAGACGGACTTTGTGGAGAAGTACTTCCGCGGCACGCCCACGCAGGTCGGTGGCATCGGTGTCTTCGAGGTGGCCGAAGAAGCCATCCGCCTGCACCGCGCGGCCTTTGGCGACGACCCGGTGCTGCACACCATGCTGGATGCCGGCGGCGAGTACGCCTGGCGCGCCCGCGGTGAAGAGCATATGTGGACGCCGGATGCCATCGCCAAGCTGCAGCACAGCGCGCGCAGCGGCAAGTTCGACAGCTACAAGGAGTACGCGCAGATCATCAACGACCAGAGCAAGCGCCATATGACGCTGCGTGGTCTGTTCGAATTCAAGTTCGATCCCAGCAAGGCGATCCCGCTCGATGAGGTCGAGCCCGCGGCAGAGATCGTCAAGCGTTTCGCCACCGGCGCGATGTCGCTCGGCTCCATCTCGACCGAGGCCCATGCCACCCTGGCCGTGGCCATGAACCGCATCGGCGGCAAGAGCAACACCGGCGAAGGTGGCGAGGATCCGGCGCGTTATCGCAACGAGCTCAAGGGCATCAAGATCACCGCCGGCACCAAGGTCTCCGATGTGATTGGCAACAAGGTCATCGCCGTCGATTACGAGCTCAAGGAAGGCGATTCCCTGCGCTCCAAGATCAAGCAAGTGGCTTCGGGCCGCTTCGGCGTCACCACCGAGTACCTGGTCAGCGCTGATCAGATTCAGATCAAGATGGCCCAGGGCGCCAAGCCCGGTGAAGGCGGTCAGCTGCCCGGCGGCAAGGTCAGCGAGTACATCGGCATGCTGCGTTACTCGGTGCCGGGTGTGGGCCTGATCTCGCCGCCGCCGCACCATGACATCTACTCCATCGAAGACCTGGCCCAGCTGATCCACGACCTCAAGAACGTGAATCCCAAGGCGGATGTGTCGGTCAAGCTTGTCTCGGAAGTCGGCGTGGGCACCATCGCTGCGGGCGTCACCAAGGCCAAGGCCGACCACCTGGTCATCGCCGGCCATGACGGTGGCACGGGCGCCTCGCCCTGGAGCTCGATCAAGCATGCCGGCACACCCTGGGAGCTGGGCCTGGCCGAGGCGCAGCAGACCTTGGTGCTGAACCGCCTGCGCGGCCGCGTGCGCGTTCAGGCCGACGGCCAGATGAAGACCGGCCGCGATGTGGTCATCGGTGCGCTGCTGGGCGCTGACGAATTCGGCTTCGCCACCGCGCCGCTGGTGGCCGAGGGCTGCATCATGATGCGCAAATGCCACCTCAACACCTGCCCGGTGGGCGTGGCCACGCAAGACCCGCTGCTGCGTGCCAAGTTCACCGGCAAGCCCGAGCATGTGGTGAATTACTTCTTCTTCGTTGCCGAGGAAGCGCGCCAGATCATGGCCCAGCTGGGCCTGCGCAAGTTCGAAGACCTGGTCGGCCGCAGCGATCTGCTCGACACCAAGAAGGGCATCACCCACTGGAAAGCCAAGGGTCTGGACTTCAGCCGGGTGTTCCACCGCCCGGCGCTGGCGGCTGATGTGGCCCGCACGCACGTTGATGTGCAAGACCATGGCCTGGACCGCGCACTCGATGTGAAGCTGATCGAGAAGTGCCTGCCTGCCTTTGAGAAGGGCGAGAAGGTGCAGTTCATGCAGGAAGTTAGCAATGTGCGCCGCACCGTCGGCGCCATGTTGTCCGGCGAGCTGATTCGCCGCCGCCCCGAGGGTCTGCCCGATCACACCATCTTCATCCAGATGGAAGGCACGGGTGGTCAGAGCTTCGGTGCTTTCCTGGCCCAGGGCATTACTTTCTACCTGATCGGTGACGCCAACGACTACACCGGCAAGGGCTTGTCCGGCGGCCGTGTGGTGGTGCGCCCCAGCATCGATTTCCGCGGCGACGCGACGCAGAACATCATCGTCGGCAACACCGTGCTCTACGGTGCCACGCGCGGCGAGGCCTTCTTCCGCGGTGTGGCGGGTGAGCGCTTTGCAGTCCGGCTTTCTGGCGCCTCGGCCGTGGTCGAGGGTACAGGTGACCATGGTTGCGAGTACATGACCGGCGGCACCGTGGCCGTGCTGGGCAAGACTGGCCGCAATTTCGCGGCCGGCATGAGCGGCGGCATTGCCTACGTCTACGACGAGGATGGTCAGTTCGCCAAGCGCTGCAACACCAGCATGGTCGCACTCGACAAGTTGCTGCCCGCGCACGAGCAGGAAGCCACTGTGGACCGCGCCATCTGGCACCACCTCGGTGACGCCGAGGCGCAGACCGACGAAGCCATCCTCAAGAAGATGCTGGAAGACCACCACCGCTGGACCGGTAGCGCCCGGGCCCGCCACATCCTGGACCACTGGGCCGACTCGCGCGCCAAGTTCGTCAAGGTCTTCCCGCATGAGTACCGCCGCGCACTCGGCGAAATCCATGCTGCCAAGGAAGCGGCCTCGACCATTGAGCAGGCCAAGGCTCCCGCTGCGCCCAAAGCGGCGCTCAAGGCCTGAGCGGCACGAGTACGGAAACCGTGATCACCGGGTCAGAAGAATGAATTGTGGTCTGACCCTATTAAATGAATTTCTGCGGGTTGAGTTTGCGAAATGACTCTGACCCCAATAAAGAGTTTTAGGAGCGAAGCATGGGCAAGGTAACGGGCTTCATGGAGTACCAGCGGCTGGAAGAGGGCTACGAGCCCGTTGGCACGCGGGTCAAGAATTACAAGGAATTCGTGATTGGCTTGAACGCCGAACAGTCCAAGCAGCAGGCCGCACGCTGCATGGACTGCGGCACGCCGTTCTGCAACAACGGCTGCCCGGTCAACAACATCATCCCGGATTTCAACGATCTGGTGTACCGCGGGGATTGGGCCAATGCCATCACCATCCTGCACAGCACCAACAACTTCCCGGAGTTCACCGGCCGCATCTGCCCCGCGCCTTGCGAGGCGGCTTGCACGCTGAACGTCAACGATGACGCCGTGGGCATCAAGTCCATCGAGCACGCCATCATCGACCGCGCCTGGTCCGAGGGCTGGGTCCAGCCGCAAGTCGCCAAGCGCAAGACCGGCAAGACCGTGGCCATCGTCGGCTCCGGCCCGGCTGGCTTGGCGGCTGCGCAGCAACTCGCCCGCGCGGGCCACAGCGTGACCGTGTTCGAAAAGAACGACCGTGTCGGCGGCCTGCTGCGTTACGGCATCCCCGACTTCAAGATGGAGAAGTCGCACATCGACCGCCGCGTGGCGCAGATGGAAGCCGAGGGCGTGGTGTTCCGCACCGGCGTGTTGGTCGCTTCCCTGCCGGATGGCTCCAAGGTCACCAACTGGGCCAAGGACAGCATCAGCCCGGACGAACTCAAGGCGCAATTCGACGCCGTCTTGCTCAGCGGTGGCGCCGAATCCAGCCGCGACCTGCCGGTGCCGGGCCGTGATCTGGCCGGCATCCATTTCGCGATGGAGTTCCTGCCGCAACAGAACAAGGTCAATGCAGGGGACAAACTCAAGGGCCAGATCCGTGCCGACGGCAAGCATGTGGTCGTCATCGGTGGCGGCGACACCGGCAGTGATTGCGTCGGTACCAGCAACCGCCACGGCGCCAAGAGCGTCACCCAGTTCGAGCTCATGCCCCAGCCGCCCGAGGTGGAAGACCGCCCGCTGACCTGGCCCTACTGGCCGCTCAAGCTGCGCACCTCCAGCAGCCACGAAGAAGGATGCGAGCGCGAGTTCGCCATCTCGACCAAGGAATTCCTCGGCGAAAAGGGCAAGCTGACCGGTGTGAAAACCGTGCGCGTGGAATGGCAGGGCGGCAAGATGGTCGAGGTGCCGGGTTCCGAGCAGATCATCAAGGCCGATCTGGTCTTCCTGGCCATGGGCTTTGTGGCGCCCGTCGCCACCGTGCTCGACGCTTTCGGTGTAGCCAAGGATGCGCGCGGCAACGCCAAGGCCAGCACCGATTTCAACGGTGGTTACAAGACCAATGTCGACAATGTCTTCGCCGCCGGTGACATGCGCCGCGGCCAGTCGCTCGTCGTCTGGGCCATCCGTGAAGGCCGCCAGGCCGCTCGCGCGGTGGACGAATTCCTGATGGGCAGCAGCGACCTACCGCGCTGAAGCTGAGGGGGTGCAGCTGGCCAGGGCGTTCTCCGCAGTCACGACCCGGTCCGCCCAGCCGGCTGGGCTGGGGCGAAAGTCCCAACGGGGCGGCTCGCCTTCCTGAAACTGAACCGCAAGGCAGAGCCGTGCGGCCTGTTCCTGCCCGCCCATCCGTCCCGGCTGGAAGCTCTGGGCCTCAAACGCCTTCTGGATCGCCCGAACAAAACGGCGAGGCAGTTCCTCGGCCGAAACCAGCACGGCATCCACGTTTCCTTGTGCATTGATCAGCAAGGCTGCTGTCGCTTGGCCTTGCCCATCCGGCAGGCTGTCATCGGGGTGTTGGATCATGGGAGCCGCCTGAGGCTGGAGTCGCGGACTCTCATCCAGGGTCACCTCGGCAAGGTATGGCCAGGCAGTGGTTGGCTCTGTTCGGATGGCAGTCTGAGCCTCGGTCATGCCTTTGGGGGTTGAGTTATTCAATGCCTTTGAGGCCTTCACCTCAGTGGATGACGCTGAATAGTTCGCCGCCGGCTCGGAGGGTTTCGAGCTGGGTTTGGCTTGTTGAGCCCCGTCCGGGGCGTATTGGGTACTCCCTTTCGCGGCATTCTCCGGCTCGAGGCGTGTACTTGCCATGTTCGAAGTCCTCTCGGGCGCTGCGCGTTCGAGCAGGCGCAATTCCAGTGGTCGCGATTTCAAGGCCGAAGTGACTGCCGATCCTGATGGCGAGGGTGGGTACGTCAGGCATACAGCGTGCAAGCTCAAAGCAATCAGAAGACACGCCCACAAGCGCTTCGACTCGCGGCCGCCAAAGTTCGGGCGCGGGCTTCGCTTGGCTTCAAGAGATGCCCAGGCATTCCTGCCGACATAACCTGAACTCGTCATGTCGGCAGGCATGAACGCGCTGGAAAGTTCACGATGATGCCGCAGCGGTCCCATCCTTCGTAGGTCAGCCAATCACTCTGTGAGTTCGCGCCAGGACAAGCGACGAGTGTTGGTCGCGCTTGAGCCTTGTGGGCGTAGTTGAGAAATCAGCGATCCATCGCCATTGGGGAACTGGTCGTATAGCTTTCCATTGGGAAGCACCACGGGTTCGGGAGCGCTGAACAGTGAATTCCCCAGCAAGATGCTGACAATGTTTTGTGCGCTGGTGACCGCGCCACCGGTGCGGTAATCAAAGTAGTTGATCCAGCTCGAGCCGCCGACGCTGCAGATGCCCGAAGCGTTGATGACGTTCGATGTGACGGCGAGCACACCACCCACCAGCACGGCACTTGTCGTCACCCGTTCTCGAGCTCCAGGAAGGTCGACATACCAGCCGTTCTTGACGCTCAGGTCCACCGCCGCAGGGCTGCCATTGGTGCGAATTGGGGCACCTGGCGTGCAAATGGTGGCGTCATCCGGGCAAGTGCTATTGCTCAAAGTTTGTTGAACGAAATTATTGGCGACCAGACGGGGATTGCCGAAGTCGGCGTCGGTCAGCCGGTCCTTGATGGCGTATATGGTTTGTTGGGTGGCATCGCTCAAGTCGCTGACGCCCAGGTAGCGTCCGGTGCCCAAGTAGATCATTACGTGGTTGCCCACTTGACCCAACTCCGGACGGGAAGTGATGGGCTGAGCCACAGTCCCGCTCGCAGAGGTTTTCAACGTTGCCAATCGTTGCGCTTCGTAACCGCTTGCGCCGACATTGTTGTTGATGTCAAAGCGCCAGAGATTGCCGAGGTTGTCGCCGCCATAGACGCGCAGTGCGGTATTGTCCTTGGTGGTGTTGTCGGCCCAGGCGCTGATGTGGCCCAGGCCGCTGGGAGTCCCGGTCGTTCCCACAGCCTGCCCGCCAGCCAAGGTTGGAATGCCATTGGGCAGGGCCGAGATCGGTTGGCCCGTGGCAATGTCCAGAACGAAGAGTCGGCCATTCCCGTCACCTGGTGAAACGTTGTTGTAGCCCGAAGGCACGATGGCCACCCAACTGCCGTCGGTCAGCTTGCTGATTTCGGCCTTGCCGAAGGTGTAGCCCAAGTTGTCGTGCGTGAACTCCCACAGCGGCTTCGGATCTGTGGGAGAGGTGATGTCGATGGCGAAGTAGGCCCGGCCCCCTGCGCCCAGGCCGCTGACCAGCACGGTGCGCCACTCGCTGCCGATCTTGACTTCCTGAACAACAGGGCTGCCGTCGACGTAGTACTCGTGCTTGTTGCCGTAGCTCTTGTCAGCCAGCTTGTAGAGCTTTGGGATTACTGCAGTTGGCACATAGGCCCAAATCTCAGCGCCGGTTCCAGCATGGAATGCATGCAACATGCCGTCGTTGGCGCCCACGTAGACCATGCCATCGCGCGAGGCCATGGTGGCCTTGTGTGCAGCGAAGCCGTCATCGTTGTAGTTGACCAAGGGTTTCTTCACGTACACCGCTTCGGAGTTGACGATGTCCCCCAGCAGATTCACACGCTGCCGGAAGAACTTGTTGGGTTCGGACAAAGGGCCCTCGTCGCCGCGAGCGCCGCGCAAATAGTCCACCAGACGCTGACCTGCTGCGGTGCTTTGATCGCTGCTGCTCAGGCAATAGTCACCCGAGGTGCAGAACTGGATCAGGTTGTTACCAGAGGCGGTCAAAGTGGCCAGGTTGAAGTAGGCCTTTTGGCTGGTACTGAGATTGCTCCAGTTGAACTCAGCGCGACGGTTGTCGCTGGCAGCGCTGAACATGTAGATGTTGCGGCTGCTGTTGCTGTCGAGTTGGCTCGCGGCCGTCCAGTCAACAGTGCTGGTCGTTCCGTCGGACAGGTCAATTCGCCTGGACCAAATCTGCCCCGTCCATTGTCCAGACATGAAGTTGGAGACAAAGATCTGGTTGTCACCGGAGGAGACATTGGGGTTGCTGGCTGTCGCTGCGGCGGATGAGCTTGCTTGAGCAGCAATATTGCTGAGTGCCGACTGCAAGCCGCTGTACAAGGCTTGCGGATTGCTGGCGCTGAAGTAAGTTCCACCGCCATTGACCGCAGCGTGCCAGAGGTCATCGATGGTGGTCAGGGTATTGCTGACCGGGGTTGGCCATGTGCATTCGCCACCGGATTGCCAGGTGCAGACACCGCCGGCGGCATTGGGGCTGCTGCCTTGTGCGACCGAGAAATAGTCGCCATTGGTAGCGCGCAGATAGTCGGACTGGTACTGCATATAGCCCGAGGCGCCCAGTCCTAGGGTGAAGGTCACCATTCGTTGTTGAGCGTTGACGGTGCCATTGCCGCACACATCGGCGTTGGTGCCGGAGCCACTGGTGCACTCGGCGGAACCGTCGGTGCCGGTTCGGAGGTCAGCCTTGTAGTAGTAGGCCGCCACATCAGCCAGGGTGTTGGAGACGGCATTGCCGTCCTTTTGCGGGCGTGCCAAGCTGCCATCCTGGTCACCCAGAGCCGTGCCATCCAATTGGGTGAGGGTGACGCTTTCGTTCCAGAAACCGTCGGTGGACAGCACCGTGTAATTGCGTTGGCAGGAGTATTGGACTGGATCAACCACAGTGGTACCGTTCAAACTGCCCGTTTGCTTGCCGGCATAGAGGCGCCCGACTGTGTTCAGGGCTCGACGCAAAGGTGTGGAGTAGTAGGGGTACGCATTGAACAGTCGGGAGTACCAGTCGGACTTGGCCGTGCCGCTGAACGTGGCCTGATTTAAGTAGGCATTGCCCTGGCTGTTGTTGATGCTCAGATAGCCAACGCGGAAGTTGCTTGACACAGCAGAGAAGGCTTGGCTGGTCGAGGACTTCATCATTTGCATGCGGGTGCGGTAGTAGGTCCACCAGTTGGCGAAGTTGGTCATCTCTTCGGCATAGCTGCAGCTCGTGGCACCCGCGCAGTCGCTGCGACTGTTGGATAGCTTGGGGTAGCTGGTACGGCCCGGCACGATATCAACGCGCTCGAAGCTGCCCGGGTATCCGCCGGGTACTCCAGGGGTTCCCGCTACGGGGGCTTGATAGCCTGAAAAGGTGGGTGTGCCGGGGCTGATCGTCAGGTTGCAAGTGCTGGGCGTTTTGCTCCAGCTGATCACACCTGGTGAGGTGACACCAGCTGGCGCCGTGATGGTGACGGTCCGGTTGGTTTGGCTGGCGTAGTAGCCTGAACTGCCGGCATTGATTCGTGCAGTCAGTGAAGCGGCCAGGTTGCCGCGATTCGATTCCGAGCTAGTGGCTGCCGAGAGGAGTTGGATCGACCCCGCGCGAAGTGAGGTGATCGAAACAAGGCAGTTGTTGCCACCATTGGTGGAAATGGTGTTGATCGTCAAGGATGTACTTGCTCGTACCTCAGGTGTGGCTGGGGTGCCGTTGGTGCCCGCGGTAAAAAACTTGGTTGGATAACGAGCTTCGGGATAATTGTTGCTGCGCACGGCTTGACATGAACCCACAGCTGGCGTGGCTGCGCGCGCGTTGGCGTCACTGTCACACCAGCGCACAGGTGCTGGGTGCTTGAAGATGGCGGTTGCCGTGTTTTGGCAATTTCGCAGATTGATATGGTCGCAGTACTCAGCTGCATTGATCAAGTAATAGTGCGGCCCCCAGGTTTGTGCTGCCGTACCGGGGTTGTCAGGCGCACCTGTGGCTTTAAAACCGTTGCCTGAAGCTGTCGTGGCGTTGAAAACGGTGTAGCTCTTGTTGTTCACCATGCCTGGCAGTACATAGTTGCCGTTGCGCAGGCAATCAGAGTAGCTGGTGTCGGTGCACCATTCCGTATCGGGGAACTGCGTGAGTAGATTGATGTTGTAAGTGTTTTGGATGCCGAATCCATCGTTGGCCACTGAGGTCCAACCCGAGGTGTTGGCCGAAGTCATGCTGGCCCAGCTGATGCCGTTGGCGCCCATGGGCGGCGTGTAGCGAATGGCAGGGTTGTACGCCATGCTGTTGAAGCTCGCACTCAAGAATGGAGGGTGGCCGCGGCGGGTCCCAAACGGTGGAGCATCTCGCCAGCAGGCCTCACCGCTATCCCCACCTTGGCAACACGTGTTGCCGAAGCTGCCGCTGTTGGTGGGACTCGCCCCGGCGGAACGGCACAGCTGCGGATCAGGGTTGTTGTCTCCGTTGACATGATCTGGCATGAAGTCAAAGCCCATGGAGCCAGAGTCATCCAGCACAAACATAAGGTTGGGCTGCACCGCATTTGGCGAGGCTACGACCAGCGGGGTGCTTGCAATATCAGTGACAGCCGCTTGCACAGCTGAGGACAGCTGCAGAGCGGCCGTGCCGAGCCAAAGGGCGAAAAGGCGGTGCTTGCTGTTCATGGGGAACTCCAGATTTGTACTCAGATGAAGTGCCGGCGTAGCCACGCCCACCTCAAAGCGCCACGATGGCTTGGACAAAGCCAATCGTGCTGCGGGGGCCTACAACACGGACAGTGATCCGGTAGTAACGTTGGTTGGGTATGCCGATGGGCGTTCCGCCTGCAGCTTGCTTGCTGGTGCCTTCGCCAGGGTCTGTGGAGGGGGGGGACTCGCAGCTGATGCCGGATGTCGGCGCTCCCTGGCCGTTGCATAAACGTTGAATCACAAAGGAGACCGTGTTGCCGGCTGTGTCGGCGGCCAAGGTGGTCACAGTGTTGCTGGGGATCAGTACAGCATTCCAAAAGATCTCCCAGCTCTGATTGGCGGCCGGGTCCTGGCGCAGAGCGAGGTAGCCGACGGGGCGGCCGGCAGCGATGGTGATGTTGTTGTGCAGATTGGTGCCGAAGTTGTTTTGCTCCAACCAGGCTACGGCGCTTTCGATGCCGATGTCTGCCGATTGGATGGCTGACTGTTGAAATGCCAGGTTGCCTGCGACCTTGTTGCTGCTCAGCATGGAGCGCATCAAGCCGACCGCAGCCAGGGACATGATGACCAGGACCACGATGGCCAGCATCAGGACAATGCCTTGCTGGTGCCTGCCGCGCCCTGGCGCGTAGCGCGGGGCAGGGGCAGCAATGAGGCGGCGAGGCTTCAACATGTTGCGACCGCTCCTTGCCAGGCCAGATTGCGCAGCGGCACGATGGCCTCGAACACCTTGTAGCGGTAGTACTGCCACAGGTTCTCGGCGGAAAGGTCGATGGGCGCCTCTTCAGTTCCCGCCCAGCGGGGGGCGTTGCCACTGTCGGTCACGATGGTCTTTTCAAGTTGACCGCTGACCGTGGTGATGGCCAGGCGGACCGCTGACATCCGGGCCCATTGGCACGCAGTGGCTGGCGTGGTTTGATCGAAAAGGTCCACGATCCCGTCCATGGGCGCCGCGGAAGTGTCGCGACCATACTGGGCGCGCAGATTGACCACGTTATCGATGATCTCCACCCAGACTTGGGCGGCCTCGCTGCTGCAGTCGTTGACCATGTAGTCGCACTGGGTCAGCCGACCGTTGCGCACGGCATAGGCCAATACCTTGGGCGCCAAGCCCCAGTTGAACAAGGTGTCTTGCAAGCCGACTGCGCCAACGGCGACCGTGACGTTGGCGCCGACAGGCGCGGCGCTGACACGGTCCAGTAGCAAGTTGCAAGGTGTGGGGCGAACTTGGTTGGCTGCGATCACCATGTCGTTGATGTTGAAAGCAGTGGCGTTGGCGACGGTGTAGGTCAGAGCGTTCGGCTCTGCGATGATGCGGTCGCCTTCGGGTGCCCCGTTGCCATTGCTGAACACCACGAGCAGGGTGTCACTTCCACTGTCGCCCGCAGGGATGCTGGCGTGGTTGATGGTGACCGGGCCCAGTCCAGAGAGCACTCGTCCGCCTGGCAAGGTCAGGCTGCATCCGGCCAGCAACAGATTGGCGGCGCCGTGCCCGCTCTGGCGAATATTGCGTTGAAGTTCGGTGGCTGCGATGGCGCCATTGGTCTGCGCTTCGTCGCCGCTGGTGGCGCTGCGCTGGCCCCGCTCGGACAGGGAGAACACTTGCATCACCACGATCACGGCGATCATGCCCAGCACCACGCCCACCAAGAGCTCGATGAGGCTGAAGCCGTTCTGCGGATGGCCCACCGGGCGCTGAAGGTTTGTCGATTTCATAAGGGTTCCGATCACTTCAGCTGGCTGATCATGACCAGGTTGTGGGGGGTGCTGCCCAGGTTCTCGCCGGGCGCCGCCCACTTGACGGTGATGGTGACCCGCAGGCTGGGTGTCAGGACCGGGCCACCGGCCGGCCGGCCGGCCAAGGCCGGCAGAGGATTGACTTGCGTGAAAGTGACGGTCGGCGGGTGGTCAGCCACACCGGGCAGGGTGGCGCTGACCTTTTCCAGCCAGAGCTTGTAGCCGGCGCCTTCGTCGGCGCTGCTGTACTCGGCCTGCAGCTCGGCCAAATTGCGATTGCCCACCCACATGCTGCCGATCAGCTGATTGGCCAGCAGGGCAGCATCCGAGCGGTACTTGGCCTGCCCGGCCTGTTTGACCGCCGTGGCTTGCAGGCCGACCAAGCCCAGGACTCCGAGCGCGAACACGAGCAAGGCAACCAGCACCTCCAGCATCATGAAGCCTCGGAGCCCATGAGGGCGGCCCGGACTGCGTGCTCTGGACTTTGGGCTCGGGGTCTGGAAGACAGTCATGGGGGACTCCCGTTCAGCAGGCCTGAACATCGCCGCTGGGAAGGCTGGGGTTGCACATGCGTACCTGTCCCGAAGGCGTGATCACGATGCGCAGGCAAACGGCGTCACCGTCTGTGCCGCAGGAGCCCGCAGCGCTGTTGCTGACGTCCAGAACGATGGCAGCGTTGGGCGTGGGGGTGGGCTTGCCCAGGCTGTTGAAGGTGACCGAACTCGCGTTGGCGGCAATCTGAACGGTGCCATTGCCATCGTTGCTCGGCTTGGTGTGCAGGATGCGGGGCTGGACCGTGTCCGAAGGCGCTGAAGCGCAGCGGTTGGCCACCGAGTCGGCCGCCGTGTTGGCGCCGATCACGTTGATCACCCAGTTGGTGCCGCTGGTGCTCAGGGCGCAGGTATTGGTCAAGCTGGTGGTGAGCTGGAAGCGCACCGCTGTGTTGCGTGCCACCGCTTCGCCTTTGGCCAGTTGAATGCCTGCGCTCAAGGAGGTGGCGGTGTTGCGAATCCGACTGTTCTGCAGCCAGGTGGAGAAGCTCGGCGCTGCCATGGCCAGAAAGATACCGACCAAGACCAAGCTCACGATCAGTTCGATCAGCGTCACGCCGGCCTGCAGCGAGGCTCGGTCCCCGAGCGCCGAAGGCTTTGTCAGCATGATCCGTCCTTCTTGGTCGCCCAGCAGGTGTTGGGGCTGGGTGTGGTCCAGCCTGTGGGCAGGGCCGCACTGGTCTTCACTCCGGCTTCGTTGATGGTGTAGGTGAAGCCGGCCATGCTGTCTTTGCCCACGGCGCGCAGAGTGAAGGCCGTGGCACTGGACGCAGAGCAAGAGAAGGTGAAGTACTTGCTGCTGGTGGCGTCGGAGTTGCAATCCGGTGCGCCCACATAGGTGCGGCGGTCCAGAAAGAACTGTTCCAGGCGCACCTGCCGCGTGGCCAGGCCGGCGGTGGCTTCGGGGATCTTGCCGCGCACCACATAGGCCTGGTAGGACGGCAGGGCCACGGCCGCAAGGATGCCGATGATGGCCACGGTCACCATCACTTCAATCAGGGTGAAGCCCTGAGCTGGACGTGATTGAGAAGAGGTGACGCGTGCTGACATGGGGTGCTCCTGGTTGGAATTGATTTTCGGCCGCTGGTTTTCGCTTGTGTAGCCGCCTATCAGACTGTCCCTCGCGCTGGTCGGGCTCAGGCCCGGAAATGTGAAGTATTTGGGGCTCTTCTCGGCGGCTCGGTGCGCGATCGGTGTTTCCCCTATGATGTGATCTTTGTCAAAAACGGGCCCTGGCCCGCCCAGCCAAGGCTCATGGCCCCTTATTCATCCACTTCCATTGCCGCGTCCGAAACGCCTCTGATTGAATTGCGCGATGTCAGCTGCGGTTATGGCGACCGGGTGATCCTGGAGCGCGTGAATCTGCGCATCCCGCGCGGCAAGGTCTTGGCCCTGATCGGCACCAGCGGCGGTGGCAAGACCACGGTCTTGCGCCTGCTGGGCCGGCAGATCAAGCCAATCTCGGGCCAAGTGCTGTTTGATGGTGTCGATCTGGCAGGCCTGGATCTCGATGGGCTGTACGCTGTGCGGCGTCGCATGGGCATGCTCTTCCAGTTCGGCGCCTTGTTCACCGATCTGAGTGTGTTCGAGAACGTGGCCTTCCCGCTGCGCGAGCACACCAAGCTGCCCGAAGCCATGATCCGCGATCTGGTGCTGATGAAGCTCAATGCGGTGGGCCTGCGTGGCGCGCGAGATCTCTTGCCCTCTGAGATTTCCGGCGGCATGGCGCGCCGCGTCGCCCTGGCGCGTGCGATTGCTCTGGATCCAGACCTGGTGCTGTACGACGAGCCTTTCGCTGGCCTGGACCCGATTTCGCTCGGCGTGGCGGCTCGCTTGATCCGCGATTTGAACGATGCTCTGGGGCTCAGCAGCATCATCGTGTCCCATGATTTGCATGAAACCTTTGCGATTGCTGACGAGGTGGCCATGATTGCGAATGGCCGCGTGGTCGCCCAAGGCACGCCGGATGAGCTGCGCCACAGCAGCGATCCGCTGGTGCAGCAGTTCGTCGGTGCCCATGCCGATGGTCCGGTGCGCTTTCATCAGCCGGCCTGCCCGGTGGGCCAGGACTTTGGCCTGGGGGTGGCGGCATGATCGCGAGCCTCACACAGTTTTCGGCCCGTGTCGGCCGTGGCATGCGGCAGCAGCTGATCGACCTGGGTTCCAGCACCCACCTGTTTTTCCAGCTGCTGGCGCGCACGCCGGCGGCCTTGTTGCGCTTCTCTCTGGTGCGCGAGCAGATTTACTTCTTGGGCAATCGATCGCTGTCGCTGATCGGCGTCTCGGGCCTGTTTGTCGGCTTTGTGCTGGCGCTGCAGGGCTATTACACCTTGCAACGCTATGGCTCCGCCGAGGCCGTGGGCCTGCTGGTGGCTTTGAGCTTGGTGCGCGAGTTGGGCCCGGTGGTGGCGGCGCTTTTGTTTGCCGGCCGTGCCGGCACCTCGCTGACGGCCGAGATCGGCTTGATGAAGGCCGGCGAGCAGCTCACCGCCATGGAGATGATGGCCGTGGACCCATTGACCCGCGTGCTGGCGCCGCGCTTCTGGGGTGGCTTCATCGCCATGCCCTTGCTGGCGGCGCTGTTCTCGGCCATTGGCATCATCGGTGGCTGGCTGGTGGCCGTGCCTCTGATCGGCATTGATGCCGGTGCCTTCTGGTCGCAGATGCAGGGCGGCGTGGATGTCTGGGCCGATGTGGGCAATGGCGTCGTGAAGAGTCTGGTTTTTGGTGTCACCGTGACCTTTGTGGCCTTGTTGCAGGGTTATGCCTGCAAGCCCACGCCTGATGGCGTGGCGCAGGCCACCACACGCACGGTGGTGATGTCGTCGTTGGCGGTGCTGGCACTGGACTTTGTGCTGACCGCGATGATGTTCTCGATTTGATTTGTAGGGGTAGAGGATGCAAGCCTCAAGGCGTGACGCATGGGTGGGTTTCTTTGTGCTGTTGGGCGGCGCTGCGCTGCTGTTCCTGGCGCTCAAAGCCGGCAACCTGCTGAGCCTGAACTTTGACGAGACCTACCAGGTCACGGCCAAGTTCGACAATATCGGTGGCCTCAAGGCCCGCGCCGCGGTCAAGAGCGCCGGCGTGGTGATCGGCCGGGTGGAATCCATCACCTTCGACGACAAGAGCTTCCAGGCCAAGGTGGTGATGAAGCTCTACAAGAACGTGGTCTTCCCCAAGGACAGTTCGGCCAAGATCCTGACGGCCGGCCTGCTCGGCGAACAGTACATCGGTCTTGAAGCCGGTGCCGACGAGAAGAACCTGGCCGCCGGCGACAACATCAGCCAGACGCAATCGGCCGTGGTGCTGGAAAACCTGATCGGCCAGTTCCTCTACAACAAGGCCGCCGATTCCGGCACGCCGGCTGGCGGGGCCAAACCATGAGTGCCAGGATGGACCGCTCCTGGCGCCGTGTCCTGTTGGTGCTGAGCATCCTCGTGCTGAGCGGCTGCGCCAGCCTGCGCGGCCCGGGCGCGCCGGGCCAAAAGCTCGATCCCTGGGAAAACTGGAACCGCAAGGTCTTCAATTTCAACGAGTCGCTGGACGCCAATGTGCTCAAGCCCGTGGCCACGCTGTACAGCGATATCGTGCCGGCGCCGGTACGCCTGGCCACTGACAATTTCTTCGGCAATATCGGCGACGCCTGGTCGGCGGTGAACCTGCTGCTGCAGGGCCGCTTCAAGGCCAGTGTGGAGCAGGGCATGCGCTTTGCCGTCAACTCCACGCTGGGCTTTGCCGGCTTGATCGACATCTCCACCGAGGTGGGTCTGGAGCGCAAGAGCGAAGACCTGGGCAAGACCTTTGGTGTCTGGGGCACGGGCACGGGTGCCTACATCGTCTGGCCCATCTTCGGCCCGTCTTCGGTGCGGGACACCCTGGCCCTGCCGTTTGATCGCATCGCCACCTCGCCCACCCTCGTGGTCAAGGATGGTTACAGCAAGACCGCACTGACCGCCTTGCAACTGATCAACGCCCGCGCCAACTTCCTGCGCGCCGGCGAGATGCTGGACGGTATCGCGCTCGACAAGTACACCTTCATCCGTGATGCCTACCTGCAGCGCCGCGGCAGCTTCGGCAATGACGACGAGTACGAGGTGCTGACCCCGGAAACGCCGGCCGTGCCGGCCTCCAGTCCGCAAGCCGGCCCCTGATCGGGCTTGCGCTTGTTCGCCCCGGGCCTTGTTGATATGTGCCGGGGCGGTGAACCGAACGTCGGCTGGCGCGTTGTTGGTCTATCGCCTGAACGCCCAGCCCCTCCGAGATTGAAAGGAACCGCCAGAATGATCGCCACCAAACGCCTGGTTCTGCGCAGCCTGCTGGCTGCCGCTTGTGCTTTTTCCGCCGCCCTGCCGCTGCAAACCGCCTGGGCGGCCGATGCCAGCGCGCCGGACACCTTGATCCGCCAGCTCTCGCTGGAGACGCTGGAAACGGTCAAGAGCGACAAGGCCATCCAGGCCGGCGATCTGCAGAAGATCATCAATCTGGTCGACGGCAAGGTCATGCCGCATGTCAATTTCCAGCGCATGACCTCGTCGGCCGTGGGCCGCTTCTGGCGCCAGGCCACACCCGAGCAGCAGCAGCGCCTGCAGGATGAATTCAAGACCTTGCTGGTGCGCACCTATGCTGGCGCGCTGACCCAGGTCAAGGACCAGACCATCGCCCTGCGTCCGCTGCGCGCCTCGCCCAGCGACACCGAGGTGGTGGTCAAAACCGAGATCCGTGGCAAGGGCGATCCGATCCAGCTCGACTACCGCCTGGAAAAATCCGGCGCCGTCTGGAAGATCTACGACGTCAATGTGCTGGGCATCTGGTTGGCCGATCAATACCGCAACAGCTTCTCGCAAGAGATCGGCGCAAACGGCATCGATGGCCTGATCAAGGCCCTGGCCGAGCGCAACCAGAAGGCTGCGGCCGCTGGCGGCAAGGCCTGAGGCGCGGAACGGTGAGCTCCACGCCCTCCATGCTCAAGCTGCCTGCGTCGGTGGGCTTGAGTGAAGCCGGTGCGCTGTGGCCGGGCCTGCAGCAGAGCCTGCGCGCCGAGTGCGCGCAGCTGCGCAGCGCGGCGGCCCGCGAGCTGAACCTCAGCCTCGCGGATTTGCAACATTTCGATTCGGCCGTGCTGACCCTGCTGATCAGCGCCGCACGCCTGTGCCAGGCTGAAGGCCTGAAGCTGCGCCTGCATGAGGTGCCGGCCAAGCTGCAAGAGTTGGCCCGGGTTTACGGCGTGGCCGAGCTGCTCTGGCCTGAGTTGGTGCCCGCCGCCGCTGCTTGACGATGCCCAACGGCGCGCCGGGCTCCCGTCCAGCGTTTCGGTCGTTCAGCTGATGTAGCGTTTGCCGCGCAGATTGCGCTTGATCTCCTGCAGCATGGGTCGCAGGTCGGCGCCCAGGCGCAGGGCCACGCCAGTGGTCAGAATGTCCACCGCGGTCAGGTGCAGCAGGCGCGACACCATGGGGCTGTAACGGTCATAGTCCTCGGGGTGGTCCACTGCCAGCAAGACCTGGCCCGGGCTCAGACCCAGCTGCGCCAGGGGCGAACCACTGGCGGTGATGATGATGGTGGTCGCGCCCTTTTTGCGCGCGATCTCTGCCGCATCGAGCAGGTCACGGCTGCGGCCGGAATTGCTGATGATGACGGCACAATCGCCCGGCTGCAGCATGGTCGCACTCATCAGCTGCACATGGCCGTCGCTGCAGGCGGCGGTATTGATACCGAGGCGGAAAAACTTGTGCTGGGCATCCTGGGCCACGATGCCGGAGTTGCCTACGCCGTAGAACTCGATGCGGCGCTGGTTGCGGGCCGCTTCGGCCAAGGCATTGATGGCGCATTCAAACGCATGGCTGGCCGCGTCGTTGCGGTAGTGCAGCAAGGCAGCGACCGCGTTGTCCACCACCTTGACGATCAGGTCACCGGGCTTCTCGTCCTCGTCCACCGCGCGGTGCACAAAGGGCACGCCTTCGTTGACGCTGCCCGCCAGCTTGCGCTTGAAATCGGTCAGGCCGTCATAGCCCACGCTGCGGCAAAAGCGCACCACGGTGGGCTTGGACACATGGGCCCGGTCCGCCAGTTCGCTGACCGGCAGATTGGCAAAGGCCCGTGCGTCGCCCAGCAGCAGCTTGGCCACCCGCTGTTCGGCCGGCGGCAGGGCCGGTAGGGCGGCCTTGACGCGTTCGAGAATACTCATGCTTCCTCAGACCAAGTGAAGCCGTCGCGCGCCACCAAGGCACTGGCGGCGGCCGGGCCCCAGGAGCCCGCGGTGTAGGGGCGGGGGCCGTTGCTGTCCTGCTTCCAGGCGTCGAGGATGGGCTCGACCCAGCGCCAAGCTTGCTCTTGCTCATCGCTGCGCACGAACAGGTTCAGGCGGCCGGCGATGGCGTCCAGCAGCAGGCGCTCGTAGGCGCCGACCCGGTTGGTGGCGAAGGCCTTGTCGAAGTCCAGGTCCAGCGACACGGGCGACAGGGCCTCGCCATGCGCGCCGCCCTTGGCGGCCAGCAGTTGCAGCTCCAGGCCGTCTTCCGGTTGCAGCTTGATCACCAGACGGTTGGCCTGGTTGGTGCCCGGGAAGATGGGGTGAGGCACCGGGCGGAAGTTGATGACGATTTGCGCGTCACGGGCCGCCAGGCGCTTGCCGGTGCGCAGGTAGAAGGGCACGCCGGCCCAGCGCCAGTTCTGCACTTCGGTGCGCAGGGCGACAAAGGTTTCGCAGTGGCTGTCGGCCGGCACCTTGGCTTCGTCCAGATAACCGGGTACGGCCACGCCGCCCACCGTGCCGGCGCGGTACTGGCCGCGCACCACATCGCGGGCCACGCTCTCCGGCGTGAAGGGCTTGAGCGAGCGCAGCACCTTGAGCTTTTCGTCGCGGATGGCATCGGCATCGTTGGTCGAGGGCGGCTCCATGGCAATCATGGTCAGCAGCTGCAGGGCATGGTTCTGAATCATGTCGCGCAGCGCGCCGGTGCCGTCGTAGAAGGCGCCCCGCGTGCCCACGCCCAGCTCTTCGGCCAGGGTGATCTGGATGTTGGCGATGCTCTCGCGGCGCCACAGCGGTTCGAACAAGGCGTTGCCGAAGCGCAGGGCCGAGAGGTTCTGCACCGAGGGCTTGCCCAGGTAATGGTCGATGCGGAAGGCCTGGCTTTCCTTGAAGACCGAGCGCACCACGGCGTTGATCTCTTGGGCGCTGGCCAGGTCGTGGCCCAGGGGTTTTTCGAGCACCACGCGCACGCGCTCGTGGTTCAGGCCGGCTTCGCCGAGCTGTTGGCAGATCTGGGTGAAGAGATGCGGACTGGTGGCCAGGTAGAGCACCACGGTGTCGGCACTGCGCTCGTCCAACCAGTCCTTGAGGCGCTGGTAGTGCTCGGGCTGGGACAGGTCCATGCGGCGGTAGTGCAGCAGGGCGGCGAAGCGCTCGAACTCTTCCTCGTTCGGGCGCTTGGAGCCGTCCACCTCGCGGAAGCGCTCCTTCAGCCATTCGCGGTAACGCTCGTCACTCATCTCGTCACGGGCCACGGCCAGAATGCGGCCGCCGGCCGGCAGCTTGCCGTGGCGGAAGGCCTGGAACAGGGCGGGCATGAGCTTGCGCCAGGTCAGGTCGCCAGTGCCGCCGAAGAAAACGAGATCGAAAGACATGAGATGGGCCCTGTTGCGGTTCATCGAAAAAATGAACCCTTGATGTAACAAAGTTTCTGGAATTATGATGCATGAGTTTCGTAATTCGGTCAATGCAGCCGGCCTTTTTTACGGCGCTCATGGGGGTTTGCTCTCAAGTGCGGCTGTAACCGAGGCTCAGGCTTGCTGCGACAGGGACTGCGCAAGAGCGGTTCTAATGGAGGTTTGAACCGCTTTTTGGAGTGCCCCGTGAACCAGCTCGATCAACTCAAGTCCCTGACCACCGTCGTCGCCGACACCGGCAACTTTCTGCAGCTGGCCCAGTTCGCACCGCGCGACGCGACCACCAACCCCTCGCTGATCCTGAAAGCGGTGCAGTCGGCCGATTACGCGCCCCTGCTCAAGGACACCGTCGCCGCCCACCAAGGCAAGCCGCTGGACGAGATCGTCGACCAGGTGCTGGTGCGTTTCGGTCTGGAGATCCTCAAGGTCGTGCCGGGCCGCGTGTCGACCGAAGTCGATGCCCGTCTGAGCTTTGACCGCGTCGCCACCGTGGCCCGCGCGCGCCGCATCATGGCCTTGTACGAAGCCGCCGGCATCGGCCGTGAGCGCGTGCTGATCAAGATCGCCGCCACCTGGGAAGGCATCCAGGCCGCCGCCGAACTCGAGCGCGAAGGCATCCACTGCAATCTGACCCTGCTGTTCTCCTTCTGCCAGGCCGTGGCCTGCGGCGCGGCCGGCATCCAGCTGATCTCGCCCTTCGTCGGCCGCATTTACGACTGGTACAAGAAGAGCGCCGGTGCCGCCTGGGACGAAGCCGCCCAGGCCGGTGCCAACGATCCGGGCGTCAAGTCGGTCGCCCAGATCTACAACTACTTCAAGAAGCACGGCATCCAGACCGAGGTCATGGGTGCGAGCTTCCGCAATGTGGGCCAGATCCAGGCCCTGGCCGGCTGCGATCTGCTGACCATCAGCCCCGATCTGCTGAGCCAGCTCCAGGCCCTGGATGCGCCCCTGCCGCGCGCCCTGGATGCCGAGGCCGCGCGCGCCGCCGACATTGCTGCTGTTTCCTACGACGAAGCGGGTTTCCGCTTTGCCCTCAACCAGGATGCCATGGCCACCGAGAAGCTGGCCGAAGGCATCCGCCTGTTTGCCATTGACTCGGCCAAACTGGATCAGATGATCGCGAGTTGAAGATGTCCCCAGCACCGCATCTGCGTTGTGACCAAAGCCCGGCCTGGGCCGCTCTGACTGAGCGTTATCAGGCGAGCGGCCAGCATTTCGATCTGCGCCAGGCCTTTGCGGCCGAGCCGGCGCGTTTTGAGGCCTGGTCGCTGCAAGCACCCGAGGTGTTTGCCGATCTGTCCAAGAACCGCATCGACGCGCCGACCTTGCAGCTGCTGCTGCAGCTGGCGCGCGATTGCGGCCTGGAGGCCCAACGCGATGCGCTGCTGGCTGGCGCGCCGGTCAATCTGACCGAAGGCCGCGCTGTGCTGCACACGGCCCTGCGCGCGCCCGCCGGCCAGGGCTTGCACAGCGACGAGGTGCAGGCCTCGCTGAGCCGCATGCTGGCTTTTGCCGAAGGCGTGCGTGACACGGCCATCAGCGGCATCCGCGATGTGGTGCACATCGGCATCGGCGGCAGCGACCTCGGCCCGGCCATGGTGGTGGGTGCCTTGCAGGCCTACACCCAGCCGGGGCTGAAGCTGCATTTCGTCTCCAATGTCGATGGCCATGACCTGGCGCCGCTGCTGCCCCAGCTGAATCCGGCGACCACGCTGTTCGTGATCGCCTCCAAGACCTTCACCACCCAAGAGACCCTGGCCAATGCCCTGGCGGCGCGGACCTGGTTCCTGGCCGCCGGCGGCACGGACGTGGCGCGCCACTTCGTCGCCACCAGCAGCAACACCGCGGCCGCTGCGGCTTTTGGCATCACCACGGCCTTCGGCTTCTGGGATTGGGTCGGCGGCCGCTACTCGCTGTGGTCGGTGATCGGCCTGCCGATCGCCATCGCCATCGGCGCAGAGAACTTCCGCGCCCTGCTGGCCGGTGCCCATGCCATGGACCGCCATTTCGCCGAGGCGCCGCTGGAGCGCAATCTGCCGGTGCTGCTCGGTGTGCTGGATCTTTGGTACCGCAACTTCCACGGCTTCAGCAGTCGCAGCGTGGCGCCTTACCACCAGGGCCTGCGCCGCCTGCCGGCGTACCTGCAGCAGCTGGAGATGGAAAGCAATGGCAAGGGCGTGGACCTGCAGGGTCAGGCCTTGCCCTACGGCACCAGCCCGGTGGTCTGGGGCGAGGCGGGCACCAATGGGCAGCACGCCTACTTCCAGATGCTGCACCAGGGCACGGATGTGATTCCGGTCGAGTTCATCGCCGTGAAGCGCCCGAACTTCGGTGCCCATGTGGCGGGTGATCTGGAGGCCTGCCTGCAAGACCAGCACCGCAAGCTGCTGGCCAACTGCCTGGCCCAGTCCCAGGCCCTGATGCAGGGCAAGAGCTTCGAGGAAGCCCTGGGCGAGAAAGCACCGACGGCCTCGGCCGAACTCGACCCGGCCACCGTGGCCCGCCACCGCAGCTTCCCCGGCAACCGTCCCAGCACCACCCTGCTGTTGGATCGCCTGACTCCGTCATCGCTGGGCGCCTTGATCGCCCTCTACGAGCACCGTGTCTTCGTCAGCGGTGCGCTCTGGGGCATCAACAGCTTCGATCAGTGGGGCGTGGAGCTGGGCAAAGCTCTGTGCAACAGCCTGCTGCCGCGCCTGAGCAGCGGCGATGCTGCCGGGCTGGATGGCTCGACCGCCGGCCTGCTGCAACACCTCTTGTCCGAGTGAAGCCGTGAACATTGTTTTTGACTTCGGCGGCGTTGTGTTCCGCTGGCACCCGCCCAGCTTTCTGGCCCGCGTCTGGCCGCAGCGTGTGGCGGACGAGATTCAAGGCGCGGCCGTCGCGGCCGAGTTCTTCGAGAACTACGGCGGCGACTGGGGCGCGTTTGATCAGGGCCTGATCGATGCGCCGACGGTGATTGCGCGCATCGCCGCGCGTACTGGCTGGCCGGCCGATGAGGTGGCGCAGGTGGTGGCGGCCGTGCCCGATGAGTTGCAGGCCCAGGCGGGTACCGTGGCCTTGATCGAAGCGCTGAAGCAGGCCGGCCACCGCCTGTTCTTCTTGTCCAATATGCCCGAGCCCTATGCCGACCATCTGGAGCGCAGCCAGCCGCTGGCGCAGTGGTTCGAGCAGGGCGTGTTCTCCGGCCGGGTCAAGGTGTCCAAGCCGCGTGCGGAGATCTTTGATCTGGCTTGCCGCCAGTTTGGCGTGAGCCCGCAGAGCTGCCTCTTCCTCGATGACCATCCGGCCAATATCGAGGCAGCCCAGGCCCTGGGCTGGCAGACCCTGCTGTTCCGCACGCCGGAACAGGCGCGCGAGGAGCTGCAGGCGCGCGGCCTGCTCAGCCCCGTGGCTCAGTGAGGTAGGGAGTCGTCCTCGACCGGCGGGCTGGCTGCCACGCGGAATTCCTCATTGGCCCAGGCGCCCAAGTCGATCTGACGGCAGCGATGGCTGCAAAAAGGCCGCCAGCTGTTGCTGGGGGCAAAGATCGAATCGCCTCCGCATTGGGGGCAGCGCACGATGCGGGGCTTGGCTTGGGAGTCCATGGTCGGGTCGGGTTCGGAAAACAGCGCTCGGACGAGCATCAGGCGCAGAGCGTCAGCTCGAAGCTGGCGTCCTGGTGGGCGGGCTTGAGCCGGCCTTCTTCGTCCTGACGCATCAGGCGGATGGACACCATCAGGCGGTGGCCGGTGATCTCGGGTACGAGGCCCAGGCTGGGGTCCAGGCGCATGCGCAGCAGCTGGTAGCTCCGGCCGGCGCCCAGGCTTTGCTGGAACTGGCCGGCCACGGCCGCCACCTTGTGCGGCGAGCCGCTGTCGCGCAGCAGACCCAGCAGCACCTGCAAGGCCTCGGCCAGCGGCATCAGGCTTTGCGTCCACTGCATCAGGTCGTTACGGCGCCGGGCCGGCAGGAACTGCTGCCAGGTGTAGTAGGCGGGCAGATCGAACTCGCAGGTGCCGCCCGGGATGCTGATACGGCTGCGGATGCTCATCAGCCATTCATTGCTGGTCAGCACATGGCCGGCCTTGCCGGAGAGCTTGTTGAGGCCGTCGAAGGCATGGTCGATGCGGGCAATGACTTCATCGAGCACGCTCTCGGCAATCGCCGGGTTGCCGCGGTAGCTGTTGAGCTGCACCTTGTGGCGTTCCAGCTCCTTGAGCAGGTCGGATTTGAGATCGGCCCGAGAGGCCACGTCCATGATCTCGAAAATGGTGACCAGGGCGAAATGGTGATCGAGCGGGGTTTCGCGCGCCATCAGCTGTCCGAGCCGGTCGAACAGATGCTCCAGGCGCAGCATCGTGCGGATGCTCTCGTTGAATGGGTACTCGTAAAGGACCAAGGCGGCCATCCCTGTCGGTCAGCGTTGCTCGCAAGCGGGGCGCGGCTGCGCACCCGAGGCCGTGATTGTTTCACAGCCCATCGCTGCTCGACGCTTCATCGCGCCTGCAAGCGTCCTATTTTGTGCAGCGCCACCGGGCGGCGAGGGTCAGGACTTGCGCCCGAAGCTCGCTCAAGCCGAGATCCTGGTTGTGGATCACGGCATCGGCACAGGCGCGGCGCTGGGACCGGCTGGCCTGGGCGTTCAGCACGGCCTGCACGGCCTCGCGGCTCAAGCCCGAGCGCTGCATGACGCGCTCGATTTGCAGGGCCTCAGCGCAATCCACCACCAGCACCCGGTCGACGCGTTGACGCCAGCGGCCCGATTCCACCAGCAGGGGCACATCGAAAACGATCAGATCACTGGAGGCGGCAGCCGCGGCGCGCGCGGTCTCGGAGCTGATCATGGGATGAAGGATGGCCTCCAGGCGCTGGCGCGCAGCCGGGTCGGCAAACACCAACTCGCGCATGGCGCTGCGCACCAGGCCTTCATCGGCATTCACCACATGCGGGCCAAAGGCGGCGGCAATGGCGGGCAGCGCCGCGCCACCGGGCGCGGTCAAGGCGCGCGAGATGGCGTCGGTGTCAATCAGTGCGGCACCGGCCTCAACCCAGAAGCCGGCCACCGTGCTCTTGCCGCTGCCGATGCCACCGGTCAGGCCGATGCGCACAGGCGGCCGCTGCGGCTTCACGCCCAGCCCAGCCAGCCCAGCACGCGCTCCTGGCCCGCAAACAGCACGAACAAGCCGCCGCCGGCCAGGAAGGGGCCGAAGGGCACGTAGCGGCCCTCGCGCAGCTGTGCGTTGAGTTTCATGGCAATGCCGACGATGGCACCGATCAGCGAGGCGCCCAGCACGATGGGCAAAATCATCTGCCAACCCAGCCAGGCACCGAGGGCGGCCAGCAGCTTGAAGTCGCCATAGCCCATGCCCTCCTTGCCCGTGACCAACTTGAACAGCCAGTAGATGGACCAGAGCGAGAGGTAGCCCACCAAGGCGCCGGTCAAGGCCGAGCTCAAGGGCAGGGCGGTCAAGCCCAGCAGGGAAGCCGCCAGGCCGGCCCAGAGCAGGGGCTGGTTCAGCGAATCGGGCAGCAGGGTGGTATCCCAGTCGATGGCCGCCAGGGCCAGCAAGGTGGCACCGAAACCGCACCAGAGCAGGGTCTCGGGCCGGGCGCCGAAGCGCCAGGACAGGGCGGCGAACAGCAGGCCGGTGGCCAGCTCGATCAGCGGGTAGCGCTTGGAGATGGCGGCCTTGCAGGCCGCGCATTTGCCGCCCAGACGCAGCCAGCCGATCAGCGGCAGGTTCTCATGCCAGGCCAGTTGGTGGCCGCAATGCGGGCAGCGCGAGCGCGGCGTGGCGATGCCCAGATGGGGCAACTTGTCGAGCTGCTGACTCAGGGCCTGAGCGGAGCGGGCCAGCGTATCGGCCTCGACGGGCTTCCAGGCGGCGGCCTTTTTCAGCTCGGCGGCATCGCTGAGTTGGGCGGCCGAATCCATCAGCCATTGGCGCTCCATCATCAGGGGCAGGCGGTGGATCACCACGTTCAAAAAGCTGCCGATGCACAGGCCCAGCAGGCCCAGCATGGCCGGGCTCAACAACCATTCGTAATCAGGAGTCATATCGGACGGTCGTCAGACCACTTGGCCGAGCTTGAAGATGGGCAGGTACATGGACACGACGATGCCGCCGATGATGCCGCCCAGGATGACGATGATGAAGGGCTCCATCAGGCTGGACAGGGCAGCCACCGCCTCGTCGACCTCGTCCTCGAAGAACTCTGCCGCCTTGCCCAGCATGTGGTCCAGTGAGCCGGACTCTTCGCCGATGGCGGCCATCTGGATCACCATGGTCGGGAAGATGCCGGTGGTCTGCATCGAGGTGGTCAGGGCCGTGCCGGTGGAGACATCGCGCTGGATTTTCTCGGTCGCTTCGGCAAACACGGCATTGCCGGCCGCGCCACCGACCGAATCCAAGGCTTCCACCAAGGGCACGCCGGCGGCAAACATGGTGGACAGGGTGCGGGTCCAGCGGGCCACGGCCGATTTGTAGAGCAGCTCTCCGAAGACCGGGATCTTCAGCAGCAGCCGGTCCATGGTGTGCTGCATCTTGACCGAACGTTTCCAGCTCTGGAAGAAGAAATACAGGCCGCCGCCGATGCTGCCGAAGATCAGCCACCAGTAGGCGACAAAGAACTCCGACATGGCGATCACGGCCAGCGTCGGCGCGGGCAGGTCGGCACCAAAGCTCTTGAACACATCCTTGAACGCCGGCACGACGAAGATCATGATCACGGCCACCACGACAAAAGCGACCACAAACACGGCGATCGGGTAGGTCAGGGCGGACTTGATCTTGTTCTTGATGGCGACCGTTTTCTCCTGGTAGATGGCCAGGCGGTCGAGCAGGGATTCCAGAATACCGGCGGCTTCGCCGGCCTCGACCAGATTGCAGTAGAGCGCGTCGAAGTAGAGCGGCTGCTTGCGCAGGGCATTGGACAGACTGGTGCCGGTCTCAACGTCCTGCTTGATGTCGTTGAGCAAGCGGGTCAGGCGCGGGTTGGTGCTGCCACGGCCGACGATTTCGAAAGACTGCAGCAAGGGCACGCCGGCCCGCATCATGGTGGCCAGCTGGCGGGTGAAGATGGCAATGTCCTTTTGCTTGATGGCCTTGCCGCCGCTCATGCGGCGCTTCTTGACCTTGCTGACCAGGATGCCCTGGCGGCGCAGGGTGGCGCTGACCATGGCCTCGCCCCCGGCGCGCAATTCGCCACGCACGATCTTGCCGTTGCGGTCCTTGCCTTCCCACTCGAACACGAACTCGCTCGCGCTCTTGGCTGCCGCACTAGTCGCCATACCACCTCCTGGCCTCAGGCCCTTGTCCTTGTTCCTGCCCTGCGGCAAACGGTTCTTTATTCATTGGTCGCCGCCAGCACTTCTTCGAGCGTGGTCACGCCCGAGCGAACCTTGACCAGGCCGAACTGACGCAGATCGCGCACCCCTTCGGACTGGGCCTGGGCAGCGATGTCCATGGCCGTGCCTTCGGCCAGGATGATGCGCTGGATGGCCTCGGTGATGGGCATCACCTGGTAGAGGCCCACCCGGCCGCGGTAGCCGCTGTTGCAGCTGTTGCAGCCCACGGCGCGGTACTGTTTCCAGCTGCCGTCCAGTTCTTCTTCCTTGAAGCCGGCACGCAGCAGGGCTTCGCGCGGGTATTCGGCCGGTGCCTTGCAGTTTTCGCACAGGCGCCGCACCAGGCGCTGGGCCGTGATGAGCAGCACGCTGGACGCGATGTTGAACGGGGCCACGCCCATGTTCAAGAGCCGGGTCAGGGTCTTGGGCGCGTCGTTGGTGTGCAGGGTGGACATCACCATATGGCCGGTCTGGGCGGCCTTGATGGCGATGTCGGCGGTTTCCAGGTCGCGGATTTCACCGACCATGATGATGTCGGGATCCTGGCGCAGGAAAGACTTCAGCGCGGCCGAGAAGCTCAGGCCCGCCTTGTCATTGACATTGACCTGGTTGATGCCGGGCAGGTTGATTTCGGCCGGGTCTTCCACGGTCGAGATGTTGACGCCCGGCTGGTTCAGGATGTTCAGGCAGGTGTAGAGCGACACGGTCTTGCCCGAGCCGGTCGGGCCGGTCACCAGCACCATGCCGTAGGGGCGTGAGATGGCGGCCAGCAGGCGCTCTTTTTCGATCTTTTCGTAACCCAGGGCGTCGATGCCCAGCTTGGCCGAGGACGGGTCCAGGATACGGATCACGATCTTCTCGCCGAACAGGGTCGGCAAGGTGCTGATCCGGAAGTCGATGGCTTTGGCGCCGAACTTCAGCTTCATGCGGCCGTCTTGCGGCACGCGACGCTCGGCAATGTCCAGGCGCGACAGCACCTTGATGCGCGAAGCCAGCTTGTCCTTGATGGCGATCGGTGGCTGGGTGATTTCGCGCAGCTCGCCGTCCACGCGGAAGCGCACGCGGTAGTGGAACTCGTAGGGTTCGAAATGCAGGTCAGACGCGCGCAGATTGATCGCGTCCACCAGCATCTTCTGCAGAAAACGCACCACGGGCGCGTCTTCCACATCGGCCAGTTCGGCGGCGGTTTCCTGCGGCGCGCTGTCTTCTTCGGCAATGTCGAAATCGAAATCACCGCCGGTGATGGTTTCCAGGGCCTCGGCGGCGCTGGAGCTGGCACCCGCCAGCAGCTTGGTCAGTTTGTCGTGCTCGACGATCACCCACTCGGGCGTCAGCTGGGTGGCGAACTTGATGCGCTCGACTACGTCCTGGTCGGTCGGGTCGGCGCCGCCGATGAAGAGCCGGCTGCCGCGCCGCCCCAGCACCACCACCTGGTACTGCTGGGCCAGCTTGTTGTCGATGATGTTCTGCGGCATGCGCTGAACATCCATGGCGTTCAGGTCCAGCAGCGGCACGGCCAGGGCCGTGGACAGGGTGTGGGCCAGGTCCACCGGGCTCACCAGCCCCGCGGCGATCACCGAATTGACGAAGCTGGTCTTCTTCTCGCGCGCCTGGCGCATCAGGTCTTCAGCCGCTTTGGGCTGCAGCTTGCCCGCATGCACCAGCATGCGCGCCACGCCCGAAAGGGCGGACTGAGGCGGCTCGGCCAGGGTGGGTTCCACGGTGTAGATCAGGCTCGCAGGTCGATGAAGGGGGCGCTCATCCCACAGAGGCGGGATGGACAGGTCGAATCAATCAGGACTGTAAACCGAGCAGGGCCGAATCACGCGCAGGCCGATGTGCCGGAGCACACGATTTCACCCCGGGGAAGCCCTCGGTGAAGCCCCGAAAAGCGGGGGGAAGCGAGCCCAAGCCCGGGGTCTGGCAGGCCTGCGCCGCGAGCGTGCTGCACCGATGGCAGCTGTGTCTTCCCGAGCCGGGCGTGCCAATTCGGGACGCAGGCCGGCTTGCGCGCTCAGGTGCGCTGCCGTTCCGCGTCAGCTCAGCGCCCTATCGGTGAGCATTTGTAAAAGTTCGCAAGCAAACACGTCCCGCGCCGTTCAGGCCTGCTCCAGTTGCGCAGCCTGCAGCAAGGGCAGGCGCACGGTGGCCGTGGTGCCAAGGCCTGGCGCGCTGGCCAGCTGCAGCTGGCCGCCGTGCAGCTCGACAATTTCCTTGACGATGCTCATGCCCAAACCGGTGCCGAGGATGGCGCCTGATTTGTCGGCGCGGTAAAAGCGTTCCGTGACATGCGAGAGCTGCTCCTCGGTCATGCCGATGCCATGGTCCTGCACCGCCAGCACGGCCATGGCCGGCCCATCGCTGCTGGCGCTGGCCATGCTCAGGCTCAGCTCGACCGGGCCACCGGCGGGCGAGTACTTGTAGGCGTTGGATAGCAGATTGCGCAGCACCTGCTGCACCTTCTGCCGGTCGGCGTGGATGCGGCAGCCATGGCTGGGCAGGCTCAGCTCGGGCAGGGCGCGGGCGTCGGGCGGGCTGAAATCGTCGACCACCTCTTGCACCAGAGCCTGCAAGTCCAGCACCTCGAGCTCGAAGTCCTGACCGCGCCGGGCCTCGATGCGGGCCAGATCCAGCAACTCGTTGAGGATGGCGATCATGGACTGGCATTGGCGGTGAATGCGGGCCAGCATCTCTTTTTGCCGCGCCGGCGGTTGTTCGCGCATCAGCAGCAGCTCGGTGAAGCCGTAGATGCTGGCCATGGGGGTGCGCAGCTCGTGGGCGGCGGTGCTCAGGAACTCGCTCTTCATCTGCTCGACCTCGACCTGGTGGGTCACATCGCTGAGGTGCAGCAGCTGCGCGGCAGCGCCGCCATTGCTGCTCACTCCCTCGTGCAAGGCGAGCTCCAGCACACGGCGCGTCGGGCGCTCCAGTTCGATGCGCAGTTTGCCGCTGCGCAGCTCCTGGAAGCTGATCGCGCGGGCGTCGGCGGCGCGAAGGCTCAGCAAGGCCTCCAGCAGCTCGTCCTCGTGCCGGCCCAGTGCCCGCTCGGGCGGCAGGGCCGCCAGGCGCGCAAAGGCCGGGCTGACATAACGGCAGATGTGCTGGGCGTCGAAGGACACAAAGCCATCCGGGCTGAGGGCGAAGATGGCGGCCAGCTGCTCGCCCCGCTCGCGCAGCCTCTGGATCAGCTCCTGCACCAGCTGCAACAGGGCGGCGCTTTCCTCGCTGCTGCCGCTACCCACCAGGGCGCGGCTGGCGCCGGTCTTGTCCTGCGCCGGTGTCGCTGCAAAGTCCTGCAGCATGCGGCGCATGGTCTGCATGGCCTGGGCGCGGGCCTGCAGCTCTTCCTGCAAGCGGTCGTCCAGGGCCTGTTGCTGGCTGATGTCGCGGAAGGCGTAGACCCAGCCGCCGCCACCCGCAATGGGCGTGCGGCTCAGGTCCAGCACCACGGCGTCGCGGCCTTCCGGGTTCAGGCGCAGCCGAGCCTTCCAATGGCCTTCGCGCGCGGCATCGAGGGCCGGATCGAGGTCGCGGCCCAGATCGGGCAGCAGCTCCTGGATGCGCTCGCCCAGCAGGCGCTCGGGCGCCCGTTCCAGCAGATGGCCGAGCACCGGATTGGCCAGCAGGATGCGGCCCTCGGCATCGGTGCTGGCAATGCCATCGCCGATGGCCGACAGCGTCACGGCGGCCCGCTCGCGTTCGAGCTGCAGGGAGCTGGCTGCCTGGTTCAAGACCTCGAAGGTCTGGCGGAACTCCAGCGGCGCGTCCTCAGTCTGCATCGGGCTGAGCGCCCCGCCCGAGACTTGCAGCTGCTCACCAAACGCGCGGATCTGGCCCAGATTGCCCAGCCAGCGGTTGAGCGGCCACCAGACCAGGCCCAGGCCGGCCAGCAGGCTCAGCAGCCCCAGGCCCACCGCCACCAGGCTTTGCTGCCAGAAGCTGTTGGCGATGTGGGCGGTGTTGAAGCGCAGGCGCAGCACGCCGTAGTCCTTGCCGCCGGCCACGATGGCCAGGTTCAGCTCGGGCAGCTGCTCGGCGATCGCCGCGCTGAGCCAGTTGGGCGCACGCAGCTCCGGGTCCTGACGGGCGCTGCGTTCGATGCGACCGCCTTTCAAGTCGATGAAGACGGCGGCGCTGATGTCGCTGTGCTTGGAGGTGCGGGCCAGGGCGCGCTCGATGGTGTCGTAGTCGCCGATCACTGCCGATTCGCTGACCACCGGGCCGAGCAGGCTGATCAAGGTGTCGGCCGAATCCTGGGCGCTGGTGATGCTGCTATGGAAGCTGCGCCAGGCATACCAGCCCAGGGCTCCGCCCATGAAGAGCAGCAGGGACAGGAGATAGAGCAGAAAGACGCGCCCGATCAGGCTGGACGGCAAGAGCCGGTCCAGCAGCCGACTGAAGGAGTTCAGCACAGGCGCCATGGCTTCTCGCCCGCCGGCTCAGCGCAGCTGCGCCGGGGCGGATTGGTAGAAGCGGCGGTAGGGCGCGTATTCGCTGCCGTCGGAGAGGATGAAGTAGGCCTCTTCCGTCAGACCGATGTGCTTGGACACCTCGACCAGAATCGCCTGGCCCTTGGGGTCTTTGTGCATGCCGGCAAAGGCCCGCGCCACCGCCTGCACGTCCTTCTCTGGCACCTTGGAGGCGGCCATCAGGGCCAGGTCGTGCAGCGGCTCGGAGCTCCAAAGCACGCGGAACTTTTTGCTCTCGCGCCGCGCGTAGTTCTCGGCCAGCTGCGAGTTGACGCCGGCCGCGGCGGCCTTGCCGCTGAAGAGCTGGGCCAGGGCGCCGTCGGTGTTGCCGGCGAACACCGGCTTGGCGTCGATCTTGCGGTTGATCAGCTGGGCGTGCGGCACTTTGTAAGAGACAAAGGCTTCGGGCCCGGGGTAAACGATTTCCTTGCTGGCCAGCTGCGCCAGGTCGGTGATGGGCGAGTCGGCCGGCACGATCAGCTGGCCGTGGATGGGCGGCGTCAGGCGCCGGCCGATCACGCGCCAGCCCAGCTTTTCGCGCTCGGGGCTGAAGAGGTGGTTGGAGAACACGAACTCCACCTCCTGGGCCAGCACATAGGCCGTGGTGTCGGCTGAGGTGCGGCCGATCTTCAGGCTGAGCTTGACGCCGCTCTTCTCGGAGACATAGGCAATGATGGGGTTCCAGTAATCGGCCGTCAGGGCGATGCTGGCCTGGTTCACCGGGGAGAAGCGGTAGCCCGAATCCTGGGCGCTGGCCGGCGGGCCGAGCAGGCCCAAGATCAGCGCCAGGCCCGGCGCCAGTCGCGCCACGGCAGGCTGGAAGAGCCGACGCAAGAGAGAGTGAACCAAAGCCATGGTGAATCTCCTGGGCTGCACAGGCTGAACGGCGTGTGCTCAAACTTCCTGCAGCGAAAACTGCTGCGGCGCGGTGCGCTGAGGCATCATGTCAGGCAATGCTTCCAGCCGCTGGGGAGACTATGGCCGAGAAAATATTGATCGTCGATGATCAGGAAGAAATTCGCGAACTGATCCGGCTTGCGTTGGAATTTGACGACTACGAGCTCTACGAGGCCGCCAACGGCGAGCAGGGCTGGAGCATCGCCCAGCAGATCAAGCCCGACCTGATGCTGCTGGACGTGATGATGCCGGGCAGCCTCAATGGCCTGCAGGTCTGCCGCCGCATCAAGACCGACCCCGAGCTGGCCCACATCAAAGTGGTCTTGCTGACCGCGCGCGGTCAGGACGCCGATCGCCAGGCCGGCCTGCAAGCCGGCGCAGACCATTACCTGATCAAGCCCTTCAGCCCGCTGGAGCTGATGAAGGTGATCGACCAGGCGCTGATTTGAGGCTCCAGCTGCGCAGCACGGCCGCCATGTCCTGCAAGGCCACCACCCGCTCCACCGCCCCCAAAGCCACCGCGGCCTTGGGCATGCCATAGACCACGCAGCTGGCCTCGTCCTGCGCCAGCGTGCGTGCGCCGACCTCGCGCATGGCCAGCAGGCCGCGCGCACCGTCCTCGCCCATGCCGGTGAACAGCGCGCCGATGGCATTGCGCCCGGCCACCTGCGCCACCGATTTGAACAAGACATCGACCGAGGGTTTGTGGTGACCGACCAGCGGGCCGTCGCGCACCTCGACCTGGTACTGGGCGCCGCTGCGCCGCAGCCGCATGTGCTTGCCGCCCGGGGCCAGCAGCACCCGGCCGTTCAGCACCCGGTCGCCGTCCCGCGCTTCCAGCACTTCGAGCTCGGTGGACTGGCTCAGTCGTGCCGCAAAGGCCGCGGTGAATTGGGCCGGCATGTGCTGCACCAGCACGATGCCCGGCATGGTGCGGGGCAACTGGCGCAGCACGGCTTCGATGGTCTGCACACCGCCGGTGGAGCTGCCGAAGGCCAGCACCTGATCGGTGGTCTGGGCCATGGCTTCCAGCGGCGCTGGCGCACTCTCGGCCCAGGCGCTGTGAGCGCCGAGCGCAGCCGGGGCCGCGGGCGTGGGTTGGAGCAAGGGCAGGGCGCGCAGATTGGCCCGGGCCGCGGCCCGCACGGCGGCCACCAGGCCGTTGTCCGGGCTTTGTAAAAAGTCGCGCAGGCCCAGGCGCGGCTTGGTGACAAAGGCCACCGCGCCGGCGTCGAGGGCCTGCAAGGTGGTTTCGCAGCCACGCTCAGTCAGGGTTGAGCACATCACCACCGGCGTCGGCCGCTGGGCCATCAGGCGCTTGAGAAAGCTGATGCCGTCCATGCGCGGCATTTCGACATCGAGCACGATCACATCGGGCCACTGCGCTTCCAGCTTGGGCCAGGCGAACAGCGGGTCGCTGGCGGTGATGGTCACCACCATGCCCGCCGCTTGAAGCAGGGCGCTGAGCTGCTGCCGCACCACGGCCGAATCGTCGATCACCGCCACCCGCAGCGGTGCTTCGGGCGTGGCGGAACTCATCGGCGCGCCGCGCCCTGCACCGTGGGCTGGCCGCGCTTGACCTCGACCTGGCCGGTGTCCAGATTGAGGCTGACGGTGCGTGGCACGTTGTCGCCCACATCCACATCCTGCAGCTGAAAGCCCAGCTGATCGATCAAGGCCCAGCCCTGTTCGATATTGCGCTGGCCGACATTGAACTTGACCTGGCTGCCATCGGGCATGGTGTCGGCGCCGCCGTACAGATGGGCCAGGTAATCGCCGGGCTGGGTGCCCAGGCGGCGCAGGCTGTCCAGCATCAGCTCCACCGCTTCGTCACCGTAGCGGCCATCGAGCGGCGCCGTGCCGCGGTGCTGTCGGTTGGGCAACAGGAAATGGCACATGCCGCCGCAGCGCTTGATCGGGTGCCACAAGGTGATGGCCACGCAGGAGCCGAGCAAGGTGCGCAGCGTGCCGTGGCGGCCGAAATGCCACTGCCCCGGCATCAGGTGCGCGACGCCGCCCACCGGCAGCTCGGGGCTGGCCGCGCGCGTGGTGCCCGGTGGGCTGGAAGCGGCGTCCTTTTTGCTATGCATGTTGGTACACGGCCGGTGCCACGGCCTTGAGCGGCAGGTTCAGATTGGCCAGCGATTCGGCATGGCCAGGATAGAGCACGCCGCCTGGTTTGAGGCGTTCCATCACCCGGCCGACGATGGCCTGTTTGGCCGGCAGGTCGAAGTAGATCAGCACATTGCGCAGAAAAATCACGTCGAAGAGTGGTAGGGGCGGCAAGGGCTGCATCAGGTTGGCGCACTGAAAACTCACGCGTGCGCGCAGCTCACGGCAGATCAGCAGCTGGCCCTCGTACGGCCCTTCGCCGCGCAGGCAGAAGCGGCGTAGATAGTCCTGCGAGACCTTGCGCGCCCGCTCCATCGGGTAGAGGCCGCGGCTGGCGCTCTCCACCATGGCGGTGGAGAGGTCGGTGCCCTGCACCGACCAGCCGCGGCCGGCGTTCAGGCCCAGCTTGTCGGCCAGCAGCATGGCGATGCTGTAGGCCTCTTCGCCCGAGGAGGATGCGCCGCTCCAGACCTTGAATTCCTGGCTCGGTGGGTGGGCGGACGCGCGCCGCGCCAGGTCCTCGAAATGCTCGGGTTCGCGGAAGAAATAGGTCTCGTTGGTGGTCAGCCGGTCCACCACCTGTACGCGAACCTCGTCGGGAAACTCCCCGCGCGCCACCTTGTGCACGAAGCGGTTGATATCGGATTCGCCGCTGTCCAAGGCCAGCTTTTGCAGCCGGCTCTGCACCAGGGCGCGCTTGGCCTCGGTCAGGCGGATGCCCGAGATGCGGTGGAAGAGGTCGCTGATGGCCTGGAAGGCGCTGTCGTCGATGTGGGACATGGCGTGGGCGGTGGCGTGCTGCGGGTGGCCTCAGGCGTTCTGGCTGTCGGCAATCAGCTGGCACAGGGCCGCTGGCGACAGGGTCTGATCGAGATTGAGCAGCACGGCATAACTGCCATTCACATGCACCATGCCGGCGATGAATTCGCTGGCGATGCCCACGCCCAGATGGGGGGCGGCTTCGATGCGATGCGCGTCCACTTCCAGCACCTCGAAGACGGCGTCTACCAGCACGCCGGCGATCAGGCGGTCAAAGTCATCGTCCCCGCGCGCCTCGACGACGATGATGGCCGAGCGCCGGCCCAGGGTGCTGGCGCCGAAGCCAAAGCGCGCACCCAGGTCAATCACCGGCACCACGGCGCCGCGCAGATTCATCACGCCGCGCACGAAATCGGGGGTCTGTGGCAGCGGTGTCAGGCGCCCGACCTCGAGGATCTCGCGCACCGCGCTGATGGGCACGGCCAGGTTCTCCCGGCCCACGGCCAAGCGCAGCAGCTGCTGGCTGGGGCCAGCCTGGCTGGCTTCAAGGCGGGCGCCGTGCAGGCGGTCGGCCGGGTCGCGGGCGGCGGGGGCGTTCATGCGCGGCTCCTCATCGGCGTGGCGGGTGTCGGGCGGGGCTGATGGCGCTGGCGCTCAAAAGCGTTTGAAGTGCGATTCATCAATCTCGTCCCCGGGCTTGACGGTGGCGCTGCGGCCGGCCGGTTGGCCGGCGCTGGCCTTGCGTGCGGCCTGCTGGCTGGCCTTGAACTGGGCCACCTTGCGCTGCACCTCGCTCATTGCTGCCGGCGCGCTGCTTGGTGCATTGGCAGGCGGACGTGCAGGGCTGGCGCTGCGCGGCGCAGCCGGTGTGCGGGCCCGGCCGGCGCCGGCGTCTTCTTCGCCGGCCAGCTGGAAGAAGGCCATCTGTTCCTGCAGCTGCGCGGCCTGGGCCGAAAGCTCCTCGGCCGTGGCCGAGAGCTGTTCGGAGGCCGAGGCCGTCTGCTGCGTGATGCTGGAGAGGTGGTGCATGGCGCCGGTGATCTGCGCCACGCCCTGTGATTGCTCGCCCGAGGCGGCCGAGATCTCCTGCACCAGCTCCGAGGTCTTCTGGATCGAGGGCACCATGCTGTTGAGCAGGCCGCCGGCTTTCTCGGCCAGCTGCACGCTGGAACCGGCCAGACCACCGATCTCCTGCGCCGCCACCTGGCTGCGCTCGGCCAGCTTGCGCACCTCGGCCGCCACCACGGCAAAGCCCTTGCCATGTTCGCCGGCGCGAGCCGCCTCGATGGCGGCGTTCAGGGCCAGCAGATTGGTCTGGTAGGCGATGTCGTCGATGATGGAAATCTTGGTGGCGATCTGCTTCATCGCATCGGCCGTCATGCTGACCGCCTGGCCACCTTCCATGGCCTCGGCCGCGGCTTGGGTGGCCATGCCATCGGTCTGGTTGGCGTTCTCGGCGTTCTGCTTGACCGAGGCCGCCATCTCTTGCAGCGAGGCCGTGGTCTGCTCGACGCTGGCCGCTTGTTGCGAAGCGGTGTGCGAGAGCGATTGCGAGGTCTGCGAGACCTGGTCCGAGGCGCTGGACAGCTGCTCGGCCGCGGTGCGCACCTCGCGGATGGTGTGGCTGACCGTGTCCACCAGGCTGTTGAACCTCTCGCCCAGCATGCGGAAGAAAGCCTCCTTGCCTTCCAGCGGCACGCGCTGGGTGAAGTCGCCCTGGGTGGCGCCGTCCACCATGCTGCCGATCTCGGATTCCACCGCCACCTCGACCGTGCGGTCCTTCCACTCAATCACCGTGCCCAGGCGCTGGCCCTGGCCATCGTGGATGGGGTTGGCGGTCAGCGCGAAATGCAGATTGCCGACCTTGATCTCGGCCTTGTGCTCGGACTGCAAGGCGCTCAGCATCTGGCGCTGGTGGCTGGGCTGGCGATGGAACTGGTCGAAGTTGGCGCCGACGATGCGGCGCGCCTCGAAGCTGGGCAGCACCTTGCGCAGCTCGGCCTCGTTGCGCTGCATCATCTGCGCCACCGAGCTGTTGTTGTAGATGATCTGGCCCTCGGGGTCGGCAATCATCACATTGGTCGAGCAGGTGTCCAGGGCCTGTTTGATGCGGGCGTTCTCGGCCGCCAGGCGGGCGGCGGTTTCGTTGGCGGCCAGCTCGGCCGTCATGTCGCGCCACTCGACCACCGTGCCCAGGCGCTTGCCCTGCTGGATGATGGGGTTGACGATCAGATCGAAGCGCCGGCCGCCGATGTTCAGGCGCGTCTTGTGGGCGGCACCGAGCCGGTCCAGCATGCCGCGCTGGTGGGCCGGGTTTTTGTGGAAGCTGTCGATGTTGGTGCCGATCAGGCCGTTGGCGCTGAAGCGCGGCAGGTCGCGGCGGATGTCGGCCTCGGCCGCGCTGAGCATCGCATGCAGCGAGGCATTGCCGTAAATGATGTTGTAGGCCGGGTCGGCCACCATCACATTGGTGGCGGCCACGTCCAGGGCCTGGCGGATGCGTTCGGCATCGTCGGCGCGCTTGCGCGCATCGGCGAACTCGAAGCCCAGCCGGGTCTGCACCCGCTTCATCGCCAGCATCATGCCGGCCAGTTCATCGCCGCCGTCGACTTGGACGACACCGTCGAACTGGCCCTGGCCATAACGCTCAAACTGCTGGCCGGCGCGTTGCAGGCTCTGGCTCAGGCGCCGTGCGCCGCGCCAGCTCAGCAGCAGGCCCCCGGCCACGAGCAACAGCCCGGGGGCAGCGGTGATGGGGTTGCGCTGGGCCAGCGCCAAGCCTAGCAGCAGGGCGCCGAGCAGCAGGAGCAGGCTGTTCAGCGCGGCCTTGGTCGGCAGGCTGAAGCCCGCCAGCCGCTGGCCCAGGCGGTCGGCCAGGCCGCTGCGCACGCCCACGCCGTCGCGGATCACCCAGCCCTGGGCCTGGCCATCTTTGAACCGGCGGTACAGCTGCTCTGCGGCCTGGATCTGTTCGCGGCTGGGCCGGGTGCGCACCGACATGTATCCCACCACCGAGTCACCCTCGCGCACCGGCGTGGCATTGGCCACCACCCAGTAGAAGTCACCGTTCTTGCAGCGGTTCTTGACCATGCCGGTCCAGGGACGGCCGGCCTTGAGCGTGGCCCAGAGGTCGGCGAAGGCCTCCTCGGGCATGTCGGGGTGGCGCACCAGGTTGTGGGGCTGGCCGATCAGCTCGGCCTCGGTGAAGCCGCTGGCTTCGATGAAGTCTTCGTTGATGTAGGTGATGCGACCTTTGAGGTCGGTGCGGGAGACGATGGTCATGCCCTCACGCAGCAGGTACTCCTGCTGGGTGATGGGGAGGTTGCTGCGCATGGGCGGACTCCGGGTTGGGTACGGCTGGATCGGAGAGAACAACCAAGGTCGAGCGTCGGGCTCGGCCCTTGCGTTCAGCGTCGTCGGCTGCCTCGGCCGGCGCCCGCGCTCGGGCTGCCTTCCTCGGCCAGCTTGAAAAAGGCCATCTGCTCCTGCAGCTGCGAGGCCTGGGCCGACAGCTCCTCGGCCGTGGCCGAGAGCTGCTCGGAGGCCGAGGCCGTCTGCTGCGTGATGCTGGAGAGGTGGTGCATGGCCCCGGTGATCTGGGCCACGCCCTGTGACTGCTCGCCCGAGGCGGCGGCGATCTCGTAGACCAGCTCCGAGGTGCGGCGGATCGAGGGCACCATGCCGCTGAGCAGCTGCCCGGCCTTCTCAGCCAGGTCCACGCTGGAGCCGGCCAGTTTGGAGATGTCCTGCGCCGCCGTCTGGCTGCGTTCGGCCAGCTTGCGCACCTCGGCTGCCACCACGGCAAAGCCCTTGCCATGCTCGCCCGCACGCGCCGCCTCGATGGCCGCGTTCAGGGCCAGCAGATTGGTCTGGTAGGCGATGTCATCGATGATGGAAATCTTGGTGGCGATCTGCTTCATCGCATCGGCCGTCATGCGCACGGCTTCGCCGCCTTCCACCGCTTCGGACGCGGCCTTGGTGGCGATGCCGTCGGTGACGGTGGCGCTGTCGGCGTTCTGTTTGACCGAGCCGGCCATCTCCTGCAGCGAGGCCGTGGTCTGCTCGACGCTGGCGGCTTGCTGCGAGGCCGCGTGCGAGAGCGACTGCGAGGTCTGCGAGACCTGGTCCGAGGCGCTGCCCAGCTGGTTGGCGGCGGCGCGCACATCGAGGATGGTCTGGCTCAAGGTTTCGACCAGGGCGTTGAAGCGTTCGCCAATCTGGCGGAAGAAGCCCTGCTTGCCCTCCAGATCGATGCGCTGGCTCAGGTCACCCGCCGCGGCGGCCGCGGCCAGGCTGCCGAACTCCGCCTCGGCCGCCAGCTGCTCGGTGCGGTCCTGCCACTGGCCCACCGTGCCCATCATCTGGCCCTTGGCATCGCGGATCGGTGAGGTGGTGACGTCGTAGTTGCGTCCGCCCAGCACCATGGCGTTGTGGATGGTTTCGTTGAGCTGGCGCAGGCGTTCCACCGCGGCATGGGCGTCGCGGTAGAACATGCCGATGGAGCCGCCGACGACGCGCTGGGCGTCGAAGCCCGGCAGCTCGGCGCGGAAGGCGGCCTCGTCACGCCGCACGATGGTCATCAGCGCCTCGTTGGCATAGACCACGGTGCCTTCGGCATCGGAGATGCGCACCGGCATGGCCGCCACATCGAGGGCCTGCTTGATGCGCGCGTTGTCGGCGGCCAGCTTCTGCTCGGCCTCGCGGGCGGCCAGCTCGGCCGTCAGGTCTTGCCACTCGACCACCGTGCCCAGGCGCTGGCCCTGGCTGTCCTGGATGGGGTTGGCAATCAGGGAGAAGGTCAGCCCGGCGATCTCGATGCGGGTGCGGTGCTCGCTGCGCAGGGCCGACAGCATCTGGCGCTGGTGGTTGGGGTTGCGATGGAAGTTGTCGAAACTCTGGCCGATCAGCTTGCCGGCGTCGAGCTGGGGCAGCACCGACTGCAGCTTGGCCTGGTTGCGCAGCATCATGGCGGTGACCGCCGGGTTGGCGTACACGATCAGGCCCTCGGCATCGGCCACCATGACATTGGTGGAGCAGCAGTCCAGGGCCTGTTTGACCCGGCCGGTTTCGGCGGCCAGCTGGGCGTCGCGTGCCAGGCGGTCGCGCAGATTGTTCTGCATCTGATTGAGTGCGCGCAGAAGCTGCCCGGCTTCGTCGCGGGCGCTGTCGCGGGTGTCGAACTCGAGATTGCCCTCGGCCACGGCGTGGGCCGCATCGAGGGCGCGGGCCACCGGGCGGGTGACCGAGCGCACGATGAACAGGCCCAGGGCCAGGCTGGCCAGCAGCAGGGCGGCCAGGCTGGCCAGCAGCACATTGCGCTCGCTTTGCAGCTGTTGCGCGCGCTGGGCCAGCAGCTGTTCCAGGGTGTCGCTGGTGACGGTCACCATGGCGAACTGGGTTTCCAGCGCCTTGCTGCCTTCGTTGAACAGCTCTTGCGGGCTCATGGCGCTCTTCTTGCCACTGCCCAGCTCGCGGCGCAGGCTGCTGGTGAAGGTCTCGGCACTTTGCGTGGCAGCGCTGAAGGGGGCGGTCAGGCGCTCGGCCAGCTTGGGCTGCGAGGCCAGGGCTTTGTCCACCTGGCGCTGGCAGCGGTCGCGCCAGAAGCTGATCTCGTGGGTGATCTGGTTCAAGGCCTGGCGTTCGTTATCGCTGACCTCGCGCCCGCTGGCCTGCAGGGCCAGAAGTGCCGCCCCTTTGCCTCGGCCTTGCGCCACCGATTCGGTCAAGCGCGGCAGATAGTCCGACAGGGCAATGATCAGGTAATAGCTCTCTTCCACCGGGTCCAGCGACAGGCCCGAGGCGTCGGCGATCGCCTCGATCAGCAGCATCAGCTGGTCCACCACCTTGGTGTGGGCGTTGAAGCTGGCGGCGCTGTCCAGGCTGCGCGCGCGCACCTTGCCGCGCAGCTCCTGCCACTGGGCCTGCAGCTGCACCAGCTTGGCCTGGGTGGCCTTGTAGGCCGGATCGTCGGGCAGGTGTTTGGGCAGCTCGGCCAGGGCCTGGTCCAGCTCCTGTTCGGCCGCCTGACGTGCAGCCTGCGCGGCTTCCTCGCCACCCAGCATGCGGCCACTCAGGCCTCGGTGGTTCTGCAGATGCTGCAAAAGCTTCATCGTCTGCTTGATCGGGTCGAGGCCCAGATCCTCGTTCTGCGTGCTCTGGACCTGGTTGATGCGGTCTCGCAGCACCAGGCTGGAAGGGATGCCGCAGGCCACCAGGGCCAGCAGGCCCATCAAGGCAAAGCGTTGCCACAGCAAAAGGCGACGAAGAAGGTTTTGCATGATCCTGTCCCTGAATCGATGTTTTATGAATGGGTCGCTGCTTTTTGTTCTGGGTGCGACGGTCTGCGCAGCTGCAGATCGCGCTGTCCGCCGCGGATGGCGGCGGCGGTCAGGCCCGGCACATCGAGCAGCAGGGCCACTTCGCCCGAGCCGAGGATGGTCGAGCCCGCCAGGGCTTTGAGGTGCTGGAAGATGCCCGACAGAGGCTTGATCACGGTCTGGTGCTCACCCATCAGCCGGTCGACGATCAGGCCCAGCCGGGTCTGGCCATCGCGCACCACCACCACACTGCGGCGTTGTCGTGCGCTGCTGGCGGCGCTTGGCTCTGCACCGTGGGTTTGGGGCGTCATGCCGTAGAAGCGTGCCAGGTCCAGCCAGGGCAGCACTTCGCCACGCAGATTGAAGGTGCCGCTGACGCGGTGCTCGCCGCGCTCGGCTTCGCGCTCGCACTCGGCCGGCACATCGATGCACTCGGCCACGGCGGCCAGGGGCAGCACATAGTTGACGCCGCCCACCAGGGTCAGGAAGCCATCGATCATGGCCAGGGTCAGCGGCAGGCGGATCTGCGTCAGCGTGCCGCGGCCGACCTGGCTGCTCAAGGTGATGTTGCCGCGCAGGCTTTCGATGCTGCGCTTGACCACGTCCATGCCCACGCCGCGCCCGGACAGGTCGGTGACCGCCTCGGCCGTGGAAAAGCCCGGAAGAAAGATCAGCTGCCAGACCTCGTGGTCGCTCAGGACCTGACCCTCCTGGATCAGCTCGCGCTCGATGGCCTTGTTCAGGATGCGCTCGCGCGCCAGGCCGCGGCCGTCGTCGCTGACCTCGATGACGATGGAGCCGGCCTCGTGGAAGGCGTTCAGCGACAAGCGGCCCGTCGCGCCTTTGCCGGCGGCCTCGCGTTCGGCGGGCGCCTCCAGGCCATGGTCCATGCTGTTGCGCACCAGGTGCATCAGCGGGTCGGCGATGGCGTCGACCATGGATTTGTCCAGCTCGGCATCGCCGCCGGTGACCACCAGCTCCACCTCCTTACCCAGCTGCTTGGAGATGTCGCGCACCACGCGTTGGAAGCGCGCGAAGGTCTCGCCGATGGGCACCATGCGCAGGGCCAGGGTGCCGTCGCGCGTTTCCTGCACCAGGTCCATGACGCGCGAGTTGGCCTCGACCAGGGCTTCGTTGCCCTCCAGATGGGCGATCATCTGTGCGCCCGAGCCGGCGATGACCAGCTCGCCGATCAGGTCGATCAGCCGGTCAAGCTTGTCGGCGCGCACCCGTACGAAGCGGGTGTCGTCTCCAGCGCGGCGATCGCGGCCGCCTTCGCGGCGTTCACCGATGCCGCTGCGGCGGTCGCGGCCGCGTGTATCGCTGGCGCCCTCGGTGGCGCGGCGTTCAATATGGGGCACGGGCGCGGCGGCTGGCGTGGTTTCGGCATCCGGTGCGGGTTCGAGCGCTGGCGGCTCGAGCCGCAGGGCAAAGCGCAGACCCAGATCGCGCCAGACCTCGAACAGGGCGGCGCGGGCCTGCGCGTCGTCGCCGCAGCGGTGGCTGGCCAGGTCTTCGAACTCGGCCGCGGCAGCGCCCGGGGCAAGTATCTGCACATCGCTGTCGTCGACCGCGAACTCGAACACATCCTCGATCTCCTTGCGGCTGGCCTCGCTGTCAAAGCTCAGCTCAAAGCCGAGATGGCAGGCCTCGGCATCGAGGGCGTCGAGCGCCGGGATCTCGTCGACCAGGCTGCGGATGGCCCGCACCTGGCCCAGGGTGGCCAGATAACGCAGAAAGGACAGAGGGTCCAGACCGTTGCGCAGGGCGTCTTGCTTGAAGCGCAGCGACAGGTGCCAGCACGGGCTGGGGCTGCCGGTGGCGGCTTCCTGGCTGGGCGCGCTGGCGGGCGCGTCGGCTTGGGCGATGGGGGCTGCAGCCGGGCTCGATGCCACCGGCTGGCCCAGCAAGGCGCGCAGCCGGGCGGCCAGTGCCGTACCACGGGCCTGCACCTCGGGGTCTTGCGCGCCGCTGCGCACCTCGTCCAGCAGGGCCTCGATCTGGTCGCGGCTCTCGAGCAGGGCGGCCACCACGGGCTCATCGAGCGCGCGTTTGCCGGCGCGCAGCGCTTCCAGCAAGGTCTCGGCCTCGTGGGTGAACACCACCACCGCCTCGCAGCCGAACATGCCGGCCGTGCCCTTGATGGTGTGGGCGGCGCGGAAGGCGGAGTTCAGGCTCTCGTGGTCGCCTGGATCGCTTTCCAGCACCAGCAGGCTTTGCTCGAACTGGCGCAGCATGTCGAGTGCCTCGTCCAGAAAGCCGGCCCGGGCCACGGCCAGGATCTCTGCATCGTCGTCGCTCATGCTCATGCTCGTGCTCATGGATGGCTCTCCTCGGCGGGCTCGCGCGACTGCTGCAAGGGCATCAGCGCGGCATCCAGGCCGTAGCAGTTCAGGGCGGCCAGCACCACGCTGCTGGGCTGGGCCAGGTGCAGCTGATGGCCTTGCGCCTGCAGGCTGCGGCGGGTGGCCAGCAGCAGCTGGATGCCGGCGCTGTCGAATTCCTGCACCTGGGACAGGTCCAGGCTCAGATCGGCGGGCGGCTCATTCAGCAGCGGCAGCAAGCGCTGCTGCACCTCGCTGGCCTGGGCAATCGTCAGCTCCGGGCCCAGGGCCTGGCAGCGCGTCCCGGATTCAATCGGCGTATCGGACATGGGCAACATCCTCTGCACGCGTGGCCGGCAGGCTCGCCGGCGGGAGGCTCAATGCCTGCGCAAAGCCGGCTCAGACGCAGAGCTTGTTGACCGCGTCCACCAGCTGCGAGGGTTGGAAGGGCTTGGTGATCCAGGCCTTGGCGCCAGCGGCGCGACCCTCGGCTTTCTTCTCTTCCTGCGACTCGGTGGTGAGCATGATCACCGGCGTGAATTTGTAAGCCGGCAAGGTCTTCACGTGCTTGAGAAATGTCAAGCCATCCATGTTCGGCATGTTGACGTCGCAGACGATCAGATGGATTTTCTTGTCGCCTTCGAGCTTGCCGCAGGCGTCCTGCCCGTCCACCGCCTCGATCACCGCATACCCCGCCTTCATCAGTGCCAGCTTGACCACGGTGCGGAAGCTGCCGGAATCGTCAACGACCAGAATGGTTTTACTCATGTCCAGGGTCCTCTGAAGAAAAGAAGAAAGGAGAGCGGGCGGGGTGCAGGCGTCGGTGGCGGTGTCTGTGGGGGCAATCAGTTCTGGGAGCAGCCCGCGAGGCGGGCAAGTGCCGGCGGGGCAAGACGCAGTCTCACTCTTGCCCGAAGGCGGCGCAAGGGAGATATGGCCATTTTTCAACAGGCATCTCTGCGCCGATGGCATGAAATACCGGGTTAGCTCTGGCGATCCAGGAGTGGCCCGTTGCGGAGGTTGGCCCATGAAAAAACCCGCCGCGAGCACGGGGCTCGGCGGCGGGTTGCATCGGTGTGTCTTCGGAGCCTTGGGCCCCGGTGTTCACGGGTTGTGGTTGTGGGCGGGCGCCGGTGTGATCTGCGGTGCGCGGGTCACGCGGGTCTTGCCACCGGTGGTGGTCAGGATCACGGCCTCGCCCGGGTTCAGGTTCTCATTGCCCTTGGCCTGGATGATGGAGCGGCGCTCGCCGTTGCGCAGCTGCACCAGCACTTCGATCGCTTCCTCGCGGGTGGCGCTGCGCTCGATGGCATTGCCGATCACCGCGCCGGCCACGGCACCCAGCACGCCGACGATCTGGCCTTCGCGGCGGCCGCCCACCGAAGAGCCGGCCACGGCGCCGACCACGCCGCCGGTGACGGCGCCGGCGCCGCTTTGCGAGCCGTCCACGGTGACGTTGCGCACGCTCAGCACGGTGGCGTCTTGCACCACGGCCATGCGCTGCGCCTCATTGCGCTGGATGACATCGGGGCTGGTGGTGGAGCAGGCGCTCAGGGTGGCAAGGGCCACGAGGCTGGCGGTGATGAGGGTCTTGTTCATGGGGTGTTTCTCCTAGACGCGGCACAAGGCGTGCTGCTGCAACGAGATCCATTGTGCAACCGTTGACGCTTGCGCCTGTTGCTGGACATTGCTGCCGTGCGGGTATCGAGCAGCGCCCCTTGCGGTGCATCGCTGCAAGGGCTGCATGGTGGCTTAGCCGTGCAAGCGGCTGCTGCGCGGCACGCAGGCGAGCAAGAAGTCCATCTGATCGGCCAGGATGCGGCGGCCGCGCAGGATCATGTCTTCATGCAGATTGGGCACATAGGGCAGGTAGAGCAGGCTCATATGGGCCTCCTCGGGCAGGCGGCTGCCTTTGCGGCCGTTGCAGCTGCGGCAGGCGGTGATGCAGTTCATCCAGCTGTCCGGGCCGCCGCGCGAGCTGGGCTGGATGTGCTCGCGTGTCAGGTCGTCGGGATGAAAGCGATGGCCGCAGTAGGCACAGGTGTAGCGGTCGCGCACGAACAGCTTGTTGTTTGTCAAGGCGGGCGCCTGACGCCAGGCGCGGCTGGGCACAGCGCCGCGCACGGCAATGATGGGGTGGACCTCGATGCGCGATTGCAGGCCGGTGCGCCGCTGCAGACCGCCGCGCAGCACCTGGCAGGGCTGGCCCAGGGTCCAGGCAATGCCATCGCTGGCGTAGATGACCGCGGCTTCGCGCGTGGTGATCCAGGCCTGCGGCCGACCAGAGACATCCAGTTGAAGCACATCCACGGGGCTGACCTCCTGCGTGGAGCGTACTGCAAGAACGGTGCCGGACTCAAGCCTTGCGCGGCGCCTGACGCAGCGTTTCGGCGGCAGCGAGCCCGGCATGTGGGGGCTGCGCCACCGGTCATGTGCCTGTCATCGTGCGGCGCGTCCAATGAGAGGTTTTTCAGGGCGAGCGTCGGGTGTGGCTTTGACTGGCGCGGGGCATCCGCCGAGGCTGCGGCCGGGCTCTTGCTAGATGCCTGCCTCTAAAAATCCATCACAAATCCTTGCCCTGATGGCCCTGCTTTCTGCAAAATAGAACGACCGTTCGTTTTATTATGTGCAGCCCAGCCCGTGCTTTGGCGCAGGCGGCTTCCCCCGGCAAGCAGGATTTCACCCGTGTCACTCAACCCCAGCACCCGCCCCAGCACTGGCCCGGCCGCCGAGCCCGTGGTCAAGCCTGCGCGGGTGGCGCGTTCGCTGCAAAAAGGCCAGCACACCCGGGCAGTGATCCTGGAGGCCGCCCTGGGCCTGGCCTCGCACATGGGCCTGGAAGGCCTGTCGATCGGTGCGCTGGCCGATGTGACCAAGATGAGCAAATCGGGCGTGTTCGCCCATTTCGGTTCGCGCGAAGAGTTGCAGATCGCCGTGGTGATGGAGTACCACGCCAAGTTCGAGGAAGAGGTGTTCTACACCGCCATCCGCGAGCCGCGCGGCCTGCCGCGCCTGCGCGCCCTGTTCGAGCGCTGGGTGCGCCGGGTGTCGGTGGAAATCGACTCGGGCTGCATCTACATCAGCGGCGCGGTCGAGTTTGACGACCGGCCCGGCCCGGTCCGCGATGCGCTCGTGGCCATGGTCAAGGCCTGGCATGCCGCCCTGCACAAAGCCATCGTGCTGGCGCAGCAGGAAGGGCATCTGCATGCCGATGCCGATGTTGAGCAGATCCTCTTCGAGCTGCACGGCCTGATCCTGTCCCTGCACCACGATGCTCGTTTCATGCGCAAGCCTGGCGCGCTCGACCGTGCCGGCGTGGGCTTTGAGCGAACCATCCAGTTCTACGCCACCGAGGCCGGTCTGCAGGCCGAGGCTGCGCTGAACGCCCCGAAATCCACACCTCCCAAGTCGGCGGCCAAGAGCCGCCGAAGCTGAGCCGATTCATTTCCCTTTCCGTTCGAAACCAGGAGCACACCATGCCCCAGTACAACCCGCCGCTGCGCGACATGCAGTTTGTGATGCACGAAGTGCTGAACATCGTCGACGAGCTCAAGCAGTGCCCCAAGCACGCTGACATCGATGCCGACACCATCAATGCCGTGCTGGAAGAAGGCGGCAAGTTTGCGGCCGAGGTGCTGGCGCCTCTGAACCTGAGCGGCGATGCCGAAGGTTGCGCCCTGGACAAGACCACGCACGAGGTCACGCCGCCCAAGGGCTTCAAGGAAGCCTATGCCAAGTATGTGGAAGGCGGCTGGCCGGCCCTGGGCTGCGACCCCGAGTACGGCGGGCAAGGCCTGCCTCTGGTGGTCAACCAGAGCTTCTACGAGATGATGAACTCGGCCAACCAAGCCTGGACCATGTACCCGGGCCTGAGCCATGGCGCCTACGAGTGCCTGCATGCCCACGGCACGCCCGAGCAGCAAGCCACCTACCTGCCCAAGCTGACCAGCGGCGAGTGGACCGGCACCATGTGCCTGACCGAGCCCCATTGCGGTACTGACCTGGGCATGCTGCGCACCAAGGCCGTGCCGCAAGCCGATGGCACCTACAAGATCACCGGCGCCAAGATCTTCATCTCGGCCGGTGAACACAATATGGTGGAGAACATCATCCACTTGGTGCTGGCCCGCCTGCCGGACGCACCCGAAGGTTCCAAGGGCATCTCGCTCTTCGTGGTGCCCAAGTTCCTGGTCAATGCCGATGGCAGCCTGGGTGCACGCAACGGCATCTTCTGCGCCGGCCTCGAGCACAAGATGGGCATCCATGCCAACTCGACCTGCCAGATGGTGCTGGAAGACGCGGTCGGCACCCTGGTCGGCCAGCCGAACAAGGGTCTGGCCGCCATGTTCGTGATGATGAACGCCGCCCGCCTGGGCGTGGGCAACCAGTCCCTGGGCCTGACCGAAGTGGCCTACCAGAACGCCGCCGCCTACGCCAAGGACCGCATCCAGATGCGCGCGCTCTCCGGCCCCAAGGCGCCCGAGAAGGCGGCCGATCCGATCATCGTCCACCCCGATGTGCGCAAGATGCTGCTGACCGCGCGCGCCTACGCCGAAGGTGGCCGGGCCCTGTCGACCTATGTGGCCATGACCCTGGACAAGGCGCTGGCCAGCGATGATGAAGACGAGCGCAAGGCCGCCGACGACGAAGTCGCGCTGCTGACGCCCATCATCAAGGCCTTCATCACCGACAACGGCTGGATCGCCACCTCGCATTGCATGCAGGTCTTCGGCGGCCATGGTTTCATCCACGAATGGGGCATGGAGCAGTTCGTGCGCGACGCGCGCATCAACATGATCTACGAAGGCACCAACACCATCCAGTCGCTGGACCTGTTGGGCCGCAAGATCCTCGGCGACAACGGCGCCAAGCTGAAGAAGTTCGGCAAGAAGATCGCTGCTTTCGTCGAGGAAGAGGGCACCAACGAGGCCATGCAGGAGTTCATCAACCCGCTGGCCGACCTGGGCGACAAGGTCACCAAGCTCACCACCGAGATCGGCATGAAGGCCTTCCAGAACCCCGATGAAGTGGGCGCGGCAGCGGTCGACTACCTGCGCGTCGTCGGTCACCTGACCTTCGCCTACTTCTGGGCCCGCATGGCCAAGGTGGCGCTGGAGAAGCAAGCGAGCGGCGACAAGTTCTACACCGCCAAGCTCTCGACAGCCCGCTTCTATTTTGCGAAGCTGCTGCCGGAAACGGCCACCCTGATCCGCACCGCCCGTGCCGGTCTGCAGCCGCTGATGGAAATGGACGAGGCGCTGTTCTAAGCCCCCGCCGTTCAAGCTTCGCCCCAGCCCGGCCGCCAGAGCCGGGCTTTTCACACGAAACCAGGAGACGCCATGAAGAACGTGTTCGCTGCTGCCGTACTCAGCCTTGTTGCCGCAATGGCCTCGGCCCAGACCACCCCGGTGGGCCTGTGGAAGACCATCGACGACGACGGCAAGACCGAGAAGTCCCTGGTCCGCATCACCGAAAGCGGTGGTGTGCTGACTGGCACCATCGAAAAAGTCTTCGATCCGGCCAAGCAAGACGCCAAGTGCGAGAAATGCGCCGACGACCGCAAGGACAAGCCGGTGCTCGGCCTGACCATCCTGCGCAACGTCAAGCAAGACGCCAGCGACAAAGAGCACTGGACCGGTGGCGAAATCCTGGACCCCAACAGCGGCAAGACCTACAAGGCGCGCCTGACACCGATTGATGGTGGCAAGAAGATGGAGATGCGTGGTTACATCGCTTTCTTCTACCGCACCCAGGTCTGGCAACGCGTGGAATGAACTGAAGGTGTGCCGTGGCCAGCCTGGCTGCGCCGCGGGCATTGAATCCGAGCCCAGCGCCCACGATCGGCGCTGCGCCACGAGAACAGAAAACAAACAATCAAGTCAACAAGCTCTTCCAAGGAGAAGTACGTGAGTCGATTCCAAGTTCGCAAAGTCGCCGTGCTCGGCGCTGGCGTGATGGGCGCGCAGATCGCTGCGCATCTGGTCAACGTCAAGGTGCCGGTCGTGTTGTTCGACCTGCCGGCCAAGGAAGGCCCGAAGAACGGCATCGTGTCCAAGGCCATCGACGGCCTGAAGAAGCTCAAGCCCGCGCCCCTGGGCGATGTGGCCGACGCCGCGTTGATCCAGCAGGCCAATTACGAAGAGCACCTCGAGCTGCTCAAGGACTGCGACCTCATCATCGAGGCGATTGCCGAGCGCATGGACTGGAAGCTCGATCTGTACACCAAGATCGCGCCCTTCATCGCCCCGCACGCCATCGTCGCCTCCAACACCTCGGGCTTGAGCATCACCAAGCTCAGCGAAGTGCTGCCCGAAGAAATCAAGCCGCGTTTCTGCGGCATCCATTTCTTCAATCCGCCGCGTTATATGTACCTGGTGGAGCTGATCAACACCCCGACGACCCGTCCGGAAGTGATCGATCAGCTGGAAGGCTTCGTCACCACCGCCGTCGGCAAGGGCGTGGTGCGGGCCAATGACACGCCTAACTTCGTGGCCAACCGGGTCGGTATCGCCGGCATGATGGCCACCATGATCGAGGCTGAGAAGTTCGGCCTGTCCGTGGACTTGGTCGACGACCTGACCGGCAAGAAGCTGGGTCGCGCTTCCAGCGGCACCTTCCGCACCGCGGACGTGGTCGGCCTGGACACCATGGCCCATGTGGTCAAGACCATGCAGGACACGCTTCAGTCCGACCCCTTCTTCAGCACCTACGCCACGCCCAAGGTGCTGGCCGGTCTGATCGAGAAGGGCGCCCTGGGCCAGAAGGCCGGCGCGGGCTTCTACAAAAAGGTCGGCAAGGACATCCAGCGCCTGGACTTCGCCACCGGTGAATACGTCGCCGGCGGCAAGAAGGCCGACGAGATCGTCGCCCGCATGCTCAAGAAGCCGGCTGCCGATCGCATCAAGCTGCTGCGTGAATCGAGCAACCCGCAGGCCCAGTTCCTCTGGTCCATCCTGCGTGACAGCTTCCACTACGTAGCTGTGCATCTGGCGACCGTGGCCGACACCGCTCGAGAAATCGACTTCGCCATGCGCTGGGGCTTCGGCTCGCAACAAGGTCCTTTCGAGCTGTGGCAAGCCGCCGGCTGGAAGCAAGTGGCCGAGTGGATCCAGGAAGACATCGCCGCCGGCAAGACCCTGGCCAGCGCGCCGCTGCCCGCCTGGGTGTTCGAAGGCCCGGTGGCCGAGAACGGTGGCGTGCACAGCGTCAACGGTTCCTGGAGCGCCGCGGAAGGCAAGTTCAAGGCCCGTGCCGAGCTGCCGGTCTACGCCCGCCAGGCTTTCCCGGAACGCCTGGTCGGCGAAGGCGCCGTCGAGCCGCTGAAGGCCGGCACCGAGCTGTTCAAGAACGAGGAAGTGCGCGTCTGGACGCTGGACAAGGAAGTCGTCATCGCCTCCATCACCGCCAAGCTGCACCTGATCAGCCCGACCGTGACCGAAGGCCTGCTCAAGGCCGTCGAGATCGCTGAAGCCGGCTACAAGGGCCTGGTGATCTGGAGCCCGGACGATGTCTTCTCCGCCGGCGCCAATCTGGAAGCGCTGATGCCGGTCTTCATGAAGTCGGGTGCCAAGGGCATCGCGCCGGAAGAGAAGAAGCTGCAGGACATGATGCTGCGCATCCGCTATGCCCAGGTGCCAGTGGTGGCTGCCATGCGTGGCCTGGCGCTTGGTGGCGGCGCCGAGCTGGCCGTGCATTGCGCGCGCCGTGTCGCGCACATGGAGAGTTATGTTGGCCTGGTGGAAGTGGGCGTGGGCCTGATTCCCGGTGGCGGCGGCCTGACCTATATCGCCCGCCGTGCGGCCGAAATGGCCGCGGCCGGCAATTCCGGCGTCGACCTGTTCGCCTTCCTGAAGGACGGTTTCACCACCGCGGCCACCGCCAAGGTGGCGACCTCGGCCCTGGAAGCCAAGAAGAACGGCTTCCTGCTCGACAGCGATGTGATCGTGCCCAACAAGGACGAACTGCTGCACGTCGCCAGCGCCCAGGTGAAGGGCTTGTTCGAGTCGGGCTACCGCCCGCCGCTCAAGGCCAAGTTCCCGGTCGCTGGTCGCTCGGGCATCGCCACCATCAAGGGCCAGCTGGCCAATATGCGTGACGGTGGCTTCATCAGCCAGCACGATTTCCATCTGGCTGCTCTGATCGCCGATGTGGTCTGTGGTGGCGCGGTGGAAGCCGGTTCTCTGGTCGACGAGGAGTACCTGATGTCGCTGGAGCGCAAGCACTTCTGCAGCCTGCTGGAGCACCCGAAGACGCAAGAGCGAATCATGGGCATGCTCCAAACCGGCAAGCCGGTACGTAATTAAGGGCTACTGCGCGAACGTCATGCGTCGTTGGGCGGTGCTCGGAATCCTCACGACCCTCAAGGTCGTTCCGGTTCCTGCGCTCCGTCCGCCTCGCCTGACGCTCGCTCGCTACGCCCCGCAACACTGCTGAGATTTCTCGATCCGATGAACACCGCTCCCAACCGCCTCGCACGCACCCTGGCCAAGCTCGACGCCTGGCCAGCGGCTGTGCGGCCGATGGCGCGCAATCTGGCGCTGCGGCGGGCCGTGCCTTTCACGGGCACGGCCAAGCTGGACTTTGTGCGCCTGGATGGCGAAGTGGCGGAGATCGCCATCGCCAATCGGCGGCCGGTGCAAAACCACATCGGTGGCGTTCATGCCGCGGCGATGGGTTTGCTGGCTGAGACGGCGACGGGCATGGTGGTCGGCATGAATGTGCGTGACGACTGCCTGCCGCTGTGCAAATCCATGCATGTGGATTTCAAGAAGCGCGCCAGCGGTGCGATGCGGGCACGCGCCACGCTGAGCGCTGCCCAGCGCGAGCTGATGTGGGCCGAGCCCAAGGGCGAGGTCACGGTGTCGGTGGTGGTGACGGATGAGGCCGGTGTGAACCCGGTTGAGTGTGAATTTGTCTGGGCTTGGATACCCAAGACCCCCAAGAACTGAAAGGTTGGTTGAACATCATGGCAAAGCAAGTGCAAGAAGCGTTTATCTGCGCCGCCACCCGTTTGCCCATCGGCAAGTCGGGCCGTGGTTACTACAAGAACACCCGCCCCGACGAGATGCTGGTGCGCGCCATCCAGGCCGCGTTGGCTCAAGCCCCGGGCCTGGACCCGGCGGCAATTGAAGACGCCATCGTCGGCTGTTCCTTCCCCGAAGGCGAGCAGGGCATGAACATCGCCCGCGTCGGCGCCGTGCTGGCCGGTCTGCCCAACAGCGTCGGCGGCGTGACCGTCAATCGCTACTGCGCCTCGGGCATCACCGCCCTGCAAATGGCGGCCGACCGCATCCGCGTCGGCGAAGCCGAGGTGATGATCGCCGCCGGCGTCGAGTCCATGAGCATGGTGCCCATGGGCGGCAACAAGCCCTCGCTGTCGCCGCTGATTTTTGAGCGTGACGAGAACATCGGCATCGCTTACGGCATGGGCCTGACCGCCGAGAAGGTGGCTCAGCAGTGGAAGATCAGCCGCGAAGACCAGGACGCTTTCGCGGCCGAGTCGCACCGCCGCGCCCTGGCGGCCATCGAGGCCGGCCACTTCGCTGCCGAGATGACGCCGTTTGAATTGATCGAGCGCCTGCCCAATCTGGCCGATGGCTCCATCATCGAGCGTCGTCGCAGCGTCAGCATCGACGAAGGTCCGCGCAAGGACACCTCGATCGAAGGTCTGGCCCGCCTCAAGCCGGTGTTCGCCGCCAAGGGCAGCGTCACTGCCGGCAACAGCTCGCAGACCTCGGACGGCGCCGGCGCCCTGATCGTGGCTTCGGAAGCCGCCGTCAAGCGCTTTGGCCTGACCCCGTTGGCCCGCTTCGTCAGCTTCGCCGTGCGCGGCGTGCCGCCGGAAATCATGGGCATCGGCCCGATCGAGGCCATCCCGGCCGCGCTCAAGCTGGCCGGCATCACGGCGGCCGATCTGGACTGGGTCGAGCTGAACGAAGCCTTTGCGGCCCAGTCGCTGGCCGTGCTGAATGACTTGGACAGCAAGGGCATCGTGCTGGATCGCAGCAAGGTGAACCCGAACGGCGGCGCGATCGCCCTGGGCCACCCGCTGGGCGCCACCGGTGCCATCCGCGCCGCCAGCGTGATCCACGGCCTGCGCCGCACCGGTGGCAAGTACGGCATGGTGACCATGTGCGTGGGCGCAGGTCAGGGCGCCGCAGGCATCCTCGAGCGTCTCTGATGTCGAGGCCGCACGGCGCCGCGAGGCGCCGTTTTCTGCGCGCCAGCGCGCTGCTGCTGGCCCCCACTGCCTTGGCGGGCTGCAGCGGCGAGTTGCAGTCCTTCAAGACTTGGCGTTATGCCCGCGAGGCGGTGCTGGAGTTGCTGTTCGGCGAGCCGCGCCTGCATGGCAATGCGCAGTGGAATCTGGTGCAGATGCTGCAGCACACGGCCCAGAGCATCGAGTTCTCGGTGCGAGGCTTTCCCGAGCTCAAGCCCGCCTGGTTTCGCGCCACGGCGGGCGCCGTTGCATGGAGCTGGTTCGATGCGCGCGGCGCCATGTCGCACAGCCTGGATGAGCCGATTCCTGGCGCGGCCGCGCTGGACCCCGCGTTGGCGCTGAAGGTGGCGGTGCAGCGTCTGCTTGACGCCATGGAAGCCTTCAGCAGCCACCAAGGCGCTTACGCCCCGCATTTCGCCTACGGCGAGCTGACGCGCGCCCAGTACGAGCGCGCCCACCTGATGCACCTGGCCAACCATTGGCAGCAGCTCAAGCCGCCGGTCTGAGTGCTGCCGCCCGTACGTGACCCAAGCCTGCACAATGGCGGGCTTGCAAGGAGAGTTTGAGATGAGCATCAAGACGGCAGTGGTCAATGGCGTGGCGACGATTGAGATCGCCCGCCCGGAAAGAAAAAATGCGCTGACTGGCGCCATGTACGAAGCCATGGCCGAGGCCCTGATCGCCGTCAACAGCGACAAGACCGTGCGTGCCGTGTTGATCCAGGGTCAGCCGAATATCTTCACCTCGGGCAATGACATTGACGACTTCATGAGCCGCCCGCCGCGTGACGAAGACGCGCCGGTGTTCCAGTTCATGCGTGCCCTGCTGGGCTGCGAGAAGCCGGTGATTGCCGCCGTCAACGGCGCCGCCATCGGCATCGGCACCACCTTGCTGCTGCACTGCGATTTCGTCTTCGTGGCCGATGACGCCCGCCTGGCCATGCCGTTTGTGGGCCTGGGCCTGGTGCCCGAGTTCGGCTCCAGCCTGGTCGTGCCGCGCCTGATGGGCCATGTCAAGGCGGCCGAGAAGCTGCTGCTGGGTGATCCCTTCACCGGCCCCGATGCGGTGGAGTGCGGCATTGCCAACGCGGTGCTGCCCGGCAGCGAGGTGGTGGCCCATGCCCGCCGCGTGGCCGAGCGTTTCAACACTCTGGCGCCCGGTGCCGTGCGCGAGAGCAAGCGATTGATGCGCCGCCACAGCCAGGAGCAGTTGAACGAGGTGATCAAGGTCGAGGCCGAGATCTTCGCCGCCAAGCTGCGCTCGCCTGAGGCCATGGAGGCCTTCCAGGCTTTCTTCCAAAAGCGCGCCCCGGATTTTTCAAAGTTTGATTGAGCACCGGCTCCGCGGGCTCAGATCACATTGAGCTCGCAGTAGGGCTGATTCGCCGCCAGCCGTGCGGGGCTCAAGGGGCTGAGATCCAGGGGCTCGAAGCGGCCGCTGCGAATCCATTCGGCCAGGCCGCGACCCACGCCCGGCGCATGCTGCAGGCCATGGCCCGAGAAGCCGCAGGCCAGCAGCAGATTGGCGCAGCCGGGCAGGGCGCCGACCAGGCCGTTGTGGTCGAAGTCATTCATCTCGTAGTAGCCGGCCCAGGCTCGTTCCAGGCGCAGGCTCTCGAAGCCCGGCACGCGCTGGGCCATGGCGGGCCAGAGCGACTCTTCAAACAGATCGGCCTCCGGGTCCAGCGGCAGGCCGGGCGCGTCGTTCAGCGGCGTGCCGCCGCAGATGAACTGGTTGGGCCCTTCCGGCCGCAGCCACAGGCCGCTCGGGTCGATCAGCAGCGGGCAGCCAAGCGCGGGCTCGGGGCTGCGGAAGACGTAGACGCTGCGCCGTTTGGCGCTGATGGGCAGGTCCAAGCCCGCCGTGGCCGCCAGGCTGCCCGACCAGGCGCCGGTGGCCAGCACATAGAGGTCGGCCTGCAAGACCTGACCCTGTTGGGTCTGCACGCCACGGATCGCGCCGCTGTTGTCTCGCTGCAGCGCCACCGCCTCATCGGCCAGGTAGCGCACGCCCTGGTTCAAGGCTTGCGCGCGCAAGGTCTGCAGCAAGGCCCAGCCGTCGAACCAACCCTCGCCGCTGCGGCCCCAGCTGCCCAGGTGCAGGTCCTCACAGGTCAGCCATGGCCAGCGCTGCTTCAGTTCGGCGGGCGGCATCAGTGCGATGTCGGCGCCGGCCGCGGTTTGGATGGCGTGAAGGGCCCGCAGTCCATCGGCGCGCTCGGCCGTGTCGGCGAGGTAGAGGTAGCCCTGCTCGCTGAGGCCGCATTCCGGATGGGCGCGCAGCCACTGCAGGCCGAACTGCGACAGGGCGATGTTCAGCGGCGTGGAGAACTGCTGTCGGATCGAGGCGGCCGACAGGGCCGATGAGGCCTGGGCATAACTCGGGTCGCGTTCCAGCACGCGGATCTCGCCGCTCCATCCGCCCGCGGACAGATATGCCGCCACGGCGCTGCCGATGGCACCGCCGCCGAGGATCAGAACCGATGAAGCCATGGTTGGCCGGATGCGGTCCTGGTGCTCAGGCTTGCTCAGCGAAGGGGCGGGGCTTGCCTTGGTCGTCGATGGCCACATAGGTCAAATTGGCCTCGGTGACCTTGACCACCTGCGGGTCCATGGGATTGCGCTCGGCCACCACCTCGACATGCACGGTGATAGAGGTCCGGCCGATCCGGGTGATCTGCGAGTAGAAGGACAGCAGGTCACCGACCGACACGCGCTGCTTGAAGATGAACTCGTTGACGGCCACGGTGGTGACCCGGCCGCGCGACAAACGCGCCGGCTGTACGGAGCCGGCCAGGTCCACCTGGGCCATGATCCAGCCGCCGAAGATGTCGCCGTTGGCGTTGGCATCGGCCGGCATGGGCATGACACGCAGCACCAGTTCGCGGGGCAGGGCGGGGGCGCCGGTGCTGGCGGATGTGGCGGGGGTGCTGTCGGTGGGCGTACTGCTGCTACTGCTCATGGCGTTTCCTGGTTCGAGAAGGGCTGAATTGTCCGCCAATCGAATCGGTCTCGGAGGGTCGAGCCCGTGGCCGCGCTGGACGGCCGTGCCTATTTGGCGACGGCTCGGCCTCTGGCGAGCAAAGCACCGAGAATCCAGCCTTGATGACACCCGATGCTGCAGAGCCGCCCCTCGTGGGGGCGAGGCCTGCGCTTTTGAGCGACGACAACACATGCGTGATCGAACTGCTGCTTTGACAGCCCCTCCGGCTTCCGCACCCGCGGCGGCCCCCGCACGATCGGATTGGGCCACCATCCGCAAGCTGTTGCCCTATCTGTGGCGCTACCGCTGGCGTGTGGGCCTGGCCCTGGGCTTCATGCTGGCGGCCAAGTTCAGCAATGTGGGCGTGCCGCTCTTGCTCAAGTCCCTGGTCGACAGCCTGGCGATCAAGCCCGGCTCGGCCGAGAGCATGCTGGTGCTGCCCCTGGGCCTCTTGCTCGCCTACGGCGGCCTGCGCCTGTCGACCTCGCTGTTCACCGAGCTGCGCGAGCTGATCTTTGCCAAGGCCACCGAGGGGACGGCACGCAGCATCTCGCTGCAGGTGTTCCGCCATCTGCACGACCTCAGCCTGCGTTTCCATCTCGAGCGCCAGACCGGCGGCATGACCCGGGACATCGAGCGTGGCACGCGCGCCGTGCATTCGCTGATCTCGTACTCGCTCTACAGCATCGTGCCCACGCTGATCGAAGTGGCCTTGGTGCTGGGTCTGCTGGCCTTCAAGTTCGACGCATCCTTTGCCTGGATAACGCTGGGCGCCCTGGTGCTCTACATCGGCTTCACCATCACGGTGACCGAGTGGCGCACCAAGTTCCGCAAGCAGCTCAATGAGCTCGATTCGGTGGCGCACAGCAAGGCCATCGACTCGCTGCTGAACTACGAGACCGTCAAGTACTTCAACAACGAAGACTTCGAGGCGCGCCGCTACGACGAAAGCCTGGAGAAGCTGCGTCGAGCCCAGCTGAAGTCGCAGTCCACCTTGTCACTGCTGAATACTGGCCAGCAGCTGATCATCGCCAGCGCACTGGTGCTGATGCTCTGGCGTGCCACGGCCGGCGTGGTGGCGGGCACCATGAGCCTCGGCGACCTGGTCATGGTCAATGCCTTCATGATCCAGCTCTACATCCCGCTGAATTTTCTCGGCGTGATCTACCGCGAGATCAAGCAAAGCCTGACCGACCTGGACAAGATGTTCGGCCTGCTGGAGCGCGAGCGCGAGGTGGCGGACCGACCCGATGCGCGTGAGCTGGTGGTGCAGGGCGCTGCGGTGCGTTTTGAGGATGTGCACTTTGCCTACGAGCCGAGCCGGCCCATCTTGCAAGGCCTGAGCTTCGAGATCCCGGCGGGCAAGAAAGTGGCCGTGGTCGGCCCCAGCGGGGCGGGCAAGAGCACGCTGGCCCGGCTGCTCTACCGCTTTTACGACGTCGATTCCGGCCGCATCACCATCGATGGACAGGCTCTGTCCGCCGTCACGCAGTCGAGCCTGCGGCGTGCCATCGGCATCGTTCCACAGGACACGGTGCTGTTCAATGACACCGTGGCCTACAACATCGCCTACGGCCGCCCCGGCGCCAGCCGCGAGCAGATCGAAGAGGCCGCGCGTGCCGCCCATATCCATGACTTCATCAGCGCCACGCCCAGGGGCTATGAAACCCTGGTCGGCGAACGTGGGCTCAAGCTCAGCGGTGGTGAAAAGCAGCGGGTGGCGATTGCCCGCACTCTGCTCAAGAATCCGCCGCTGCTGATTTTTGACGAGGCCACCTCGGCCCTGGACTCGCGCAACGAGCGCGCCATCCAGGCCGAGCTGGAAGCGGCGGCGCAGAACAAGACCGTGCTGGTCATTGCCCACCGCCTGTCCACCGTGGTCGATGCGCACGAGATCCTGGTGATGGAAGGGGGCCGCATCGCCGAACGTGGCTCGCACGCGGTCTTGATGGAGCAGGACGGCCTCTACGCCCGCATGTGGCGTCTCCAGCAGAGCGGCGCTGAGACCTGAGCAGGGCTGGAAAAGCAGCCGGCCAGAAATAGAAAAAGTCCGCACGAGGCGGACTTTTCTCTGCGCAGCGGCAATTCAAGCCGCCGCAGGCATAGCCGAGCCGATCAGGCCTGCTTTTGCTGCTTGCGCTTGCGCGTGTAAGCCAGGGCACCCAGGGCCGCCAGGCTCAGGGCGATGGAGCCTGGCTCGGGGACATTGCTGCCACCACGACCGAGTTGAATGTTGTCGAGGAAGAATTCGCCGCTGCTGGCGCTCAGGCTGATCAGGCTGGCGCCGGTGAATCCCTTCAGGGTGACGGTCGACCAGACGCAGTAGTAGCCTTGCACGGGTTGGCCGTTTTCATCCGTGCACTCAGTGCCGGCGCCGGCCAGGTCGAGCGAGCCGAGCACGCTGCGTTGACCGTTGGCGTCGGCATCGCCGTAAACCAGCGCTTTGCCTGCACCACTCGCGCCCGTGGTGAAGGAGATCTTCAGCTCATCGTCGAAATGGTCGCCCACAAAGATGTCGACCGAGCCGGAATTGCCCACATACAGAGCACGAACCGAGGCGTCAGGAACCACCGGCGGTTGGAAGAAATTGCCCTCGCCGCCGGCCTTGTAGCTGCTGGCAACATTGAGTGCGTTCTGCGAGAAGCTGATGTTGCTGCTGGCGTAGGGGTTGTTGGTGAACAGCGACTGCGTGGCGAAGCCCCCCACTTGGAAGTCCAGCACCGGATTGGCCATCGACGGCGCAGCCACAGCGATCAAGGTCGATGCCACCAGAGTCTTCAGAGCTTTCATGAGCCGGTCCCGTTGTTTCGGTCGATAGATGAGTTGCAGTTGCAAATGAATGCAATGGATTGGTCGGGGCTGGACGGCGGCTTTTGTCGGCGCGACCGTGACTTCCCTTCTCCCTGGGCTGGACTGTAAACACAGTCACCCGGCTTGGGCATGACCTGGCCCCCTCCACTTGAGGGGGCTGCGTACCCGGAAATTCAAGCGGCGCAGGGTTTCCCAGGGGTGAGGGTGTGCCGGGCTACACTGAAAGCGTGGAAACCAAGTGGTTTGAAGATTTTGTGAGCCTGGCCGAGACGCGCAGCTTTTCGCGCTCGGCCCAGCTTCGGCATGTCACCCAGCCGGCCTTTTCGCGCCGGATCCAGGCGCTGGAAGCCTGGGCGGGGGTGGACCTGGTCGATCGCTCGTCCTACCCGACCCGGCTGACAGGCGCTGGCGAAACCCTGCTGGCTCAAGCGGTCGAGATCCTGGGGCAGCTGCAGGCCACGCGCAATATGCTGCGCAGCCACCAGTCGGCCGGTCAGGACATGATCGAGTTCGCCGTGCCGCATTCGCTGGCCTTCAGCTTCTTCCCGCATTGGCTGATGGACCTGCGCCAGCGCTTTGGAGCCCTGAAGTGCCGGCTCAATGCGCTCAATGTGCACGACGCCATGCTGCAGCTCAGCGAAGGCAATTGCGATCTGCTGATCGTCTACCACCATGCCAGCCAGCCGCTGCAGCTGGACCCGGAGCGCTACCAGATGGCCTCACTCGGCCATGAAACCCTGGCCGCCTACGCCCGCGCCGATGGCCAGGGTGAGCCCATGTTCCGCCTGCCCGGCCATCCGGGGCAGAAGATTCCTTTTCTCAGCTACGCCTCGGGGGCCTATCTCGGGCGACTGGTCGAGCTGATCGTCAAGGCCAGCACGCTGCCCTTGAATCTCGATGCGATCTATGAAACCGACATGGCCGAGGGCCTGAAGGCCATGGCGCTGGAAGGTCATGGCCTGACCTTTTTGCCCGCCAGTTCGGTCAAGAAGGAACTGCAAGCCCAGCGCCTGGTTCAGGCGGCGCCGCCCGGGCAGTTCGAGCTGACCATGGAACTGCGCATTTACCGGGAGCGGCCCGAGCTGTGCCGTCGCAGCAAGCCGGGCGCCCAGGCCCTCTGGGATTTCCTGACGCAGCACAAGAGCCTGGCCTGAGCGCCAAGCTTGAGAATCCGCGCCTTGCCGACTGCCCTGCGTAAAAACACGTATTTGGCGCGCGCCCTGGCCGTGGTCTGCTCTGTATATGTTGCACGGACCCGCATCGGACCGTGTTTTAGGAAATTTAATACGGCCCCCAGGGGCCCTTGCTTAGACTGTGCGGCTTCTTGTCGCTGACCCAGCCGGTCTTTTTTGCCATCCCTTTCGCCATCCATCCCGCCTTTGAATCTGGAGTGCATGTTCATGAACAAGAAATCTCTGCTCGCCCTCGCTTTGCTGGCCGCCGCCGGCCTGTCCCAGGCGCAAGCCCAGGACACCTTGAAGAAGATCAAGGACAGCGGCAGCGTGACCATGGGTGTGCGTGAGTCCTCGGGCTCGCTGTCCTACACCCTCGGTGACGGCAAGTACGTGGGTTACCACGTCGAGATCTGCCAGAAGGTCCTGGCCGATGTGCAAAAGGCGCTGGGTCTGGCCAAGCTGGACGTGAAGTACCAACCGGTCACCTCGCAGAACCGCATCCCTCTGGTTCAGAACGGCACCGTGGACATCGAGTGCGGCTCCACCACCAACAACGCGGCGCGTCAAAAGGACGTGGCCTTTGCGGTCACCACCTTCGTGGAAGAAGTGCGCATTGCCGTGAAGGGCAGCTCCGGCATCACCAGCATCGCCCAGCTCAACGGCAAGAATGTGGCCACCACCACCGGCACCACCTCGGTGCAACTGCTGCGCAAGCATGAGCGCGCCACCGGCGTGGATTTCAAGGAAGTGTTCGGCAAGGACCACGCCGACAGCTTCCTGCTGCTGGAGTCGGGTCGTGCCGACGCTTTCGTGATGGACGGCGCCATCCTGGCCGGCAATATCGCCAAGGCCAAGACCCCGGCTGATTTCAAGATCGTTGGTGAAGTGCTGTCGGTCGAGCCGATCGCCATCATGATCCGCAAGGACGACCCGGCCTTCAAGAAGGTTGTGGACGACAGCATCATCGCCCAGATGAAGTCCGGCGATATCGCCAAGACCTGGAGCAAGTGGTTCGAACAGCCCATCCCGCCGACCAACACCAAGGTGGGCATGGCGGCCAACGAGAACACCAAGAACGCCTGGGCCCACCCGAATGACAAGCCGGCCGAGGACTACGCCAAGAAGTGAGCCTGAGCAAGACAGGCTGAAAAATCCAGACGGTTTCGCACTGTCTGCATGAACGAGGCCGCCGGGAAACCTCGCCCGGTGGCCTCGCTGTTTTTCTGATCGGAGAGCTGTAGTGGCGACGACATGGGATTGGCAGGTGTTCTGCAAGAACACCATTGACCAGGAGGTGATGCCGCGTTGCATGGGCAACGCAGGCGAAATCACCTATCTGGATTGGATGATGTCGGCCTGGGGCTGGACGCTGTCGGTGTCCGGCCTGGCCTTGCTGGTGGCGCTGTTCTTCGGCCTGCTGGTGGGTATCTTGCGCACCACGCCGAGCCGAGCCCTGGTGCTGATCGGCGATGCCTGGACCGAGCTGTTCCGCAACATTCCCGTGCTGGTGCAGGTCTTCCTCTGGTACTTCGTGGCGCCCGAGCTGGTGCCTGCCCTCAAGGCTGTACCCAGCTTCCTGCTGGTGGTGCTGGGCCTGGGCTTCTTCACCTCGGCGCGGATTTCCGAGCAGGTCAAGGCCGGCATCCAGAGCCTGCCGCGCGGCCAGCGCAATGCCGGCCTGGCCATGGGTCTGACCTTGCCTCAGACCTACCGCTATGTGCTGCTGCCGGTGGCCCTGCGCATCATCATCCCGCCGCTGACCAGCGAGGCGATGGGCATCGTCAAGAACTCGGCCGTGGCCTTTGCCGTCTCCGTGCCCGAGCTCATCATGTTCGCCCGCCAGGCCCAGGAAGAAACCTCGCGCGGCATCGAGGTTTATCTGGCCGTCACCGGCCTCTACTTTGTCTCCTCGATCGCCATCTTTGCCCTGGCCCGAGTCATTGAACTGCGTGCCCGCGTGCCCGGCATGGTGGGGAGCGCCCAATGAATCTCGACTTCAGCTTTCTCAACTGGTCCGTCATCGGCAGCTATGTGCTGCAGGGCTTTTACTTCTCGGTGCAGCTGACCCTGGTCGCTATGGTGGGCGGCATCGCCCTGGGCACGGTGCTGGCCCTGATGCGCCTGTCCGGCAAGCCCTGGCTGGCCCTGCCGGCCGCCGGCTACATCAACACCATGCGCAGCATTCCGCTGGTGATGGTGATTCTGTGGTTCTTCCTGCTGATCCCCTTCGTCATCGGCCGCCCGCTGGGCGCGGAGATCTCGGCGGTGTTGACCTTCACCTTGTTCGAGGCCGCCTACTACGCCGAGATCATGCGTGCCGGCATCCAGAGCGTGCCCAAGGGCCAGACCTACGCCGGCTACGCCATGGGTATGAGCTACGGCCAGACCATGCAGCTGGTGGTTTTGCCCCAGGCCTTCCGCAATATGCTGCCGGTGCTGCTGACCCAGACCATCATCCTGTTCCAGGACACCTCGCTGGTCTATGCCATTGGCGCCTACGACCTGCTCAAGGGTTTTGAGACTGCGGGCCGCAATTTCAATCGCCCGGTCGAGACCTATCTGGTGGCCACGGTGGTCTATTTCGCCATCTGCTTCGGCATGTCCATGCTGGTGCGCCGCCTGCAAAAGAAGATCGCCATCATCCGCTAGTCATGCAGCCCCCGGCGGTGCGTACACCGCCGCCCCCCGAGGGGGGCTCAAACGGTTTGGGGCGGCCCGGCACCGTTTGAGCTCTGCGCGCTCAAACAATCAATCAGGAGTTCATCCATGATCGACATCAAGAACGTCTCCAAGTGGTACGGCAGCTTCCAGGTGCTGACCGACTGTTCCACCAGCATCCAAAAAGGCGAGGTGGTGGTGGTTTGCGGCCCCTCGGGCTCGGGCAAGTCCACGCTGATCAAGACCGTCAATGCGCTGGAGCCTTTCCAGAAGGGCGACATCGTTGTCGATGGCATCTCTTTGGCCGACCCCAAGACCAACCTGCCCAAGCTGCGTTCGCGCGTGGGCATGGTGTTCCAGCACTTCGAGCTGTTCCCGCATCTGAGCGTGACCGAGAACCTGACCCTGGCCCAGATCAAGGTGCTGGGCCGCTCGCCCGACGATGCCAAGACCCGCGGCCTGAAGATGCTGGACCGCGTGGGCCTGTCGGCGCACAAGGACAAATTCCCCGGTCAGCTCTCCGGCGGCCAACAGCAGCGCGTGGCCATCGCCCGTGCGCTCAGCATGGATCCCATCGTCATGCTCTTCGACGAGCCCACCTCGGCGCTGGATCCGGAAATGGTCGGTGAGGTGCTCGACGTGATGGTCAAGCTGGCCCAGGAAGGCATGACCATGATGTGCGTGACCCACGAAATGGGCTTCGCCAAGAAGGTCAGCAGCCGTGTCATCTTCATGGACGCCGGCAAGATCATCGAAGACTGCAAGCGCGAAGACTTCTTCGGCAAGCCCGAGGAGCGCTCACCGCGCGCCAAGGACTTCCTCGCCAAGATCCTGCAGCATTGATCGGTGCGAGAGGCCCGGGCGTTCGGCCCGGGTCATGGGGCGCCCTCAGTCCTCAGGGCTCGATCGCCGCCCCCACCACCGCTGCGCCACCGCCAATCGTGCCGATGCGTGTGGCCCTGCCGGTCTCCAGATCGATGCGGTACCAGCTTGAGCTGCTGCCCCGGCTGATGGCGGAGTAGGCCGCGTTTGACACGTCGGAGATGTCCAGCGTGGCTCGTTCGAAGGGCCCGATGCCCAGCGAGCCGATGGTGAACAGCCGCCCGCTGTTGGGCGAGATCATGGGCTGCACGCCCTCCTTGCTGCCCTGGTGCACCAGCATGCCCTGTCGGCCCTCGAGCGCGTAGTTGGTGGTGATCTTCTCGTCGCGCTTGTTGTAGCTGTAGCCGGCGGCGACCAGGGCCACCGGCTTGCCGGCGTTCACATCACCGGCGTCAAAAGCCAAGCGGCCATCGAATTGCAATCCCGGCTGTTCTGCATTGCCGTCCACCACGGCGCCGGTGTCCGGGTGCAGGCGCAGATTGAAGCCGGCGTCGTTGACCACGCGGATGCGGTCCACGGTCGGGTTGAAATCAAAGCCCCATTCCTGCGCGCCCTCGCTCGGCAAGGCGGACGGCGTGCCCACGGTGCTGACGCTGCCGTCCTGCGTGTTGATGCGGTAGAGCTGGCCGCTGGCGCCCAGGCCGTAAAGCTGGCCCTTGGCCACGCGGTAGTCGATGCCCAGCAAGCGATCCTGCGGCGCCAGGCCGCGCAGCGGCTGGCTGCTCAGCAGCCGCTGGGGTTGGCCGGCATTGAACTGGATCAACTGCTGGGCCGTGGTCACGGCGTAGATCATCTCCTTGGCCGGAGGCCCCGGCACTTCTTCCGGCACGCTGCTGCAGCCTCCCAGGACCAGGGCCGCGCAGGCGATCGACGCGGCGGACACGAGCGAAGCGGGTAGGGCGGGTGTTCGGGGCATGGCGGGCGGTCCTCGCAGGAGTTCAACAATTCAGCTCGCGATGCTGCCACGCGGGCGGCCGTCGTGCGCGCACGTGCCGGCCAAGACCGTGCAGCTGTTCCGGGTCTGGCCCGGCCCGCAGCCTGCCCCAACCCCCAGACTCAGGAGGTCTCGCTGCCCGGGCTGCTCCGCACGCAGTTGCGCCCGGCGGTTTTGGCGGCATACATCAGCTGGTCGGCGCGGCGCAGCAGGGTCTCCAGGTCGTCGCCCGGCTGACGTTGGCTCAGGCCGATGCTGATGCTGACCGGCAGGTGGCTGCCGCACTGCTGCCAGTTGCCCTCGGCCACGCGTTGGCGCACGCGCTCGCAGATGCGCTGGGCGTCCTCCAGCGTGCGGTCGGGCAGCACGAGCACAAACTCCTCGCCGCCCATGCGCGCCAGCACGTCACTGGCGCGGATGTCCTGTTGCAGCAGCTGGCCCAGCTGCTTGAGCACGGCGTCGCCGGTGGCGTGGCCGCAGTCGTCGTTGATGCGCTTGAAATGGTCGGCGTCGATGACGGCCAGGCTCAGCGGGCTGTCGCTCTGGCCCGGGCCCCAGAGCGTGCGGGCCTGGGCTTCCAGGCCGCGGCGGTTGAGCAGGCCGGTCAGGCCGTCGCACATGGCGTCCTGTTGCAGCTGGGCGGCGCGGGCCAGCAGCTCGTTCTGGCTGCGGATCAGCTCGGCCTCGCGCTCGATGGCGGCGCGTGCCGCCAGCCGCGCTTGCTCCGCCTCGGCCCAGACCTCGGCGCTGCGCGCCACCATGCGCAGTCGGCGTTTGAAATGCTCCATCATCAGATGGTGGCGTTCCTCAAAGCGCTGCAGCGCCGCGTGCAGATGGCCGTAGCTGCGCTCGAGATGGCTGAGTTCGAACAAGACCTGGTGCACCAGATCGGGTTCGTGGCATTCCTGAGCGATATGCAGCGCATGCTCCAGCGCGTGGCGGGCGTCCTGCTCGCGGCCGCTTTCGGCGGCGGCCATGCCCTGGGTCAGGCTGATCTCGGCGCGCAGCACCGGGCTGTCGCTGGACAGGCCGGCCGCTCGCTGCAGCAGACCGGGCACGCCGGCCATCTGGCTTTGCAGCACCTGGGCGCGGGCCAGTTTCGCGTAGGCCTCGCCGAGGATGTTGTCCAGGCCATGGATGATGCAGGACTCGATGGCTCGCTCGTACCAATGGCCGGCATCCTGGGCGTGGCGCGCAGCGCCGGCGTCGTAGTGGCGCTCGCGGCAGCGCAGGGCCTGGCTCAGGTGGATCTCCGCCAGGTTGGACAGGCCGGCCGTGGCCGAGGGCCCGTAGCCATGGCCTTGCGCTTCCTCGATGCCGGCTCGCAGGCTCAGCTCGGCGCGCTGCCAGTCGCCCATCTGGTTGAAGAGCACGGCCCGGTTCAGCTGCGCGCGCACCAACTCGCGCGAGGACTGTTGCTGCTCGGCCAGGGCCAGGGCCTTGCTGGCCCACTCCAGGCCGCGCTCCGGGTCGCCCAGCACGCCGAGCGAAAAACCCAGCACGCTGTATGCGCGGCACAGCTCCTTGCGGGCCTCGGTCGCCTCCAGCACCGGCACATGGGGCAGCAGCAGCTGCATGGCCTCTTCGTGGCGCGAGTCGTAGGCGGCAATCAGGCCCAGCGCAATGCTGGCGCGGCTGCTGGCGAGCTCGTCACCGGCCTCGCGGGCCTGTTCCAGGCATTGCTGGGCCAGGCGGCGGGCTTCGGCCAGTTGGCCCTGGTCCAGCAGGGTGTAGCTGCGCTGCAGCTCAGGGTCAGGTGTGCGGTGCTGAGACATGGGGCAGGGCCTTCAAGACGCCGCGGCGGCATGCTCGGCACGCCGGGCAGGATTTGGGACAATCACGGGCATGGCGCACACAACTTCCTCCTCCACTCCTTCAGCTTCCTCTTCGTCTGCCCCCGTCTCGGCGGCGGCTCAGACCCTGAGTATCACCCGGCCCGATGACTGGCATCTGCATGTTCGCGACGAGGCGGCCTTGCAAAGCGTGCTGCCCTACACAGCCCGTCAGTTCGCCCGGGCCATCATCATGCCCAATCTGCGCCCGCCGGTGACCACGGCCGCGCAAGCGATCGCCTACCGCGAGCGCATCCTGGCCGCCGTGCCCGAGGGCCTGGACTTCCAGCCCTTGATGACCATGTACCTGACCGACCTGACCCCGGTCGAGGAGATCGAGCGCGCCAAGGACGCAGGCGTCGTCGCCCTGAAGCTGTATCCGGCCGGCGCCACCACCAACAGCGATGCCGGCGTGACCGACATCCGCAAGACCTACAAGACCCTCGAGGCCATGCAGCGCGCCGGCCTGCTGCTGCTGGTGCACGGCGAGGTGACCGATCCGGACATCGATGTCTTCGACCGCGAGGCGGTGTTCATCGACCGTGTGATGCAGCCGCTGCGCCGCGACATGCCCGAGCTCAAGGTGGTGTTCGAACACATCACCACCAAGGAGGCGGCCGACTATGTGGCCAGCGCGGACGACTTCACGGCCGCCACGCTGACGCCCCAGCACCTGCTCTACAACCGCAACGCCATCTTCACCGGCGGCCTGCGCCCGCACTACTACTGTCTGCCTGTGCTCAAGCGCGAGCTGCACCGCCGCGCCTTGATCGAGGCCGCCACCTCGGGCAGCAAGAAGTTCTTCCTCGGCACCGACAGCGCGCCGCATGCCTCGCAGATGAAGGAAAACTCGGTCTGCGGCGCGGGCTGCTTCACTGCGCTCTCGGCCCTGGAGCTGTACGCCGAGGCTTTTGAAGCCATGGGCGCGCTGGACAAGCTGGAGGCCTTCGCCAGCTTCAACGGCCCCGACTTCTACAAGCTGCCGCGCAACAGCGGCCAGGTCACCCTGGTCAAGCAAGAGTGGACCCTGCCCAGCGCCGTGCCTTTCGGCGCGGCCGAACTCAAGCCCCTGCGTGGCGGCGAAACCCTGGGCTGGAAACTGCTCTGAGTTCGGCGCTGGATTTCGGCATCGATTGGTCCGCGCCCTGGCTGGCGCCTTACCGCGCGCGCGGGCTGGCGCTGGCGGCCGATCTTGCCGCCGGCGCCTGCGTGGCCGAGGCGCTCAATGCCCAGTTGCGCGCGGGGCCCCCGGTCTTGCTCGAGGCCGGCCCGCTGCGCTTTGTGGCCCAGGATGAGCTGCCCGAGGGCGAGTCCTACGAGGCCTTCATCCACCGCAGCGCCTGCGTGCCCACGCGCGACAACGCCCATGATTTGTTCAACGGCCTGGTCTGGCTGCACTGGCCCGGGCTCAAGACCCGGCTCAACGCCCTCCATCTGCAAGCCTTGACCGAGAGCGGCGGCGTGCAGGCGCGGCGCGGCCCGCTGCGGGATGCCCTGACCCTGCTGGACGAGAACGCCGCCTTTTTGCAGGGGCCCGAGCCGCTGCGGGCGGCTCTGCGCGAGCGTGACTGGACTGCGCTGTTCGGCCGCTTGCGCCCGCTCTGGGCCCAGGCGCGGCTGCAACTGGTGGGCCATGCCCTGATGGAAAAGCTGCTGCAGCCGCGCAAGCCCATCTGCGCCCACGTGCTGATCCTGCCCGAGGCGGCCGATGCGCAAGACGCGCGTGGCCGCTGGCTGGCGCCCGAGTTTCTGCAGTGCAAGCCTTTTCTGCCCCTGCCGGTGCTGGGCGTGCCCGGCTGGTGGCCGGCCAATGAAAACCCGGATTTCTATGACGACCCCGGGGTGTTCCGCCCCGGCGTGCGGGTACAAACCGGCTAGCATCGCCGCTTCTCTGAACCTTGGGAGGTTCCACTTGTTCCGATTTCTCCTTCAGCCCTCGGCGCGCCTGCTTCGGCCGCTCGTGGGGCTCATGGGCAGCCTCGTGTTTGGGGGGCTGCTCGGTGTCGCCTCGGCGGCCCCGTCGCCGGCTGTGACGCCGCCGCCGGCAGCTGCTGCTCCTGCTGCTTCGGCCCCGGCCGCCGTGTCAGCCACGGCTCGCCGCGTCTACGAAGGCACGCGCGCCCAGCTGCTGCAGATCCGCACCTTGCTCAAGACCCAGGACAGCCAGGCCTCGGTGGGCTCGGGCTTTCTGGTCAGCGAAGACGGCCATGTGCTGACCAACTATCACGTGATCAGCCAATTCGCCCTGGAGCCTGAGCGCTACCGCCTGCGCTACGCCACGACCGAGGGGCAGGAGGGGCAGCTGGAGCTGCTGGACTTCGATGTGCGCCGCGATTTGGCCCTGTTGCGCGCGCCCGCTGGTGCCTTGAAAGGGCGGGGCGCTTTGAGCTTCCGCCCGGCCGACCGGCCATTGGCCAAGGGCGACCGCATCTACTCGATGGGCAATCCGCACGATGTGGCCTTTGCCGTGGTCGAGGGCAATTTCAACGGCCTGGTCGAGCGCAGCTTCGATCCGCTGATTTATTACTCGGGCAGCATCAACTCGGGCATGAGCGGCGGCCCGGTGGTGGACGAAGAGGGGCGTGTGGTCGGCGTCAATGTCTCGGCCATGTTCTTTGCCCAGCAGATGAGCTTTCTGGTGCCCGGTGAGTTTGCCCGTCAGCTGTTCGAGCGCAGCCGCACGGCCAAGCCCCTGAGTGCGCCGGCCTGGCCGCGCCTGCGCGAGCAGCTGCTGCGTTACCAAGACGAGCTGGTGACGCGTTTCGTTGCCCAACCCTGGGCTTCGGCCGGTCACAGCCGCTATCAGCTGCCCGTGCCGCAGGAACAGTTCATGCGCTGCTGGGGCCGCGGCACGCCGGCTGACACCAAGGGCCTGGAGTTCCAGCGCTCGCAATGCCGCATGGAGCACGCCGTCTTTGTCAGCGATGCCATGCAGACCGGCTATCTGGACATGTCGCACGAGGCCTACGACGGTGCCAAGCTCGGCGCCATCCGCTTTGCCAAGCAGTATTCGGGCAGCTTCCGCAACGAGCGCCTGGGCCGCGATGACAAGGACCGCACCGCGCCGTTTTGCAAGGAAGAGTTTGTCGACCGCGCCGGCCTGCCGCTGCGCGCCGTGGTGTGCCTGCGTGCCTACCGCAAGCTCAGCGGTCTGCATGACCTGAGCGTGCTGGTCACCACGGTGGACGCCAGCACCGAAGGCGCACTGGGCCGCTTCGACGCCCGCGGCGTCAGCTTCGACAATGCGCTGAAGTTGAGCGCCCATTACCTGGAAGGTTTTGCATGGACCGCCAAGAAGAACAACGACAAGAACAGCAGCAGCAACAGCAACAGCCCCAGCGCATCGCGGTGATCGAGGTGCTGGGCCGCGACGGCGAAGTCCGTTCGGTCCAGCGGGTGCAGCAGTGGCCGGCCCTGATCGGCCGCTCGGTGCTCTGCGATGTGGTGCTGGAAGACGGCCATGTGGCGGCCGAGCATGCCCAACTGCTCTGGGACGATCAAGGCCCGCGCCTGCGCCTGCTGCCCAGCCTCAACGGCGGCTGGCTGGGTGAACGCCGTCTGCGCGAGGGCGAGGTGGCCGATCTGCAGCCCGCCGCGGCCTTCCAGCTGGGCGCCACGCACCTGCGCTGGCGCAGCAGCGAGGAGCGCCTGGCCGCCGAACAGCCCATGCAGGCCCACCAGCAGCGTGCCGCCAAGGTGGCGGCCGGCTGGGTGCCAGGCCTGTTGGCGCTCTGGTTGGGCCTGCTGTGGTTTGACCAATGGTCGGCGCTCAATCCGGGTTCACCGTGGGTCGATTACAGCGGCGCCGTGCTCGGCCCGCTGGCGGTGATCCTGGGCTGGGCGGCGCTGTGGTCCTTGGTGACGCAGCTGTTCCAGCATCGCTTTCCTTTCGCCACCCATCTGCGCCGGGCGCTGGTAGGGGTGACGGGCTTGCATCTGCTGAGCTTTGGCCTGCCGCTGTTGGCCTATGCCCTGAGCTGGCCGCGCTTGCTGGTGGTCGATGCGCTGGTCTTTCCGGCGGGCGTGGCGGCGCTGCTGTGGTGGCATGCCATCCTGGTGTGGCCGCGCGGGCGGCGTTGGCTGGCCCTGGCCATCACGGCCGGTCTGGCCACGGTGATGGTGCTGACCGTGGCGCGCCGCCTGGAGCAGCAGCATTGGTTCGGCCCCAACTACCTGAGCGCCTTGCCGCCGCCGTCCTTCCGCCTGGTCGAGCCCAAGCCGCCCGAGGCCTTGATCGACGCCCTACGGCCGCTGGAAGCGCAACTGGCCCGTCAGGCCAGCAAGGACAACGACACGCCTAGCAGCGAGGGCGAGTAGGACTGAGCGCACGGAATTTCGCTTCTTCCAATGACAAGGCCCGGGCCCGCGTGTTGCGAGCCCGGGCCTTGTGTTTGTTGCGCGACTCAGGCGCCCACCATCAAGCCGGCAGGAAGCCCTCGATCGAGAGATACCGTTCGCCGGTGTCGTAGTTGAAGCCCAGCACGCGGGCGCCAGCGCCCAGTTCGGGCAGCTTCTGAGCGATGGCGGCCAGGGTGGCGCCGCTGGAGATACCGACCAGCAGGCCTTCCTGCGCAGCACTGCGGCGTGCGTACTCGCGCGCGGCTTCGGCCTCGACCTGGATCACGCCGTCCAGCAATTCGGTCTTCAGATTGACCGGGATGAAGCCGGCGCCAATGCCCTGGATCGGGTGCGGGCTCGGGGCGCCGCCGCTGATCACGGGCGAGGCCGAGGGCTCGACGGCAAAGACCTTGAGCTGCGGCCAGTGTTCCTTCAGCACCTGGGCGCAGCCGCTGATGTGGCCGCCGGTGCCAACGCCGGTGATGAGTGCATCCAGGCCTTCGGGGAAGTCGCGCAGGATTTCCTGGGCGGTGGTCCGCACATGGACATCGATATTGGCCGGGTTCTCGAACTGCTGGGGCATCCAGGCGTTTTCATGCTGGGCCAGCAGTTCCTGGGCGCGGGCGATGGCGCCCTTCATGCCTTTTTCGCGCGGGGTCAGGTCGAAGCTGGCGCCGTAGGCCAGCATCAGGCGGCGGCGTTCCACCGACATGCTGTCGGGCATCACCAGGATCAGTTTGTAGCCTTTGACCGCGGCGACCATGGCCAGGCCGACGCCGGTGTTGCCCGAGGTCGGTTCGATGATCGTGCCGCCTGGCTGGAGCAGGCCGCGCGCTTCAGCGTCTTCCACCATGGCCAGGGCGATGCGGTCCTTGATGGAGCCGCCCGGGTTGCTGCGTTCGGACTTGATCCAGACCTGGGCCTCAGCGCCGAACAGGCGCTGGACGCGGATGTGGGGCGTGTTGCCGATGGTGGCGAGGATGTTGTTGACTTTCATGGCGCGGGGCTCCTTCCGGGGGAAGCGCAAATGCTAGCCTGAGCTGGCGTCGGGCCTTCACTGTTTTCGTGATGAGCTTATGCCGTGTGCGCCATCAGGGATAATGGCGCTGTGAAGCAAGTCAGACCGCCGCTGGTGCGAGCATGGAAACATGGCACTGGAGGAAGGTCCGGACTGCATAGAGCGGCGTAGCAGCTAACGGCTGTCCGGCGTGAGCCGAGGATCAGAGCAACAGAGACGAGTCGATCAAACGTGCCGGGCGCAAGCCTGGCGGGACCGGAAGCGCAGCCTCCGGGGTCGGGTGAAACGGGCAATCTCTACGCGCAGCAACACCAAGTAGGCCCGTATTGATGCGGCTCGCAGAGCGGGCGGGTAGGTGGCACCGAGCCGGGCAGCGATGTCCGGCCAAGAGGAATGGCGGTCACAGGACCGGTCCCGCAAGGGTCAGGTCTTGCACAGAATCCGGCCTATCGACTTGCTTCACTCTTTCTTTTTCATTCCCTCTGTGCGCCGTCATGTCACCACGTTTTAGCGTCGGGTGGCTGGCGGCACATTGCAGCCGTTGAAGGTCAGGCTTGTGCCAAGGGGCGCCGGGCGAGTGCTTCCGCTCATGTCCCCCGGTCCTCGCTTCGCGCGGACCTCCCAGTCGGCCCGATCCTCACCCCAAGCCAAGGTCCACAAAGTGTTGAAACCTGCCTGTCGAACCTAGTTCTCAGGCCGCTGCTTGAAGCATGGATTCAATGGTCTCCTGGACAGCCAGGCTTTCGGCGAAGCCGGGCAGGCCGTGGGGGTGGCCGTCGATCAGGGCCGCCCATTGATCGAGCTGGTCGAGGCGGCTGCGTTCGCGTTGCAACTCCGGGGCCAAAGCCTCGGCGGAGGTGCTGGTGTCCTTAATGCGGGTGAACCATTCGCCCAGTTCCAGCGTGCCGTGCTCTCCATGCCAGACCATGCGATTGAGGTCGGCTTGTTCGCCGCCGACACGGCCGTGGATGCGCAGGGGCACAGCGCCGATCTCGAGTTCAGCGGTCAGCTGGGTTTCGGCGCCTCGGCCCTCAGAGGGGAAAAGCACTTCGCTACGCAGCAGCCGGGCCGGGCCCAGCACGCGCTGGGCGGCGAAGATGAAGTGCGACAGCACCTCACGGCTGAAGCCGCCTTCCTCGCGCTCGGCCAACCAGGCGCCCGCGGCGGCCTGCCAGGGGCGCGGCCAGGTGGCAAAAGCCAGTTCCAGTTCGATGTGCTGCAAGCGGCCCAGGCTGGGCGCGCTGGCCTCAGCACCGAAGCGCTGTTGCAGCAAGGCCAGGCCTGGCGAAGAGGCAAGGGCGAAGTTGACCGCTGCGCGCTGGCCCTCGGCCGCGATGCGGGCGATGCAGCGGCGCGCGCCGGGGAAATCCACCGTCAGCGGCTTCTCGCAGAACACGGCCAGGCCGGCGTCGAAACCCAGTTCGCTCAAGCGCAGATGGGCCGCCGGCGGCGTGGCGATGTAGAGGCTGTGCAAGCCCTGGCTCAGGATCAAGGCCTCGGCGCTGTCGGCAACGCGCAGATGGGGGTAGCGTGCCAGGGTCTGGGCCAGGGCCGCCGGGTTGGCGTCCCAGACCCAGCTGGCGCGCAGGCGGGCGTGGCCTTGCAGCCGCTCCAGCATGCGTTGGCCCATCACGCCCAGGCCGATCACGCCCAGATTCAAAAAGTCTGCCTTGGTGCCGTCCGTGCTCATGGTGTGTGTTCGCTGTGCAAAGCCTTGGAGGCGCGCAGTGTAGGGGCGGCCGCTACACTGGCGGCGCGCCGTTTCACCAGGCATCGTCGCCGCGCGTGTGAACCTCGTCTGAGCCCGCAGCCCCTTCCATGAATCCCGAAGCCAGCCGTTTGTGGCGCGCACCCCGTTGGGCCTTGGCCGTCTTGTTGGCCGGCTTGGGCATGGTGGGCCCGTTCTCCATTGATACCTATCTGCCGGCCTTTGCGGGCATTGCCGCAGCCTTGCAGGCCACGCCGGTGGAGATGCAGCAGACCCTGTCCAGCTACCTGCTGGGTTTTGCGGTGATGAATCTGTTCCACGGCGCCTTGTCCGACAGCTTCGGCCGGCGGCCGGTGGTGCTGGTGGGCATGGCGGTGTTCACGCTGGCCTCGGTCGGTTGCGCCTTGGCTGGCAGCATCGGCCAGCTGGTGTTCTGGCGCACGGTCCAGGGCATGTCGGCAGGGGCCGGCATCGTGGTGTCGCGCGCCATCATCCGCGATATGTTCCCGCCGTCCGAGGCGCAGCGGGTGATGTCGCAGGTGACCATCTTCTTCGGCGTGGCGCCGGCGATTGCGCCCATGGTGGGCGGCTTTCTGTTCGTGCATGCCGACTGGCATTCCATCTTCTGGTTCCTGGTGCTGGTGGGCGTGGCCTTGTTGGTGGCCAACTGGCGCCTGCTGCCCGAAACCCTGCATGAGAAAGACCGCCATCGTTTCCATGTCGGCGAGCTGATGCGTGGCTACCGGCAGCTGGTCATCAACCGCCGCTTCGTGCTGCTGGCCCTGGCCAGCGGCATCCCGTTCAACGGCATGTTTCTTTACGTGCTGGCGGCGCCGGTGTTCGTGGGCGAGCATCTGCAGCTGGCGCCGACGCAGTTCTTCTGGTTTTTCTGTTTTTCCATCGGCGGCATCATGGGCGGCGCGGCGCTGAGCGGCCGCCTGGCCGGGCGCATCCAGCCCAAGCGCCAGATCCGCATCGGCTTCACCATCATGGTGCTGGTGTCGCTGCTCAATGTGACGCTCAACTTGCTGCTGCCTCCCAGCCCCTTCTGGGCCCTGCCGGTGATCTCGACCTTCTCCTTCGGCTGGGCGCTGATGGTGCCGGTGGTGACGCTGATGGTGCTGGATGTCGTGCCCGAGCGGCGCGGCATGGCGTCCTCGCTGCAGGCCTGCATCGGCAGTGCGGCCAACGGCCTGGTGGCTGGCGTGGTCGTGCCCCTGGTCATGCACTCCACGCTCGCGCTGGCCCTGGCCTCGATGGGGCTGATGAGCATCGGCCTGCTGTCCTGGCTGTGGATCAAGGGCGACGTGCCGTCCTGAGCCAGGTGCAGCGTCTGCCGGATCTCAAGCCGGCGCGGTTTTGTCCGAAGACATGACGAGCAGGCCCGGTTCTCGGGCCGGGAGTTGCGCATGTCTGAATCCAAGTCTGAACTCATCACCCGGCGGCCACGGCTTCGCCCTCTCATCCTCAGTCTGTCCCTGTTGAGCCTGATGTCGCTGGCGCCGGCCCGGGCGGCCGACGAGTCGCTCGATGTGTTGCGCCAGCGTCTGGCGGAGCGATTGAGCGACAAATCCGAGTCGCCCAAAGGCATGAAAGTCACCAGCAAGGGCGGCGGCGAGGACGGCGGCAAGAGCACCAAGGCCAAGGGTGGCAAGGCCAGCAAGGCCGAGGCCGGGCATGAGGCCAAGCACGGCGCCGCAGGGGGCCATGTGCACTGGGGTTATGCCGGCGAGGGCTCTCCCGACAAATGGGCCGAGTTGAGCCCCGAGTTCCGCCAATGCGCGGTGGGCACGCGCCAGAGCCCGATCGACATCCGCGAGGGCATTCGCGTCGATCTGGAGAAGATCCAGTTCGAGTACCGCCCCAGCAGCTTTGCCGTGCTGGACAACGGCCACACCATCCAGGTCAATGTGGCGCCGGGCAATACGCTGCAGGTCATGGGCCGGCGCTTCGAGCTGCTGCAGTTCCACTTCCACCGCCCCAGCGAAGAGCGCATCAACGGCCGCCAGTACGACATGGTGGCCCATCTGGTGCACAAAGATGCGGAAGGCCGGCTGGCCGTGGTGGCCGTGCTGCTGGAGCGCGGTCAGGACCAGGCCTTGGTGCAAACCATCTGGAACAACCTGCCGCTGGAAAAAGGCGAGGCCTTGCCCGCGCCGGGCTTGCTGGACTTGAACCAGCTGCTGCCCGAGAACCGCGCTTACTACACCTATATGGGCTCGCTGACCACGCCGCCGTGTTCGGAGGGCGTGCTCTGGATGGTGATGCGCACGCCGGTGCAGGTCTCGCCCAACCAGATCGCCATCTTCTCGCGCCTCTACCCGATGAATGCCCGGCCCATCCAGGCCGGTTCAGGGCGCCTGATCAAGGAAAGCAACTGACGAGAGACTGTGTGCAGCTTTCGAGAATGAAGAACGGGGCCGCAAGGCCCCGTTTCTTTGGGTGGCGCAGGCGCTGCGTCAGAGCTCGGTCGGCAGCTGCAACTGCTGCTGGGCCTGCAGGCGGCGCTGCTCGGCGCGGCGGCTCAGCCAGCTGGCCAGGGTGGCGAAGAGCTGCTCGGCCACCACGGGCTTGGCCACATGGTCGTTCATGCCGGCGTCCAGGCAGCGCTGGCGCTCCTCGGCAAAGGCATTGGCCGTCATGGCCAGAATCGGCACCTCGCGGCCCAGGGGCAGGCCGCGGATGGCGCGGGTGGCGTCCAGGCCGTCCATCAGCGGCATCTGCACATCCATGAGGATGAGGGCGTAGTCGAACTCGCTGGCCATGCGCAAGGCCTCCTGGCCATCGCCGGCCACATCGACCTGCAGGCCGGCGCTGCCCAGCAGGGCCACGGCCACCTCTTGGTTCACCGCGTTGTCTTCGGCCAGCAGGATGCGGGTGCCGCTGAACTGCTTGAGCTGCTCGCGCGCCGCGGTGCCGCGCGGCGGGCCGGGCAGCACCGGCAGTTCGGCCTCGCTCTTGTCCACCTGCAGCGAGAACCAGAAGCGGCTGCCCTGGCCCGGCGCGCTGTGCACTCCCACCTCGCCCTGCATCAGCTCGGCCAGGCGCCGGCAGATCGCCAGGCCCAGGCCGGTGCCGCCGTAGCGGCGGGTGGTGGAGCTGTCGGCCTGCTCGAAATCCTGGAACAGGCGGGCCTGGGCTTCCTCGGCGATGCCGATGCCGCTGTCCTGCACCTCGAAGCGCAGGCGCAAGGCATGGCCCAGGTCTTCCTGCACCCGTGCGCTCAGGCGCACGAAGCCGGCCTCGGTGAACTTGACGGCATTGCCGGCGAAATTCAGCAGCACCTCGGTGATGCGCTGGGCGTCGCCCAGCAGCACCTGGGTGGACAGCAGGTCGTCCAGATCCAGCTGGACGCGCAGTTGCTTCTCGTGGGCGCGCTGGGCCAGCATGCTGGAGATGTTGTCCAGCACCTGGATGACGGTGAACTCGGTGTGCTCCAGCTGCAGCTTGCCGGCTTCGATCTTGGAGAAGTCGAGCACATTGTTGATGACGCTGAGCAGGTGCTCGGCGGCATCGGCCACCTTCTGCAGGCGCTCTTGCTGCTCGGGCTCGGTGGTGTCGCTCTGCACCAGATAGGTCAGGCCGATGATGGCGTTCATCGGCGTGCGGATCTCGTGGCTCATATTGGCCAGGAAGGCGCTCTTGGCCAGGCTGGCCGCCTGCGCCGCGTGGGTGGCCTCGGCCAGCTCGGCGGTGCGGGCCTCGACCAGCTCTTCGAGATGGTGGCGGTAGCGCAGCAGCTCCAGCGCGTCGCGGCGCTGGCGCGAGATGTCGGTCAGGAAGCCGTGCCAGAGCACGCTGCCGCCTTCTTCCAGCTGGGCAATCGCGTTGCCGAAGATCCAGCGCTCGCTGCCATCACCGAAATGGGTGCGGAACTCCTGCTGCCAGGGCGCCAGATGGCGGGCCGAGGCCAGCAGCGATTCGCGCACGCTGGCGCGGTCGGCCGGGTCGATCTGGGCGAACCAGGGCTCGGCGTCCTGGCTCAGGGCCGCTGCACTCAGGTGGAAATAGTCCTTCACCGCCTCGCTGACGTAGGCAAAGCTGAAGCGCCCGTCGGTGCCCAGGCGCAGCTGGTAGACCACACCGGGCACGGTCTCGGCCATGCCGCGCAGGCGTTCGATCAGGGCCCGCTGGGCCTCGAACTGCTGCTGCAGCGCATCGCGCATATGGCCCAGATGACCGCCCAGCAGGCCGATCTCATCGGGCCGGCCGGGCTTGAGCTCGGCGCTGAAGCGGCCTTCGGCCAGGTCGTTGGCGAAGTCGCCCAGTTCGCGCAGCGGCCGCATCAGGCGGGAGTTGACCAGGGCCAGGATCAGGGCCAGCGAGACCAGCAGCTGGCCGCCCACGGTGGCGCCGTAGAGCCAGCGCTGGCGGGTGAGGGCGGCGGTGCTGAGGTGGTTGTCGATCTCGATCTGGATGTGGCCGATGCGGGTCAGGCCGCGGAAGATCTCGCGCTCGCCCTTGATGCTCTGCCCTTTTTTGCGCTCGGGGAAGCTCATCTCGATGAAGGGCTGGCCTTGCGAGGCGTCGCTGACGTTGACGCGCACCACATCGGGCGAGGTCATGATGGCCGAAACCACCTCGCGCGCGGCCACCGTGTCCAGGTTCCAGAGCAGTTCGGGCAGGCTGCTGACCAGCACATCGAGCTTGGCGTCCAGTTCCCGCTGCTGCGCCGCCTCGGCCACCTGGGGTTCACGCAGTCCGATCAGAAAGCCGCCCACGGCCATGGCCGGCAGCAGCAGGCCGATGCTGGCGCCGAGCGCAATCGCGAAAAACAGCGAGCTGGAAGCTTTTCTGCTCAATATGACCTCGTCATGCACTCAGGCGGAGCCGGCGGCCTGTCGGGCGCCTCGAACACTTTCACACGCTTGACTTTGATTTTCGACAAGCGCCTGGGAAGCTGAAGCGCATTTTGGCGGCGGAACGGCTGCGCGCAGCGCCTCGATGTGACTTGCAACAGTTTTTCTTGTTGCCAAGTTCATCTTCCACTTGCAGACAGCTTTGCAAGTCCTTCATTTTGAACGAGTTTTGGATGCGCAAAGTGTCGAGAAGTTGTTTCTAAGTGCTTGATTTCATTGGAATTTTTTGCGATTTGCCTTGACTGGCCGGGGTTCGGTTAGTAAAGTGGGGAAAAGTGCATTTTGGTGGGTCGCCGTGGCGAATTTTGTGTTTCAGGGGGCTTCAGCCTTGGCAATGGATGCCAAGGGGCGTTTGGCCGTCCCGACACGCCACCGCGAGGTGCTGCAGGCCCTGTGCGCCGGGCAGCTGACCGTCACCAAGCATCCGGAAGGCTGCCTGATGGTCTTTCCCCGCCCGGCCTGGGAGGCCTTCCGCGACCGCATCGCCGCCCTGCCCATGTCGGCGGCCGGCTGGAAGCGGGTGTTCCTCGGCAATGCCATGGATGTGGAGATCGACAGCGCCGCCCGCGTGCTGATCTCGCCCGAGCTGCGTGCCGCAGCCGGTTTGCAAAAAGACGTGATGCTGCTCGGCATGGGCAGCCACTTCGAACTCTGGGATGCCGCCACCTACGCCGCGCATGAGGCCAAGGTGATGGAATCCGAACTGCCGGACGCCCTCAAGGACTTCAGCTTCTGATGGACGCCCCACAAGACACTGCAACGCCCCAGTTCTCCCACACCACCGTGCTGTTGCACGAAACGGTGGAGGGTGTGCTCAACGACCCCAACGGCTGCTATGTCGATGGCACCTTCGGCCGCGGCGGCCACTCGCGCCTGCTGCTGTCCAAGCTCGGCGAGCAAGGGCGCCTGATCGGCATCGACCGCGATCTGGAGGCGATTGCCGCGGCCAGCAGCGGTGCCACCGCCATCACCGATGCGCGCTTTCGCATCCTGCATTCGCCGTTTGCCGACATGCGCTCGCAGCTGGCCGGTTTGGGCATCGAGCAGGTGCAGGGCGTGCTGCTGGATCTGGGTGTCTCGAGCCCGCAGATTGACAACCCCGAGCGCGGCTTCAGCTTCCGTTTCAACGGCCCGCTGGACATGCGCATGGACACCACCCGTGGCGAGAGCGCCGCGGATTTCCTGGCCCGCGCCGATGAGCGCCAGATCGCGGAAGTGATACGGAACTATGGGGAAGAACGGTTTGCTGTTCAGATTGCAAAGGCGCTTGTTGCTCGTCGGGAGAGCGGGAGTCCTGTGCGAAGCACCGATGAACTTTCCGAAGTCGTGGCTCGTGCAGTCAAAACCCGCGAAGCGGGCCAGAACCCTGCAACGCGCACATTTCAAGCTCTTCGGATTCACGTCAACGGCGAGCTTGAGGAGCTCGAGCAGGGGCTGAACTCGGCCCTGCGCCTGCTCGCCCCGGGCGGCCGCCTGGCCGTGATCAGCTTCCATTCGCTGGAAGACCGCATCGTCAAGACCTTCATCGGCGCGCACAGCAAGGACATCGTCGACCGCCGCGCCCTGTTTGCCGAACCCAAGGCGCTGCCTCTGCGCGCCATTGCCCGCATCAAGCCCAGCGAGGCCGAGGTGGCCGCCAACCCGCGCGCCCGCTCCGCCGTGCTGCGGGTGGCCGAGCGCACCGACGCGCCGCTGCCGGTCGAACACCAGAAGCGGCGCCACCAACGTACGGGCGGCTGATTCCGTGGGGCGGCTGAACTTCATCCTGCTGATCGCTGTGCTGGCCAGCGGCCTGATGCTGGTGCGCAGCGCCTACGAGGCGCGCCGCCTGTTCACGGCCGTTGATCGTGCGCAGGCCGAAAGCCGCCGCCTGGAAGCCGACAGCCAGCGCCTGCAGGCCGAACGCCATGCCCAGGCCACCAATCTGCGCGTCGAGAAAGTGGCGCGCGAGCGCCTGCAGATGCACGGCATCACCCCGGCCGTGAGCCAGCAGGTCGATGACCAGCAAGGCGCGCGCGCCACCGTGGCAGCAGCCGCCGCCAGCACCGGAGCGCGGCCATGAGGAAGTGGTTCGGCGGCGGCGATCGCAGCAAGCGGGCCGGGCCCGGTGCGACCCAGCGCCCGCACAAGATCCCCTCGGCGCGTGCGTCCAGCCTGCGCCCGCAGAGCGCGCGCGCTGTCAGCTATTCCACCAGCCCGCTGCTGGCCTCCAAGACCCCGCCCTGGCGTTCGCGCTTTCTGGTCGGCCTGGTCGGCCTGGCCTTTGCTGGCTTGCTCGGTCGCGCGCTGTATGTGCAGGTGATCGGCACCGAGTTCTATCAAAAGCAGGGCGAGGCCCGCTTTGTGCACACGGTCGAGCTGCCCGCCAGCCGCGGCCGCATCAATGACCGCAGTGGCCAGGTCCTGGCCGCCAGCGTGGCCGTGCCCTCGATCTGGGCCATCCCCAAGGAAGTCGACGAAGACCCGGCCAAGCGCCGCGCCCTGGCCAAGATCCTCGGCCTGAGCCCCGCCGAACTCGAGCGCAAGCTTGACCCCAGCACCCGCTTTGTCTGGCTGCGCCGCCAGGCCGAGGACCAGGTGGCCGCCGACATCAAGGCCCTGGGCCTGAAGGGCGTGTTCCAGGACCGCGAGTACAAGCGCAAATACCCCGAAGGCGAAGCCGCGGCCCATGTGGTCGGCTTCACCAACATCGAAGAGCGCGGCCAGGAGGGCATCGAGCTGGCCTTCCAGAAGGCGCTGCAGGGCAAGGATGGCTCGCGCTCGGTCGTGCGCGATCGCCTGGGTCGGGTGGTGGATGAAGACGTGGGCGAACGCGTGCCCGCCGCCAACGGCCGCGACATCGATCTGTCCATCGATTCCAAGGTGCAGTTCTTTGCCTACCAGCGCATCCGCGATGCGGTGGCCGAGCACAAGGCCAAGGCCGGCTCGGTGGTGGTGCTCGATGTGCAGACGGGCGAGGTGCTGGCCCTGGCCAACTACCCCAGCTACAACCCCAGCGAGCGCAAAAACCTCAGCGGCGCCCAGCTGCGCAACCGGGCGATGACCGACATCTTCGAGCCCGGCTCGACCATGAAGCCCTTCATCACTGCGCTGGCGCTGGAGACCGGCCGGGTGACGCCGGACACGCCCATCCAGACCGCGCCGGGCAGCATTGTCATCACCGGCTCCAAGATCACCGACGCCCACCCGCACGGCGTGCTCACCGTGGCCGAGGTGATCCAGAAGTCCAGCAACGTCGGCACGGTCAAGATGGCCATGAGCATGCAGGCGCGCGAGATGCACGAGATGTTCACGGCCATCGGCCTGGGTCAGCGTCCGCAGATCGATTTCCCCGGCGCCGTCACCGGCAAGCTGCGCCCCTACAAGAGCTGGCGGCCCATCGAGCAGGCGACCATGAGCTATGGCTACGGCCTCTCGGCCTCGCTGCTGCAGCTGGCCCGCGCCTACACCGTGTTCGCGCGCGATGGCGAGGTCATCCCCGTCACCATGCTGCACCAGCCGGGCGGTGAAACCGTGCACGGCCTCAAGGTCTTCTCGCCCAAGACGGCCTACGACGTGCGCCAGATGCTGCAGATGGCCGCCGCGCCAGGCGGCACGGCGCCCATGGCCATGGCCAGCGGCTACAGCGTGGGCGGCAAGTCCGGCACCGCGCACAAGCAGGAAGGCAAGGGCTATGCCGGCCACAAATACCGCAGCTGGTTTGTTGGCCTGGCGCCGATCAGCAAGCCACGCATCATCGTCGCGGTGATGGTGGACGAGCCCAGCAACGGCGTCTACTTCGGCGGTGCCGTGGCCGGGCCGGTGTTCAGCCAGGTGGTGTCGCAAAGCCTGCGCCTGATGGGCGTGCCCACCGATCTGGAAGTCAAGCCGCAGATCGTGGCCAGCCAGAACGCCGGCAAGCCGGTGGCCGCCCAGGCCGTGGAAGAGAGCTTCTGACCATGTGGAAGCGCCTGCTCTCGCGCCGTCATCCCCACCGCCCGGCCGCCGCGCTGCGGCGTGGCCTCAGCCATGGCCACAGCCCGGTGCTGAGCACGCGCACGCCCACCTGGCGCTCGCAGTTCCTGCTCGCCCTGGTCGGCGCTGGCCTGGCCGCCTTGCTGGGCCGGGCGCTCTACGTGCAGGTGATCGGCACCCAGTTCTTTCAGAAACAGGGCGAAGCCCGCCTGGTGCGCACCCTGGAGCTGCCCGCCAGCCGCGGCCGCATCCAGGATCGCAGCGGCCAGGTCTTGGCCAGCAGCGTGGCCGTGCCGTCCTTCTGGGCCATTCCCGCGGAAGTCGATGCCAACCCGGCCCAGCGCCGCGCCCTGGCTCAGGCCCTGAGCCTGAGCGAGGCGGAGCTGAACGCCAAGCTCGATCCCAGCGCGCGCTTCGTCTGGCTGCGCCGCCAGGTGGATGGCGAGACGGCCTCCCGCGTGCAAGCGCTCAAGCTCAAGGGCGTATTTCAGGACCGCGAGTTTCAGCGCCACTATCCCGAGGGCGAAGCTGCTGCGCATGTCGTGGGCTTCACCAATCTGGAAGAGCAGGGTCAGGAGGGCATTGAACTGGCCTTCCAGAAGGATTTGCAAGGCCGCGATGGCCAGCGCTCGGTCATGCGCGACCGCTTCGGCCGCGTGGTTGAAGCGGCGGGCGAAACCGTGCCCGCGCACAACGGCCGCGATGTGGCCCTGTCCATCGATGCCAAGACCCAGTACTTCGCCTACCAGGCCATCCGCAGCGCGGTGGCCGAGAACCAGGCCAAGGCCGGCTCGGTGGTGGTGCTCGATGCGCGCAGCGGCGAGGTTCTGGCCCTGGCCAATTTCCCCAGCTACAACCCCGCCCAGCGCAAGCATCTGAGCGGCGAGCAGCTGCGCAACCGCGCGCTGACCGATGTCTTCGAGCCGGGCTCGGTGATGAAGCCCTTCATCGCCGCCCAGGCCATGGACAGCGGCCGCGTGCGCGCCGACACCGTGATCGCCACCGACGGCGGCCGCATGACCATCACCGGCTCCACCATCCACGATTCCCACCCCAGCGATTCGCTGACCGTGGCTGAGATCATCCAGCGCTCCAGCAATGTCGGCACGGTCAAGATGGCCCTGCAGATGCCGGCCCAGGAGATGCACGGGCTCTACACCAGCCTGGGGCTGGGCCGCCGGCCGCAGATCGACTTCCCCGGTGCTGTCGCCGGCACCTTGCGTCCGGCCCACAAATGGCGTCCGATCGAGCAGGCGACCATGAGCTATGGCTATGGCCTGTCCACCTCGCTGCTGCAGCTGGCGCGCGCCTACACCGTGTTCGCGAACGACGGCGAGATCATCCCGCTGCGCATGACCAAGCTCTCGGACAGCGAGGCCGTGCAGGGCCAGCGCATCTTCAGCGCCGCCACCACCCGCCAGGTGCGAGCCATGCTGCAGACCGTGACCGAGCAGGGCGGCACCTCGCTGAAGGCGCGCAGCGAGGGCTACAGCGTCGGTGGCAAGTCGGGCACGGCCTACAAGCAAGAAGGCCGTGGCTACAACAAGAACAAGTTCCGCGCCTGGTTCGTTGGCCTGGCGCCGATCGAGCAGCCGCGTTTGATCGTCGCGGTCATGGTGGATGAGCCCACCGGCCGCTTCCACGACGGCGGCAAGGTGGCCGGCCCCGTGTTCAGCCAGGTGGTGGGCAAGAGCCTGCAGCTGCTGGGCGTGCCGCCGGATCTGGCCGTCAGCTCCCAAATTCTGGCCACGCGCCCCGCGCAGGCCCTGGACGAGATTCTCTGAAGCCATGTTGACACGACTCAAGTCCCCCGAAGCGGCCGCTCGCTGGTTGCAGGAATGGACCACCGGCGCCCTGCGCACCGACAGCCGCCAGGTGCAGGCCGGTGATGCCTTCATCGCCTGGCCCGGCTATGCGCGTGACGGCCGCGGCTTTGTGGCCGGCGCACTGGCGGCCGGTGCCGCCACCTGCTTGGTCGAGGACGAAGGCGTGGAGGCGCATGGCTTTGTCGACGCCCGCGTGGCCTCGCTGCCCGGGCTCAAGGCCCGCACCGGCCTGATCGCCGCGGCCTACTACGGTGAGCCTTCCAAGCAGCTGGCCGTGATCGCCAGCACCGGCACCAATGGCAAGACCAGCACCGCCTGGTGGACCGCGCAGGCCCTGAGCCTGCTGGGCCAGCGCTGCGGCGTGGTCGGCACCCTGGGCGTGGGCGAGCCACCCATCCCGGGCCGCGAGCTGCCCAGCCAGATCGACTACACCGGCCTGACCACGCCCGACCCGGTGCTGCTGCAGGCCGCCTTCCGGCGCATGCAGGATGAGGGTTATGGCGCTTGCGCCATCGAGGCCTCCAGCATCGGCCTGAAAGAACACCGCCTGGACGGCACGCAGATCCGCGTCGCCCTGTTCACCAATTTCACGCAGGACCACCTCGACTACCACGGCACGATGGAGGCCTACTGGGCCGCCAAGCGCGAGCTTTTCGATCGCCCAGGCCTGCAGGCCGCAGTGGTGAATCTGGACGATGCCAAGGGTGCCGAGCTGGCGGAGGACCTGCAAGGTCGTCTCGATGTCTGGACCTATGGTCTGAACCGCGAGGCACGCCTGAGCGCCGTTGATCTGCACTACCGCGCCGGCGGCCTGGCCTTCACGCTCAAGGAAGGGGATCAGGCGGTGCTGGTGGAAACCGGCCTGATCGGCGAGTACAACGTGTCCAACCTGCTGGCCGTGATCGGTGGCCTGCGCGCCCTGGGCCATGGCCTGGCCGAGGTGGCCGCCGTGGCCGGCCGCGTCACCCCCGTGCCGGGCCGCATGCAGCGGGTCGGCAATGGCCTGGAGCTGCCCCAGCTGGTGGTGGACTACGCCCACACACCCGATGCCCTGGACAAGGCTCTCGGCGCCCTGGCCCCGTTGGCGCAGGCGCGCGGCGGCCAGTTGGTCTGCGTCTTCGGCTGCGGCGGTGACCGCGATCGCAGCAAGCGCCCGGCCATGGGCGCCATCGCGGCCCGCCTGGCCGACCGGGTCATCGTCACCAGCGACAACCCGCGCAGCGAAGCGCCGCAGCAGATCCTGGCCGATATCGAAGCCGGCTTGCCGGCTGGTGCCGCTCACCTCAGCGTGGTGGATCGGCGCGAAGCCATCCAGCAGGCCGTGCTGCAAGCGGGCCCGCGTGACGTCATCCTGGTGGCCGGCAAGGGCCATGAGGACTACCAGGAAATCCAGGGTCAGCGCCATCCCTTCTCCGATGTGGACGAAGCGCGCGCCGCCCTGATCCGGAGGGCCGGTCTGTGAGCGCCCAAGCCTTGATGACCCTGGGCCAGGTCCATGCCCTCTTGCTGCCGTTGCTGCCCACGGCGCGCTTGATCGGCTCGCCCGACACGGCCATCCAGCGCGTGCACAGCGACACGCGCAGCCTGGCGGCCGGCGATCTGTTCGTCGCCCTGCGCGGCGAGCGCTTCGATGCGCATGAATTCCTGCCTCAGGCCGCTGCCGCCGGTGCGGTGGCGGCCCTGGCCGAGCGCGGCCTGGCCGAGGCCGGCCTGCCCGGCATCGAGGTGCCGGACAGCAAGCAGGCCCTGGGTCTGCTGGCCCAGGCCTGGCGCGCCCAGGTGCAGCTGCCGCTGATTGCCGTCACCGGCAGCAATGGCAAGACCACGGTCACCCAGATGATCGCCAGCATCCTGCGCGCCTGGCATGGCAGCAACTGCCTGGCGACCGAAGGCAATTACAACAACGACATTGGCGTGCCCCTGACCCTGCTGCGCCTGCGCCAGGACGAGGTGCTGTGGCAGCGCGCGGCCGTGGTCGAGCTGGGCATGAACCACCCGGGCGAGATCGCGCCGCTGGCCGCCTTTGCCCGGCCCACCGTGGCCCTGGTCAACAACGCCCAGCGCGAGCACCAGGAATTCATGCAGACGGTGGAAGCCGCCGCCCGCGAGAACGGCGCCGTGATCGAGGCCTTGGGCCCGACTGGCGTGGCCGTGTTCCCGGCCGAGGATGCCTGCGCACCGATCTGGCTGGAGCTGGCCGGTAGCCGCCCGCATCTGAGCTTTGCCCTGCAGGGCGAGGCCGATGTCACTGGCAGCGCCCGCTGGGTGGACAGCGGCCACTGGGCCCTGGAGCTGCACACGCCGGCAGGCGTGGCGCCGGTGGCCCTGGCCGTGGCTGGTTTGCATAACGTGCGAAATGCACTGGCTGCGGCGGCCTGCGCCCTGGCGGCTGGCGCGCCGCTGGCGGTGATCGCCCGCGGCCTGGAGGATTTCCGCCCGGTCAAGGGCCGCTCGCAGCTCAAGAGCTTCGAGCGTGCCGGTCAGCGCATCACCCTGATCGATGACAGCTACAACGCCAACCCCGACAGCGTGCGCGCGGCCATCGATGTGCTGGCCGAGCTGCCCGGTGAGTCCTGGCTGGTCCTGGGCGATATGGGCGAGGTAGGCGACCAGGGCCCGGCCTTCCACCGCGAGGTGGGTGCCTATGCCGCTGAACGAGGCCTGGCGGCGCTGTGGACCGCCGGCTCGGCCGCGGCCGATGCCGCCGCGGCTTATGGCCCAGGCGCGCGCGCCTTTGCCACCGTGGCGGACTTGCTGGCGGCGCTGGCCGAGTCCGCGCCGACGGTGCAGAACATTTTGATCAAGGGATCTCGCTTCATGCGTATGGAACAAGTGGTCGCTGCCCTGCTGCAGACGGCCGACACGAAAGCGGGGGCCTGAAGACATGCTGCTGACCCTGGCTCAATGGCTGCAAGGCCTTTACCCGGATCTGGGCTTTCTGCGCCTGTTCCAGTACATCACTTTCCGTGCCGTGATGGCCGCCATGACGGCGCTGCTGATCGGCCTGGCCTTCGGCCCCTGGGTGATCCGCCGCCTGACCGAGATGAAGATCGGCCAGCCCATCCGCGAGTACGGCATCCAGCAGCATCTGGCCAAGAACGGCACGCCCACCATGGGCGGCGTGCTGATCCTGATCGGCATCGGCGTCTCGACTCTGCTGTGGTTCGACTGGAGCAACCGTTTTGTCTGGGTGGTGATGCTGGTGACCATGGGCTTTGGCGCCGTGGGCTGGGTCGATGACTGGCGCAAGGTGGTGGACAAGAACCCCGAGGGCATGCGCAGCCGCGAGAAGTTCTTCTGGCAATCGCTGATCGGCCTGGTGGCCGCGCTCTACCTGGCCTTCAGCGTGTCCGAGACCTCTTTCCTGGGCGTGGTGCAGCTGTTCTTCCGTTGGATCAGCAGCGGCTTCTCGACCGACCTGCCGCCCAAGGCCGACTTGATCGTGCCCTTCTTCAAGACGGTCAGCTACCCGCTGGGCGTGTTCGGCTTCATCGCCCTGTCCTTTTTTGTCATCGTCGGCTGCAGCAATGCGGTCAACTTCACCGATGGGCTCGATGGCCTGGCCATCATGCCGGTGGTGCTGGTGGGATCGGCCCTGGGGCTCTTCGCCTACCTGACTGGCTCCTCGGTGTTTTCCAAGTACCTGCTGCTGCCCTACATCCCGGGCGCCGGCGAGCTGCTGATCTTTTGCGCGGCCATGGCGGGGGCAGGTCTTGCCTTCCTCTGGTTCAACGCCTATCCGGCCCAGGTCTTCATGGGCGATGTGGGCGCGCTGTCCCTGGGCGGTGCGCTGGGCACCCTGGCCGTGATCACGCGCCAGGAAATCGTGCTGGGCATCATGGGCGGCGTGTTCGTGGCCGAGGTGCTCTCGGTCATGTTGCAAGTGACCTGGTTCAAGTACACCAAGAAGAAGTACGGCGAGGGCCGGCGCATCTTCAAGATGGCGCCACTGCACCACCACTTCGAGAAGACCGGCTGGAAGGAAACGCAGGTGGTCGTGCGCTTCTGGATCATCACCATGCTGCTGTGCCTGGTCGGCCTGGCCAGCCTGAAGCTGCGCTGACGCCATGAAGCATCTTCAAGGCCTGCGCGTGCTGATTCTGGGGCTGGGTGACTCTGGCCTGGCCATGGCCGCCTGGGTGGCGCGCTATGGCGCGGAGCGCATTGCGGTGTGGGACTCGCGCCCGCAGCCGCCGCAGGCTGCGGCCCTGGCCGAGCAGGTGCCAGCCGCCCGTTTCTTCAGCGGCGACTTGTCGGCCGACGAGCTGATCGGCGTGCAGCTGGTGCTCAAGAGCCCGGGCCTGTCGCCGCTGGATGCCCGCCTGCAGCCGCTGCTGAACCAGGCGCGCCAGACCGGCGTGCCGGTGCAGGGCGAACTGGATCTGTTCGCCCGCGCCCTGGCCGACCTCAAGGCCGAGCGCGGCTATGCGCCGGCCGTGCTGGCCATCACCGGCACCAATGGCAAGACCACCACCACCTGCATGACGGCCTTGCTGGCTGAACGCGCCGGCAAGCGCGTGGCCGTGGCCGGCAATATCGGCCCCAGCATGCTGACGACTCTGGGCGCGGCCCTGGATCTGGAACCCGCGCCGGTGCTGCCGGAAGAAGCGCCGCTGGAGACTGTGGTAGAAGCCGAAGTTCTGGGTCATGCGGCCGATGACACCGTCGCACCTGAAGCCGCGACGGATGCGGAGGAGGCCCCGGCCGAGCTGGCTGTCGAGCCCGCTGCAGAGTCTGAAGCAGCTGAACCCGCGCCGGCCGAGGCCGTGCCCGCGACCGCGAGTGCAGAAGCCGCCGAGGCGGTCAGCACCCTGGACATGGTCGAAGCCCTGCTCGACGAGGCGCCCCTGCCCATCAAGCCGCCGCCGCCCAAGGGCCCGGTGTTCGAGCATCTGCCCGAGGTCTGGGTGTTGGAGCTGTCCAGCTTTCAGCTCGATGGGGTGCAGGGCTTCGAGCCCACGGCCGGCGCGGTGCTCAACCTCACCCAAGATCACCTCGACTGGCATGGCGATATGGCCGCCTACACCCGGGCCAAGGCGTTCGTCTTCGGCCAGAACGGGCTGATGGTCATCAACCGCGACGACCCGGTGGTCGAAGGCCTGGTGCCTGCCGCCGTGATGGTCAAGCAAGGCCGCGGTCGCGCTGCCAAATCGGTGCAGCGCGCCGTGACCCGCTTCGGCCTCGATGCGCCGGACCGCCCGGGCGACTTCGGCCTGGTGGAAGAGGGCGGCATGGCCTGGCTGGTGCGTGCCCGCGAACAAGACGAAACCCTGAAACGTAAAAAGGGCGAGGACGAGGAAGAAATCACCCTGCAGCGCCTGATGCCCGCTGACGCCCTGCGCGTGCGCGGACGCCATAACGCCGCGAATGCGCTGGCCGCCCTAGCCCTGGCCAGCGCTGCCGGCTGCGCGCTGGCGCCCATGTTGCACGGCCTGCGCGAATACCGCGGCGAGCCGCACCGCGTCGAGCATGTGGCCTCGATCGAAGGCGTGGATTTCTACGACGATTCCAAAGGCACCAATGTTGGCGCCACCGTGGCGGCCATCACTGGCCTGGGTGCCGACCGTGCGCCGGCCAAGCTGATCTTGATCCTCGGCGGTGACGGCAAGGGCCAGGACTTCAGCCCTCTGGCCGCCGGCGTGGCCCGCCATGCGCGCGCCGTGGCCTTGATCGGCCGCGACGGCCCGCAGATCGCCGCCGCCCTGGCCGATTGCGGCGTGCCCATGCAGTCGCATGAGAGCCTGGAGGCCGCCACGGCCTGGTGCCAGGCGCACGCGCAAAGTGGCGACAGCGTGCTGCTGAGCCCGGCCTGCGCCAGCCTCGATATGTTCCGCAACTACGCTCACCGCGCCGAGGTCTTTGTGGCCGCCGTGCAGCAGTTGGCCGAAGACCGGGGCTTGAGCCTGTGAGCGACTTCACCACCTGGCTCAAGCGCTTGACGGAGGGTCTGCGCGCGCTGCTGGCTGGCCGCAAGGGCGGTGCCGAGAACGTGCCGGTGCGCGACTGGGTCAGCGTGTCGGCGGGCCAGCCGACCAAGCTCAGCGGCTTCGATGCCACCCTGGTCTGGGTGGTGCTGGCCTTGATGGGCCTGGGCCTGGTGATGGTGTATTCCGCCTCCATCGCCATGCCGGACAACCCGCGTTTCGAGAAATACCTGCCCACCCATTTCCTGACCCGGCACATCGTGGCGATTGCCTTCGGCCTGGTCGCGGCCCTGATCACGGTGCAGGTGCCGGTGTCCACCTGGGAGCGCTACGCGCCCTGGATGTTTGTCGTGGCCCTGGTGCTGCTGGTGGCGGTGCTGATTCCCGGCCTGGGCAAGGTGGTGTACGGCGCGCGGCGCTGGATCCCGCTGGGTGTGATGAACTTCCAGCCCTCGGAGCTGGCCAAGATGGCGATCGCCATGTACGCCGCCAGCTACATGATGCGCAAGATGGATGTGAAGGAGAACTTCTTCCAGGCGGTGTGGCCCATGGCCGTGTCGCTGGCCATCGTCGGCGTGCTGCTGCTGGCCGAGCCGGACATGGGCGCCTTCATGGTGATCGCGGCCATTGCCATGGGCATCTTGTTCCTGGGCGGCGTCAACGGCCGCATGTTCTTCCTGATCGTGGCCGTGCTGGTCGGCGCCTTTGTGCTGATGATCACCTTCAGCGAGTTCCGCCGCGAGCGCATCTTTGCCTACCTCAACCCCTGGGACGAGAAGTACGCCCAGGGCAAGGCCTACCAGCTGACGCATTCCCTGATCGCACTGGGCCGTGGCGAGTGGCTGGGCCAGGGTCTGGGCAGCAGCGTCGAAAAGCTGCACTACCTGCCCGAGGCGCACACCGACTTCCTGCTCGCCGTGATCGGTGAAGAGCTGGGCTTTGTCGGCGTGGCCATCACCATCATTGCCTTCTTCTGGCTCTCGCGCCGGCTCTTCCACATCGGCCGCCAGGCCATCGCCCTGGACCGTGTGTTCGCCGGCCTCTATGCCCAAGGCATCGGCATCTGGGTGGGCGGCCAGGCCTTCATCAATATGGGCGTGAACCTGGGCGCGCTGCCGACCAAGGGCCTGACCCTGCCACTGATGAGCTTTGGCGGCTCGGCCATCTTGATGAACTGCGTTGCACTGGCCATTGTTTTGAGAATCGATATTGAGAACAGACAGCTCATGCGCGGAGGCCGCGCATGAAGACTTTGACGCTGTGCGGCAAAGGCCTGACACGCATCGCGTGTCAGAGCGGACTGTTCCGGGCTTGGCTCACATGGCCAGGCCATGTGAAGGCCGCAGCAGCGGCCGGCCAAGACCAGAACCGACAACTCATGCGCGGAGGCCGAGCATGAGCACAAAACACCTCGTCATCATGGCGGCCGGCACCGGCGGCCACATCATCCCGGGCCTGGCTGTGGCCGAGGAGATGAAGCGCCGCGGCTGGAGCGTCAGCTGGATGGGCACCGAGCTCGGCATGGAAAACAAGCTGGTGCCGCCCACTGGCATCCCGCTCGATCGCCTGGCCTTTGCCGGCCTGCGCGGCAAGGGGCTGCTGCACACGGTCAAGGGTGTGTTCAAGCTGGCCCAGGCGTTTGTGCAGAGTCGTCAGGTTTTTGTCACGCGCAGCGCCGATGCGGTCCTGGGCATGGGCGGCTATGTCTGCTTCCCCGGTGGCTTGATGGCCTGGTTGATGCGCAGGCCGCTGATGCTGGTCAATGCCGATGCGGCCATGCTGCTGAGCAACCAGAGCCTCAAGCCCATGGCCCAGACCATTGCCTTCGGTTTCGACGGTGCGGCTGCGGCTTCGACGAGCAAGGCCGTGGTCACCGGCAACCCGGTGCGCGCCGAGATCGAAGCCCTGGCGCCGCCGGCCCAGCGCTATGCCGGCCGCAGCGGCCCGCTGCGCTTGCTGGTGGTCGGCGGCTCGCTGGGCGCGCGCGCCATCAACGATCTGCTGCCCAAGGCCCTGGCCCTGTGGCCGGCCAATCAGCCGCGCCCGCAGGTGATCCATCAAACCGGCCAGGCCAATCTGGCGGCAGTGCAGGCGGCTTACAAGGCGGCCGGCGTGCAAGCCGACATCCGGCCCTTCATCGATGACATGGCGGCCGAGCTCGCTGCGGCCGATGTGATGCTGTGCCGCGCCGGTGCGGTGACCGTCAGCGAAATCTGCGCCGCCGGCCTGGCCTCGGTGCTGGTGCCGCTGGTGGTGAGCACCACCTCGCACCAGCGCGACAACGCCCGCTTCATGGCTCAGCATGGCGCGGCCGTGCACCTGCCGCAAGACGAGATGACGGCTGAATCTCTCCAGCAGCTGTTGCAGAAGCTGGACCGCGAGCAACTGCTGGCGATGGCCGATAAGGCCCGTGCCCTGGCCCGGCCGCGCGCTGCGTCGCGGGTGGCCGATGAAATTGAAAAGATGAGTGGTGCCCGCCCATGAAACACGCTTTGCAACGCATTCACTTCGTGGGCATCGGCGGCGCCGGCATGAGCGGCATTGCCGAGATCCTGCAGGCCCAGGGCTACCGCGTCTCGGGCTCGGACCAGTCCGACAGCGCCACCTTGCAGCGCCTGGCCAGCCTGGGCCTGCGCGTGCAGATCGGTCATGCGGCCGAGCACATCGGCGATGCCCAGGTGGTGGTCACCTCCACGGCCGTGCGCGCCGACAACCCCGAGGTGCTGGCCGCACGCGCGCGCCACATCCCGGTGGTGCAGCGCGCCGTCATGCTGGCCGAGCTGATGCGCCAGCAGAAAGGCATCGCCATCGCCGGCACCCATGGCAAGACCACGACCACCTCCCTGGTCACCGATGTGTTGATCGAGGCCGGCCAGGACCCGAGCTTTGTGATCGGCGGCAAGCTGGCCAGCGCGGGCGCCAACTCGCGCCTGGGCCGGGGCGAGTTCATCGTCGTCGAAGCCGATGAGTCCGACGCCTCCTTCCTCAAGCTGCTGCCCATGCTGGCCGTCGTCACCAATATCGACGCCGACCACATGGACACCTACGGCCATGACTTCGCCCGCCTGAAGCTGGCTTTCGTCGATTTCCTGCACCGCATGCCTTTCTACGGCGCGGCGGTGATGTGTGCCGACGATGCCGGCGTGCGCTCCATCCTGCCGCTGCTTTCGCGCCCGGTGGTGACCTACGGATTCGACGAAGACCTCGATGTGCGCGCCGTCGACATGCACGCCCTGGCTGGCGGCGGCATGCGTTTCACCGTGCAGCGCAAGGGTCGATCCGATCTGCCGGTGGTGCTGAATCTGGCGGGGCGGCATAACGTCTTGAATGCACTGGCTGCGATCGCCGTGGCCGACGAGCTGGAGTTGCCGGATGCGCCGGTGCTGGCTGCGCTGGCCAAGTTCGGCGGCGTAGGTCGGCGTTTCCAGCGCTACGGCGAACTGCCGGCAGCGGGTGGCGGCCAGTTCAGCCTGGTCGATGACTACGGCCACCATCCGGTGGAGATGGCAGCGGTGTTGTCGGCCGCGCGGGGCGCCTTCCCGGGCCGCCGCCTGGTGCTGGCCTTCCAGCCGCACCGCTACACCCGCACGCGCGATTGCTTCGCCGAGTTCGTGCGCGTGATCGCCGGTTTCGACGCCGTGCTGCTGACCGAGGTCTACGCCGCCGGTGAGGGCGTGATCGCAGGCGCCGATGGCCGCGCGCTGCTGTCCGCGCTGCAGAAGACCTCGCTGGCCGAGGCCGTGAGTTTTGTCGACGACGTCGCCGCTCTGCCGCAGGCCATTGCCGCGGCGGCGCGTGCCGACGACGTTGTGATCGTGATGGGCGCTGGCTCCATCGGTGCCGTGCCGGCACAAACCGTGACTTTTCTGAAGGGTGTCCAGCCATGAAACTGGATCTGAATATCGATCCGAAATCGCTTGGCAAAGTGGCCGTGCTGATGGGCGGTGACTCGGCTGAGCGCGAGGTCTCGCTGACCATGTCGGGCCCGGGTGTGCTCAAGGCCTTGCGTTCGCAAGGCGTGGATGCGCATGGTTTTGATCCCTCCGAGCGACCGCTGCAAGTACTCAAGGACGAGAGTTTCGAGCGTTGCTTCATCGCCTTGCATGGCCGCCATGGGGAAGACGGCACGGTGCAGGGTGCGCTGGAGCTGCTGGGCATTCCCTACACCGGCTCGGGCGTGATGGCTTCCAGCATTGCCATCGACAAGATCATGACCAAGCGCCTGTGGCTGGCCGATGGCCTGGCCACGCCGCGCTATGTCAAGCTCAAGAAGAGCGAGATCAGCCGCGAGAACTGCATGGCCATCCCCGATGAGCTGGGCCTGCCGGTCTTCGTCAAGCCGCCGCACGAGGGCTCGACCATCGGCATCAGCAAGGTCGAGGGCTATTCGCAGATGCAGGAGGCGGTCGAGCTGGCCGCCCGCTACGACGAGGAGATCCTCTGCGAGGAATTCATCGACGGCCCCGAGCTGACCTGTCCGGTCCTCGGCGAGGGCGCCACCGCCGTTGCCCTGCCGGTGGTGCAAATCGAGGCGGTCGGCGGCAACTACGACTACCAGAACAAGTACTTCACCGACACCACCCGCTACCTGACCGACACCCTGAGCGTCGAGCTTGAGCGTGAGGTGCGTGAGCTGACCCTGGCCGCCTACCGCTCGCTCGGCTGCCGCGGCTGGGCGCGCGCCGATGTGATGCTGCGCAAGCGGGACAACAAGCCCTTCCTGCTGGAGATGAATACCTCGCCGGGCATGACCTCGCATTCCCTGGTGCCGATTTCTGCCAAGGCCGCCGGCATCAGCTACGAGCAGCTGTGCATGTGGGTGCTGTCCCAGGCTCGCTTGGACGGCCAGGTGCCGAGCAAGCAGGGCTGATCCCGAACCCGCCCCCCTTTCAACCCGGAAGCTGAACCCCCTTCATTCAAGCCATGCGCGCCGCCTCCGCCACCGTCAGCAGCCCGCTGCCGCCCGACATCCGCCTGATGAATGCGGTGACGGCGGTTTTGCTGCTGGGCGCGCTGCTGCTGGCCGCGGGCCTGAGCCTGCGCTGGGTGTCGCGCCTGCCGGTGTTCGCCATCCGCGCCATCCAGGTGGAGGGTGATGTCTCGCGCAACAGCGCTGCCTCCTTGCGCGCCAATGCCTTGCCCCAGCTTTCCGGCTCCTTTCTGAGCATGAGCCTGCAGCAGGGGCGCGAGGCCTTCGAGGGTGTGCCCTGGGTCCGTCGTGCCGTGGTGCAGCGGGTGTGGCCGAACCAGCTCAAGGTGCAGCTGGAAGAACACAAGCCTGCCGCCTACTGGGAAACCAAGGCCGAAGGGGCGGATGCCAACAGCGACGCCACCGTTGAGCGCCGCCTGGTCAACAGCTTCGGTGAGGTGTTCCAGGCCAACCTCGGCGATGTCGAGGATGAAGATCTGCCGGTGCTGGCCGGCCCGGCCGGCACGGCCGCCAGCATGCTGCACATGTGGCAACGCCTGCAGCAAGCCAGCCGCGCCATCGACGACAGCATCGACCGGCTCGATCTGTCCGGCCGCGGCTCCTGGCGCATCACCCTGGACAAGGGCGCGGTGATCGAGCTGGGCCGTGGTGAGGAAGACGAGGTGCTGGCCCGCTACGCGCAGCTGGTGCGCACGGTGACCCAGCTGACCTCACGCTTCCAGGCGCCGCTTTTGTCCGCCGATCTGCGTCACGCCGATGGCTATGCCGTGCGATTGCAGGGCTACTCCACCGTCGCCAAACCCGTCAAATCCAACAAACCGGCAGCCGCCGCGGCCAAACCCGCCGCAGCTGGCGCCGGAACCATAAGAAACTGAAGGAAGAACAAGCATGGCCAAGGAATACAAGGATTTGGTCGTTGGGCTCGATATCGGCACGGCCAAGATCATGGCCGTGGTGGCCGAAGTGCTGGGCAATGGCGAATTGCGTATCGCCGGCCTCGGCGTGGCCAGCTCGAATGGTTTGAAACGCGGCGTGGTGGTCAATATCGACGCCACCGTGCAATCGATCCAGCAGGCCTTGAAAGAGGCCGAAATGATGGCCGACTGCAAGATTTCCCGGGTTTACACCGGCATCACCGGCAGCCATATCCGCGGCCAGAATTCCACCGGCATGGTGATCGTGCGTGACAAGGAAGTGACGCCGGTCGATGTCGCCCGGGTCGTGGAAACCGCCAAAGCCATCAATATTCCCAACGACCAGCGCCTGTTGCTGGTCGAACCGCAGGAATTCGTGATTGACGGCCATGAGGTCAAAGAACCCATTGGCATGAGCGGTGGCCGCCTGGAAGTGAAGGTCCATATCGTCACCGGCGCCCAAAGCGCGGCCGAAAACATCGTCAAGTGCGTGCGCCGCTGCGGCCTGGAAGTGGACCAGCTGGTTTTGAATTCCAGCGCCTCCAGCCTGGCTGCCCTGACCGCCGACGAACGCGATCTCGGAGTCGCCCTGGTCGATATTGGTGCCGGCACCACCGATGTGGCGATCTTCACCGGCGGCTCGATCCGCCATACCGCCGTCATCCCCATCGCCGGTGACCTGATCACCAGCGATATCGCCATGGCCCTGCGCACGCCGACCAAGGATGCCGAGGAAATCAAGGTCGAGTATGGCGTCGCGAAACAGATGCTGGCCGACCCGGCCGACCAGGTCGAGGTACCCGGTTTGGGCGATCGCGCGCCCCGAATGCTTTCAAAACAAGCACTTGCCGGCGTTATTGAACCCAGAGTCGAGGAAATATTCTCGCTGGTGAATCAGGTCATCCGCGAAAGCGGGTATGAGGAACTGCTGTCCTCGGGGATTGTTCTGACCGGCGGATCGGCGGTCATGCCCGGTATGGTGGAACTCGCCGAGGACATATTCCTGAAACCCGTGCGACGCGGCAACCCGACCTATGGCGGTGCTTTGTTCGACATGGTTTCCAACCCGCGTTCGGCCACCGTCATGGGTTTGCTGGAAGAGGCCCGCCTGTCGCGCACCCGGGGTTTGAAGGCGGCGCAGCAGGCCGGTTCGATGAAAACCCTGTTCGGCCGGGCCAAGGATTGGTTCCTGGGTAACTTCTGAAATTCACATCTGCTTACCGCTGGGGTAAGGCAGTGATCGATTAACTGTCGGAAAACAACGGCAGCGCATGAAAAAAAAGGGTCATCCCTATAGTTTTTCGGGCTTAGCAGCGGCACAATTGCTCAAGGAGAATTGATTATGGCGATCGAGATGATCGAAGAGTTTGACCAAGGCACCCAAATCAAGGTGATTGGTGTTGGCGGCGGCGGCGGCAACGCGGTGGACCACATGATCGCGCAGGGCGTGATGGGTGTGGAATTCATCTGCGCCAATACCGATGCCCAAGCCCTGAACCGATCCAAGGCGGACCAGCTCCTGCAGCTGGGCAGCACCGGCCTCGGCGCCGGCGCCAAGCCTGAAATGGGCAAGGCCGCGGCAGAAGAAGCCGAAGCACGCATCCGCGAGTCCATCCAGGGCGCGCACATGCTCTTCATCACCGCCGGCATGGGCGGTGGCACCGGCACCGGCGCCGCCCCCGTGATCGCTCGCGTGGCCAAGGACATGGGCATCCTGACCGTCGGCGTGGTGACCAAGCCCTTCGAGTTCGAAGGTGGCCGTCGCTCCAAGGCGGCTGACGCCGGTCTGGCCGAGCTGGAAGCCAATGTCGACTCGCTGATCGTTGTGTTGAACGACAAGCTGCTCGACGTGCTCGGCGACGATGTCACGCAAGATCAAGCCTTCGCGCACGCCAATGACGTGCTGAAGAATGCAGTGGGCGGCATCTCCGACATCATCCACATCCCCGGCCTGGTCAACGTCGACTTCGAAGACGTCAAGACGGTGATGAGCGAACCCGGCAAGGCCATGATGGGCACGGCGCAAGCCAGCGGCCCGGATCGCGCCGCCAAGGCCGCCGAAGCGGCCGTGGCTTGCCCGTTGCTGGAAGGCATCGATCTGTCCGGCGCGCGTGGCGTGCTGGTGCTGATCGCGGCCAGCCGCGCCAACTTCAAGCTGAGCGAATCCCGCAACGCGATGAACGCCATCAAGCGTTACGCCTCGGACGACGCCCACGTCATCTACGGCACGGCCTACGACGAATCGCTGGGCGACGCCCTGCGCGTGACCGTGATCGCCACCGGCCTGTCTTCGCAGCGTGCCCGCCAGCAGGCGCCGCTGCAGGTGGTGCAGCAGCAGGCGCAAACCCAGCTGCGCACGGGCACCTATGACGTGCCGGTCCTGACCGACCACGTCAAGATGCAGCAAGGCGCTGCCACCGTGGCGCAAGCCGGCGGTGCAGCGCTCGGCGGCATGGGTGGCATCAGCACCGGCGTGGCCTCGGGCCTGGGCGGTGATCTGGGCGGCTCGCACAGCGTCTGGCGCCATGGCCGCATGGCTGCGGCCACCAAGGTCGAAGCCCTGTCCTCCAACGGCATGGACGAGATCGAGATCCCGGCCTTCCTGCGCAAGCAAGCCGACTGATCGATTGAAGGGTGGGCTGATGGCCCCCCGCCGTTGGCTTTGGGTGGCAGGCTCCCGATCTCGGGCACCTGCCGTCTGGGGCAATGACGCCGAATTGAACGGACCCTATGGGGTCCGTTTTTTTATGCCCGGAGGCGGGGCGGCGGTGAACGCCTGGCCCGCCGCAGCCTGCGACGGTCTCCCCGCATCAATCCGGGGGCTGTGCCCCAATGGCCTGTGGCATGCTCCAGCCTTTCGCCGACCTGGGCTGCTTCAGAGACCCCGGGTTCGACCGAGCTCCGTTGAAAGAGAAGAGAGGCCGCCGGGCATGCCCCCACTGCTTGTGTTTTCGTCCCTCTGGCGCCGCATCGAGCGGCTGGGTTCGGTGTCGACCTTGGGTCTGCGCATGCGGGTGCTGCGCGCCCTCTGGCTGGGTCTGACCGGGGTTTGCCTCTTGCTGCCCGCCCAGGCACAGGTGCAAGCCCTGGCGCTCGAAGACCTGCCGCCCAGCGCCGGTGGCGAGCAGGCGCACAGCGCCGAGCTGGCGGTCAGCGTGTGGAGCCGCGCCGATGTGGAGGCCTGGTGGGCGGCGCTGCGTTCGATGGAGGGCACGCACGCCACGCTGCCTGCACGCCTGCAGCCGCCTGCCGATCCTGCCGCTTGGGCCACGGTGTCCCTGCCCGATGTGCGCGCCCGCACGGCCAGCGCCGCCCCGGCCGCGCCCGGCATGCCGCGCGAGTACGAGATGCGCTGGTACCGCCTGCGCTATGCCCCGCCCCAGGGGCGCTGGCCCACCAGCGTTGCGCTCTACACCCCGCGCCTGGTGTCGATGGCTGCGGCGGTGCTGGTCAAGACCGATGAGGGTTGGCGTCAGGTCTTCGATAACCAGTACGGCGCGCGCGAGCAATGGGTGCGGCCCTTGTGGGCCTTGTTCCCGCCGGCCCTGACCGAGCTGCACCACGACCGCAGCATCGAGCTGGTGGTGGCCGTGCCGGTGGTGCGCCACAGCTTCTACTCGGTCTCCTCCGTCTGGCTGGGTTCGCGCGAGCAGCTGGAAAGCCTGCCGCGCAAGCGCTGGATGATGCAGATCGGTGTGCCGCAAGCCATCAGCCTGACCCTGGTGGCTTTGGGCATGTTTTCGCTGGCGCTCTGGGTGCGGCGGCGTTCGGAGCCGGCCTATCTGCTGTTCGCGCTGGCCTCGGTGGCCTGGCTGGTGCGCAATCTGCATTACCACCTGAACCTGCCGCGCACGCCTCTGGGCCTGGAGTGGTTCTGGTGGATGACGCATGCCTCCATGTCCTGGGTGATGCTGCTGACCTTTTTGTTCGCCCTGCGCTTTGCACGGCGGCAGTTTCCGCGCCTCGAGCGCGCGGTCGCCTTGCTGGTGGCTGTGGGCAGTGTGCTGACCATGCCGCTCTGGGGCTTGGCGCCAGACCCGGTGTGGCAGCAGTCCATCAATGCCCTGGTCAGCGTGGCCGGCACCGTGTTTGTGGCGGTGGTGGCGCTGCGTGAGGGCAGCCGGGAGCTGCGTCTGATCGCGATCAGCCTGGCCCTCAGCTTGGCCCTGGGTGTGCACGATGTGATCCTGCTGGCGGGCTGGGCTTGGCCCGAGCACATCTACCTGATGCCTTTTGCCACCCTCATCATCGTGGCCAGTTTTCTGTATGCCGTGCAGCGCCGCTACATCGGCGCCCTGGAAGAGGTCGAGCAGCTCAATGCCTGCCAGGCCCAGCGCCTGCAACAGCAGAGCGATGAGCTGCTGGCCCAGCATGAACGCCTGCGCGAGGCCGAGCGCCAGCAGGCCCTGCTGTTGGAGCGCCAGCGCCTGATGCAGGACATGCACGACGGTCTGGGCTCGTCCCTGCTCTCGGCCATGGTGGCGGTGGAGCAGGGCCGCATGGAGCAGGACAAGGTGGTCGAGGTGCTGCGCGAATGCGTGGACGATTTGCGCTTGGTCATCGATTCGCTGGAACCGGTCGGCCATGACCTGGTGTCGCTGTTGGCCACCATGCGCTACCGCTTGGGCAAGCGCCTGCAGATCGGTGGCCTGAGCCTGGAGTGGGATGTGCAAGACCTGCCCCCGCTGACCTGGCTGGAGCCACCCGACGCCCTGCATGTGCTGCGCCTGCTGCAGGAGGCATTGACCAATGCGCTCAAGCATGCGCGGGCCACACGCGTGCGCATGGTCACCCGCAACCAGGGCAGCCATGTCGAGATCCGTGTCGAGGATGATGGCGACGGTTTCGATCTCGCCACGGCCCAGCGCGGCCGCGGCCTGAAAAGCCAGCAGCGCCGCGCCCAGCGCCTGGGCGGCTCTTTGAAGATCGAGTCCAGCCCGGGGCAGGGCACGCGCCTGAGCCTGCGCCTGCCGGTGCAGCGTGCCGCCACCGGTGAGGCGCCAGCAGCCCCAGGCCAGCAAGCCGCGCCCTGATCGCCGACAATCGGGGCATGCTGAAACAAAGAACCCTGAAGGCGCTGACCAAGGCGGTCGGCGTCGGCATCCACAGCGGCCAGCGTGTGGAGCTGGTGCTGCGCCCGGCGGCCCCCGACACCGGCATCGTGTTTCGCCGGGTCGACCTGAACAACCCGGTGGACATTCCGGTGCGCCCGGACACGGTCTGCGACACCCGCATGGCCACCACCATCAGCCCCGGCGGTGACCCCGGTGCGCCCAAGGTGCAGACGATTGAGCACCTGCTCTCGGCTTGCGCAGGCTTGGGTCTGGACAATCTGTACGTGGACATCAACGCCGATGAGGTGCCCATCCTCGACGGCTCGGCCGCCAGCTTCGTCTACCTGCTGCAGAGCGCCGGCATCGAGCAGCAGAACGCGGCCAAGAAGTTTCTGCGGGTGAAGAAGACCGTGGAAGTTCGCCAGGGCGAGGGCAAGCGCCTGATGTGGGCCAAGCTGGAACCGCACCACGGCTACACCTTGAGCTTCCAGATCGAGTTCGACAACCTGGCGGTGTCGGCCACGGGCCAGCAGTATGTCTTCGACATGGGCTCGGGCCAGTACAAGAAGGAAATCGCCCGCGCCCGCACCTTCGGCATGACCAGCGACATCGAGCTGATGCGCAGCCGCGGCCTGACCCTGGGCGGCTCCATGGACAACGCCATCGTCGTGGACGACTACCGCGTGCTCAATGCCGACGGCCTGCGCTACGACGACGAGTTCGTCAAACACAAAATCCTCGACGCCATCGGCGACATGCAGGTGGCCGGCTACCCGCTGCTGGCGGCCTACACCTCCTTCAAGGGCGGCCACGCGCTGAACAACAAGCTGGTGCGCGCGCTGCTGGCCGATGCCGAGGCTTACGAGATTGTCACCTTCGAAGACGCGGCACGCGCGCCGCAAGGCTTTGCGCAGCTGGCGCCGGCCTGGTGATGTGTGCGCCACGCTGCGGCCGCGGCGCGTGATGCGCCTGAAGCGCCGGCCTGGAGTTTGCCCATGATGATGTTTCGCCTGGTCGCCGGCTTGCTGATGTTCGCCGGCATCGTCAGCTTTGCCCTCTACATCGCCACCGGCCAGGTGGTCTGGCGGCGCCGTGGCCTGGTCATCGTCAAGTGGACGCTGCTGGCGGCGCTGGGCTTTTTTGCGGTGCTCATTCTCGAGCGCCTGGTCCTCATGCTTTGAGGACGCCCGCCCGGCACGCAGCGCGTGTCGGGCGGTGGATGCGCGGCCTGGCGCTTACTGCGGCGTGTAGCTCACCGTCAGCTGGTAATTGCCCGCGGTGTAGCCTTTCAGCAGCACATAGACATCGCTGTTGACTGTGGCGGGAACGCTGCAAGTTTCGGTGGCGGTGCTGCCATCGCTCTTGCAGTCGTAGCTGCTGGTGGTAGGTACGGCGCCCTTCTTGACGAAGAGGTCGATGTCGCCGGTGCCGGTGGTGCTGGCCTTGAGCGTGCCGCCGGCCTTGACCTTGAAGGGGCCGAAGCTCTTGGTCTGGTTCAGGGTCAGGCTGCCGCTGAAGTTCTCTACCTTGTCGGTGGGCGGCGGGGTACCTGGGCCGTCTGCGCCCAGCTCCACCGCATAGGCCAGGGCCATGCGGGCGAACTTGAGCGAATGCTCGGCATTGCTGCCGGTGTTGGCGTAGGTGTCGTTGGCGGTGTGGATGTAGGGGTTGTCCGCTGCGAACGAGGACTCAAACGGCATGGTTGCGAAGTAGCCCTGCGCGTTCCAGCTGGCGTGGTCCGAGCAGGCATAGCCGCAGCGGTCGGTGCCGATCTTGAGCGTGGGCAGGTAGGTCTTGATCAGGTTGGTGACGAAGGTGTTCTGGCTCGCATCGGTGTAGTCGGTGAAGATGTAGATGTCATTGGCTGCGCCCTTGTAGTTGGTCATGTCCAGCTGCATCACGCCCACGACATTGGTATTGGCCGCAGCAAAGCTGCGCGCGATCTCGGCCGAGCCGCGCAGGCCCACCTCTTCGGCGGCATAGGCCATGAACTTGATGCTGCGCCGAGGCTTGAAGTTATTGGCCACCAGGGTGCGGATGATTTCCGTCAGGCTGGCCACGCCGGAGGCGTCGTCATCGGCGCCGGGTGCGCGCGTGGTTTCGCCCGTGCTGGAACCGGCGATGGAGTCCAGATGGGCGCCCAGCACCACGACTTGAGAGCCGTTGTCCGTCCCCTTGAAGGTCAGGATCACCGATTTCTGCGGCCAGCTGGCGTGGGTGAACTGCTCCACCGTGATGTCGCTGCGCCCACCGGCCAAGGTGGTCCAGCGGTTCTTCAGCCAGGTCGAGGCATTGGTGCCGCCGCTGGTGGTGTAGTAGCGGTTGGTGTTGGCCGAGAGGTCGAGGATGGTTTGCCCGATATTGCTGGCCTGCATCTGCGAGAGCATGGGCGTGACCAGGGCTTGCTGGTCGATCACATAGCTGGGGCGAGTGGCGGCCACCAGGGGCTGCATGGGCCGGCTCAGGGCGTTGAGGCTGCGCAGGCCCTCGGCCTGGCTGGCGTGGAACATATAGCCGCCGCAACGCTTGAGTTTTTCATGCACGGCTGCCGAGAGCTCGCTGAGCAGGGCCTCTTCCACCTCGATCAGGTGCACCTGCTCGGCCGGGCGAGCGCCGGTGGCATCGGCGACACCCGTCGCTTCGCTGGCGGATGAATCCATCGCGCCGCTCAGCGAGGCCAGGGCCTTGACGCTGGCGGCCGGCTTGGCGCTGGGGTGCACCTTCTGCAGTTCGCGGAAGGCAGCGTCGCCCAGGCTGATCCAGACCTTGTTGCTGCTGGCGGCCGCGGCCGGTGACGTGGCCTGCTTTGAGGCCTTGGCGGCCGACGCGGCGTCATGGGCGTTGCTGCTCAGCGGCAGGCCGGCCAGCAGGACGAGGCCGGCCAAGGCTGGGGCCAGGCGAACCGGGAAGCGAGGGGGTGTGGACATGGTGAAAGTCTCCTTGTGGGGGTGTGGCGCTGGCGGTTGCCGGCGAGCGCGCCGAGGGTGGGGCGGGGCTTCGCGAGGGATCGTTGGCACCGCGTTCCGGCCGGTTTCGGGTTTGAAACCGTTCGAGCGCGCAACCATCTCGCCAACGCCCGGCGCCTGAAATTGGGGCGAATGCGGATGTCAGTTCTTACAGCTTGTGCGGAAACCGCCCGTAACTAGGATTCGCTCCCACTGACCGGCCGCCCTTGCGGGCAGCCGGCCCGGGTACTGGAGTCGAAATGGCTTGGCAGGCGGGTTGAAACGGTCAGACGGTAAGGGGCATGGCCTTGCGATCCAGGGTTTGACCTTGCCGGCCCGCAGCGCTGCTTTTGGCGTTGTCGGGTCCACAAGCAGAAGAGGGCCGACAAGCCCTCGAAAAACCTAGGAGTCGAACCACCATGCAAGCAACTTTCAAACTCTTGGCCCGCAGCGCACTGCTGGCCGCCGCCGCTTCTCTGGCCTGCCAGGCCATGGCGGCTGACCGCGTCGAACTCGAAGGCGCCGACTTGGCACGCGTCGGCCTGGTGGCCGCACGCGGCGTCACCGGCCCGGCCGCGCTGGGCCTGGCTGCCGACGAGCTCAAGCCCCTGCGCAGCCAGACCTACCCCAGTGGCCTGGTGGTCACCCGCTACGAGCAGCACTACCAAGGCGTGCCCATCTGGGGCGAGGCCGTGGTCGAGCATCTGCCCAAGGGCAGCCGCACGCCCAGCTTCTCGGGCGCGCTGGTTCGCAACATCAACCAGGACCTGGGCCATGTGCAGCCCAGCCTGAGCGAGCAAGCCGTGTTGGCCGTGGCCAAGAGCCGCGCCAAGGACGCGTCCAAGGTGGGCAAGACCAGCAACGAGCAGGTCAAGCTCTTCGTCAAGCTGAACGAGCGCAACGTCGCCCAGCTGGTCTACCTGGTCTCCTTCCTGACCAGCCACGGTGATGAGCCCAGCCGCCCGCACCTGCTGATCGACGCCAACAGCGGCGCCGTGCTCGAGCAGTGGGAAGGCCTGAACCACGCCAATGCCACCGGCCCCGGCGGCAATGCCAAGACCGGCAAGTACGAGTACGGCACCACCTACGGCCCCCTGGTCGTGACGGCCGATTGCCAGATGAACAGCGGCAACGTCATCACCGTCGACCTGAAGGGCGGCACCAGCGGCAGCACGCCCTTCAAGTTCACCTGCCCGCGCAATGAGTACAAGCTGACCAACGGTGCCTACTCGCCCCTGAACGACGCGCATTACTTCGGCAATGTGGTCTTCAATATGTACCAAGGCTGGTTCAACATCCGCCCGATCAGCCAGACCCTGTACATGAAGGTGCACTACAGCAGCAACTACGAAAACGCCTTCTGGGACGGCTCGGCCATGCACTTCGGTGACGGCGCGTCCACCTTCTACCCCCTGGTCTCGCTGGATGTGTCGGCGCACGAAGTCAGCCACGGCTTCACCGAGCAGAACTCGGGCCTGGTCTATTCCAACCAGTCGGGCGGCATGAACGAAGCCTTCTCCGACATGGCCGGTGAAGCCGCTGAGTACTTCATGAAGGGCACGAACGACTGGCTGGTCGGCTCGGAAATCTTCAAGGCTTCGGGTGCACTGCGCTACTTCGCCGACCCGACCCGTGATGGCCGCTCCATCGACAACGCCAGCAAGTACTACAACGGCCTGGACGTGCACCTGTCCAGCGGTGTGTACAACAAGGCCTTCTACCTGCTGGCCACCAAGCCGGGCTGGAACACCCGCAAGGCCTTTGAAGTGATGGTTGATGCCAACCGCCTGTACTGGACGGCCAGCAGCACCTTCAACCAAGGCGCTTGCGGCGTCGAAAAGGCCGCCACCGCCCGCGGTTACGCCACGGCCGATGTCACCGCCGCCTTCTCGGCTGTGGGTGTCAGCTGCGGCACGACCCCGCCGCCGGCCACCATCCCGCTGACCAAGGGCGTGGCCAAGACCGGCATCAGCCTGGCCAAGGGTGCCAAGCTGACCTACACCCTGGTGGTGCCGGCCGGTGCCAAGAACCTGACCTTCAAGCTCTCGGGTGGCTCGGGTGATGGCGACATCTACCTGAAGTTCGGCTCGGCCCCGACCACCACCAGCTTCGAGTTGAAGTCGGACGGTTCGACCAACACCGAAACCATCACCGTGGCGGCGCCCAAGGCCGGTACCTACTACCTGCTCTTGAATGCGTACGCCGCAGTCTCGGGCGCCAGCCTGGTGGCCAACCACAACTGAGTCTGAAGGCCTGCGGGCGGGCGGCTGCTGAAGCCGCCTGCCTCATGTCCGCAGCCAAGCCGGCTCTGCCTCCCGCAGGGCCGGCTTTCTTTTTGTGGCGCACTTGCGCCTTTGATTGCGCTTTGGCCCGGCGCGGAACTGGTGCGAAGATGGGCGACGCCCCGTTCCTCGACCGTCAGCCACCACGCATCGCCCATGACTGAAGCTGGACCGCAAGACCCGGACGCTCCCGCGCTGCCCACACCCGCAGCACTGCCCGCAGAGTCTGTCGCCCCGGAGGCCGGCGCGCAGGCAAGCGCTGCTGCGGAAGGGGGCGAGGCGGGCGCCGCTGCCGCGGCCGCCCCCGCCATCGACCCCGAGGAAGCCGAGCGCCTGGCCGCCCAACGCGAGGCCGAGGAAAAAGAAGCCGCCGAACGTGAGGCTCGCCTGCAACGCCTGATGCAGAAAATTGCCGCGCATTCCGACTTCGCCACGATGAAGGATTCGGTGCGCTCGATGCAGAAGATCAGCCGCTCCGAGAAAGCCCATGCCCGGGCCCTGACCGGCGAGATCTCCAACGACATCGCCATGACCGGCAAACTGTTGCGCCTGGTCAACGCCGCCTTCTACAGCTCGGCCGGCGGCGGCAGCATCACCAGCATGGAGCGTGCCGTCGCCCTGATGGGCTTCCAGACCATTGGCATGGTGGCCAGCTCCCTGATGCTGTTCGAGCGCCTGCCCAAGACGGCCGACGGCAATCGCCTGCGCCAGGAATTTGGCCGCGCCCAGATGGCGGCCTTGCTGGCCCACGAGCTCTGCAACAGCAGCAAGCACATCGAGGGGGCCTACCTCAACGCCCTGTTCCAGAACCTGGGCAGCATGCTGGCCGGCATGCACTTCGCCGAAGACACCGCCGCCATCGAAGCGCGCTTGCAGGAAGAAGGCCTGGTCGAGGGCGAACCCGCCTGGCACGACAAACGCGAGAAGCTCGCCCGCCAGCAATGGGGTCTGGGCTTCGAAGAAATCGGTGTCGAGGTGGCCAAGAGCTGGGGCTGGCCCGACTCGGTGCGTGTGGCCATGCGCAGCCTGGCGCCCAGCAGCCTGGAGCGGCCAGCCGGCCCCGAGGAATACCAGCGCGTGCTCTGCACCGCCGCCAACCGCTTGGCCGGTGATTTGTTGCGCCTGCCGGGTGGCGGCACGGCCGAGGAAAAGGCCGAGGCCCGCAAAGCCTGCGTGCAGCGTTTCGCCGCCGAAATGGGTGTGCCCTTGAGCCTGGACCCCGAGGTGCTGCCCGCAGTCGTTGAACAGGTCAAACTGGTCTGGGACGATCTGGCCAAAGCCCTGGGCTTCGACCCGGTGCGGGTGCCTGCGGCCAAGGGCAAGCCGGCCGACAAGGGCGCTGACAAAGCGGCTGCCGCCAAACCCGGGGCCCAAGCCCCCGAGCTTGCTGCCGCCAAGTCTGTGGCGCCCGCTAAAGTGCCTGAAGCCGCGCCGGCGCCCGCGCGCGCGCCGATGCCGGCCGCAGCCGCCAACCCGGTCATGGCCGAGGCCTTGTCCGCCGCGCTCGAGCGCGTCAGCGATCTGGTGCTCTCCGGCGCCCCGGCGGCCAAGCTGCTGCAGCTGTGCATGAAGGAGATGCATGAGGCCTTGCAGCTGCAACGCGTCATCGTCTGCCTGCGCGACCCCGCCAGCGGCGGCCTGCGCGGCCGCATGGGCCTGGGTCAGCGAGCCCAGGAGCTGGCGCCGGTGTTCGACATCCCGCTCAAGCCGCCCAGCGAGCTCTTCGGCCTGCTCTGCAGCAAGGGCGCCGACACCTTGATCTCCGACGCCTCTGACCCCGTCATCGCCCAGCGCTTGCCGCCCTGGTACGCCAAGCAGGTGCGCGCCCAGACCTTTGTGCTGCTGCCCATGGTGGCGGGCGAACAGGTGCTGGGCGCCTTTTACGGCGATCAGGCCGAGGCCGGCCGATTGCAGATCGGCGAACGCGAGCTGCGCCTGCTCAAGACCCTGCGCAACCAGGTGGTCATGGCCATGCGATTTGGCGGGGCGGTACCGGGCTGAAGGGGGCCTGGCTTCGTGGCCTTGGGGCCAGCCCTTGTGCACTGTGCACAAAGCGGGGCACCCCTTCAGCTTGGGTGTTGAGTTTGGCGTGGCGCGGCCGATGTAGGAGGGTCTGTCATCCGCTGCGCTTGATCTTGCTGCCCTCACACCTCCATGAATCTCGACTCCAGCCCTGAAGTCATCGCCACCGCGACCGCCGATTCCTCCGCCCCTTCGTCCTACCCCCACACAGCGTCCGACGCTTCCGAGGGTCAGGTCTTGCCTGTTCCCGATCCCCACCTTGACCTTGACCCCGAGCAAGAGGCGGCTCGGCTGGCCGCCGAGCGTGCCGAGGCCGAGCGCCTGGCCGCCGAGCAAGCCAAAGCCGAGGCCGAAGCGCAGGCCGCCGCCGAGCGCGAGGCCCGCCTGCAGCGCCTGATGCAGCGCATCGCCAAGCACGCCGATTTCGCCTCGATGAAAGACTCGACCCGGCTGCTGCAGAAGATCGCCCGCTCCGAGACCGCCCACGCGCGCGCTCTCAGCGGCGCCATCTCCGACGATGTGGCCATGACGGCCAAGTTGCTGCGCCTGGTCAATGCCGCCTTCTACAGCTCGGCCGGAGGCGGCAACATCACCAGCCTGCAGCGCGCCGTGGCGCTGATGGGGTTCCAGACCATCGGCATGGTGGCCAATTCGCTGATGCTGTTCGAGCGCCTGCCCAAGGGCGCCGATGGCAACCGCTTGCGCCAGGAGTTCGGCCGCGCTCAGCTGGCGGCCCTGCTGGCCCACCAGTTCTGCAACAGCAGCAAGCAGCTCGATGGCGCCTACCTGATCGCGCTGTTCCAGAACCTGGGCGGCATGCTGGCCGGCCTGCATTTCGCCGATGACATGGAGGCCATCGAGGCCGCACTGCAGGCCAAGGGCCTGGAGGAGGGCGGCCTGGAGTGGCAGGCCATGCGCGAGCAGCTGGCGCGCGAGCAATGGGGTCAGGGTCTGGAAGAGATTGCCGTCGAGGTGGCGCGTCAGTGGGGCTGGCCGGAATCGGTGCGGGTGGGCATGCGCACGCTGCGGCCCAGCAACCTCGAACGCGCCTGCAGCCCCGAGGAATACCAGCGCGTGCTTTGCACCGCGGCCAACACCCTGGCCGCCCAGCTGCTCAAGCTGCCGCACAGCGGCACGCCGGAGGAGCGCGCCGAGGCGCGCAAAGCCTGCGTCGAGCGCTTCGCCGCCGAGCTGGCCGTACCCCTGAGTCTGGACCCCGAGCCCCTGCCCGAGGCGGTGGAAAGCGTCAAACAGGTCTGGGACGATCTGGCCAAGACCTTGGGTTTTGGCCCTGTCGTGGCAGCACCGGGCCAAGCCAAGGCCAAGCCCTCGGATCCCAAAGCGTCCCAGGTCCAGAAGCCGCTGGCGGGCGCTGCGGCGCAGGCACCCGCTGTGGCCGCACGGCCGGCACCTCCTGCCGCTCCCACTGCTCCGCGCCCGGCCGCCTCCAACCCTGCCATGGCCGAAGCCCTCTCAAGTGCCCTGGAGCAGCTCAGCGAAATGGTCTTGTCCGGTGCCGCGCCGGGCCAGCTCTTGCAGCTGTGCATGAAGCAGATGCATGCTGCACTGAACCTCCAGCGCGTCATCGTCTGCCTGCGCGATGCCGACGGCGCCTACCTCAAGGGCCGCATGGGCCTGGGCGAGCGCGCCCCAGCCCTGGCGCCCCTGTTCGACATCCCGCTGGCGCCGCCAACCGAGCTCTTCGGCCTGCTCTGCAGCAAAGGCGCCGACACGCTGATCTCCGACACCTCCGACCCCGTGATCGCCCAGCGCCTGCCCGCCTGGCACCGCCAGCAGGTGCGCGCCGGCACGTTTGTTCTGCTGCCCCTGGTCGCCGGCGGCCAGGTCCTGGGCGCTTTTTACGGCGACCGCGCCGAGGCCGGCACCTTGCACATCAGCGAGCGCGAGCTGACCTTGCTCAAGACCCTGCGCAACCAGGTGGTGATGGCGATGCGCTTTGGCGGCGGCAGCAAGAGCTGAGCGTACCCGGAACCCGGCGCCGGGCTCTTCTCTCGTGGTTTGGTCTTGGATCAGACGTCAGGCGCTGCTTTTGCGATGGCCCGGCTCGCCGCGGATGGCCTCACGACAGCCACTGCAGCACCCCGTCGCCACGTGCGGCGGCGTCGCGATAGAACGCCACCAAATCAGGGTAGAAACTCAGCAGATAGTCCAGGGCATCGCCCCCATCTCGCACCCAGATGACCTCGGGGTAAATGCCCTTGGCCTCCATGTCCTGGGGCATGAAGCGCTGCCGCAGTGTGTCGATCGACAGGCCGGCCAACCCCTCGGCAACGGCAGACACTTGGGCTGGCGTCAGAAACCGAGCCGGTCCGTAGCCCACCTCAGGCCCCAACTCCTCCCCACCCAGAACGGCCCAAGCCCAGGGCTCCGCGCCGCCGTCTTCTTGACCCGTTAGCAGGTAGTGAATCCCGTGCCAGGCTTTGTCGATCTCGATGGAGTTCGGGGGCTCATCGTCGCCGTCGTTGGGGTGCAGGTACTCGTCCATGTCCTCTGGATTGCTGCGCAACTGTTCCAGGGTATCGGGCGAGACCGCCGCAAAGCATGCAACCATTCCCATCGTCAGAATCTCCGTGAGTGTGTGGTGTGGTGGTGGGGTGTCAGTGACTGTCGAGTAGGTCTGGCGTGGGCCGTCGGGCCGAACCCAGTCCAGACCCGCGCCCCATTGGAGGTGGATTCATCCGCCTTGCCACTCGGACGGCGCCAGTTCCTTGATGCGCTGCTCGGTGCGTTCTCGAAGGCAACTCAGGTAGACGACGTTCCGGATCGTGCCGCCAGCAAAGACCTGGTACTTGGCCTTGCAATCGGCATCGCGAAACTCGAGCCAACGCCGCTGGGCCTTGATCAGCATCGCCCGCGGGCTCTCGCCATCAATGCCTGGGTCGTTTTGTGCAGGCACAACCTTCAGTGCGGCTTGATAGGCTTGATTCAAGAGCTTGTCCTGCGCCTTGAACTGCTGCTCCGCACAGGCATTCAACTCCAGGGTGTTGCTCTGTGTCTCGCAGGGGTCAGCGGCCCAGGCGGCGATGGGCAGCACGCAGGAGGAAATGATAGCGGCGAGCCAAGCAAGGCGTTGGTTCATGGGAGTGCAGCGTGTGGGAGTTTGGATGGACTTTTGGGTCAGCAGCAATCAGCAAGGTCTTAATGCATCTCTAGTGCGAATTCAGCCGGCGGGTCATCACACCATGTCCCCATGCATCCACCAATTCGACACGCGCTTCGCAGGAGCGGGAGTTCAGGAGTAAAGACCTACCGTCGTCTTTGATGCAGTCGTAGTTCAGCTCATTGGAACTGAGGCCGAAGTCCAGAAAGAACGCGGCCAGCATGCATGCCGCCCCTGTGCCTCCGCAGCCTTGCAGGACATCTCGGGTGTCCAATGGCGCGTCCCAGTCTCCGTCGTCGTTCACGATCGTGAGTTGGGCGGTTTGCGACAAATAGAGATGCTGCATCCCGGATGACAGATCAGCGCTCAGCGCACCAGGAACCCAGACGAAGGACGCGTCTCGGATGTTCACGCCGGCGCCGGGGCGGGACTCTGCCTGCCAGACCATCTTGCGCAGGCCGTGCTCGCTGGATGACAAGTGGACGCAGTACGAGGTGTGACGCTTCTGCAGTGCGGCGGCCAGTATCCACAGCCCCAGCGTAGTCGAATGTGCCCGATCGAGAACGATACGGACTGAGTCCATCAAGCCGCCTCCGCGATAGACCTTGCGTTTTTCGATGGAGATTCCTGGGGCCCGTATCTCTGCGGGAGCGATCGGCAGCGTGCTCGCCTCGAAACTCACCGGAGGTGCGCGTTCTCCGGAAGCCTGCGGCAGCAGAAGTACTTCTTTTCCGAAAGCATCGAGTAACAACAAGGCTGTCTCTCCGGTCGAAACGTTGGTTGCAAACAAATTACCCGATTTGCGTCGATTGTGGCTTGGGGGGATCAAATATTGAAGTTGTCATATATTGAATTTATGTTGTCGACCAAAGCAGCGAGCGTGTCATGGCAATATTATTTATCAATAGCAGGTGATGGGTGCTTTGTAACCGATGAATGGGATTCTGAAATAGTCGATCGTTTCTTTTTTGCTGTCCGTGACGTCAGTCACCGTGATGACGTAAAAATTCTCCGAGGCTTTGGATGAAACTTCGTAGTTACGCTTCGGTAAAACTTCGAAGCTGACGCAAGCAAAGGTTTCAATTTTCCCGGTTGGGCTGCCCATGGGGAAGCTCATGCGCTTGTTCTCTCCCCATAGGCGCAGGCGCAAATGCACAGTCCCAGGGGGCACTGAACTCGATCCAGGATCGAACCGCGATGACCCTGTGGACACCCCGTTGATGGCCAGGATGCGGGTCGTGGCCTCCTCACCCGTGGGTAAATCAAAAAGACCTGGATCAACGGCCACCACGGATGCGTGTAAACCGTCGCCACTTCTGGTTTCTTTCTTCGTAGGCGCTGTGCCGCATCCAACTAAAGCTGTTACGAATAAAACAAATGAAATATATGGGTTGGAGGGCCGCAGCTTCATGGATTTATTTTATGAATAGAGAGTAATCGTAGTCGATATCGCATAGGCGGGGGAGGTCTCTTAAGCCGAGCCCGTCGAAGCTGATTTGAGTCGAGTCTTGAATATCAAATCCTCACATCTGTTCTTTTTATTCATTCATCTTTTCCGCCAGCTCAGCTTTTCCCGCAAGTTGGCGTGCCCGCGTCACTGTGGCTCCTGTTGGCTTGGAGGGAAATCCAATACTGAAAACATGACCCGTCGAGAAGGTGATGCGTGCCGGTGGTTGATCGTGGGGGGATCTGGGGGGGGCTTAATATTTAAGACTTGCCCCTGAACTTCGATGTTCAGTCTGTTCCTCATCGCGTTGCCCCTGTTCAGAACACAGGTCTGGGTATGAAAAAAAACCCGAGAGGGCCAGCCTTGCGATTCATGAAGCTTGAAGCGGTGGGAAGTCCTTGGAGCCTGCTTAGCTTGCGCCTTCTCACCGAGTAATTCCATGCGACTTCTTCCACGCGAGCGGCTTGACACCGGTTAGTTCGACGAGCTTGGCTCCTATGGCGGACACCAGAGCCTCATCCCGGCATTCACCGATTCTGATGCGACGAATCATGCTGAGGTAAAGATCGACTCGCCACTCTGTGTGTTCCATCGTTTCCTTCTCGCAGGTGAGATCAATGAACTTGATCTGCTCGAACTTAGCCAAAGGTCTCCCATTTCGTGAAACCACCCGACTGCGGGCATCAAAAACGAAGCGGCCCCTGTTCGATTCAAGCTCAAGCCGATTCGGCCCCTCATCGACCACCTCAAGGTAAGACGGGCGAACGAACCCGGCCAGGCGATGTAGCACATACTCAATTAACTCGATCAAATGCATTGGCGTTGCAGCATAACTTAGAAATTCAGCGGTCAATCCCGAGAAGCTGGCGCTGGTCTGCTGCAATACAGGGTTGGGCGTCATGGTGGCGGCAAAGACAGCGCATTAGTTACTGACTTGGCGACGGCATCCGGAATTCGCTTGCGCTCTAGGTATCGAGCGAGCTTTGACAACATTTCGGACCAAATCAAGAGGAAGTGGTCTAGCATTTCCTCGGCTGTTGCTTCCTCATATGGAGCCACCACATCCAACCGCACCATAAGCCTGTAGTCATCGGAAATTCTCATGTGGATCGGCACACGCCCAGTCGGGACTCGTTCAAAGTAGCTATAGATAACAATGGCACTTGGCAGTGATTCATGGTTGATGGCGCGCAGCGACTTTTCGATCCGGGAGCTAACACCCGGAATCACCTTGAGTATCTCGCCCTGAAGCTCGGCAAGATTGCTAAACCCGACTCCTGCGAATGCATCCATCGCTAATTGCCTGACGCCCAAGGCTTGATCTCACCTGCATGCGCCAGCCGGCGCAGCCGGCTGGCGGACGTCAGGTGGAGCGAATGGTTAGGCGTCCCGATAGCGGACGGTCGCCAGCGAAGCGAGTAGCAGATGCTCATCTTCTGATGCAGTCGAGGTGACGGCCATGAAGTGCGTGCTGTGCATTCGACCCTTACGCAGGGTGAGGAGGCTCATTGCCTTGACGGGGGTGCTGACACCGCTTTGCAGTTCGAAGTTGAACTCCCAAAGGCCACTTGCCGCCTGCTCAGCCCCCGATACCCTGATTGCCCGTGGGTCGCCAATGGTTCGCGCACCAGAAAGAATGCGGGCATAGCCTTTGAGCCCCTCTTCGAGGCACTGCACCATCGACGGAGGAAACGACTCGTCTTGGGCTTCGTCGTAGGCGCAGATTGCTGAACTCGGCGCGTCTGAGTCGGCCGGATACTTCGATACGACGAGAAACGGGGCCGACTCCGGGCTTCGTAGGAGCGCCTCTGTTTCCGGGGAGACATCACTCCTAAGTCGCTGCTGACTCGCCGCTTGGTAGAAATCGACTGTTGAAAGGAAGTGCCAGCCATGCGGTTTAGTGAGCTCAAATCCTAGGCGACGGTTCCAGTATTGATCGCCAGAAGTGCGGGCAAGCACTGCTGGGGCGAATGCATCGACTGCGGAAGCCGCGGAGAGGAACTTGAGTAGTTCGCGACGAGAGAACAGCATTGCGGAAGGTTCTTGACGCCTAGCGTGTGAATGAAGCAGACCAGACAGCGAAGCTGGCACAGGTCGATTGCAATGAATAGTCGAGCGTCACTTGGCCGGCTCATGTGCCAATTTTCTCAACGTATCCAGGCGAGGCTTTACCTCAGTTCCTTCTGCATTGACATATGAGAACGACCCAGTTGGGAGTAGAACCATCTCGTATTCCCCAGGGAACAGCACATATTCCAATCCAGGAAGCAAACCAAGGCTGCAATTGCCGGGGCCAAAAGGTAAATCGCGCACGATTCCGGCGACAGGCGCAGTTCCTTTGAACACCTCCTTGACCTCGAATCGCGCCTCAACAACCTCTGCCACATCTTTGGGTTTTGATGGAACCGCGAATTTTGCGAGTTTCACCTCAGTTATGCGTGCACGAAAGACGCTCTTCGTGCTTGTGAAGAGCGCTTCAAGCGTTTTCTCTTTGAATGAGCATGCTCCAGCGGGAAGCCAGGCAACCGCGAGGAGAAGTACGGCGGCGAGATTTTTCATGGCTCCCAACGCTTTAGCTAACCGGCCAACGACGGCAGGACGCCGAAGGGCCAGAATGAAATGAGGCCCGCAGGCGGCAGGCCGTCGCTGGTCCAGTTGAGAAATGTGTTAAGCGTCATGGCTTGATGCTCGTCAGAACGTACTCACCACGATGAACCTCGACTGTGCCACTTGGCGAGACTCGCAGGCTAGCGGGCTCTTCCCGATCGGCCTCCCAGACTTCAGAGATAAGGCGCACAGCAGCAACATCTTGCTCGCGTCGCAGCACCAGCCCGTAGGCACACGTGGCACCGCAGTTGGAGAGGTACAAGCGGAAGGTGACCCCATTGAGAGGCGATTCGGACAAGAGCTGGAACGAACCGTCCAAACCGTTGCGCGCTGAGCCAATGGCGAGCACCGCATAAGCAATGCTAGGAAGCGCCACAAGGAGACACGCCACGATGAACGCAACACGCAATGCACTGCGACGGAGCTGAAGCGCCAGCAATCCAAGGCTGACCGGCAGCGCCAAGGTCGCTACGGCGACGAACCAATAGTTTGCTGGCGCGTATGCGAACCGCAGCGTGATGGGAGTATTCATCGCGTGCAGCGCAAGTCCGAACACCGAAAACACAAGCAGAGCCGCTGGCCACGCACGCACCATGTGATGACGCCTAACGTGGAGATGAGGGGCGGCCGGATCCGAAGGCGAAGGGAACCGCAAGCGCCAGCTTGCGGACGTCCCTCTCGATTGCAGGGTTAGGCTTCACTCCGGAAACTCCCCAAAATATAGATGGCCTCGGAAGTGATTGGCTTCCTCATGGATTGCCATATACAACCGATTGGCTTCACTCTGGACGGATTGAAGCCTTGCTTGAAAATCTGCGGCTGTTGTTTCAAAGAGCTCGCCATCTGGATCTAAGCAATGTGAGATGCCTTTGTGACTCAGAAAATTGCGTTCATCTTTGAATCGACGAAGCTCCCCAACTAACGCGGCGTTGTTGCTGAGCTTCTTGAATACTTCAATCAATCTTTCTAGCGAAGCATCTTCATAATCTTCGCCGTTCATTTTGAACGGCATGCGACTGCCAATGCACTTTTGCGCAAGCTCCAGCGCTTCTGAGATGTAGAGCTTGAGTTGTTGCTCGACAAGCTGGCATCCAGAAAGGGCAAATGCCACTTGCAGGTAAAACTCGTTTCCGTTTTCGCTCATGCGGAGCCTAACGTGCGAGCTCATCGGACGGCAAAGCCGTCCGCTGCAGTGAAAGGTTAAACAGCATTTGCCCCACCAAGTAGACGCCCGATGTAGCCCTCTCCACCCGGGCCGCGTGGCCACTGCAAGAACGGCCGAAGCGTTCGTCGGTCCTCCTCGCTAAGCGGCCGTGCGAGCTCTATGCCAAGCGCGCGCACCTGCGGCCATGGGGCCTGAGCTGCAATTGATGCGTAGAACGGCAGCAGTTTGGAAATGTTTTCCAACGGAGTTCCGGCGTCCAATGGTCGCAAGTCACAGACGAAATTGAACTCGAAGGTATTCAGGCGTTGGAGCCATTGATTCGGTTGCGGCGCGTGTTCCGGTATCTCGCGCAACATGAGATTGACGATGTTCACGCCCTTGGCTTCCGGACCCCGCAGTTCCTCGCGGATGGGCTTCAGCCGACGCTCGAACCATTCTGCGAAACCCCAATGGGTTCGCGTCAACCGCTGCTCGCGGCGCCTTTCGGCGGGGCAGTAGTAGATGCGGACGCTGGTAATCGTCATGGCGCTGTTTAACGTTGAAGCTGAGGGGCCGTAGCCAGTTGGCCGCGCGGAGCTGAAAATATACAGGCAGCGTAGCGCGGCCAGCTGGCGGAGGTCCACTCGAGCGACCAGTTAGACCGAGTCAACTTGCCTATAGAAATTGGCAAGACGCTTAGCTCCTTGTTCTCTGCGAAGTACGTCGAACAACGCCCGCCCGCAAGAACCAAAGTAGCGAGCAGGCGGCAGATGCGAGAACCACTATGCGAAGCGACCGAGCAAGTCTGTCCCATATCAATAGGCGTTCCTCGGCGTGATTGACTTTGTCGTTGAGTCCACTAGCCTTGCAGACGGCAACAGCCGCTTCGCAGAAGTCAGCGTCTTCCATCGGCCCTAACTTTTGCATTGCTGTGCAAGCGGGCACTTTGCTGGTTTCCCGAGCCCAACAATCCCATCGCTTTTGATGGGATTGGATAGCAATGCCTTCGGCCCGATTCAACATCAGCTCACAGAACAGTACAGCGCCGCACAGGCTCGCGCCGACGATTGCTGACGTAAGAAAACGTGCTGTCTTTGGCTGCATCGAAGAAGGCAGGTGTTGTTGGGCGCTGTCTAACGTTAATTTGGGGCGACAAAATTGCGCCCGAATTCAAACAGCTGTCGCCCGAACTCCGGAAGCGAAACAGTCTGAAAGCCCTTGTGAATCAATGCGTTGACGTGATTGATCTGGTGGTTCATACAGTATTAAATCCGACTCAAAAGGCGCATTTGTTACAGATGTAGGAACGGGCCGTTGGGAGTTCGCGCTTGGCCGCCTGAATTGGCGTGGATGTTGCCATCAACTCGCGCGTTGTTTCAGTCGTCACTCACCGATTCACGGCAGTTCACCCGCTCGCCAGGTCACGCGCTCACCAGGTCACCCGCTCACCTGTTCACATCCTCCCGCCTCACTCGCTCACTCACTCAAATCCTGCAACTGCACCAACCTCTGATACAGCCCGCCCTCGATCGCCATCAGCTCGCTGTGGCTGCCGCGTTCGACCAAATGGCCGTGGTTGAGGACGACGATCTGATCGGCGTCGCGGATGGTGGAGAGGCGGTGGGCGATGGCGACCACGGTGACGCGGCCGCGCAGCGCCGTCAGGGCTTCGCCGACGATTTGTTCGGTGGCGCTGTCGATGTTGGAGGTGGCTTCGTCGAGGAACAAAATCTTGGGTGCGCCGGCCAGGGCGCGGGCCATGGCGATCAGCTGCTTCTGGCCGGTGGAGACGCGGGCGCCGCCTTCACCGAGCAAGGTGTCATAACCCTGCGGCAGGGCGGACAGGAAGTCGTCGATGCGGGCGGCGTGGGCGGCCTCGCGCATCTGGGCTTCGCTGATGTCGGCGCGGCCCATGGTGATGTTCTCGCGTGCGCTGGCGGCCATCAGATAGGGCTCTTGCGGCACCAGGCCCACGGCGCTGCGGAAAGCCTCGTCGGGCACGCTGTCCAGGGCCTGGCCGTCGATCGTGATGCGGCCTTGCTGGGGCGCATAAAAGCGCAGCAGCAGGGAGAGCAGGGTGGATTTGCCGCTGCCGGTGTGGCCGACGATGCCGACAAAGCTGCCGGGCTCGAAGTGCAGGTTCAGGCGCTCCAGCACCGGGCGGCCGGGCTGGTAGCTGAACGCCAGGTTTTCGATGCGGATCTCGCCGGCCTCGATGCGCCGGCTGGCTTCTTGCGCGCTGGTGACCGATGCGGTTTCCTGCAAGAGGCTGCGCACGCGTGCGGCGGCAATCATCGATTGCTGCAGCTGGCTGAACTGCAAGGTGATCTGGCTCAGCGGTTCGACCACGCGGGCGATGTAGCTCAGGAAAGCGTAGAGCAAGCCCACCTCCAAGCCGCTCAGATCGCGCTGGCCGAAGCCGTAGATCACGGTCACCAGCAGCAGTACATTGAGCAAATCGAGGGCTGGGCGCAGCAGCCAGGCATTGGCGCTGAGCTCGCGCAGGCGGGCCGCGCGATGCTGGGCATTGGTGGCCTCGAAGCGGGCGCTGAAGCGCGGCGCGGCGCCGGCCGATTGCAGCATGGCCATGCCGGCCATGCTCTCGGCCATCTGCGCGTTGATGTCGCTGCGCAGCTCACGCGCACGCGCCACGGCCGGCGCGCTGAGGCGGCGGTAGATGCTGATGATGATCAGCATGGCCGGCACCAGCATGGCCACGATCAGCATCAGCCGCCAGTCCAGCCAGGCCATGGCGATCAGCGAACCGAGCACGACGATGCTGGAGTCGAGCATCACGTACAGCACCTGGCGGTACAGGGTGTTGACCGCCTCGCTGTCGTTGGTGACGCGGCTGACCAGTTGGCCGGTGATGGCGCGGTCGAAGAAGGCCATGGGCAGGGCCAGCACATGGTTGTAGACCCGCTCGCGCAGGCGCTGCACCGAGCGCCGCGCCACCCCGGCCATGCGGCTGAGCTGGGCAAAGCGGATCCAGCTGGCGGCCCAGCCGGTCAGCAGCAGGGCGGCCAGCAGGCTGGCCATGGCCTGTACGTCGAAATTGCCGGGTAGCAAATAGGCGTCGATGTAGTGCTTGCCGAGGATGGGCCCCAGTGCTTCCAGGCCGGCAGCCGTGATCAGCCAGGCCAAGCCGCGCCAGAGCTGGGGCCGCTCGGGTTGGGCGGCTTCCATCAGCAAGCCGACCGCCGCCCAGGGCGAGTCGGGCTTGCGGGCTTCGGCGGGGTTGCTGTTGTTTTCGTTCTTGCTGTCGCTGCCTGCCGCGGCGGTGTCAGAGTGCGTCAAGGCTGGCCTCCAGTTGTTGATAGCGCCACTGCGTGGCATACCAGCCACCCAGGGCGAGCAGCTCGGCGTGGCTGCCGCGCTCGGTGATGCGGCCGCCGCGCAGCACCAGGATCTGATCAGCCTCCATGACCGCGCTCAGGCGGTGGCTGACGATGATGGCGCTGTGCTCGGGGCGCTGGCGGCGCAGCTCGCGCAGGTGCTCGAGGATTTGAGTCTCGGTGCCGGTGTCCACGGCCGAAAGCGCATCATCAAGGAGCAGCACCGGCGCATCGGCCAGCAAGGCCCGCGCAATCGCCACCCGCTGTCGTTGGCCGCCCGAGAGCGTCACGCCGCGCTCGCCGATCTCGGTGGCATAGCCCTGCGGCAGGCGCAGGATGTCCTCGTGCACGGCGGCCAGGCGTGCGGCTTCTTCGACCTCAGCGGCGCTGGCCTCGGGCCGGGCCAGGGCGATGTTCTCGGCAATGCGGGCCGAGAACAGAAACGGTTCTTGCGGCACCCAGGCCAGGGCTCGCCGCAACGCGGCCAGGCGCAGCGCAGGCAAGACCTGGCCCCCGAAGGTGATCTGGCCTTGGCTGGGCTCGAACTGGCGCAGCAGCAGGCGCAAGAGGGTGGATTTGCCCGATCCGGTCGGGCCGACCAGGCCCAGGGTCTGGCCGGGCGGCAGCGCCAGTGTGATGTCTTGCAGCGCGGCTTTCTGGGCCTCGGGGTAGCTGAAGCTGACGCCCTCGAAGCGCAGGGTGGCGGCCGGTGGCAGCTCGGCCTGGCCTTCGTCTTGCAAGCTCAGCGGCGCTTCCAGCACCGGGCCCAGGCGGTCCCAGGCGGCGCGGCCGCGCTCCAGCAGGGACAGCACCCAGCCGGCAGCGAACATGGGCCAGATCAGCTGGCCCAGGTACATGGTGAAGGAGGTCAGCTGGCCGATGCTCAGCTCCTGGCGCGCCACCAGCCAGCCGCCCAGGCCCAGGGCGATGGCCATGGCCGCGCTCAGGGTCATGCCGACGGCGGGCTCGAACGCCGCTTCCCAGCGCTGGGCCTGGAAGCTGGCCTCGCCGGCGCCGGCCGCCAGCTCGCTGAACTGGCGGGTGTTGCGCGGCAGCAGGCCCAGGGCGCGCAGGGTGCGCACGCCGCTCAGGCCTTCTTGCACATGCTGGTTCAGGCCAGAGAACTGGGCCAGGGAGCTTTGCCAGGCATGGTGCACATGGTTGGAGATGCGCCAGAAAGCAAAGGCCATGAAGGGAAAAGGAATCAAGGTGGCCAGACCCAGGCGCCAGTCCACGCCCACGGTCATCATCAAGAGCACCAGCAGCAGGGTCAGGCTGCCGTCAAAGGCGGCGAGCAGGGCTTCGCCGGCAGCCATCTCGACGGCGTCGATGTCGTTGGTGGCCAGGGCCATCAGGTCGCCGGTGCGCTTGGCCTGGAAGTAGGCCGGGCCCTGCAGGCTGAGCCGGGCATAGAGCCGGGTGCGCAACTGCTGGCCCAGGCGGTAGGCGGCGGCGAACAGGGCCAGGCGCCAGCCCACGCGCAACAGGTAGATGCAGACCCCCGCGCCCACCAGCAGGGCCAGCTCCTGCAGCAGGGCTGCGCCTTGCAATCGGCCGGCCACCAGGCCGTCCACCACCTGGCCCACCTGGCGGGGGATCCAGACGATCAGCAGGGCAATGCCGGCCAGCATCAGGGCCGAACCGGCATAGGCCGGCCAATGCCGGCGCACAAAGCCGGCGAGCATCTGGGTCAGGGTCATGGAGTCGAGAGCGGGTTGGGGCGGGGTCGGGCGGCGATCAGAAGGAAGGGCCCGTAGTTTCAGCAGGCAGGCCGGCAGGCCTGGCGCGGCTGGCGATGCTGGGGCGGATTTTAGGAGGCGCGCCCGTCGGGCCTTGTCAGCAGACTGGCGCGGCCCTGTGCCCGGGCTGGCGCGCCCCGGCTGCCCCCGTGTTTCGGGTGTCTCAAGTTGTCATCTATCCGCACTAGCATCTATTGTGCTGGGCTTGAAATCATCAAAACATGCTCTGGCAAACGTTTGTTTGCGGCTCGGCTCGGCTCGGCTTGGGTGCCGGGGCTGCTGTGTCGTTCACCACCACGTCCGTCCATTCCCTTTTCTTTTTCTTCTTTTCATGTCGGAGTCCTCATGAAACTGAACACCCTCGTCGGCCTGCTGGCCACTGCGTTCGCCGCCCCCTGGGCCCTGGCGTCAAGCAATGGTCTGGTCATCAGCCAGGTCTACGGCGGCGGCGGCGCCACCACAGGCAGCCCCAGCTTCAAGCATGACTACATCGAGCTCTTCAACGCCGGCAGCCAGCCGGTCAATCTGGCTGGCTACTCGCTGCAGTACGCCAGCGCCACCGGCACCGGCAACTGGAACGTCTCGGCCCTGAGCAATCTGAGCAACACCGTGCTGCAGCCGGGCCGCTACCTGCTGATCCGCCAAGGCACGGGCGGCAGCCTCGGTGCCGACATCACCACGCAAGACGGCACCGGCACCCTGAACCTCAGCGCCAGTGCCGGCAAGATCGCCCTGGTGGCCAACAGCACCGCCCTGAGCGGCGCCAACCCGGCCGCCAGCAGCTACATCGACCTGGTCGGTTACGGCGGCGCCAACGGCTTCGAAATCGCGCCCACGCCGGCGCTCAGCAACACCAGCTCGGCCCTGCGCAAGAGCGCCGGCTGCAAGGACGACAACAACAACAGCCAGGACTTCGACATCGGCAGCCCGCTGCTGCGCAACTCGGCCGCGCCGGCGAACGTCTGCGGCGGCGGCGTGCCGGGCGACCAGCCCATCGTGCCGGTCTGCCCCGACAGCTCGGCCACGGCCGGCCAGACCAGCCGCTTCAATGTGACGGCCAGCGACGCTGACAGCATCGTCAACGCCCGCGCCATCTCTGGCAACTGGCCCGCCGGCATCACCCTGGGCGCCTTCACACCGGCCCAGGCCGATGGCGGCGTGGCCACGGCCGAGATCGAGGTGGATGCCTCGGTCGGCGGCGGCAGCTACAGCCTCAATCTGCAGTGGGCCAACAACGAAGCGCAGACGGCGGTCTGCAGCTTCAAGGTGAACGTGGCCGGCCTCACGCCCATCTACAGCATCCAGGGCAGCGGCGCCAGCAGCCCGCTGCTGAACCAGAGCGTCAGCACCGGCGGCGTGGTCACCTACCTGAGCCCCACCGGCTTCTACCTGCAAGACCCGCTGGGCGACGGCAACCCCGCCACCTCGGACGGCATCTTCGTCTTCACCAGCACCGCGCCCACCGTGGCCGTGGGCCAGAAGCTGCAACTCAGCGGGGTGGTCACCGAGTTCACCGCCGGCCAGGGCACCATCACCCAGCTGAAGAACATCAGCGGCCTGACGGTGCTGAGCAGCGGCCACCAGATCGAGCCCACGGCCGTGGACCTGAGCCGCCTGGCGTCTGGCGCGCTAGAGGCCTACGAGGGCATGCTGGTCACCCTGACCGGCCCCATCACCGTGCAGCAGAACTACTTCCTGGGCCGCTACGGCCAGCTGACCCTGGCCGCCGGAGGCCGTCTGCTGAACCCGACCAACATCCTGCGACCCGGCCCGGATGCCAACGCCCTGGCTCAGGCCAATCTGGCCCGCGCCATCATCCTCGATGACAACAGCCTGGCGCAAAACCCCAGCCCCGTGCCCTTCATGGGCCAGGACAACACGGTGCGCGCCGGTGACACGATCGAGTCGCTGACCGGCGTGATCGACTTCGGCCCCGCCACCAGCAATGCCACCGGTGCCTCCATGTACCGCCTGCAGCCGGTGGGCACACCGCAGTTCCAGCGCAGCAATCCGCGCCCGCAGACCGCGCCGGCCGTGGGCGGCAATGTGCGCATCGCCAGCGCCAATGTGCTGAACTTTTTCACCACCTTCACCAACGGCCAGACCGCCTCGGGCCAGACCGGCCAGGGCTGCAGCCTGGGCGGTGCCAGCTCGGCCGCCAACTGCCGCGGCGCCGACAACCTCAACGAGTTCACCCGCCAGAAGTCCAAGATCGTGGCCTCGCTGAGCCGTCTGAACGCCGACGTGGTGGGCCTGATGGAGATCCAGAACAACGGCCAAGTGGCCGTGCAGAACCTGGTGGACGGCCTCAACGCCGTGCTCGGCGCGGGCACTTACGCCTCGGTCGCCTTGCCAGGCGACACCGGCGATGACGCCATCCGCGTGGCCATGATTTACAAGCCGGCCAAGCTGAGCCCGGTGGGCGCGCCGCTGTCGGACACCGACCCCATCAACAACCGCCCGACCCTGGCTCAAGCCTTCCAGGCGGCCAACGGCGAGCGCTTCGCGGTGCTGGTCAACCACCTGAAGTCCAAGAGCTGCAGCGGGGCCTCGGGCGCCGATGCCGACCAGGGCGATCTGCAAGGTTGCTACAACGCCACCCGCCAGCAGCAGGCGCAGCGCCTCAAGGTCTTCGTCAACCAGGTGCAGGCCGCGGCCGGCACGCAGGATGTGATCCTGCTCGGTGACTTCAATGCCTATGCCAAGGAAGACCCGATCGAGATCCTGACCCAGGGCGGCGCCATCGTCGACCTGGTCGGCCGCATCGACCCCGAGCATTACTCCTATGTCTTCGATGGCTTCGCCGGCCGTCTGGACCATGGTTTCGGCAGCGCCGCCGTCGTGCCCAAGATCACAGGCGCAGAGTCCTGGCACATCAATGCCGACGAGCCGACCGTCATCGACTACAACACCGATTTCAACCCGGCCGGCTACTACAGCGCTGACCCCTTCCGCTCCAGCGATCATGATCCGCTGCTGCTGGGCCTGAATCTGTACAAGAGCATCAAGGGCACGGCCGGCCGCGACTCCCTGGTGGGCACGGTCGGTGACGACCTCATCGAGGGCGGCCCCGGCGCCGACAACCTGACCGGCGGCGCCGGCCGCGATCAGTTCGTCTACACCAGCATGGCCGATGCGGGCGATGTGATCACCGATTTCAACCCCGCCGACGACCTGCTCGATGTGCGCGCCCTGCTGCAAAGCCTGGGCCTGAACCTGGCCGACCCCTTTGCCCAAGGCCACATCGTCTGCACCAACAGCGGCGCCAACGCCGTGGTCGGCATCGATGCCAAGGGCAGCTCGGGCTTCCAGAAGAGCCGCCCGCTGGTGCAGCTCAAAGGCCTGCGCTGCGATCAGCTGAGCCCCGTCAACTACCGTTATTGATGCCAAGGTGCGAGGGCTTGCCGCCCTCGCGCATCGCTTCACTTTTTTGGGAATTCCAGACCATGAAGTTCTTGCACACCCTGACCCGCGGCGCCGCCGCCCTGGCCTTGCTCACCGGCGCCCTGGCCGCCCAAGCCGCCACCTTCAACTTCAGCGGCACGGTCAGCTTCGGCCCGCAGCTGGGTCAGCAGCTCAGCGGCCAGTTCAGCTTTGACGATGCAGCCGCCGCCCTGGCCGGCCCGGACGGCACCGTGGCCCTGAGCAGCCTGAGCCTCACCTTCCTCGGCCAGACCTTCCAGCTGGCCCAGGCCATCGACCCCTACGCTCAGTTCGAGGGCGGCCAACTGCTGGGCCCGAATGCCGGCTTCAGCGGCTTCGCCACGCCGGGCGCCACGCTGCAGCTGCAATCCTTCTTCGGCAGCAGCGGCTTCACCTACAACGCCAACGGTCAGGACAGCCTGGGTGACTTGACCGTCAGCGCCGTGCCCGAGCCGGCCCGCGGGACCCTGGGCTTGGCCGGTCTGGCCATGCTGGCGGGTCTGAGCCGCCGCCGCCGTGTGGGTTTCAGCGGCTGAGCGCCAATCGCAGCCCGAAGCCCAACAGCATCAGCCCCGCCAGCTTTTCCAGCCAGCGGGCGATGCTGGGGTTGGCGCGCATGCGTGCCGCCAGGTGCTGGGTCAGCAGGCTGGCCACCACGCCGTAGCTGAAGCCCAGCACGGCGATGGTGGCGGCCATGGCCGCGAAGGTGTGCAGGCCCGGCTTTTGCGCCGGGTCCACAAACAGCGGGAAGAAGGCCATGTAGAAGACGATGGCCTTGGGATTGAGCAGGGTGATGAAAAAGGCCTGCTGGAAGTACTGGCGCGGCCGGATGTTCAGGATCGGTGCCGCGCCCGGCTTGGCGCGCAGCATCTTCAGGCCCAGCCAGGCCAGATAGCCGGCGCCCAGCCATTGCACGGCGGCAAAAGCGGTCGGGTAGGCCGCCAGCAAGGCCGCCACACCGGCCACCGCCAGCCACAGCAGCACCTGGTCCCCGGCAACGATGCCGGCGGACGCGGCAATGCCGCCGCGCAGGCCGCCCTTGCTGGTCGAGGTGATCAGGGCCAGATTGCCCGGACCGGGGATCAACAGAAACACCAGGATGGCGGCGACAAAAGCGCCGTAGTCTGCGATGCCGAACATGGGTGGGGGCTTTCGGTGGGGGCGGAGAGGTGATGTTAGGTGAATGGGTGAACAGGTGGGCGCCCGCTACTTCACCCATTCACCTGTTCACTCGTTCACCCAAGGCTCCAATCAATACGTCCTGCTCCCCTTGAACTGCGCGTGCTGGCGCCGCTGCAGCGTGGTGCTGCGGCTCATGGCCGCGAAGCTGACGCTGGCGTGGGCGTGCATGATGGCCAGGCCCAGGGCGTCGGCCGCGTCCTTGCCCGGCTCGCCGGGCAGGTTCAGCAGGCGCTGCACCATGTGCTGCACCTGCTCCTTCTTGGCGTGACCGTTGCCGACGATGGCTTTTTTCATCTGCAGCGCGGTGTATTCCGCCACCGGCAGATCGCCCGCCACCAGGCCGGTGATGGCCGCGCCGCGCGCCTGGCCCAGCAAGAGCGTGGACTGCGGGTTGACGTTGACGAACACGATTTCGACCGCTGCGCACTGCGGCTGGTAGCGGGCGCAGACCTCGCGCACTCCGTCAAAGATGATCTTCAGCCGTGCCGGCAGATCACCGGCCGCCACGGCGCTGGTCTTGATGGTGCCGCTGGCGATATAGCTCAGGCGCGGGCCATCGGCATCGATGATGCCGAAACCGGTGGTCTGCAAGCCGGGGTCAATGCCAAGAATTCTCATGCGCCAAGTGTCGCAGCTGTCGCGGCTTTCGCGTGCCTCCATGCTGGCTCAGCGGCTTTCAGGGCTTCTCGCCCAGCTCGGTTTCCCAGCGCTGCAGCTCGCCGCGCTCGCGCAGATGGACCTCCAGCTCGCGCGCGAAATCGGCCAGCTCCGTTCGACATGGCCGCCATGCCGTGGCCGCCGCGCTGCAGCGTAACCGATGAGTCCTGCGTCAGCCAGAGGCGCGCGCGCCGGCCTTCAGCGCCCGGGCTCGCTGCCGTCGTAACGTGGCAGCTGGGCGTCCAGATCGTCCCAGCAGGCCCGCGAGCTGACGAAGTTGTGCGAGAGGGGGCGCTCAAGGATGTCGGAATCCAGGATGCCCAGGCGCATGCGCAACCGCTCCGGGTCGTCCCGGTTGCTGCTGAACAGCGGCGAGGCGCAGACGCCGCAAAAGTGGCGCAGCCGTCCGGGCTTGACTTCGTAGCTGCGCACCTGGGCTTCACCGTGGGTGATGCGCAGGCCGCTGCGGCGGATGAAGCCGTTGGTGGCGTAGGCGCTGCCGCTGGACTTGCGGCAGCGCGAGCAGTGGCAGTGGATGATGGCGTGGATGCCGCCGTGGATCTCCAGCGCGACGGCGCCGCACAGGCAGCTGGCGAGGTAGGGCGACATGGGTGAGGGCGACACGGGCGAGGGCGGCTCGGGCTTGCTCATCACAGTGCGAGCTTGAAATACCAGCGCACCGAGTGGAAGAACACGGGCGCGGCGAAGCAGAGCACGGCGATGCGGTCAAGCAGGCCCACCGCGCCGGTGATGGAGCTGCGGTTGCCCCAGTAGCGCACGCCGGCGTCGCGCTTCAGCGCTTTCATGACCAGGGTGCCAAAGCTGCCAGCCCCGGCGGCGATGAAGGCCATGACCAGGGCTTGGCCCACCTTGAAAGGCGTGGCCCAGTAGAGCAGGGCGCCGACCAAGGCGGCGGTCAGGGTGCCGATCCACCAGGCGCGCATCGAGAAGCTGCGGCTGATGCGCCGCGCCACCGGGCGGCGGCGTAGGCGCCGGCTGGCCACCAGCTGGGCCAGCTGGCCGCAGCTGACCACCATCACCAGGAAGAACAGCAAAAAGGCGCCGCGGCCCCGGTAGCCGGGAAAGTCCAGCAACAGCAGGGCCGGCGCATGCGACAGGCCGTAGACGCAGACCATGATGCCCCACTGGATCTTGGCGTTACGTTCCAGGAAGCGCGCCGGGTCGTCTGCTAGGGCGCTGACCACCGGGATGGCCAGAAAGGCGTAAACCGGAATCAGCACCGAGAACAGATCGAACTGGCGCAGCCCCGTCAGCGTGTACTGCAGCGGCAGGATGATGAAAAAGGCCAGAATCAGGCCGCGGTGGTCGGCGCGCCGGGTGTGCATCAGGGTGATGAACTCGCGCAGGGCCAGAAACGAGAGCACGCCGAACAGCAGGGTGGCGCCCACCGGCCCCGAGATCCAGGCCGCCCAGAACACGCAGGCGCCACCCCAGAGGAAGCCGAGCTCATGGCGCAGGCCGCGGCGGCGCGGCGCCAGGGTCAGTGGCGCGCCGCCCCAGAGGGTGGAGTCGAGGTGGCTGTCCGCCTCGCCCGGGCGGTCATCGTCCTGGCTGAGGCCGCGGTGGCGGGCGCGCAGCTGCATCACAAAGCTGGCCAGGCTGAGCAGCATCAGGGCCCCGAACAGGATCACGAAGAGCAGGGCCACCTGGCCGCTGCTGTCCAGCGATTTGAGCCATTGGATCGGGTTCATCATGCGCCCCCGCCTTCGCCGCAACCCGGCCGGCAGGCCAGCACAGCCGCGCGTGCGCGGTCCAGAAAGGCGCGCTTGTCTTCCTCGACCTGCAGCTGGATCGGCGCGCCGAAAGTGACGGTGCAGAGAATCGGCACCGGCACCACCTCGCCCTTGGGCATGACGCGCTGCACGTTGTCGATCCAGGTCGGGATCAGGCGCACCTCGGGGAACTGCTCGGCCAGGTGGTAGAGCCCGGCCTTGAAGGCCTGGGGCTCGCCCTTGTTGGAGCGTGTGCCCTCGGGAAAGATCACCAGGGAGTCGCCATTGCGCAGCGCCTCGACCAGGGGCTCCAGCGGGTCTTCATCGGGCGAGCTGCGGGTGCGCGAGACGTAGATGGCGTTGAACACCGCGCGGGTCAGCCAGCCCTTGAGCGGGCTGCTGGTCCAGTAGTCGCGGGCGGCAATCGGGCGGGTTTGGGCGCGCAGCTCGCGCGGCAGCGCGGCCCAGATCAGCACCCAATCGAAATGGCTTTGGTGGTTGGCGAAGTAGATGCGCTGCTCCGCCATGGGCGGGCAGCCTTTCCAGTGGCCCTGGGCGCCGGTGATCAGGCGCGCCAGCGAAGACAGGGCCAGACCGGCCGTGGAAGCAAGAGACATCCCGAGATGGTAGCCGCTGGCCGGCCTCGCCTGGATGACGCTTCAGTGGCCGCGCAGCATCCAGTAGATCAGCAGGCCCAGCGTCAGCCCGCCCTCGGCCCAGAGTGTCAGGCGCAGCAGGCGCTGTGCGCCTGCGGCCAAACGCGCTTTCAGCAAGGATTGCAGGCTGAGACCCAGCAGCAGGCAGACCGCCGCCAACACCGCCCAGGCCATCCACACGATGCCGACGCCCATGCAGCCAAAGCCCTCACAGCGCAGTCGCCAGGCAAACAGCGCCGCGCCCAACATCAGCAGGCTGAGCATCGCGAACAGGGTCAGCAGCAGGCCCTGGGTGAGGCTCAGGCGCTCGGGCGTCTCCACGATGTGTCAGCGCTTCACCGCAGCAAACGGGTCGCCCGCACGCCAGGCCGGCATGGCGTCGGCGTCGGCCAGCGTGCGGCCCAGGCGCAGGGTGTACTGCGCCTGCTCGCGCATGCCGGCGAGGTCCCAGCTCGGGTCGTACTGGTCGCTGGGCTGGTGGTAGCGCTTGCCGTAGGCGCGGCGCTTCTCGGCCACGGCCGGCGAATCATCAAGGTACTGGCCGCCGCTGCTGACCGAGAAGGCCGGCACGCCGGCCTTGGCGAAGCTGAAGTGGTCGCTGCGGAAGTAATAACCACCCACGTCGACGCGCGGCGGCGCGATGCTCAGGCCCATTTGCCCGGCCACCAGGGCCGCCACCGCGCCCAGATCGCTGCGCTCTGCGCCGTGTGCGCCGATGTCGTGCGTGCGGCCTACGAAGTTGAGGGTGTCGAGGTTGAGGCTGGCAGCCGTGCGGGCCAGGGGCCAGAGCGGCGCTTGGGTGTACCAGGCGCTGCCCAGCAGGCCCTGCTCTTCGGCGGCCACCCAGAGGAACATCTGGCTGCGGCGTGCGGGCTGGCGCACGGCGGCCTGCGCCATGGCCAGCAGGGCGGCGGTGCCCGAGGCGTTGTCCACCGCGCCGTTGAAGATCTGCTCCTGGCCGTCGCTGCCGCGGATCTTGCCGAGGTGGTCCCAGTGGGCGGTGTAGATGACGAGTTCGTCCTTGAGCTTGGGGTCGCTGCCCGGCACCAGGCCGGCCACATTGAACTGCTCCAGGCCCCGCACGGCGGCATGCAGCTCACCCTTCAGGCGCAGGCCCAGGGGCACGGGCTGGAATTCACGGGTCTCAGCCTGGGCGCGCAGCGCATCCAGATCCAGGCCCGCGGTCTGGAACAGCTGCTGGGCGGCCGGCTCGCTGATCCAGCCCTGCAGCGGCAGGCCCGGGCTGGCGCCGTCGAGCTGGAACTGCTCGCTGAAAGCGCCTTGGCTGACCACGCTCCAACTGCTCAGCGTTGAGGCCTCGGTGTGCAGCACCAGCACGCCCTTGGCACCGCGGCGCAAGGCTTCCTCGTACTTGTAGCCGCGGCGGCCGTAAATCGTCATCGCCTTGCCGGCAAAGCGGCCGGGTTCGGCCTCGGTGGGATAGGGGTCGTTGGCCAGCACGATCAGGATCTTGCCGCGCAGGTCCTGGCCCTTGAAATCGTCCCAGCGCTCCTCGGGCGCCGTGATGCCGTAGCCCGCAAACACCAGCTCGTCGGCCACGACATTGAGTGCCTGGCCATTGCCGCTGCCGTAGACCCAGTCGGCGCCGAACTTCAGCACCGGCGCTGCCGTCTTGCCGCCTTCGATCTGCAGCTGGCTTTGCGCCTGCAGCGTGCGCGTGCCCAGCAGGCGCACGGCCTGGCGATAACTGCCGCCGGGCGCTGCTGGTTGCAGACCCAGCACTTTCGCCTGTGTCTCCAGATAGGCCACGGTCAGCTCGCCGCCGCGCTGGCCGGTGCCGCGGCCTTCGAACAGATCGGAGGACAGCAGGGCCAGATGGGCGCGCAGGGCACTCTCATCGACCTGGGCGCTTTGGGCCTTGGCTGGCAGGGTGCAGGCTGCGCTGAGCAGCAGCGCAAGGGTCAGGGCAGGAATTCGCATCGGAAATAGGGCTGGGGTGCCGTGCAAGCAATGCCGGCATTAAACCCCTGGCAAGCAGCCCGTCCCAGCGGGCAAGCCCCTAGCGCCTGACTTGCGCGGCACGGCCTGCGCACCGAGGCTGCGGCCGAGTCGCTTCAAACGCCGGGTGCTTCCAGCAGCCCGTTCTCGCGCACGCCCAGGCGCTGGGCCAGCCCGGCCGTCATGCGCGCCGCCTGGCTGTAGACCGTCATCTGCGGGTTGGCGCCGATGCTGGTGGGGAAGGTCGAGCCGTCGTGCACCGAGACATTGCGCAGCTGCCAGTGCTGGCCGTCGGGCCGCACCACGCCGCGCGCGGCATCGGCCGCCATGCCGCAGCCGCCCATTACATGGGCGCTGGCAAAGCCGGTGATGAAGGGCTTGTAGGGCAGGGCCTGGATGGCCGCCTTGGCCTCGGCCCAGCTGCGGTAGTCCTGCGCCAGCTCGTGCACCGGGTGCACGCTCTTCGCGCCGGCGGCGAACTGCACCTCGGCCATGGTCAGGTGGGCGCGGCGGGCACCGTCGAGCAGATAGGCGTTGACCGGGTAGTCCAGGGCCGGGCTGCCGTCGCGGCGCAGCTTGACGCTGCCGCCGATCGAATCGGGGTGGAAGCCGTCGCGCATCAGGCCGATCAGCACGGCGGTCTGTGGCAGGGCGCGGGCACGCTCGGCCAGAACGCTGCCGATGCCGCCCAGATTGGTCAGGATCAGGCCTGGGTGCACCGGCGCGGTTTCGAGCTTGTAGCCAATCACCCCGTCCATGGGCTGGGTGCCCAGGAAATGGTCGGAGTAGACCGCCAGCGGCGCGCCGGCCCAGCCATTCACCGCCTCGGGCATGACGCTGCTGCTGGCGACCGTGGGGTGCAAAAAGGTGCGCCGGCCCAGCAGATTGAAGGGGTCGGGCGCGTCCGAGCGCAGCAGCAGGGCGGGCGAGTTGATGGCGCCGCCGGCCACCACGAAATGCCGGGCGCGCACGCGCAGCGCTGCGCCGGCCGGGCTGCCATCGGCCTCAATGGGCTGGCAGATCAGGGCTTCAGCCTCGCGTTCATCGCTATTGCCCAGCTTGCTCTGCAGCTCAAAGCGCTCGGCTCGGGTCTGCACCAGCAAAGTGGCGCCCAGGTCCAGGGCGGCCGGGATGGTGGTCACCAGCATGGACTGCTTGGCATTGGTCGGGCAGCCCAGGCCGCAGGAGCCCAGGTTCCAGCAGCCTTTGACATTGCGATTGATCGTGGGCGCGGGGATGCCGATCTTCTCCAGGCCGCGGCGCAGCACCTGGTTGTTGGCGTTGGCTTCGGTCAGCCAAGGCGAGATGTTCAGGCGCTTCTCCACCTGCTCGAACCACGGGGTCATGGCCTCGAAGCTCAGCGTGCTCAGGCCGAAGCGCTCGCCCCAGAAGGCCAGGGTTTCGGCTGGGGTGCGGAAGGAGCCGGCCCAGTTGACCGTGGTGCTGCCGCCGACGCAGCGGCCTTGCAGCACCGGGATGGCCTGGTCGGCGGTCTTGCGGCCGCCGCCTTCCTGGTAGAGCTGGGTGTAGGCGTCGGATTCGCGCTGGCGGAAATCGCGGCTGGACTTGAGCGGGCCTTCTTCGATGATCAAGACCTGGAGGCCGGCGCGCGCCAGCATCTCGGCCGTGATGCCGGCGCCAGCGCCGCTGCCGATGATGGCGACATCGCAGTCAATGCGCTCGGGCAGGGCACCATGCGGGCCGCCACGCACCTTCCAGCCCCGGGCCAGGCCCTCGGCAATGGGATCTGGAATGCTGGCAATCGTGCCGCTGCTGCTGCTACTGCTGATGCTCATGTTCAACTCGTTCTCGGACCGGGGTAGCCGACCTGGGCCCAGCTGGCCGGGTCGTTGAAGAACACCAGGCAGTTCAGGTCGCGCAGGGCGTGGAAAACCTGCTGGCGCAGGGCCAGGCGCGACTGGCTCAGCGCGATCAGGGCGGCCTGCAGGGGCGCGGGCTTCGCCTCGGCCTCCGCCCAGCTTTGGCTCAGGCCCAGCAGGGCGAAACGGCCGGGTGCCGTGCCCAGCAGGGTCAGGAGCTGGCCCAGCTCGCCGCGCAGGGCCGGCGGAAAGCCGGCGATCTGGCGCTCCAGCTGTTCGAGATGGCGGGCCAGGCGCGCCTCGCGGGCCGGGCCTTCAGGCGGCAGCAGATCACCGCAGACGGCCACCGTGATGGCACGCATCAGCTGGCGCGAGGGTGCGCTCAAGCGGCCCTCGGCCAGGCCCGGTGTGCTCAGCAGGGCGGTGCTGCCGCCCGCCACGGCGAGCAGCACCGTGGCGCCCAGGCCTAACTTCAAGAAACGGCGGCGCGGCGGCAGGGCGGGGGAGGAAGCCGGTGTTGAACTCATGCAATTCTCTTCAGCAAGCCCAGCAGACGGTCAAAGGTTTTGCCGTAGGGTGGGAAAAACAAGCGCGTGCCCGCCCAGCGCGACTGGTGGAAGACCGGCTTCTCCTTGCTGAAGCTGCGGAAGCCGAATTCGCCGTGGTAAGCGCCCATGCCGCTGGCGCCAACGCCGCCGAAGGGCTGCTCCTCCTGGCCGAGGTGCCAGATGCAGTCGTTGACCGTCACGCCGCCGGCCTGGGTCTGGCTCAACACATGCTCGCGCATGGCGGCATCGCGGCCGAACCAGTACAGGGCCAGGGGCTTGTCGTGGCGGTTGATATAGGCCAGGGCATGGTCCACCTCGACGTAGGGCACGATGGGCAGCAGGGGGCCGAAGATCTCCTCCTGCATCACCGTCATCTGCTCGTTCACGCCCAGCAGCAGCTGCGGCACCAGGCCGCGGCCGACGGTTTTTTCCTCGTGGCTGGGGATGATCTTGGCGCCCTTGGCACGGGCGTCGTCGAGCAGGCCGCGCAGCCGGGCCAGGTGGCGCGGCGTGGCAATGTGGGTGTAGTCGGGGTTGCCGGCGATCTTGGGGTAGAGCCGGCGCATGGCGGCGCGGATCTCCTGCACCAGAGGTTCGACCATGTCCTTGGGCACCAGCAGGTAGTCGGGCGCCACGCAGGTCTGGCCGGCGTTGAAGAGTTTGCCGTGCGCGATGCGGCTGGCGGTGAGCTTGAGGTCGCAGCTGCGGTCCACCAGGGCCGGCGACTTGCCGCCCAGCTCCAGCGTCACCGGGGTCAGGTTTTGCGCCGCCGCCTGCGCGACGATGCGGCCCACGGCGGTGGAGCCGGTGAAGCACAGATGATCAAAGGGCAGGGCGGTGAAGGCGCGCGCCAGCTCGGCCTCGCCATTGACCACGGTCATCTCCTCGGGCGCAAAGAACTCGGCCACCATGGCGGCCATCAGCTCACCGGTGCGCGGTGTCAGCTCCGAGGGCTTGATCATCACCCGGTTGCCTGCGGCCAGGGCGCCTACGGCGGGGCCCAACGCCAGGTAGTAGGGGTAGTTCCAGGGCGCCACCACGCCGACCACGCCCAGAGGCTGGCGCATCAGCAGATTGCGGGCGGGCTGGAAATGCAGGGCGGTGGGCTGGCGGCGCGGGCGCATCCAGTCGCGCAGATGCTTTTGCGCATGGCGGGCGCCCGATTCGACCGTGAAGATGTCGGCCAGCAGGGTTTCCTGGCGGGCGCGGTGGCCGAAATCGGCCGAGATGGCTTTCACCAGGGCTTCGCTGTGCTGGGCCGTCATGCGGCGCACGCGCTCCAGCCGGTCCAGGCGGACCTCCCGGCTGGGTGCCATCTCGGCGCGGAAGGCGGCGCGCTGCTGTTCCAGCACAAGATGCAGACGCTCTTGCAGCGTTTGATCCATTGAAAGTGTCTCCTGGCGGTCTTTTCCTGTTTGCCGCCAAGGCTAACCGCAAGCGCAGACCCTGCCTAGCGAATCAGCCCTCGGCTAGAGGCAGGCGTCTAGTCGTGCCGAAAGAGGGCCGGCGTACCAGGGAAAGCGAAACGGCCGGCCCTGCCGCCTACGGGCAGGGCCGGCCGCTTGGCAGGCTGCGGGACAGGTCGCGGGACAGGTCGAACAGCGCCGCGCGCTGCCGCTCAGTGGCGGAAGTGACGCACGCCGGTGAAGACCATGGCCAGGCCGCGTTCGTTGGCGGCGGCGATCACCTCGTCGTCGCGCATGGAGCCGCCCGGCTGGATGACGCAGGTGGCGCCGGCATCCGCCAGCACGTCCACGCCGTCGCGGAAGGGGAAGAAGGCGTCGCTGGCGACCACCGAGCCCTTCAGTTCCAGGCCGGCGTTGGCGGCCTTGATGGCGGCGATCTTGGTCGAGTCGACACGGCTCATCTGGCCGGCACCCACGCCCAGGGTCATGCCGCCGCCGCAGAAGACGATGGCATTGCTCTTCACATACTGGGCCACGGTCCAGGCGAACATCAGGTCATCGAGCTGCTGGGCGCTGGGCTGCAGGGTGGTGACGATCTTCAGGTCTTCCTTCTTGAGGAAATGGTTGTCGGCGCTTTGCAGCAGGATGCCGGAGCCGATGCGCTTGCTGTCGCCGAGGTTGCGGCCTTGCAGCCACGGGGTGGCGCCGCCCGGGGGCAGGTCGATCTGCAGCAGGCGCACATTGACCTTGGCCTTGAAGATCTCCAGCGCTTCGGCGCTGAAGCTCGGCGCCATCAGCACTTCGACGAATTGCTTGGACACGTGTGCAGCGGCGGCGCCGTCCACCTCGCGGTTGAAGGCGATGATGCCGCCGAAGGCGCTGGTCGGGTCGGTCTTCAAGGCCTTGGCATAGGCCTCGGCCGCGTTGGCCGCCACGGCCACGCCGCAGGGGTTGGCGTGCTTGACGATCACGCAAGCGGGCACATCGAAGCTCTTGACGCATTCCCAGGCGGCGTCGGAGTCGGCGATGTTGTTGTAGCTGAGTTCCTTGCCTTGCAGTTGCTTGGCGGTGACCAGGGAGCCGGGGGCGGGGTAGAGGTCGCGGTAGAGCGCGGCGGTCTGGTGGCTGTTCTCGCCGTAGCGCAGGTCTTGCACCTTGACGAAGCTGCTGTTCATCTGGCCGGGGTACTCGGACAGCGTGCCTTCTTCGGTGCGTGCGCTCAGGTAATTGCTGATCGCAGCGTCATATTGAGCGATGCGGTTGAAGGCAGCCACGGACGCGGCAAAGCGGGTCTTGTCGCTGGTCTTGCCGTTGGCCTTCAGCTCGGCTAGCACTTGGGCGTACTGGCTGGCGTCGGTCAGCACGGTGACGTCCTTCCAGTTCTTGGCGGCGCTGCGCACCATGGCCGGGCCGCCGATGTCGATGTTCTCGATCGCGTCTTCCAACGTGCATCCGGGCTTGGCCACGGTGGCTTCAAAGGGGTAGAGGTTGACGGCCAGGATGTCGATCATGGTGATGCCGTGCTGAGCGGCGGCAGCCATGTGCTCGGGGAAGTCGCGGCGTGCCAGCAGGCCGCCGTGCACCTTGGGGTGCAGGGTCTTGACGCGACCGTCCAGCATCTCGGGGAAGCCGGTGTGATCCGCCACCTCGGTCACCGGCAGGCCGGCATCGGCCAGCAGCTTGGCCGTGCCGCCGGTCGACAGCAGGCGCACATTCAGGGCGTGCAGCTCCTTGGCGAATTCGAGGATGCCGGTCTTGTCGGACACGGAGATCAAGGCAGTCAGTTGCGTCATGGCAGGTGCTCGTCGGGGAGTGTGGATTCGTGGCGTGTGCTGTGTGCGGCGCGGGCCGCCTTCACAGCATCTGGTGTTCGGTCAGCTTGCGGCGCAAGGTGTTGCGGTTGATGCCCAGCCATTCGGCTGCCTTGCTCTGGTTGCCCTGGGCTTTTTGCATCACCACCTCGAGCAGCGGCTTTTCCACCAGCTTGATCAGCATCTCGTGCATGGAATGCGGCTCCTCGCCTTCCAGGTCGCTGAAATAAGCCTGCAGGTTCTCGCGAACGCATTGGTCGATCGGGGTGGGCGTGGTGCTCATGCAGAAGCTTTCGGTGCGTGTTCTTTTTGTGAGGAGGCGTCGTCGGTGTCTCCGCCATCGTCCCCGAGGGGCAGCGTCGACACAGGCAGTCGTTCATGCTGGTCGGCCAGCTCGGCGAACCACTGGCGCAGGGCGCTGACCTGGGCTTCGCAGCTCTCCAGCAGGTTCATGCGCTGGCGGAACTCTTCGCCGCCGGGCAGGCCGCGCACGGCCCAGCCGATGTGCTTGCGCGCGCTGCGCATGCCGGCCAGGGCGCCGTAGAGGCTGTAGTGGTCGTGCAGGTGTTCGATCAGCCAGTCGCTGGCGTCCTGCACCCGCGGTGGCGGCAGCGCTTCGCCGGTGCGCAGGAAGTGATCGATCTCGGCAAAGATCCAGGGCCGGCCTTGGGCGGCGCGGCCGATCATCAGGGCATCGGCGCCGGTGCGCTCGAGCACGGCCTTGGCCTTCTGCGGCGAATCGATATCGCCATTGGCCACCACCGGGATCTGGAGTGCAGCCTTGACCGCCGCCACGGTGTCGTACTCGGCCAGGCCTTTGTAGCCCTGCTCGCGCGTGCGGCCATGCACGGTGACCATGGCGATGCCGGCATCCTGCGCGGCCAGGGCCAGGCGCTGGGCGTTCTTTTCGGTTTCGCACCAGCCGGTGCGCATCTTCAGCGTCACCGGCACGCCGAAGGGCGCGGCGGCTTCAACCACGGCGGCCATGATCTCGGTGGCGAGGGGCTCGTCCTGCATCAGAGCCGAGCCGGCCCATTTGGTGCAGACCTTTTTGGCCGGGCAGCCCATATTGATGTCGATGATCTGGGCGCCGCGCTCGATGTTGTAGCGGGCGGCCTCGGCCATCATGGGCGCGTCGGTGCCGGCGATCTGCACGGCGATGGGGCCGGCCTCACCGTCGTGGTTGGCGCGGCGCGAGGTCTTGAGGCTGTTCCACAAGTCCTTGCGCGAGGTCACCATCTCGCTGACCGCATAGCCCGCACCCAGGCGCCGGCAGAGCTGGCGGAATGGCCGATCGGTGACGCCGGCCATGGGCGCCACGAACAGTCGGTTGGGCAGGGAATGGGTGCCGAGGCGGAGCGACGGCAGGGCGGCGGGCATGGAGAAGACGGCGGGCGAAAAAGAAGCGGTGGAGCGGCGGGGGGGGCGCCAGCGCGGCGGCCGCACTGGCGGGCAGCTGGCGAGCCGGTCACAGCCCTCAATCTGCCCAAAAAAGAGGCAGGATTATATGCCCGAGGCGTTCATTCGGGCGCTCCGGCCGGCCGCTATTTATTTCACGCTCGGGCTGTGCAGGCGCCAGAGCTGGATGTTTTTGTCCAGCAGCTCGGGCAGCGGATTGGCGCCAGCCAGCTTGTGCAGGGCGCGGGCGATCCGTCCCCGCAACTCGCCGGTGTTGCAGGGCGACTTGTGGGCCAGGGTCAGGTGCAGGGCTTCGTTGGCAACGGCCGGCGTCAGCATGCGTACACCCTGGATGTCCAGCTTGGCTAGAAAGGCCTGGCCGGGGCTGTCTTCGTAAATCAAGTAATCGGCCCGACCACGCTGCAGCATCTGGATGGCCTGCTCCAGGCTGGCCACCTGGGTGATCTTGAGTGACTGCTTGGCGTAGCGGTCAAAGGCCTCGCCGAAGCTGTTGTTGATCACCGTCACCCCCTGCTGGCCGACCAGATCGCTCCACTGCCGGTAAGCCAGGCGTGATTTGGCCGTCACCCAGATGACCGAGCGTGTCTGGTGAAACGCTGGGCTGAAGTAGTCCATGTACTCGGTGCGCGCTTGGGTCCAGAAGGCACCGGCGATCAGGTCGATGCGTCCGGCCTTGGCCTCTTCCTGTACCCGGCCCCAGGGGCCGACGTAGCGCATCTCGATGGTCACGCCCAGCTCCTGGGCCAGGCGCTGCATCAGGTCGGCATTCGCGCCAACCAAGCGGCCTTCATCGGCCGGATCGCGCCAAAGGTAGGGCGGGTATTGCGGGTTGCCCGAGGCCACCAGGGTCTTGCAGCTGGCGGGTTCGGCTCGCGCGCCGCTGCAGGCGCCGTGCAGCAGCACCAGCCCGCCCAGCAGGCGCAGCAGCGTCAGCGAAAAGCGCTGCCGCCATGGCAGCAAGGCGTGGCCGGGGGCGAGGGGCGAGGAGGTGGGGCGGTCAGTCATCCAGCCCTCAGGATAATGCCTTTGATGGAAACCGCTTTGCAAAACCTGATTCACGGCCTGCTGGCCTGGGCCGCGCTGCCGGCCGTGGGCCTGCCGGCGGTGTTTCTGATTGCCCTGGTTTCGGCCACCTTGTTGCCTCTGGGTTCGGAGCCGGCCGTGTTCCTGCTGGTCAAGGCCGACCCGGCCATGTTCTGGCCGGCGGTGCTGGTGGCTACGGTGGGCAACACCCTGGGCGGCGCCATCAGCTGGTGGCTGGGCCGCGGCGCCGAGCTGGCCTACGAGCGCAGCCTCAAGCATGCGCCGCCCAACCCGCGCGCCCTGGCCTGGCTGCAGCAGTTCGGGGCCAAGGCCTGCCTGCTGAGCTGGCTGCCGGTGGTGGGGGACCCGCTGTGCGCCGTGGCCGGCTGGTTGCGCCTGCCCTTCTGGCCTTGCGTGGCCTATATGGCCGTGGGCAAGTTCTGTCGCTATGTGCTGATGACGGCGGCCCTGATCTGGGTCTTCCCGGGTTCGACGCCCTGACTTGGGGCACGGTCCCGTCGAACGTGGACAATGCTCCCCAGTTCCAACTCTTCGCGAACCGCCTCATGAGCACGCCCGCCTACACCGAACTGTTCCAGCGCCACCAGCGCCTGCATCGCCTGGGTCATCTGCAATCGATCGCGCAATGGGACCAGTCGGCCAATATGCCGCCCAAGGGCAATGAGGCGCGCTCGCTGGCCCTGGCCGAAATGGGCGGCCTGCTGCACCAGCTGGCCACCGAGCCGCAGCTCAAAAGTCTGCTGGATCAGGCCGCGGCGGAAAACCTGGAAGCCGACCCGCGCGCCAATCTGCGTGAGATGGGCCGCGCCTGGCGCGCCTCCAACGCCTTGCCGCAAAGCCTCGTCGAAGCCAAGTCGCTGGCCAACTCTCGCTGCGAACATGCCTGGCGCGCGCAGCGCCAGGCCAACGACTGGGCCGGCTACGTCGAGAACCTGCGCGAGGTGGTGCGCCTGACCCGCGAGGAGGCCACGCTGCTGGCCGATGGCACGGGCCTGTCGCGTTATGACGCGCTGCTGGACCTGTACGAGCCCGGCATGCGCAGCGCCGAAGTGGACCGGGTGTTTGGCGACCTGCGCAGCTGGCTGCCGGGCCTGATCCGCCAAGTGCGCGAGAAGCAGGCGCAGGAGACCACCCTGAAGCCGGTCGGCCCCTTCACGCAAGCGGCGCAGAAGAACCTGGGCCTGGATGCCATGCGCTTGATGGGCTTTGATTTCGATGCCGGCCGCCTGGACGAGAGCAGCCACCCCTTCTGCGGCGGCGTGCCCGAGGACGTGCGCATGACCACGCGCTACCGCGAGGATGATTTTCTGCCCAGCCTGATGGGCACCATCCACGAAACCGGCCATGGTCGCTACGAGCAGAACCTGCCGCGCGAGTGGCTGGGCCAGCCCCTGGGTCAGGCCCGCTCCCTGGGCTTGCACGAGAGCCAGAGCCTGTCTTTCGAGATGCAACTGGGCAGCCACCCGGCCTTTGCCCGCCTGCTCAGCCCCCTGGTCAGCCGCCATCTGGGCGATCAGCCGGCCTTTGAGCCCGGCAATCTGAATCGCCTGCTGACCCGTGTGAACCCCGGTTTCATCCGTGTGGACGCCGACGAGGTGACCTACCCGGCCCATGTGATCCTGCGCTACGAGATCGAGCGCCCGCTGGTCGAGGGCGAGATCGAGGTCGAGGACATCCCGGCCCTGTGGGACGCCAAGATGATGGAGCTGCTGGGCCTGGACACCCGCGGCAACTACAAGGACGGCTGCATGCAGGATGTGCACTGGGGTTGCGGCCTGATCGGCTATTTCCCCTGCTACACCCTGGGCGCCATGTATGCCGCCCAGTGGTTCGCCACCATGCGCCGCGCGATGCCCGATCTGGACGCCCGCATCGCCGCGGGCGATCTGGCCCCGGTGTTCGACTGGCTGCGCGAGAACATCTGGCTGCAAGCCAGCCGCTACGAGACGCCCGAGCTGGTGCGCCGCGCCAGCGGTGAGACGCTGAACCCGGCGCATTTCAAGGCTCATCTGCAGTTGCGCTATCTCGGCTGAGGCCTGCGGCAGCGAGCGCTGCAAAAGCAAAGGGCGCCCCCGCGAGGAGGCGCCCTTTTTTTGGATCTGCTTTTTCTTTTTTTCTTGTCGTTTCAGGACTCACGACGTCCTGTTGTGTGGGGTGCCGATCAGCTCAGGCGCCGGCGGCGGGCCAGAAAGCCCAGTGCGGCCAGGCCGCCGAGCAGCAGGGCGGCGCTTTGCGGTTCCGGCACGGCTGTGGTGATGCTGACCTGGTCCAGCGAGGTGCCCAGTTGGTCGCTCGTGCCCGTGGCGCGGAAGTACAGCGTGGTCGCGCCCGTGGCGTTGAAGTCGAACTGCAGCTGCTTCCAGTCGTGGCTGTTGCCACCAGTGCCGCTGCTGACCGCGTTCCAGTGGCTGCCGTCCAGGCTCCAGTCCAGGCCGTTGCTGGGCTGGCTGTTGCTGATGCGGTCGGCGTAGAAGAAGCTCAGGGTGTAGCGCTGGCCAGCCTGGGTGGCCACCGTTTGGAACATGCTGCTGTTGGCCGTGGTGTCCAGCTCGACGAAATTGACGCCGTCGCGGGCCAGGCCCACGGCGTTGTTGCGCACCTCGATGCCGGCGCTGCCGCCGGTCCAGCCGCTGATGTTGCTGAAGATGTCCCAGCGATTGCTGGAGTTGATGACCACGGATTCAAAGCTGCCGTTGACCACCAGATTGCTGGCGCTGTCGGCCTGGCTGAGCAGCGGGGTGGCGAGCAGCAGGGCGGAGAGGAGCATCGTGCGCATGGGGACTTCCTTGAGGCAGGCCGCCGGTGCGGAGGCCGTGGAAGTGATTGTTGCGAGATGGGGGCTGCGGGAATACCCGCGACTGAAGGGGCTGCAAGCCGAGGGTGTGACAGGGGTCACGCCGCAGCGGCCTGTGCGCTCAGGCGTGGCGCGCTTCCAGCAGGCTCAGGGCCGCGCGCAGGCGGCGCAGGGCATCTTCGGTGCGGGTGGCCGCGGGTTCGCTGAGCAGGCGTCGGCCCGGCTCGTTCAGCGCTTCCAGATTGAGGCTGAGGCCATGGCGCTGCAGGGCGGCCTGCAACTTGGGCGCGCGGCGGCGCAGGCGCGCCCGCGTGGTCTGGTAGGCGTGCTCGGCCAGATGGCGGCGCTGCGAGTAGCTGAAGGTGTTGGCCAGGAACATCTCGGCATCGCGGTGGTCGGGCTCGAAGAGCAGGATGTCGGTGCCGGGGTGGGTGTGCTCGTAGCGCTTCATGCCCAACTCCAGCCGCGAGTGGATCAGCGAGCGGAAGGTCTGGCTCATCACCAGGGGCAGGCCGCCGTCCACGAGGTGGGGGATGGAAACTTCTTTCGTACCTTTTCCCCGTGCCGGCATCTGTTGCGCCAGCGGATGCTCGCGGTCCGATTCGTAAGGCACCAGCGGGTTCAGGCAGATCAGCAGATCCACGCCTTCCTGCAGCAGCAGCGAGGCATGCAAGGTCTTCTTGAGTGCGCCGTCCACATAGTGACGGCCGGCAATCTTGACCGGCGGGAACAGGCCCGGCAGGGCGGCGCTGGCCTGCACGGCGCGCGAGATGGGCACATCGTCCCAGCCGGGCAGGCCGAAGGGCACAGCCTCGCCGCTGTCCAGATCGGTGGCCACCAGCACCAGGCGGCGGCCGAGTTCGCGGAAATCATTGCTGCGGCCGGGCAGGGCGAACTGGCGGCGGATCTGTGCTTCCAGCGCGTCGCCCGAGAGCAGGCCGGTGGGCAGGGCGCGGCCCAGGCGCTCGAAGGCGCCCATCAGCGAGCGGCCTTCCATCCAGTGATCCCAAACCGCAGATTTCAGCAGACCGGGCAGCAGGCGCAGACGCTCGCCATACTCGGCCCAGGCCGGGTGCATGAGCTCGGCCGGGTCAAAGCTGTCAGGCGCTGGGGCGCTGTTTTCGATGAAGGCCGCGCTGAGCATGCGCGGGCCCATGCCATTGGCCAGGCCGGCGGCGATGAAGCCCCCGGCGCTGATGCCGATGTAGGAGTCGCAGTCGCAGAAGTCCAGGCCCGTGATCGACTCTTCCAGCGCGCAGAGCGCGCCGATTTCATAGATCGCGCCGAGCGGCCCACCGCCTGCCAGGGCCAGCCCGATGCGCGGCCGGCCGGCGCGGCGCGGTGGCGTGGCGGGGGTGGCCGAGCGTGGCTTGCGGCGGGCTGTGGGCATGCGGCGGTGGGACAGTCAGCGAGTGCGCGTGGCGGGCGGAAGATCAGGCGGCGGTGCCGGCCTCAGCGGTGGCTGCGGCAGCCGGGCTGGTGCTGGCGGCGGCGCTCACCGGGGCGGCGGCCTTCTTGGCGCGCGGCTTGGCGGCGGGCTTGGGGGCCGGTGCGGCTGCTTTGGCTGCTGCCTTGACCGGAGCTTTGGCGGCTGGCTTGGCAGCGGCCTTCACCGGGGCTTTGGCCGCCGGCTTGCTCGCGGCTTTGGCGAAGGGCTGAGCGGGTGCCTTGCTGGCAGCGGCCTTTTTGGCGGGCGCTTTGGCTGGTGCTTTGTCGGCCGCCTTAGCAGCGGTTTTGGCAGCAGTTTTAGCGGCGGCTTTAGCAGCCGGCTTGGCCGCAGCCTTGGCCTTGGGTGCCGCGGCCTTGCTGGCCTTCTTGGCCGGCACCTTCAGGCCCAGGGCGTCGCTGAGGGCGTCGATGCGCTCGATCAGCTCTTCAATGTCCTTGGCGGCGGGCACGCCCAGGCGCTTGAGCGCACGGGCCACGCGTTCTTCAAAAATCGATTCCAGCTTGTCCCAGTGCTGGCCGGCCTTGCTGCCGACATCACCGGCCATGCCGCTGACCTTGCTGGCCATGGCGCCGAGCTTTTCTTCGGCGGCCGATTGGGTTTTCTTCTGCAGGGTCAGGCCTTCCTTGACCAGGGCTTCAAACACCTTGCCGCCTTCGCCCTGTGCCTTGGAGAAGGCGCCCAGGCCAGCGGCCCAGATTTGTTGAGCGGAGTCACGCACGCTCTGCGCCAGCTGGCTGTCCAGCAGGCCGGCGGGCAGGGCGCCGCCGAAGGCTCCATTGGAAGCGGAGTTTTTCTTGGCTGCCATTTTCTGAAGCTTCTTGACCATGTTGTCAGTCCTTGGAGAGCGTTGGTTGGATTGTCGCCAGCCTTTGCCAGCGATGAGTTCACTATAGATCGCCCCGCCGGCATTTGGCACCGGGGAAAGCTAGGCAGTACGCTCTACCTAAGCCCGGATGGGGCGCTGTGCAGCCCTGTGCGGGAAAGCATGCAGCAGCGCCTGCTTTCACTTGGTCAAGAATCCAGGCACAAGAGTTCTCGCACCCCTACGCAGGAGACATGCACATGCAGCAGTATTTCGTCACCGGAGCCACGGGCTTCATCGGCAAGCGCCTGGTCAAAAAGCTGCTGGCCCGGCGCGGCAGCACGGTTCACTTCCTGCTGCGCGAAGAAAGCCGCGACAAGCTGCCCGAGCTGCTGGCCTTTTGGGGCCTGGCCAAGAACAGCACCCGCGCGCTGCCGGTGTTCGGTGACCTAACGGGCAAGAAGCTCGGTGTGGCGGCGGAGGACATCAAGCGCCTCAAAGGCCAGATCGATCATGTCTTTCACCTCGCAGCGGTCTACGACCTCAAGGCCGACGAGGCCTCGCAAGTCGCGGTGAATGTCGACGGCACGCGCAGCCTGGTCGAGTTTGCCCAGGCCATCGAGGCCGGCCATGTTCATCATGTCTCGTCCATCGCCGCGGCGGGCCTCTACGAAGGCGTGTTCCGCGAGGACATGTTCGACGAGGCCGAGGGCCTCGATCACCCCTACTTCATGACCAAGCACGAGAGCGAGAAGATCGTGCGCAAGGAGTGCAAACGGCCCTGGACGGTGTACCGTCCGGCCATGGTGGTGGGCGACTCCAGCACCGGCGAGATGGACAAGGTCGACGGGCCCTACTATTTCTTCAAGCCCATCCAGCGCCTGCGCCAGATCCTGCCGCCCTGGATGCCCTCGATTGGCCTGGAAGGCGGGCGCGTCAACATCGTGCCGGTCGATTTCGTCGTCAACGCGCTCGACCACATCGCCCACAAGGAGCGCAAGAGCGGCGCCTGTTTCCATCTGGTCGACCCGGTGGGCTACCGCGTCGGCGATGTGCTGGACATCTTCTCCAAGGCCGCGCATGCGCCCAAGATGAATCTGTTCATCAATGCGGCCCTGCTCGGTTTCATTCCCAAGAGCGTCAAGAAGGGGCTGATGGCGCTGGCGCCGGTGCGGCGCATTCGCAACGCGGTGATGAAGGATCTCGGCCTGCCCGACGATATGTTCACCTTCATCAACTACCCGACCCGCTTCGATTGCCGCGAGACCGAGGCCGTGCTCAAGGGCTCGGGCATCGCCTGCCCCAATCTGCATGACTACGCCTGGCGGCTCTGGGACTACTGGGAGCGCCACCTCGACCCCGACCTGTCGATCGACCGCAGCCTGCGCGGTGCCACCGCCGGCAAGGTGGTGCTGGTGACGGGCGGCTCCTCCGGCATCGGTCTGGCAGCGGCCAAGAAGTTTGCCGAAGCCGGCGCCATCACCTTGATCTGCGCCCGCGACGAGATCAAGCTGGCCGAGGCGGTGAAGGAGATCCGCGAGGCCGCCGGCGCGCAAGCCCAGGTGCACGCCTTCTCGGCTGACATTGCCAACGAGGAAAGCTGCGCGGCCATGATTGCCGCCATCACCGAACAGTTTGGAGGTGTCGATTTCCTGATCAACAACGCGGGCCGCTCGATCCGCCGCGCGATCGAAAGCAGCTACGACCGCTTTCATGATTTCGAGCGCACCATGCAGCTGAACTACTTCGGTTGCCTGCGCGTGACCATGGGCCTGCTGCCTGGCATGGTGGCCAAAAAGAAGGGCCATGTGGTCAATATCTCCAGCATCGGCGTGCTGACCAACGCACCGCGCTTCTCGGCCTATGTGGCCAGCAAGGCCGCGCTCGATGCCTGGACGCGCTGCGCTTCCAGCGAGTACGCCGATCTGGGCGTGACCTTCACCACCATCAATATGCCGCTGGTGCGCACGCCCATGATCGCGCCGACGCAGATCTACAAGAATGTGCCCACGCTGGCGCCGGAAGAAGCGGCCGATATGGTGGCGCAGGCCTGCATTGCCAAGCCGGTGCGCATCGCCACCCGCCTGGGCATCACCGGCGAGCTGATGCATGCCCTGGTGCCGCGTGTCGCGCAGATCGTCATGAACACCAGCTTCCGCATGTTCCCTGACAGCGATGCGGCCAAGGGCGCCAAGCCCGGCTCCAAGCCGCAGCTGTCTGCCGAGGCGATTGCCCTGCAGCAGATGATGAAGGGCATTCACTTCTGAGCGTCGGCGGGCGCCGCCGGCCCGCCGCTCGGCCTGAGGTTCAGGGCCTCTGAGGCTCGTCTTTCAGGCCGATGCAGATCTGCACATTGCCCGGGCCCAGATAACGCTCCAGGTCCACGCCGTAGGCGCGCTTGGGCGCGCCCGCCCGTTCGAAATAGGCCCAGACCTCGCCCCAGGTCTGGATTAAGGCCTCGGGCAGGGTGCCCTGGGCTTCAAAGACGAGGTAGCGTCCGGCCGGCACCTGCAGGCGGCGGTCGGTCGTTGCGCCGGCATTGCTGGTGATTTCTTCGTCGCTCAGAGGGGCGCGGATGCCGGCCAGCACGCGGTAGTCGGCATGGTGTTGGTCGGCATAGTCGAAGTAGGCGCCGAAGACTTCGCCCTGCAGTCCAGAGCCGGCAAAGTCCTGCCAGAGGCGGCCGATGCGTGCACGCTCCGGGTGCTGCCGGTCCATTTCAGCGGCATTGCTGGTGCGGCAGCTCAGGCCCAGGAGTTCAAAGGCGGGAAGGGTTTCGACATGAGGCATGGCGCACGGTGCAATCTGCAGCGGATGATCGGGGGGAGCGAAACAAACTCGATCATCGGCGCAGACGCCGTCCCTGCGCCTCCTCCCGCGCTCTTGAGCTGCGGTAGTAATCACGCGGGCATGGCTGCGCCACACCTCAGCCTTCGCGCAAAAGCCGGTCAGTGGCGGCGCTGTTCGTCGCGGAAGATGGCCAGGGCGCGCACCAGCTGATCGGCCTGGTTGCGCAGGCTCTCGGTGGCGGCGGTGGATTGTTCGACCAGGGCGGCGTTTTGCTGGGTCACCTGATCGAGGTGGTTGACCGCCTCGGTGACCTGGCTGATGCCGGTGCTCTGCTCTCGGTTGGCCTGGCTGATGCTGGTGATCAGCTGGCTGACCTGGCTGACTTGCTGGACGATCTCGCCCATGGTGCGCTCGGCGTCGCCGACCTGGCGGGCGCCATGCTCGACCTTCTCGACGCTGTCACTGATCAGGGTCTTGATTTCCTTGGCCGCCTCGGCGCTGCGCTGGGCCAGGCTGCGCACCTCGGCGGCCACCACGGCAAAGCCTCGGCCTTGTTCCCCGGCGCGAGCCGCTTCCACCGCTGCGTTCAAGGCCAGGATGTTGGTCTGGAAGGCGATGCTGTCGATCACGCCGATGATGTCGTTGATCTTGCGGCTGGAAGCGGTGATGCCTTCCATGGTGCGGTTGACCTGGCCGACCACATCGCCACCCTGCACCGCGACCCGGCTGGCGTCTTGGGCCACCTGCGTGGCCTGGTGGGCGGTGTCGGAGTTGTTGCGCACGGTGGAGCTCATCTGCTCCATCGAGGCGGCGGTTTCCTCCAGGCTGGACGCCGCCTGCTCGGTGCGTGCGCTGAGGTCGTTGTTGCCTTGCGCGATCTCGCTGCTGGCGGTGCGCACGGTCAGCACCTGCTCGCTGACGTCGTCCACGATCCAGCGGAACATCAGGCCCAGCTGGTTGATGGCACGCATGCTCATGCCGATCTCGTCGACCCGGTCCATCTGGATGTTGGAACGGGTGTCGCCCGCGGCGATGGCGCGCGCCTGCGCGGCCAGCAGCTCGACAGGGGTGGACACCTGGCTGTGCAGCCACCAGGCAGTCAGGCCACTGCTCAGCACCAGCACGCCGGCCAGGCCGGCCCAGGCGACCGGCGCCAGGCCCAGCAGGCTGGCCGCGGCCAGGCTGAGCGTTGGCATCAGCAAGGCGCCCGCCCAGATGCGCTGGCGCACCGACCAGGTCTGCAGGCTGCGGGACAGCAGGCCCCGCAGCCCCTTGCGTACGATCAGGCCTTTGTGAAAGCCCAGGGAGCCGGCCTGGCCTTGGCGGAAGGCGGCGTACAGCGTTTCGGCCGCCTGAATCTCGGCGCGGGGCGGCTTGGTGCGCACCGACATATAGCCGACCACCCGTCCGTGGCGCTCCACCGGGGTTGCATTGGCACGCACCCAGTAGTGGTCGCCGTTCTGGCGCCGGTTCTTGACCAGGGCGGTCCAGGACTGGCCGGACTTGAGCGTGGCCCACATGTCGGCGAAGGCCTCGGGCGGCATGTCCGGGTGGCGGACCAGGTTGTGGGGCTGGCCGAGGATCTCGGCTTCGCTATAGCCGCTGACGGCGACGAAGGCGCCGTTGGCGTAATTGATGTGGGAGTTGACGTCCGTGGTGGACATCAGGGTGGCATCGGCCGGGAAGTCATATTCCCGCTGGCTGACCGGCTGATTGTTGCGCATGACAAACCTTGTGTTGTGGGCGCGGCTCTCGGCGCAAGGATGCCGGTGCTGGCCGCTGGACCGCTGTTGAAAGCCGCGCAGCGCCTGCGCTCACACCGTCGGGGTGCAAGCCGGCGCTGATGGACGGAGAGGACCTCTTCCCTGATCCGGCTTGCGTCGATCGCCTCTGCAGTGAGGCGTGCGGACAAGCCGGGAGATCCTCTTGCGCTATCGGCAGTGTGACGGCTTTGTGAAGGTCTGTGTGCGCGAATATCGCACTTGTTGTGCTCAAGCCCAGCGGACGCGCAGCTCCTGCCAGGTGGAGAACAGTAGGCGGGTGCCGAAGCCACCGACCAGCGCGGCCGACACGCGGTTCAGCAGGCGGCGTTGGCGTTCGTAAAAGCCTTGAACCGGGCGCAGCGAGAAGGCCAGGGCCAGGAACAGGTGCCATACCAGGGCGTTTGCATAGACCAGCCCCACGGCGGCGGCGCTGACGGCCCAGCTGGGATCTGCGGGCAGCACGGTGGCAAACACGCTGCCGAAGAACAAGGCAGTCTTGGGGTTCAACACATTGGTCAGAAAGCCCAGACGAAAGGCCGCGCTCCGGCTCATCGGCCCTCCTGCGCCCGCATCGCCACCAGCGCCTGCCCGCCACAGCTTGCTGGCCAGGTAGAGCAGGTAGAGACCGCCCGCAATCTGTGCCAGCTGGCGCAGCGCCGGGTGGGCGCTGAAGACCACGCCGATGCCGAGGATGGCCAGGCTGGCCCAGCTCAGCGTCACCGTGGTGATGCCAAACGCTGCCGCACAGGCGGCTCCTCGCTGGCCGCTGGCAGCCAACTGCCCGACCAGCACGAAGTTGGCGCCCGGTGTGATCAGGACCACCCAATGCAGCAGGGCGATGGTGAAGAGCGTGGAGGACATGGTGTGGTTCCAGGATGGGGCAGGTGATGGGGTCAGGTCTTGCGTGCGTCGGCGCCGGCCCCTCAATCCTTGCGCGGAATGGCGTAGGTGCCCACCACATGGGCCACGGCTTCGTCGCTGCCTTCGGAGTAGAGGCTGACTTCGCCCACCGCCAGTGTTCGGCCCAGCTTCATCAGCGTGCACACGCCGATGATGTCGCGGTCACCGGCCGGCTTGCGCAGAAAGTTGATGTTCAGGCTGGTGGTGACCGTGAGCGGCACGATGCCGATCTCACCAAGGATGGCCACATACAGCGCCACATCGGCCACCGTCATCAACACTGGCCCTGAGACCGTGCCCCCCGGCCGCAACTCCGATTCCCCCACCGGATGCCGCACCGTCGCACTGCGCGGGCGCAGCGCCTCGATGCTGCATTTGCACTGTGGAAACTCCCGGGCCAAAAACTCGGCCAGCTCGGTCTGGCTGGGGCGCGACAGTTCAGGGTTGCGATGTGTCATGGCGGGTGGTGTGGGCGGCGCGACGGGATTTGATTTTGACGGGCAGTTCGCTGCGCCCATGCTTCGTTTCGAAAAAAAGCGCTTGCCGCGATGTGTGATCCGCATGGCGGCTTTCGGCGCAGAGTAGCCCTTGGTTTTGCTCGTGAGGCCCTGCAGCCCGTGCCGCCGCCGGGCTCATGACTCCGGGGTCGGCCCGGGCGGGCCGACTTCCCTGCGCTGCTCGCACCTCGGGGCTGGCGCATAACTCACTCCCCTCCCTGCGTTCGCTTCGTTCAGACAGAAGCGCCAAGTCAGAGCTTGAAGCGCGCGGGTACGCGCGCGCCCCGAGGCGCTGTGCTGCTCGGCCCTTCACAAATCGCCCGGCAGCGGCACGGGCTGCAGGGCGCTTGCATCGCGATCGATCTGCCCCATCAACGGTGAAACACGCCACCTCCGAAGGTGGCTCGGCCCGCCGACGGGCGATTTGTGCGCGGCCGAGGGCGGAGCGGAGCGGCTCAGGCGCGCGTACTCGCGCGCTTCAAGCTCTGACTCGGCGCCACTGTTTGACCGCAGTGAGCGCAGCGAACGGAGGGAGTTTGGCGCCGCTGAGCCGCGCAGTGAGCACCGAGGGGAGTCGGCTCGCAGAGCCGACCCGCGAACCATGAGCCCGGCGGCGGGCCGAGACACCGAAGCGAGAAAGATCAAGACAGCGGAGGTCCGCAATGTGCCGATTGCTGTCTTCAGCACGCCGAAACCTCACCCAAGAAAAAAGGCCTCCCGGTGGGAGGCCTTGGTGAGTTGAGCGGCAGTACCGGCTCTCATCGGGCCGGTGCGCAGTTCAAGCTCAGGGGGTGCAGCGATAGACCTTCACATCATCGACGTACCAGCCGATGTTGCCGCCGCAGCCGTCATTCGCCAGTTCGAAGCGCAGCTTGACCTTGTCGTTGGGCTTGGCGAAGCGCGACAGGTTGACGATGGAGCGGCCCCAGGAACCGCTGACCGAGCCACCGTCCGTGCCCGAGAAGGCGGCTTGGCCGGCCAGCGGGTTGTCATTGCCTTGAGCGACCGTCTTCAGGGTCGTGTTGTAGGCGTTGTAGACAAAGTCCGAGGCGGCGATCAGCTGCCAGGCGCCGCCGTTGACGCTGATCTTCAGGTTGCCGCCGTCCCAGGTGGACTCGGTGGCGACCCAGTGATCGAAGGTCAGCTTCGGTGCTGCGGCATCGGCGGTGATGGTGATCTCGGGGCTTTCGATGCGAACCAGACCGGCCTCATTGCCACCCGCGCTGCAGGTGCCGTTGTTGGGGTTCGGTGCGAACAGGGCGTAGCCGGAGCGACCATTGGGCAGCTTGGTGACCACACCCCAGTTGCGCGGGGTGAACTCCGGGTTGCTGCCTTGGTAGCTGACTTGCCAGCGCACGCCGCCAGCCTTGCCGCCGTCGAAGCTGTCCGACAGCAGCGGAGCCACGGTGCCCGTGGGGCACAGGGCCGGTGGCGACTTGGCCAGCAGGGGAACGAAGTTGCACTGTGCCGGGGCGGTGCGCAGCTCGACGGCCTGGGCCATCTTGGCGACCTGGGCGCAATCCTGGGCGTTGATGACCTCGCCCGAGGGCGCGCCGGTCTTCAGGTCGTTCAGGTTCTGGCCCGTCAGGTCGGCGCAGGACTGAGCCAGCGCATCGGCGTGGTCGGCGAAGCCGCTGGCCGGACCTTGGTAGACGCTCTGGGCGCGGTAGTAGATGTGGGCTGCCTTGGTCAGACCGATCGAGAAGATGTTCTGGCCGTTGTAGTTGCCGCCGTCCACCAGCAGGGCGTAGCCGTGGTTGGGCACGCCGGAGTTGCTGTGCACACCACCGGCATCGGCGGTGGTGCAGCGGTAGCGGGTGTCCGTCACCTTGGCCGGGTGGCCGTAGCAGGTGGGGTTGTACATGTCGCGGATGGCGCCGCTGAATGCGGTGGCATCTTCGCCCATCAGCCAGCGCACCGAGTTGTCGGTGCCCGGCACGCCGCCCACCTTGGTGAAGATCGTGCAGGCGCCATCGGTACGTGCTGCGTCGGGGACGTCGGTGCCGCGGCTGTTCAGGCGGTCGACGGTTTCACCCCAGATGTCCGAGTAGGCCTCGTTCAGAGCACCCGGTTGCCATTGGTAGATCAGGCCGTGGGTGTATTGGGTGTAGGCATGGCCCCACTCGTGCGCGGTCACGTCATCGGTCGTGGTGCCTGGGCAGAAGGAGATGTAGGTGCCGTTCCAGGACGCGTTCGGGCAGGCATCGCCGCGGTTGAAGATCGAGTCCATGGTCTTGCCCTTGCCGTCGAAGGCGTCGCGACCAAAGGCGTTCTTGAACAGAGCGTAGATGTCGGACGAGGCGGCAATCATGTTGTCGGCTTCGACTGTGCCGGTCGGGAAGGCCTGGCCTTCCACCCAGAACGGGTTGTTCGGGTAGTTGGGCACCGGAGGCAGCTTGCCTTGGCCGTCGAAGGCGCGGCGGTTCATGGCTTCATGGATGCCGCTGATCTTGTCGATCACCTTGCCGGTGTGGGCGTCCACGTAGACGAACTCGCGCACATCGTGCTTGTTGCCCACTTCGACCTGCCAGGCCAGGTGGTTGGCGCCTTCGACGCCCTTGGCCAGGCCTTCGCGGAAGATCATCAGCGTCGGGGCGCTGGCGCTCAGGCGGGTCGGGCGCTTCAGCTCGGCGTTGACGGCAGCCACAGCGATCTTGCTGGCCTGCTCGGCCGTGCGGCTGGGCGTGGCCTTGACATTGATGCCGGGGATGAAGGTGCCGTTGACGACCACCAGATTGTCAGCAGCGTCGTAGTGGGCCTTGAGCTCGCCGCCGAACACAGGCACGCCTTGGTAGACCTGCTGGTAGCTCAGGTGGGTGCTGCCTTGGCGGTCCTTGCTGATGGCCGGGGCCGACAACTCGCTGGCGGCGTCGCGGATGCCGAACAGCGCTGCGTATTCGTTCAGGAATTGCACGGTGGCGGTCTGCTTGGCGGCATCGCCCACGGCGCTGGCACGGGCGGCCAGCTTGGCACCGGCGGGCACGCGCACGAATCGGGCGGCGCCGGTGGCCGCGTGGTAGGACACATCGGCACTGCTGCCGGTGGCGGTGGCCAGGCGGTCCAGCGCTTCGCGTTGGCCGTTCAGGGCGTTTTGCGCCTGGGCTTGGCTGGCCAGGGCCAGGCCCACGGACAGGGCCAGCAGGGACAGCTTCTTGTGGTTTCGGGTCATATGCACTCCGGAGTGCGGTGCGGGCACCGCATCGTCAACAGGGATGGAAGAAAGGAACCGATGGCATCAGGCGGGCGCCATCGTGGCGCCCGTGCCGGTCGGACGTTCAGTCGTGCGTCTTGTTCTGGCGGCGGCGGGCGAATGCGCCCATGCCGGCCAGGCCCAGGCCCATCAGGGCCCAGCTGCTGGGTTCCGGCACCGGGGTGACCGAGCCCACGGTCAGGTTGTCCACGCTGGCGTACACGCTGACGCCGGGCGCGCTGATGGTCAGCGAATTGATGACCTGGGTGGAAGCGAAGCCGCGGAAGCTGTCGGCGGCGCTGGCCGGGGTGAAGGTGGTGGTGGTGCCGTCACTCAGGGTCAGGGTCACAGCCAGGGGCTGGAACGCGTCCGACAGATTGACGTTGAAGAAATTGCCGCCGACCGCCGTGACATTGCCGCTGGTGAAAGTGATGGTCAGGGCTTGGTCGGGCAGGCTGGTGCCCAGGAAGTCACCCGAGGCGTAGAGGTCGCCGGGGGAGCTGATGCTGTAGCTGAAGCCGCCCGAGCTGAAGCTCAGGCCAGCGCCGCTGGCCGGGCTGCCCAGGCCGGTGAAGGCCTCGGTGTAGCCGGGGCCGCTCAGGCCCGCCAGGAAGGCAGCCGAGTTGGTGTAGGTGGTGGTGTCGGCGAACGACGGTGTGGCCAGTGCGGCCAGCACGGCGGCCGTGACAGCCAGGCGATGTGCAGTCTGCATTCAGTTTCCCTCGATGGAATGGATGGGACGAACCCCTGAGGGTTCTCGTGCGTCAGACGTTCGCACGTGACGCATGTCACGGAAAGGGGGGAAGCACTAGGGGCGGCGACTCTGTCCTGAAAACACGGGATGCGGCATCACCGGATTGCAGAGTGAGTAGTTTTGTGCGAAGCGCGCGCAGTGGCGTCGCTTTAGTGAAAGTCGCGGCTGCCCACGTCCTTGCCCAGGCGACCCAGCAGCGGGGTCAGGTCTTGCACGCGGCGGGCGATTAAATTGCGCACGCCGTTCTCGTACTGCCATTGGCCCTGCACCGCCAGCAGCCGCGCCACCAGGATGGTGCGGCGGAAGGCGGCGTAGACGTCCGGCCAGACGATCACCTGCACGCTGCCGCTCTCGTCTTCCAGGCTGATGAAGAGCACGCCCTTGGCCGTCTGCGGGCGCTGGCGCACGGTGACCAGGCCGCAGGCCTGGGCCGACTGGCCGCTGCGCCAGGCGCGCAGCTCCTGCGCATTGCGGTAGCCCAGGCGCGCCAGCCGGGGCCGCAGCAGGGCCAGCGGATGGCTGCGCAGGCTCAGGCCCAGGGCGGCGTAGTCCCAGACCACCTCTTCGCCCTCGGCGGCCGCCGGCAGGTCCAGGTCCTCCTCGGCGGCATAGGCCTGGCGCAAAAGCGGCGGCTGGGTGCGCAGGGCCGAGGCCTGCCAGACCTGCTGGCGGCGGTGGCCGGCCAGGCTTTGCAAGGCATCGGCCGCGGCCAGCTGCTGCAGCTCCTGCTGGTCCAGGGCCGCGCGCAGGGCCAGGTCTTGCGTGTCCACAAAGCGCCCGCCCGCGGCCCGCGCGGCCTCGATGCGCAGGGCCGCCGCCCGGCTCAGGCCGTGGACCAGGTGCAGGCCCAGGCGCACGGCTGGCTGCACGCCGTCGTCCAGGCGCTCGGCGGGCTCGGGTGCCTCGGGCTGCTCCAGGCTGCTCAGCCAGCCACCGTGGTTGACATCGCTGGGCCGCACCTCGATGCGGTGGCGGCGGGCGTCCTGCACCAGCTGGCTGGGGGTGTAGAAACCCAGGGGCTGCGAGTTCAGCAGGGCGCAGAGAAAGGCCGCCGGTTCATGGCGCTTGATCCAGCAGGACACATAAGTCAGCAGGGCGAAGCTGGCCGCATGCGACTCGGGGAAGCCGTAGGAGGCAAAGCCCTTGATCTGGCGGAAGATGGCCTCGGCGAACGCGTCCTCGTAGCCACGTTCGCGCATGCCCGTGAGGATCTTCTCGTGGAAGCGGGCCAGGTCGCCGGGCCGCTTCCAGGCGGCCATGGCGCGGCGCAGCTGGTCGGCCTCGCCGGGGCTGAAGCCGGCGGCGATCATGGCCACCTGCATCACCTGCTCCTGGAAGATGGGGATGCCGCAGGTGCGCTCGAGCGCGGCGCGCAGATCATCTTTCGGATACTTGATTTGCCCGGGCGGCAGGGCGCGGTTCTGCAAATAGGGGTGGACCATGCCGCCTTCGATGGGCCCGGGCCGCACGATGGCCACCTCGATCACCAGGTCGTAAAAGCAGCGCGGCCGCAGGCGCGGCAGCATGGACATCTGCGCGCGTGATTCGATCTGGAACACCCCCACCGTGTCGGCGCGGCAGATCATGTCGTAGGTGGGCTTGTCGTCGGCCGGCACATCGCTCATGCCGAAAGGTGCGCTTGCCGGGTAGCCGCGCAAGCGGCTGATCAGGGCGAAGCTGCGCTGCAGGGCGCTGAGCATGCCCAGGGCCAGCACATCGACCTTCATCAGGCCCAGGGCGTCGATGTCGTCCTTGTCCCACTCGATCACGGTGCGCTCGGCCATGGCCGCGTTCTCGATCGGCACCAGGCGCGAGAGCGGGCCGGCCGTCAGCACAAAGCCGCCCGGGTGTTGGCTCAAGTGGCGCGGCATGCCCATCAGCTGGCGGGTGAGCCGCACCAGCTGGCGGATCTGCAGGTCCTGCGGGTCGAAGCCCAGCTCCTGCTGCAGCTGGGCCAGGCGATCGTCGGGCAGGGATTCCTCGCTCCAGCCATGGTGGTCACCGGCCAGCTTCTCGACCAGGGCCTCGTCCAGGCCCAGGGCGCGGCCGACATCGCGGATGGCGCTGCGCGGCCGGTAGCTGATCACCACGGCGGTCAGCGCGGCGCGTTCGCGGCCGTATTTGCGGTAGAGGTACTGAATCACCTCTTCGCGCCGCTCGTGCTCGAAATCGACGTCGATGTCGGGCGGCTCGTTGCGCTCGCGGCTGATGAAGCGCTCGAACAGCAGGCTGCTGCGCGCCGGGTCGACCTCGGTGATGAAGAGGCAGTAGCAGACCACGCTGTTGGCCGCCGAGCCGCGGCCCTGGCAGAGGATGTCCACGCTGCGCGCGAAGGCGACGACATCGGCCACGGTCAGGAAGTAATGCTCGTAGCCCAGCTCCTGGATCAGGGCCAGCTCATGCTCGATCTGCGCGCGCAGTTCGGGCTTGAGGCCATGGGGCCAGCGGCGCGTCGCGCCGGCCTCGGTCAGGGCGCGCAGATGGCTGCTCGGCGTGGCGCCTTCGGGCACGACTTCGGCCGGGTACTGGTAGCGGATCTCCTGGAGCGAGAACTGGCATTGCGCCGCCACCCGCAAGGTCTCGGCCAGCAGGGCCGGCGGGTAGAGCTGGCCCAGGCGCAGGCGGCTGCGCAGATGGCGCTCGGCATTGGCTTGCAGCTGGTGGCCGCAGGCGGCGATGGGGCGGTTCAGCCGGGTGGCGGTCAGCACATCCTGCAAGGCCTTGCGCGAGCGCCGGTGCATGTGCACATCGCCGGCCGCCACCAGGGGCAGGGCGGTTTGCTCGGACAGCTGGCCCAGGCGCTGCAGCCAGAGCTCGTCGCCCAGCTCGCGCAGCAGCTCGACACCGATCCAGGCCTGGCCGGTGAAATGACGCAGCAGCCAGCGCGCCGGGATCAGCAGCTCTTCGTCGCTGGCCTCGCGCGGCGGCAGCAGCAGGGCCAGGCAGTCGGCCAGCTCGCCGCGCTGCGCCGCCTCTTGCAGCCGTGCCCAGCTCAGGCGGTAGCTGCCCTTGGCGGCGCTGCGGCGCAGGCCGGTGATGAACTGGCAGAGGTTGCCGTAGCCCTCAAGATGGCGCGCCAGCAGCACCAGCTTGAACATCACTGGGTCGGGCGTGGATTCAGGCGGCCCGGGCGGCGCCTGCGCCAGCCGGCGCACGCTGAACTCGGCGCCGATCAGCAGCTTCAGCTCGGGCTCCCCGGTGACCGGGTCGCGCGGCAAGGCCTGGGCCGCCACATGGGCGCGCACCACGCCGGCCAGCGAGCATTCGTCGGTCAGGGCCAGGGCGGCATAACCCTGCTCATGCGCGCGCTCCACCAGCTCGCCCGGCGTGGAGGCGCCACGCAGAAAGGAGTAGTTGCTGAGCGCATGCAGCTCGGCGTAGGCGGGCAGCAGGCTGGATGCTTTCATCATCATGCGAACACGCCGTGCAGAAACCAGCCGTCCTGCTCGCTGCTCAGGCGCTGCTGGAAGATCCACAGCAGGCCGGCCTGCGGGCTGCTGGCCAGGAAGTAATCGCGCTGCTGGTGCTGCGAGCTCTGGCCGTCGGCCGCCGGCTGCCACCAGCCACCCTCGATGCGCTGCGGCCCGGCCAGCAGCTGCAGCGGTGCGCCGCCGTAGACCGGCTGGTCCTGGCGCAGGCTCAGGCGCAGCGGCGGTGCCAGCAGCCAGGTCGGCTGTGGGCAGAGCGGCAGGGCCTCTGGCGCAGCGGCTGTGGCCGCCGTGTTGGGTGGGCTTTCGTTCCAGGCCACCCAGCGCTGCATTTGCTCCAGCCGGTGGTCTTGCTGCAGCTGGCCGCAGCGCACGGCCTGTGCGCCCAAGCGGATGCTCAGGCGCATCAGCAACTGCTCCAGGGGCTCCTTGGCCTGCTCGGGCCCGGCCGGCAGCAGGCTGGCGCTGCGCTCCTCCAGGGCCCGCACTTCGCCGGCCTGCAGGCTGAGCTCGGCCACCGGCGCGGCCAGCTCCAGGCGCAGCAGGTGCTCGTGCAGCAGGCGCGAGAGCTGGCCGAAATCGCGCGTCAGCGCGGCGCTGTGCACCCGCAGCCGGCCGCCCGGGCCGATGTCGCGCGCCCGCATGGCGTCATGGGCCCAGGCCAGTTCGAAGGCTTCGATGCCGGCGTGGCGCGCCGCCAGCCAGGCGCAGAGCTGGCGCAGCAGTTCCTGGGCGTGCTGCAGCAAGGCCAGGGCGTTGTCCAGGCGCTGCGGCAGCTCCAGCCTGGCTTGGAACTGCTCGGGCGCAGTGATCCAGGCATGGGCTTGGGGTGCCTGGCCATAGGCCTGGTCCAGGGCGCGAAGAAGCCCCGGGCCGAAACGCCGGCTCAGGGCGGCCCGCGGCAGGCGGCGCACATCGCCCAGCGTGCGGCAGCCCAGGCGCGCCAGCATGGGCGCTTGCGCCTGCGCGGCGCTGAGGGTGAACAGCGGCAGCGGGTCCAGCAGGCTGGCCAAGGGGGCGGACAGGCCATCGGCCCGCACGCAGGTTTCTCCAGCCGCCCCCGGCTGCGCCAGCGCCCCGCGCGCCAGCGCCAGGGCCGCCAACGCGGTGGGCGCCCAGGCCAGGGCGGCCAGGCTCAGCCCGGCGTCGCCGATGCGCTCCGCCACCCGCTGGTGCAAGGCCTCGGGCCCGCCAAACAGGCGCAGGCTGGCGGCCACCTCCAGCACCACGGCCTCCTCCAGCGCGGCCACCCTCGGCGAGAACTGCAGCGCCCACCAGGCCAGGGCTGGGGCTGCGGTTTCGGGCCGGGTGGGGCGGCTGGGGGCGGCGGCCTCATCCGGCGGCGCGGGCGGGCTGAGCAGGGCGAGCCAGTGCATGAGGCGAGGGCGCCGCGGGGCGCGGCGGCTGCAGGACAGGGGGCGTGTTTGGCGCCAGGCTCGGGCGGCCCAGGCCGCGCGCCAGCATGGTGGCTGTCAGCACCCGCTCCAGGCCCGAGGGCAGGGCGGGCAGCTGCAGCAGGCCTTCGAAAGCCGGGCCACGTCGTTTCAGGATGCGCAGCTGCAGATCGGCCAGCTCCTGCTGCGGGCTGCGCGCGCCCAGGGCCAGGTCCAGATGCAGGCGCAGCGGCGCGGCCGAGGACTGCTGTGCTGCCGTTTCGGGCCGGAACAGGAACAGCGGTGCGTCCAGGCCCAGGGCCTGGGTCTGCAGCCGCCGCAGCTGCTCGGGCCGCAGCTGGGGCAGCCAGAGCAGCAGGGCGGCGGCGGCATTCGATTTGATCGCCTGCTCGGCCGCCCAGAGCTGCTGCTGCGGCGTCTCCGGTGCCAGCCAGATCAGCTGTTGCGGCGCCAGGCCGGCGGCCTGCAAACCCGGCAGGTGCGGAATCAGCGGTGGGTTGATCAGCAGCAGTGGCCGTTGTTGTTGCGCGCGCGGGGCGCTGGGCTTGCGCGCACGCCCTCGGCCCCGCGGGGCGGGGGTTGCTGCCTGCGGCTCGGCCAGCAGCCCGCGCAGCGCCGGCAGTAGCAAACGCCACTCCAGATGCAGGCCCGGCGGGCAGAGGATTTCACTGAGGCTGTGCGTGGGCCAGCCGCCGCCGGGCAGTTCGGCGTCCAGGGCGGCAAAACCGCTGCTCAGGCAGGGGCTGCTGCTGGCGCCCAGGCTGCTGGCCCGCCAGACCTGCTGCTCCAGCAAGCGCGCCTCGCGCTCGGCCAGCCGTGCCGGCGCTGCCGACGGCAGGGCCGGCATCGACGCGGGTGGAGCGTTGACGAGAGGGGCGAACATGGCAAAAAGGGCGGGCGGGTGCTGTGCATGGGCGGCCGAAGGCCGGTGAGCCGGAGAACCAGGGGATGGGGCAGAAATCCAGAAGCAAGGCCGGTTCCGGCCTCGGTGTCGTGATCCAGAATGCCGGCGGTAGCTGTATTTTTATACAGTATACGGTCGCCGGTCCAGTGCGCCAAGCCTGCAAGCGTGATGCATGCCCGGCGCTTGGAAACAGAGGGCGCGCGTGGGCGAGCGCGCCCGACCGCAGGGCCCTTGGGTGGGCGCTGCGGTCGGCGGAGGCTCGGGAGGTGCGAGCGGTGAGGGGCGAGAAGGTGGGAGCGCGCTTGGGGCTGGCTCAGTCCCGCTCCACCTGCGGTTTGGGCCGCTGGGCCACGGTGATGGCGATGTCCAGCTCTTGGCCGGCGCGTTGCACGGTGACCTGGGTGCCGGTCTTGGGCTTGAGGGCGGAGACGGCGGCGAGCAGCTGGGCCGGGGTGGCGATCGGGGTGTCGCCGACGCGGGTCAGCACATCGCCGGGCTTGAGGCCGGCCTTGGCGGCTGGGGCGTCGGCCACCACGCCGCTGATCAGCACGCCCTGCTTGACGGTGACCTTGAAGGCTTCGGCGAACTCGGGCGTCAGCTCGCGGGTCTGCACGCCGATCCAGCCGCGGGCGACCTGGCCGTCGCGGATCAGCGATTCCATCACCTGGCGCGCGGTGCTGACCGGAATGGCGAAGCCGATGCCCAGGCTGCCGCCGCTGCGCGAGAAGATGGCGGTGTTGATGCCGACCAGGTTCCCTTCGGCGTCGACCAGGGCGCCGCCCGAGTTGCCGGGGTTGATGGCCGCATCGGTCTGGATGAAGTTCTCGAAGGTGTTGATGCCCAGCTGGTTGCGGCCCAGGGCGCTGACGATGCCCGAGGTGACCGTCTGGCCGACATTGAAGGGGTTGCCGATGGCCAGCACCACATCCCCCACCTCCAGGCTCTCGGCATGGCCGAGCTGGATCACGGGCAGGCGCTCAAGTGTGATCTTGAGCACGGCGACATCGGTCTCCGGGTCGCTGCCGACCAGGGTGGCGCGGGCCTGGCGGCCGTCGCTGAGCATGACCTCGATGTCCGAGGCGCCTTCGATCACATGGTTGTTGGTGAGCAGATAGCCGTCGGCCGAGACGATCACGCCCGAGCCCAGGCCGGTCTGCGGCCGCTCAGACGGCTGACCCCGGCCGCGTGGGCCGAAATGGAAGCGGAACCAGGGGTCGTTGCTGTCGGCCGTGCGGCTGGGCGCCTTGCTGGCGGTGATGCTGACCACGGCCGGCGCGGCGCGGCGTGCGGCCAGGGCATAGCCGCTGCGTGCGGGGGCGGAGGCGCCGCTGGCGGCGTGCGCGGCCGGGCTGGGTTCGGCGATCTTGAACAGGGGCAGGCTGGTGGCCGGCTCGCTGGCGTTGCCGGTGAGGCCGCGGCCTTGCAACCATTGCGGTTTCAGGGTGCTGACCACGAAGAGCAGGGCCAGCACCACCGTGGTGGCCTGAGCGAAAATCAACCAAAGTCTGCGCACTACAACAACTCCTCTTCCGAACCCGAGCGGCCCACCGATGACTTCACGACACAGCCTGGAACGACATCTCCATATGGAGCTCAATGTCGACCGTTTCAAGGATTATGGGCCGAACGGTTTGCAGGTGGAGGGGCGGGCCGAGGTGCGCCATCTGGTCTGCGGCGTGACGGCCAGCCTGGCCTTGATCGAGGCAGCGATTGCCGCCGGGGCCGATGCCATCCTGGTCCACCACGGCCTGTTCTGGCGCGGCCAGGACGGCCGCATCACCGGTTGGATGAAGCAGCGCCTGGCGCGTCTGCTGGCCGCCGATGTCAGCCTGCTGGCCTACCACCTGCCGCTGGACGCCCATGCCGAACTCGGCAACAACGCCCAGCTCGGCCGCGTGCTGGGCTGGCAGGCCGACGGCCGCTTCGGCGAGCAGGACCTGGGCTTCATCGGTGCGGCTGCGCAGCCTTTGAGCTTGCAGGCCCTGGGCGAGCAGATCGAGCAAGGGCTGGGCCGTGCGCCGGTGCTGGCACCCGGTGATGGGCGCGCGCTGAAGCGCGTCGCCTGGTGCACCGGCGGGGCTCAGGGTTATTTTGAACAGGCGATTGCGGCCGGCGCCGATGTGTTCGTCACCGGCGAGATTTCCGAGCCGCAAGCCCACCTGGCCGCCGAGACCGGCGTGGCCTTCATCGCCGCCGGCCACCATGCCACCGAGCGCTATGGCGTGCAGGCCCTGGGTCAGCATCTGGCTCAGCAGTTCGGCCTGAGCCAGCAGTTCATCGATCTGCCCAATCCGGCATGAGCACGCTCACGTCAAGCCCGAGGCCCTTGCTGCTCAGCATGGGCGATGTCTGCGGCATCGGCCCCGAGGTGGCGGTGGCGGCTTGGGCGGCCGATCTCGATAGCAGTGGCTGCAGCGATCTCTGCCTGGTCGGTGATGTGGCCGTGCTGCGCCGGGCCTTGGGCTTCATGGGCCTGCAGGCGCCGGTGCTGCAGCTGGAGTGTTTGCAGGACTTTGCCCAGCGCCCGCCCCATGCCTTGCCGGTGTGGCAGCCGCCGGGCCTGGCGGCGGGTTTGCTCGATGAGGCGCTGGGCCAGATCTCGGCGCGCGCGGGTGCGGCGGCGGCCCTGTGCATCGAGGCTTCGGTGGCGGCCCTCCTGGCCGGCCAGGCCCAGGGCCTGGTAACAGCGCCCATCCACAAAGAGGCCTTGCATGCAGCCGGCGTGGACTTCCCGGGGCATACCGAGCTGCTGCAGGCGCGCTCGGTGCCGGCCGGTGCGGCCTTGCCGCCAGTGCGCATGATGCTGGCCAATGAGGAGCTGCGCACGGTGCTGGTCACCATCCATTGCTCGCTGCGCCAGGCCATCGAGCAGATCAGCGCCGCGCGGGTGCTGGAGACGCTGCACATCACCCACCAGGCGCTGCAGCGCATGGGCATCGCCCGGCCGCGCATCGCCGTGGCGGGCTTGAATCCGCATGCGGGCGAGGGTGGGCTGTTTGGCGATGAGGAGATCCTGCACATCGCGCCGGCCATCCAGCAGGCCCGGGCGGAGGGTCTGGATGCCAGCGGGCCTTATGCACCCGACACGGTTTTCATGCGCGCCCGCCATGCGGCCGGCCACCCAGGCGAGTTCGATGTGGTGGTGGCCATGACGCACGACCATGGCCTGATTCCAGTGAAGTATCTGGGCGTTGAGCAGGGCGTCAATGTGACCCTGGGTCTGCCCTTTGTGCGCACCAGCCCCGATCACGGCACGGCCTTCGATCTGGCCGGCAGCGGCCGGGCTGATCCGGCCAGCATGGCGGCGGCGATTCGCATGGCGCGGCGCTTGATGCAGCCGCCAGTGGCGACCTGAAAGGGCGCCCTGAGGTTTTCAGCCCTTGCTGCCGATGGCGGCCAGCTGCTTGCGGGCGCGCGAGATCGCGCGCTCCATCAGGTAGGCGTGCTCAAAGGCGCGCAGGCGGCCCGATTCGCACAGGCGCTTGAGCATGCGCGCGGTCATGGTGACCGTTTCCTGGTGCTTGGCACCCTGGGTGAAGATGAAGAAGCTGCGGCCGGCGCTGATATGGGCCAGGCGGACCTTGTGCCAGCTGTCGCCGGTGTGCATGCGGTAGGCGAAACCGAGCTGCAAGTGGTCGATCAGCAGCTCGCCCTCGCTGGGCTCGGGCGCTTCGGTGGCGGCGGGCAGGCCGTCGATGCTGATGTCCACGGCCTGCAGCGGCGCTTGCGGTTCATCGTCGCCGAGCACGATGTCGACCGTGCCGTCCCAATCGACCCCGCTTTCGCGCACCAGACCCAGGCTCTGGGCTTCCTGCGGGCTCAGGCGGCTGCCCATGTCCAGGTCTTGCGGCACGGTGACCGGTGCATCGGCAGGCAGGTCGCGCTCTTCCGGCGGCGCACAGCCGAACACGCCGTCCAGTTGCTTGATCAGCAGATTGGTTTCCAGCGCGCTGGGCGCCACACCCTTGAGGGATTCGGCATGGGCCGGCAGCAGGGCGCCGAAGAAGACCTTGCGGGCGGGCTCGGGCCAGGCGATCAGGTCCAGGCCTTCGCCGAGGGTGCGCATCAGGGCGGGCAGCTGGCTCAGAAAGGCCTGGCGCTGGGCCGTGCCGCCCTTGGGCTGCACGCTCATCACCAGCTCGCGGCCGAGCTGGCGGAAGCGCAGGGTGCGCTCGGGCGTGCCCTTGGGGTCGCGCGAGGACAGCACGATGGCCTGGCTCCAGACCTGGGCCAGGAAATCGCGCAGGAAATCCTGCATGGGCACGGGGGCCAGCGCGGTTTGCAGCTGCTGGGTGTAGCGCTGCTGCAGGCGCAGGTCGATTTCCTTGCGGTCCAGCAGCTCGGCCATGTCGCCGACGGCGCTGCCTTCGCTGGCGCTCTTCAGCGTGCCAGCGATCTGCTCCTGGATGAAGCGCTCCAAGGCATCGAGCTTGCTTTCGTAGACCTCCATGCGGTCGAAGTCACCGCTGGCGACCTCCTGCACGAGATCGCGCACATGGGCCAGGAAATCGCTGCCGGGCGTTTCGCTGAAATCATCGAAGGCGCAGGCCAGCGAGGCCATGCGATTGACAAAGCGGCGCACCGGATGCCGGCGCGAGGAGAAAAAGCTCGGGTCGCCCAGGGCCGCGCGCAGCACCGGCAGCTGCAGCCGGGCCAGCAGGCGCGCCATTTGCGGAGGCACCTTGGGATCGGACAAGACCTGGTCGAACAGGCTGCTGACCACATCGATGACCATGTGGTCCAGGCGCCCGGTGGCTGCCTGACGCAGCTCGTCGCGGTGGATCTGGATCAGATTGGGCGGCTGCACGCCTTGCCAGGCGGAGCCGCCGAAGTCTTCGGCCCAGTCGCCCGGCGCGGCGCCGAGTGCCGCGGGGCCCAGGGCAGCGCTGCCCGCATGGCCGCCGACCGCGCCCGACGGCAGGCCGCCGCTCATGCCGCTCATGCCGCCGAACCCGGAAACACCGGCCGGTGCCGGCGCCTGGGCCAGGCGGCGCAGCAGGTCCATCAGCTGGCCGTCGACCACGCCCATGCCGCCGGCGTTGGCGCTGCCGTAACGGCTGTGGCCGCCGGCCATGCCTGCGCCACCATAACTGCTGCCGCTGTAACTGTTGCCAAACTCGCTGCGAGCACTGCGCGGGCCGCTGTGGCTGAACTGCGCCTGCCCACCCGGGCCGGAATCGAGCTCGCCGTGCACCGAGGCGCCACCGGCCAGGCCCTGCGCGCGGGTGCTGGCGTTGGGGGATTCGCTGCCGCGCACGCGTAGGTCTTGCGGGCGCAGGCCGCGGTGGCGGAACAGCTCCGCGATGTCGGCATAGCAGGCGCGCATCTCCTGCGTCATCGCCCGCGTCATTTCGTCGACCAGGATCTGTCGGCTTTCACTGTCCTCGGTCACGGCGTGGACGGCGGCCAGCAGGGCGCGTGCGACCAGCTCGGGCCGCAAGGGGTTGCGATCGCCGTTGCGCAGGCTGGCCACATAGGACTCGACCTCGCGCAGCTCCCATTCGCTCTGGTGACCGATGGCCAGGCCGATGCGGTCGCTGACCACCAGGGCGTCGACCGCGTCATCGTCCATCAGGGACAGCTCGGTCCAGTCCTTCTTGGCGGCGGTGGTGGCTTCGGCCTTGGGGGCCTGCTCCTGGCTCAGCTGCTGGCGCAGCTCCTGGGTGAAGCGTTGGCTGAACAGACCCTGCTGGCGGCGGAACACCAGCTGGGTGGCCAGCAGCAGATCGCGCCGCTTGGCTTGGCCGGCCGAGAGCGCCGCCAGACCCATGCCCTCAGCGCAGCGCTCCGAGGCCTGCTCGGCGGCTGTGCGAATGCGCTGGAGGGCAGCCTCCAGATGGGGGTTGAGTCCGAGGTCGGGCGAATTCATGAAGAGGGTGGGGGTGGAGCTGTCGTGAGCGTGCCACAAATCTGGGGTCAGTATCGCGTCAATACAAGGGCATCTCCAGCCAGATGTGCGGGCCTCGGCGCCTGAGCCTGCCAAATAGCTAACGCCCGGTGCCTGCGAAACTTTTGCTTACAGGCGGTCCGGGCGTTACGGGGCGGGGTGGCGCCGGTTTGAGCGGCGCCACGGGCGGGTGATCAGCGCTTCAGCGAGTCGCGGATCTCGCGCAGCAGCACGATGTCTTCCGGCGTCACCGGGGCTTCGGCCGGGGCGGGCGCCGGGGTGTCGGCGCGCTTGAGGCGGTTGATCTGCTTGATCATCAGGAAAATGATGAAGGCCAGGATGACGAAGTTCAGCAGCACAGTCAGGAAGCTGCCGTAGGCAAACAGGGGCACGCCGGCCTTGGTCAGGGCTTCGTAGGTCTGCGCGCCCTTGAAATCGGCCGGGATGCTGCCCAGCACCACAAAGTAGTTGGAGAAGTCCAGGCCGCCGATCACCTTGCCGACGATGGGCATGATCAGGTCCTTGACGGCCGAGTCGACGATCTTGCCGAAGGCGCCGCCGATGATGACGCCAACCGCGAGGTCCATCACATTGCCCTTGAGGGCAAAGGCCTTGAATTCCGAAGCGAAGCTCATGGGAGTTTCCGTGGGTGTGGGTTGTGGGGTGTGAGGGAAGGACCGCGCGCTCAGTCGAACCGGATCGACACGCCGGTGGTCAGCAGGGTGTCGGCGCGCTTGCGGCCGGCGCCCGGCTCGCTGTTGTAGGCCAGGCCGGCACCGACGGTGAGGTTCATCGTCTTGGTCATGGCCACGGCCAGGCCGGCGTCCCAGTTGGCGCGGAATTCGCCGCGGTTGCTCAGGTTGGGCAGCACCACCAGGCGCTGCTTGAAGCTGGTGGTCTCGCTGAGCTTGTGCGTGGACTCCTCGCCCAGCAACGCTGAGACGTAGCCGTAGCGGCTGCGCAGGCTGCTGTCGATGACGGTGGGGTTGATGTAGCTGTCGCGGGTGTAGCCCAGACCGCCGAACAGGTCCAGCGTGGTGGTCGTTGTCTTCAGCGCGTGGTAGCCCAGGCCGGTGCTGACCATGCCGCGCAGCGACAGGTTGGCGAACTTGTCGCGGGCCAGGTCCAGGCCACCGAAGGCAAACAGGTCGGTGCCCAGGTTGTAGTCGTAGCGGCCGCCTGTGCGCAGCTGCTCGCCGGTGGTGGTGCCGTTGGACTTGGCGTACTGGGCGTTCAGGTACAGGCCCAGCTTGTCCTGGTCGGTGGCGCGCACGGCGTCGCCGGTGATCGAGAGGTTGCTGGCGCGGGTGTTGCCCGAGCTCATGCTGGCGCCCAGGCCGAAGGCGCTGCGGAACTGGCCGTCGGTCTTGACGGTGGCTTGGGCCTGGGCGGCGCCGGTGGCGCCCAATGCCAGGCTGGCGGCCATCAGAAGGATGTGTTTGTCCATGGGTGCTCCTCGATTGCTGTGGTCGGGCAGCGGCGCAAGGCTGCGTCGCTGCACTGGCCACGATGCTAGGCAGCAGCCGGGGGCCGCGCCCCGGCCGTGCGGCGGGGGGGCACCTGTCCGAAAGTCGGGGTCGGCTCAGGCCGGCGGCACGAGCTTGTGCTTGAGGGCCAGCAGCACGGCCTCGGTGCGGTTGGCCACCTGCAGCTTGTTGAGCACGTTGGTGACGTGGTACTTGACGGTGGGCAGCGCGATGCCCAGCAGCTCGGCGATCTGCTGGTTGGTTTGCCCCTGGGCCAGCAGGCCCAGCAGCTCGCGCTCGCGCTGCGTCAGGTCGGCGCCGGGCTGGGGCCGCTGGGCCTCGGCGATCATCGCGTCGGTGGCCTCGGGCGCCATCACGCGGCGCCCGGCATGCGTGCTGCGGATCACCGACACCAGGTCCTGCGATGTGGCGTTCTTCAGCAGGTAGCCGCTGGCGCCGGCGGCGATGGCACGGCGGATCTCGGCCGGCTCGACCAGGCTGGTGAGGATCAGGAACCGGGTGTCGGGCAGCAGCGGCTTGAGCCGCTCGATGGCGCCGATGCCGTCGAGCTTGGGCATCAGCAGGTCCATCAGCACCACATCGGGTCGCAGCGCCGGCACCAGCGCGACCGCGTCCAGGCCGTTGCCGGCCTCGCCCACCTGCAGCATGTCGCGCTCGCCGGCCACCATGCCGGCCAGGCCGGCGCGGATCATCGGGTGGTCGTCGGCGATGAAGATGCGGATGGGGTCGCTCATGACTCGGGTGGCGGTGGGGAAGTGTCGGAACGCGGCAGCACCACGCAGACCTCGGTGCCCTGGCCCGGCGCGCTGCGCAAGGCCAGACTGGCCCCCAGATCGTCGGCACGGCTGCGCAGATTTTCCAGCCCGAAGTGGCCCGGGTGGGTCAGGGCGGTGTCGAAGCCCTGGCCATCATCGGCGATGCGCAGCGTGGGCCCGTCGTCGGCGTCGGGCTGCCACAGCAGGTGGGCCTGGCCCGCGCCGCTGTGGCGGCCGATGTTGGACAAGGCCTCCTGGGCGATGCGGTAGAGCTGCAGCCGCTGGGCCGGCTGCAGGCCGTCGGCCGGCGCCACGTCGGCATGCACCGCGATGTCGCCGCGGCAGCGCAGCGCCTCCAGCGCCGGCTGCAGCAGGCTGGCCAGGTCCATGCCCTCCAGTGCGTCGGGGCGCAGCTCGTACAGCAGCAGCCGCATCTCGGCCAGCGCGCCGCGGTTCAGCCGCTCCAGCGCCTGGGCCTGCTGCACGAGTGCCGGCTGCCCGGGCAGCCGGCCGGCCAGCGTGACCAGCGTGCCGGCGATCACGTTGGAGGCGAACAGCGTCTGCGACACCGCGTCGTGCAGGTCGCGGGCGATGCGGCTGCGCTCGGCCTGCACGGCCAGCTCGCGCTCCTGCAGCAGCAGCTGGGCATGGTGCATGGCCAGCGCCGTCTGGCTGCACACCGCGCTGAGCAGGCGCGCCCGCTCGGCGTCGAAGTAGCCGGGGCTGCCGTGGTCCACCCGCAGCACGCCCAGCACCTCCTCGCGAAAGCGCAGTGGCAGGCCCATCCAGCTGCGGGAGTTGCGGTACAGCGCCGACGAGCTGGCGTCGTCGGTGACCTTCTCCCACAGCCAGGCCAGCAGGCCCTGGCGGGCATCGTTGTCCACGAAGGGCCGGCGCCCGCGGGCGATCTCGTCGTAGCGCTGCAGGTTGGCACGCGACAGGCGCAGGCCGCGTGCCGGCCGGGCCGCGGCGTCGGGTGCGCCCTCGTCCTCGTCGCCCAGGCGGAAGCCCATCAGCCGTACCCGGCCGTCGTCGCGCCGGCGGTCGGGGCCCCACACCGAGGCGCTGCGGAAGGCCAGGGTCTGCTCCAGCGCCTTCAGCGCCTCGTCCACCAGCTGGTACAGGTCGTCACTGGCCGCCAGGCCCTCGGACAAGTCCTGCAGCGTGCTGAGCTCGTGGCTGCGCTGCTGCAATTGCTGGCCCAGCTGGGCATTGCGCTGCTGCAGCGCGCGCCGCTGGCTGCGCGCCAGCGCCACCAGCCGGCGCAGCCCGGCACTGGCGGCCTGCAACTCGGCGGCCTGGGGCAAGTCGGGCA
>NKIM01000081.1 GCA_002255955.1 Burkholderiales bacterium PBB2 | reverse complement strand
CCCGCGATGCCGGCTTCGCCCGCACCCTTGACGCCGTAGTTGCCCGCGTCTTCGTACACGAAGCCGCTCAGGCTGGCCGCCTTCAGCTCGCCGAAGTTGTTGTTGACGCTGGCCACGCCCGCGCCCAGCGTGATCGTGCTGATCTTGTCGTCGGTGACGGTGCCACCGGTGCTGCCGGCCGTGTCCTTGCCGTCCAGGTAGCCCGCCGGCTGCGTCTCGGTCACCGTGTAGGTGCCCGGGCGCAGCGTGGCGAAGCTGTAGCTGCCGTCAGCGCCCGTCGTGGTCGTCAGGCTGACCGGATTGCCCAGGTCGTCCGTGCCGGTCAGCTTGACCGTCACGCCCGCAATGCCGGCTTCGCCCGCACCCTTGACGCCGTCGTTGCCCGCGTCTTCGTACACGAAGCCGCTCAGGCTGGCCGCCTTCAGCTCGCCGAAATTGTTGTTGACGCTGGTGACACCCGCGCCCAACGTGATCGTGCTGATCTTGTCGTCGGTGACGGTGCCACCGGTGCTGCCGGCCGTGTCCTTGCCGTCCAGGTAGCCCGCCGGCTGCGTCTCGGTCACCGTGTAGGTGCCCGGGCGCAGGCCGTCAAACTTGTAGCTGCCGTCGGCACCGGTGGTGGTGCTCACGCTCACCGGATTGCCCAGGTCGTCCGTGCCGGTCAACGTCACGGTCACGCCAGGGATGCCGGGCTCGCCAGCGCCCTTGACGCCATCGTTGCCCGTGTCTTCGTAGACAAAGCCCGAAATGCTCGAAGGCAACGGCGCCGCCTTGACCAAACCCGCGTCGATGGTCTGGTTGGATTCACCCACAGCCAGCGAGACCACATGCGACAGGCCCGATGCATCGGCGTCGCTGTCGATGGCGTCCTGCGTGTTGCCAGCGGCGTCTTGGCCGGTGAAGGTGTAGGCCGGGGCGATGAACTTGACCTGGTAGTCGCCCGCCTTCAGGCCGGCAAACTGGTAGAAGCCGTGCTCAACCGCCGCCGTGCTGAAGTCGTCGCCCGTGACCGTGCTGGCAATCAGGTGGCCAGTACCGTCGTACAGCTCGACCACCACATTGTCGATGCCCAGTTCGCCCGTCGACTGCAGCCCATCCTTGTTGGTGTCTTCCCAGACAAAATTGCCGAGCTTGGCGCTCTGCAACTGGATGATCAGCGGCTGCGCGTCACCAGCCGGATCAATGACCGTGGAGAAGTACGCGTCGGTCGGCACCACGCCGTGACCACTGGCCACAGCCGTCTGCGCCGCATGCACCAGGAAATCGATATCGCTGGCGCTGATGGTGTTGCGCAGGTTGTCGCTCAGAAAGCGCGGGTCGGTGTCGGCGATCTGGGCATCGGTGAAACCCAGCAGCTTCCAGATGGCCGACTGCACTTCACCGTAGTTGAACTGGCCAGCAAACTTGGCGTCCGAGGTGAAGTTCTGGGCCAGCACCCAATTGATCTGGCTGACCTGCGCGGTCGTCAGCGTGCTCAGCCCGACGGAGGTGTAGGAAGCCAGCGCATCACCGGCGCGCTCCTCGCCAGAATAGGAGGTGCCCGTGCGGATGATCGCGTTCGGGTTCAGGCAGTAGCCGTCGTACACCCCGTTGGGCAGCGCGGGATCGGTGCTGCCCGTGATGACCACGTCCCAGTAGCTGGGCGCGCCCAGGTCAGGGCTCTCACCGTAGGCCGTACCGGCGGGGTTGGTGGCGGAAGAGGTGACTCGGAGGGTGAACGTGCTCATGCTGCTTTCCTTCGGGTGGACGGTGCGGCGCTGCCGAGCCCTGCGCAGACGCGCGCAGCAGCAAGCAACTCAACACAAAACGCTGCACCCGCTGGCGGCAGGTACACGGCTTTGCGCAGAGACTGATAAGTGGTAGCGGATGTGCGCCGATCGGCGCACATCACGAGGCTTGTGCGGCGAGGACCGCCGCGCAAGCGGTCTGGCCCCGAAGGCCAGACCATCGGTGTCGCGTCCAGCGCGACAGCCGATTACTTCTTGCGGGTGACCAGCACCAGACCGGCCACGGCCACGGCCACCAGGGCCAGCGAGCCGGGTTCCGGCACGGCCAGGCCACCAGCGGCGAAAGCGCTGCCCGTGGCAGCGACGAAAACCAAAGCGATCTTGATCAACGAGTTCATGTGTTCTCCAGAAAGTTGCAAATACCGAGAAAGCCACCACCACAACTGCCGGGATGGCACGACGCGCAGTCACACGCCCGTTGTTACAAGTAGCAAACCACATGCCACCTGAATCTTCCCTCCGGCAATCAAACACTTGCAGCGCTTGATCGTCGAAACGGCAGCTCGCTGTGTAAGGACGCCCGACATCCAAAATCAAGATGTCCCCGCACATCAAGTCGCCAAGAACCCCACCGAGTTGGCCAGGCTGCGACCGACTCTGAATGTAAGCAATCGAAACCACCCACCATCCCCCCAGAGCGCGGGGTGCCAGCGGCCTGCTGTGAACTAGTTGGTCCGGCCCGGGCCGCCCATCGGCCCAACAGGGGGTCAAAGCACCGCCATTTCGCGCCTTGGAAGGCCTGCCCGCGATGTTGCCCGCTCCCGTAGAATCCCGACGCATGCTCGCCGCCATGGAATTCACGCTCGCCCTGCACACGGCCACCCGTCGTCAGACCACGCGTGACCGAATTCACAGCACGGCCGCCTGACCTCCAGCCGACCTCCGGGGCCCAGCGGCCCCGGCGAGCCCCCACCGCCTTCTGCTGAGCGCGCCGTCATGCCGGCGTGATGCCGCCATGACCGATGCCACCGCGGGCACCCCCGCCCCCGACTACCGCGCCACCCTGAACCTGGCCGACACCCCCTTCCCGATGCGCGGCGACCTGCCCAAGCGCGAGCCGGGCTGGGTGAAGGACTGGAACGACAGCGGTCTGTACAAGCGCCTGCGCGAGGCCCGCTGCGGCGCGCCCAAGTTCATCCTGCACGACGGTCCGCCCTATGCCAACGGCCAGATCCACATGGGCCACGCCGTCAACAAGGTGCTCAAGGACATGATCGTCAAGGCCCGGCAACTGGCCGGCTTCGACGCGCAGTACGTGCCGGGCTGGGACTGCCACGGCCTGCCGATCGAGAACGCCATCGAGAAGAAGCACGGCCGGCATTTGAGCCGTGACGACATGCAGGCCAAGAGCCGCGCCTACGCCACCGAACAGATCGCACTGCAAAAGAGTGACTTCAAGCGCCTGGGCGTGCTGGGCGACTGGGAACGGCCTTACCGCACGATGGACTTCGCCAACGAGGCCGGCGAGATCCGCGCCTTCAAGCGGGTGATCGAGCGCGGCTTCGTCTACCGCGGCCTGAAGCCGGTCTACTGGTGCTTCGACTGCGGCTCCAGCCTGGCCGAGTTCGAGATCGAGTACGCCGACAAGAAGAGCACCACGCTCGATGTCGCCTTCCTGTGCGCCGAGCCGGCCAAGCTGGCGGCGGCCTTCGGCCTGGACGCCCTGGCCAAGGAGGCCTTCGCGGTGATCTGGACCACCACCGCCTGGACCATCCCCGCCAACCAGGCGCTGAACCTGAACCCGGCACTGACCTACGCGCTGGTGGACACCGAGCGCGGCCTGCTGATCCTGGCCGAGAGCCTGGTCGAGAAGTGCCTGGAACGCTACGGCATCAGCGGCACCGTGCTGGCCACCACGCTGGGCGAGAAGCTCGGCGGCCTGAACTTCAAGCACCCGCTGGCCCAGGTGGACGCCGGCTACGACCGCTTCAGCCCCGTCTACCTGGCCGACTATGCCACGGCCGACGACGGCACCGGCATCGTGCACAGCTCACCCGCCTACGGCGTGGAAGACTTCAACAGCTGCGTGGCCAACGGCGTGGCCTACGACGACATCCTGAACCCGGTGCAGGGCAACGGCAGCTACGCGGCCGACTTCCCGTTGTTTGGCGGCCTGCACATCTGGAAGGCCGTGCCGGTGATCATCGAGGCGCTGCGCAACGCCGGCCGGCTGATGACCACCCAGGACATCACCCACAGCTACCCGCACTGCTGGCGCCACAAGACGCCGGTGATCTACCGCGCCGCCGCGCAGTGGTTCATCCGCATGGACGAGGGCGAGGGCGTGTTCACCAAGGACAAGGCGCCCAAGACCCTGCGCCAGCTGGCGCTGGACGCCATCGAGCACACCAGCTTCTACCCCGAAAACGGCCGCAGCCGTTTGCGCGACATGATCGCCAACCGCCCGGACTGGTGCATCAGCCGCCAACGCAGCTGGGGCGTGCCCGTGCCCTTCTTCCTGCACAAA
>NKIM01000033.1 GCA_002255955.1 Burkholderiales bacterium PBB2 | reverse complement strand
TAAAACGTCGTGAGACAGTTTGGTCCCTATCTTCCGTGGGCGCTGCAAGATTGAGAGAGCCTGCTCCTAGTACGAGAGGACCGGAGTGGACGCACCTCTGGTGTATCGGTTGTCACGCCAGTGGCATCGCCGAGTAGCTAAGTGCGGAAGAGATAACCGCTGAAAGCATCTAAGCGGGAAACTCGTCTCAAGATGAGTCTTGCCGGGGCCTTGAGCCCCCTGAAGGGTCGTTCGAGACCAGGACGTTGATAGGCTGGGTGTGGAAGCGCAGTAATGCGTTAAGCTAACCAGTACTAATTGCCCGTGAGGCTTGACCCTATAACTTTGACAGTTCAGGCGATGGAAACATCACCAGATCTGATCGAGGATTATTGAGGACACAAGTTATACCGTTCTTCAGAAGTCAGATCATTCAACGCAATGATCCAACGTGTGAACGCAATCAAAACCAGCTGATTCGAAGTGCAATACATGAAAAACTCATGTATACTGCGTAGCTCTACAAATTGGGCCTGTTGAAACTCTCAAGCGAGACTTCAGCAAGCCAGCCAGTTAAGCCTGATGACCATAGCGAGGCGGTCCCACTCCTTCCCATCCCGAACAGGACAGTGAAATGCCTCAGCGCCGATGATAGTGCGGGTTCCCGTGTGAAAGTAGGTCATCGTCAGGCTAATATTTAAGCAGCGCCCCCGGTTCGAAAGAATTGGGGGCGTTTTGCTTTGTGCAGCCGAAATCTGAAGCCTTAAGAAATCCAAAAGAAGTTCAGAACTAGTTTGGGTATTGGCGGAATTCGTTTTCGAAGCGTTGTTGAGCCGCGGTCTCGACAGCGCCTATCGGGAAATGTCTAAGTGCGCCTTTGCGTTCGATGACCGACATGAAACGCAGTGTTGCGGAGACGCTGACTCGATCGGGCTTAGGCTCTAAATTCTGGCCGGGCAGGGCGGTGCGATTAGGGCCGTTGGATATGCTCTACGGGTGCTGCTGAGGTCAGTGCGGTCTTGAGTGAGTTGATTCACTCAGACACTGTCCGTGCTCAGATGCACGCCCATGCGTTCAATGCGCCGGCGCAGGAAGTCTTCGGCCAGCCCGGGCTCGGGCTGGAGGCGTTGGCCGATATACAGCTCTTGGCGTCGTTCTGCGATTTGGCTATGCAGGCGTTTGACCATGACGCTGAACGGGTCGAGGCCCATGGCTTCGGCTCGCCGGATCGCCTGCCAGAGCTGATGCATGGGGTGAGCCTCCAAGGCAACTCGGTGGGCTTGAACCACGCGCAGGCGTCCTTGAACTGCTGCCTCGCAGCGGGACAGCCAGCTGCGTAGGGCATCTGCATTGCCACCCGTGACTTTCACGGGGTCTTCGCCGGCGGCCAGAAGCAGAGCTTCCAATTGGTGTCGTCGTTCGGCGGCATAGGCCTCGTTCACCAGCATCATCGCTTGCTCGCGGCGTTGGCGTTCACGTTCAGTGTCAGCGAAGTCGGGATGAAGGCGCATGGCTGCGCGACGGTACAAAGTCTTCAGGCTGGGTGGAGGCAGGTCGATCAACCCATCCGCTGGCTCTGGTGGCAGTGGTGCGGCTGCCGGTAGAAAGGGAATGGTGGGGAGGGCCGTGGCCTGCGGCGCCCGCGGTGTCCTTGCGGAAATACCATTGCGGCGCAGGGCCTCTGCCAGGTATTGCGTCGCGGTGTGCAGTTGGGATTCGAGTGCGTCCAGTTCCAGGTAGGCGCACCCCAGGGTGTCGACATACCGCTCGACAAAGGTGCGAAGATTGGTGTGGAGCTCGCGAAACTCGTTTTCTTGGCTTTGCAAGTAACGTTGCAGATCCTGCAATTGCGCCTTGCGGCGGTCCAGACCATGCCTTGAAAGCGCTGAGTTGTTCATGGCACCAAGAGTGTGAAGGGGTCGGGCTGTCAATTGAATCTATTGTGGCTCCTGTCGCCCCACCTGAAAAACAAAACAGCCCCGACTGGGGCTGTTTTATCTCCGGGCTAACCCGAGCTTGGCTTTTCAGTTCGTTGAGGCGTCTGGCTGCAGTCTGCGGGCTTCAAGGGGCAGAAGCCGCACTGGCCGAATTGGTCATCGCAGCGGGTGCTTCAGTCGCGACGGCAGCTGAGGGTGTGGCCGACGTTTCAAGCGGCGCCGAAGCCGCCGCGGGCGTGGGCATGTGCGTCGAGCTTGCACTGCTCGTAGGCAGCGGCAGCAGGGGCACGATCAGCAAGGCCACGATGTTGATGATCTTGATCAGCGGGTTGACGGCAGGGCCGGCGGTGTCCTTGTATGGATCACCGACCGTATCGCCCGTCACCGCGGCTTTGTGTGCTTCAGAGCCCTTGCCGCCGTGGTGGCCGTCTTCGATGTATTTCTTGGCGTTGTCCCAAGCGCCTCCGCCGGTGCACATGGAAATGGCGACAAACAGGCCGGTGACGATGGTGCCCATCAGCAGGCCGCCCAATGCGGCGGGGCCGAGCAGCAGGCCGACCAAGACCGGCACCACCACGGGCAGCAGCGAGGGCACGATCATTTCCTTGATCGCCGCGGTGGTCAGCATGTCGACGGCGGTGCCGTATTCCGGTTTGCCGCTGCCATCCATGATGCCCTTGATGTCGCGGAACTGGCGGCGGACTTCTACGACGACCGCGCCCGCAGCACGACCAACCGCTTCCATGGCCATGGCGCCGAACAGGTAGGGGATCAGGCCGCCGATGAACAGGCCGACGATGACCTTGGGGTCGCTGAGATCGAAGCTTACGCTCAGGCCGCGGCTTTCCAGCGAGTGGGTGTAGTCCGCGAACAGCACCAGCGCGGCCAAGCCGGCCGAGCCGATCGCATAGCCCTTGGTCACGGCCTTGGTGGTGTTGCCCACCGCATCCAGCGGGTCGGTCACATCGCGCACGCTGGCGGGCAGTTCGGCCATTTCAGCAATGCCGCCTGCGTTGTCGGTGATGGGGCCATAGGCGTCCAGGGCGACGACGATGCCCGCCATGCTCAGCATGGAGGTGGCGGCGATGGCGATCGCATACAAGCCGCCCAAGTTGTAAGTCACGAGAATGGCGGCGCAGACAAACAGCACGGGCCATGCCGTCGAGCGCATCGACACGCCCAGGCCCGCGATGATGTTGGTGCCGTGCCCGGTGGTGGAGGCTTGTGCGATGTGTTTGACGGGTGAGTACTGGGTGCCGGTGTAGAACTCGGTGATCCAGACCAGGGCCGCGGTCAGCACCAGGCCGACGGCGCAAGCGCCGAACAAGCGCATGCGGGTGCCGGCACCCAGGGCGTCTTCGGGTACGACTGCATTGGTGACGAAGTAGAACGCGATCAGGGACAGCACGCCGGCCACTGCGAGGCCTTTGTAAAGCGCCGGCATCACATTCTTCATGCCAGGTGAGGCTTTGACGAAGTAGCAGCCGATGATGGACGCGATGATGGACACGCCGCCCAGCATCAGCGGGTAGAGGATGGCGGCCATCGGTGCGGTAGTGACCACCAGAGCGCCCAGCGCCATGGTGGCGATCAAGGTGACCGCATAGGTTTCGAACAGGTCAGCGGCCATGCCGGCGCAGTCGCCGACGTTGTCGCCCACGTTGTCGGCGATCACGGCCGGGTTGCGCGGGTCATCCTCAGGGATGCCGGCTTCGACCTTGCCCACCAGGTCGGCGCCCACATCGGCGCCCTTGGTGAAGATGCCGCCACCCAGGCGAGCGAAGATGGAGATCAGCGAAGAGCCGAAGGCAAAGCCCAGCAAGGGCTTGAGCGTGGCGGAATCCACCTTCTCTCCACCGCTGAGGTACCAGAAGAACAGACTCACGCCCAGAAGGCCCAGGCCCACGACCAGCATGCCGGTGATGGCGCCGCCCTTGAACGCGACATCCAGCGCCGGGCCGATGCCCTTGGTGGCGGCCTGGGCGGTGCGCACATTGGCGCGCACCGAGACATTCATGCCGATGAAACCGCAGGCGCCCGAGAGCACCGCGCCCAAGACAAAGCCAATGGCGGTGCGCAGGTCCAGGAAGAAGGCAATCAAGAGGGTCAGCACGACGCCAACCACGGCAATCGTCTTGTACTGCCGTGCGAGGTAGGCGGCGGCCCCTTGTTGAATAGCCGAGGCGATTTCCTGCATGCGGGGATTGCCCGCGTCCTGACTCAAGATCCAGCTTCTCTGGATGAAACCATACAAGACTGCGGCGATACCGCAGGCCAGCGCGAAGTACAGCGCCAATTGGGTCGTCATGAACGGGTCTCCTGTTGGTGTAACTGCCAAATCGGAATGCGCCTCGATGCCCCTACGCCAGACCTGCACGGTGGCGGCTCAGGTCGCTGCATTTGATGCTACGGGATGGGCTTTGCGTAAAGCAATCGAGCGCTCTGGGTGTTTACCCAGTGTTTGCGGGTAAACGATGCGCTGACGCCCAGACCCAGCGGTGTGCCTCAGGCGCTGGTGTTGCAGCTTGCGCCACCGCTGTCACGGCGGTGTAAGCACAGCCCTTAGAATCCGGGTTTCCCCTCGCGTTAGACCAAGAGAATCATGAGCCTGCACAACGTCACACCCGGCGCCAAGGCGCCCGAACAGTTCAACGTCATCATCGAGATCCCGATGAACGCCGACCCGATCAAGTACGAGGTCGACAAGGAAACCGGCGCCATGTTCGTGGACCGTTTCATGACCACGGCCATGCACTATCCCTGCAACTACGGCTACATCCCGCAGACCCTGTCGGATGACGGCGATCCAGTGGATGTGCTGGTGGTGACGCCGTACCCGCTGACTCCGGGCGTGGTGGTCACCTGCCGCGCGGTTGGCGTGCTCAAGATGGAAGACGAAGCAGGCGGTGACGCCAAGCTGCTGGCCGTGCCCATCGAAAAAATCCTGCCGATGTACACCCACTGGCAAAAGCCCGAAGACGTGAACAAGATGCGCCTGAACGCCATCCAGCATTTCTTCGAGCACTACAAGGACCTGGAGCCCGGCAAGTGGGTCAAGGTGCAAGGCTGGGAAGGCCCGGAAGCTGCCAAGGCAGAGATCACCGCCGGCATCGAGAACTTCGCCAAGGCTCAAGCCAAGGCCTGAGTTCCTTCACGCTGAGGCCAGGTCCTCAGCACTGGTGCGTTCAGACTACCGCCGAAGAAGCGCCCGCACAGCCCTGTGCCGGCGCTTTTTTCTTGGTCCTTGAGCGCGGCAAGCGCCAGGCAGGGTTCAGCTGGGCTTGAAAGGCTGGTGCGATTCCAGCTCGTTGACATAGGCATGCATGGCTTGCCCCTCGCGCCCAAGGAATTCCGCCACCGCCTGGCTGAAATCCGGGTGCGCCAGCCAGTGGCTGGAGCCGGTGCTGACCGGCATCAGGCCCCGCGCCATCTTGTGCTCGCCCTGCGCGCCTCCTTCGAAGCGTTGGTAGCCCTGGGCGATGCACCAGCGCAAGGGCTGGTAGTAGCAGGCTTCGAAGTGCAGGCAGGAGATGGATTCGGTCGCACCCCAGTAACGTCCAAACGCCACGTGCTGCTTGGGGTCCAGTGCGATCAGTGAAGCGGCCACCGCCTGCCCCTCGCGCCGGGCGATGAATAGCAGCCAATGCTCGGGCATGCGCTGGGCCATGAGTCGAAAGAAGTCTCGCGTCAGATAGGGCTGGCTGTGATGGGCGCGGTAGGTCAGCTGGTAGCAGCGGTAGAAGAAATCCCAATCCGCCTCTTGGATCTCCGTGCCCTGGCGTGCCTCGAAGCTCACGCCGGCTTCGCGCACCTTGCGCTCCTCTTGCTGGATCTTCTTGCGCTTCTCGCGCTGCAGCGAGGCGAGGAAGTCCTCGAAGTCTCGGTAAGGTGTATCTGAGCGATTGCTCCAATGGAACTGCACGCCGCTGCGCGCCATCCAGCCGCCCGCGCTTGCCGCCGTCTGTTCCGCTTCGTTCGCGAACAGGATGTGCGCAGAGGACAGCGATTGTTGGCGCGCCAGAGTCAGCAGCGCATCCAGGAGCAGTTGCCGCGCGGACTCGTCTGCGGCCAGAAGCCGAGCGCCGGGCACCGGGGTGAAGGGCACGGCCACCAGCAGCTTGGGGTAGTAGTCCAGGCCGTGGCGTTGGTAGGCATCGGCCCAGGCCCAGTCGAACACGTATTCGCCGTAGGAGTGGCTTTTCAAATAGGCCGGGCAGGCCGCGATCAAGCGCTCGCCCTGCCAGACACTCAGGAACTGCGCCTGCCAACCGGTGGCGGCCATGGCGCTGCCCGATTGCTGCAGCGCTTGCAGGTATTCCAGGCGCATGAAAGGCGTGGCTTGGGCCTGCCCGGCCAGCAAGGCATTCCAGGCGTCGAGAGGCAGCTCCTGCAGGTCGGAATGGACCCGGATGACATAATCGGCCGAGCTAGTTTTCATCTGTGTGAGGCCCATGTCCGTGAAAGTCGCGCTTGCGCAAATCAATGTCACCGTCGGTGATCTCGCGGGCAACGCCAAAAAGATTGTCGAGTTCGCACGTCGTGCCCACGCGGCCGGCGCCCAGCTCTTGCTGACCCCCGAATTGAGCCTGTGCGGCTATCCGCCCGAAGATCTCTTGCTGCGGCCGGCGTTCATGCAGGCCTGCGAAGACCAACTGCACTGGATCGCCAGCGAACTGGCCGATTGCCCGGGCTTGCATGTCGTCGTCGGCCATCCACTGCAACGCGAAGGTGACACGGATCTTAGGTCCAAGAGCTGGGCCGTGCCGGCGCGCTTCAATGCAGCCTCAGTGCTGGCAGGGGGACAGGTCTTGCGCAGCTATGCCAAGCGTGAGCTGCCCAATTACCAAGTCTTTGACGAACGGCGCTATTTCGTCTCGGGTCGTGATGCGGGCGAGGCGCCTCTGGTCTTTGAGGTCGGCGGTCTGCGTTTTGGTTTGAACATCTGCGAAGACGCCTGGTTCGACGAACCCGCCCGCGCCGCCAAGGCGGCCGGCGCCCAGGTGCTGTGCGTGCTCAATGCCTCGCCCTTCCACCTGGGCAAGGTGGCCGAGCGCGAGGCGCGCATGGCCGAGCGGGTGGCCGATGTGGGCTTGCCCTTGCTCTACGCCCATCTGGTGGGTGGACAGGACGAGGTGGTGTTTGATGGTGCGTCGTTCGCGCTTGACGCCCAGGGCCAGCTCGCTGCTCGGGCAGCCATGTTCGAAGAGGATCTGCTGCTGATCGAGCTGGATGCCCAGGGGCGCGTCCAGGGTCAGGTCTTGCCCCTGCCGGAGCTGGAAGCTCAAGCCTGGGGCGCTTTGGTCACCGGCGTGCGGGATTACATCGGCAAGAACGGGTTCCCGGGGGCTTTGATCGGCCTGTCCGGCGGCATCGATTCGGCGCTGGTGTTGGCCATTGCGGTCGATGCACTGGGCGCCGACAAGGTGCGTACGGTGATGATGCCTTCGCCCTACACGGCGGATATTTCCTGGATCGACGCCCGCGACATGGCGGAGCGCCTGGGTGTGCGCTACGACGAAAAATCCATCGTGCCCATGTTCGAGGCCTTCAACGCCAGCCTGGCTGAGGAGTTCCAGGGCTTGCCGCTGGACGCGACCGAAGAAAACATCCAGGCCCGTATCCGCGGCACCTTGCTGATGGCGCTGTCCAACAAGTTTGGCTCCATCGTGCTGACCACCGGCAACAAGAGCGAAATGGCGACCGGCTACTGCACGCTGTACGGCGATATGGCCGGTGGCTTTGCCGTCATCAAGGATGTTGCCAAGACCTTGGTCTTCCGCCTGGCGCGCTGGCGTAACGAGCAGCCCACGCGGCGTGCCGACGGCACGGTTGGCCCCATCATCCCCGAACGCATCATCACCCGGCCGCCCTCGGCCGAGCTGCGCCCCGATCAGAAGGACCAGGACAGCCTGCCGCCCTACGAGGTGCTGGACGCCATCCTCGCCCGCTATATGGAAGAGGATCAGTCCCTGGCCGAGATCGTCGCGGCGGGCTTTGATCCGGCCGATGTCGAGCGTGTGACCCGGCTGATCAAGATCAACGAATACAAGCGACGTCAGGCGCCCATCGGCATTCGCATCACCCATCGCGCTTTCGGGCGGGATTGGCGCTATCCGATTACCTCGAAGTTCCGTGCTTAAATCCTCAGGTCCCCATCTTTCCAGGAGCATCCGTCCATGAAGCAGATCACCGCCATCATCAAGCCATTCAAGCTGGACGAAGTCCGCGAATCGCTGGCCGAGGTGGGCGCATCGGGCTTGACCGTCACCGAAGTCAAGGGCTTTGGCCGTCAGAAGGGCCACACCGAGCTCTACCGCGGCGCCGAGTACGTGGTGGACTTCCTGCCCAAGGTGAAGGTGGAGGTGGTGGTCAAGGATGAGGATGTCGAGCGCTGCATCGACGCCATCCTCAAGGCCGCCAAGACCGGCAAGATCGGTGACGGCAAGATCTTTGTCACCCCGGTCGAGCAGGTGGTGCGCATCCGCACAGGCGAAACCGACGAAGCCGCGGTCTGAGTTGTCTCGTCAGCGATCCGCGCCGCGTCCGCCGTGAGGCAGCGCTGGGTCAAACGACGAAGCGGTGCCAAAAGGCCGCGCCCCAGACGCCGACGCACAGCAGCAGGGCCAGCAGCACAGCAGCACTGGCCAGATCCTTGGCCCGCTTGGACAGATCGTGGATCTCGAAGGACACGCGGTCGATCGCGGCCTCGATGCCCGAGTTCAGCAACTCGACGATCAGTACCAGCAGCAGCGAGCCCAGCAGCAGCGACACCTGCACCCAGCCCTCGCCCAACCAGAAGGCGGCCGGCGTGGCCAGGATCAGCAGCCAGACCTCCTGGCGAAACGCACTTTCCTCGGTGTAGGCCGCCTTCAGGCCGGACATGGAATAGCCGGCCGCATGGATGATGCGGTCGATGCCGGTACGGCCCTTGTGCGGGTTGCTCATCTCGGGGTGCTCACTTGGATTTTTTCGTCGGTACCTGGGTGACCAGCTGCGTGCGGCCGATCACATCATGCAGGAACTGCCCGCCGGGCAGCACCCGGCTCAGCGCGGCATAGCCCAACAAGCCGAGCAGGCCCACCACGCGGATGGCACCAAAGCCCAGGCCATGCTGGCGCATCTGCAGCGCGGCCATCACGGGCAGCAGCCACCAAGCAAAGCTCAAGACATAGCGCAGCAAGGCCTGGCCCACGCTCAGGGGATGTCCATCGAGGCGCAGCACGCGGATGTGCCAGGTCTTCATCGGCAGGGTCTGGCCGCTGCGGCTCCAGAAGTAGACAAAGTAAGCGCCGAAGCTGCAGGCCAGGGCCAGCATCAAGCCGCTTCGGTGCTCGAGTGCGTGGCGCTGCTGGGCCAGCGGTGAATAGACCAGGCCGGTGGCCATGGCCACGGCGAACAGCAGAATGCCCTCGTACATGAAGGCGGCCAGGCGTCGCGCCAAGCCAGGCGCCCGCGGCAGCGCGGGCGTCGAGGAATCAGAGTCGCTCATGAATCAGGAGGCTGAGGCGGCTGGAGTCGGGGCGGGCGTGCTGGTGGCCGCTGGTCGTTTGGGCAGCAAAGTCTTGCTGTCGACCAGATTGGGGTCAGCCCAGACCTTGGTCTGGCCCGCTCGCTGGTGGCTCGGGCGCAACGCCGTTTGGGTGATCAGCACGGTGCTGACGCCCGGCTTGGCTTGCAGCAGGGACGGCGCCACCGGCTTGACCGGCAGGTTCTTGGGCAGAGCCGGCACCAGATTGGACTTGCTCTGGCTCTCGATCGCCGCAGCCGTCGGCACGCCGACTTTTTTCGGGGCCTGTTTCTTGGCGGCCTTGTCGGCCAGTTGCTGGCGCTTTTCGGGCGGCAGGGCCTGGTAGGCCTCCCACTTGGCCTGGCGGTCACCGGGGTTCAGCTGCTGGGCGGCGGCCTGAAAGCCGGCCCGTGCTAGCTGGCGCTCGGCTGCGCTGAGGCGGGTCCAGTCACGCATGCGCTCTTGCATGCGCGCTTGCTCGTCAGCCGGCAAGGCTGGGAAGCGCTGGGCGACTTCCAGCCACTTGCTCTTGCGCCCGGCGTCCAGGCCGTCCCAGTCGCGTTCGAGCGGGGCGAGGATTTTCTTCTGCGTGGCGCTCAGGCCTTGCCAGGCCGGCGGAAGCAACGCGGTGCCGGCGCCCAGGATGGGGGCGGCAGCGCGCTTGGCGGCTGAGGCGGCTTGCGCTGGGGGCAGGGCTTTGGCGGCGGGCACGGCGCTCGCAGCAGGCAGAGCGGCAGGGGGCGGCAGAGCTGCGCTGGCAGCGTCGGCGGGCAGCGCTTGCGCGAGCACGGCCGATGCACCAAAGCTCAATAAGACAGCCGCGGCAATGCCGCGGCAGAGGAGGGCGAGTTCAGGTCGAATGGACGCGCCTTTCAGAGAAACCAAGGTGCGCATCCGTCAGTCTTGCTCATCGCTCAGGAATTCAGAGAAGCCCGGGTCGCTGTAGGCTGAGGGCGGCAGGTTGTCGGCCAGCAAGGCGGTGTCCACCTCGGCGGCAGCCAGGATCTGTTCGTAGAACTGGCCATGCTGGATCAGCGCCAGGCCCAGCACCAGCATGCACAGCGGCATCAGCGAGGCGAATTTCAGCCAGCGCGGCGAACTCGCGCCCCCAAACAGGGCCAGGGCGGCGCCCGCGCGCACCACGCGGGTGCTGGGGGCCAGCTCCGCTTGCGCGGCACGCGCCTCGCGGGCCTTGAGCATGGCTTGCTCGCGGGCGAAGCGCAGACGTTCGTTGACGTCGGCCGGCAAGGCCTGGCTGCGTTCGCTCAAGCCAGCGGCCACGCGCAGGCCGAAACGTGCCACGCGGGCGTCCAGCTCTTGCGCAAACTGTGAGTGCTTCGACGTGTTCATAGTGTGATTCCCTTGGCCTTCAGCGATTTTGCCAATGCATGCGTGGCACGGGAGCAGTGAGTTTTAACACTGCCTTCCGAGCAGCCCATGACGCTGGCGGTCTCCGCGACATCCAGTTCCTCCCAGTAACGCAGCAGGAAAGCTTCCCGTTGACGCGCCGGCAGCTCCGCCACTTCCGCATCAATGACCTGCAAGATCTGGGCCCGAGATACCTCGTCGGCCGCACTCAAGGCGCCCAGCGCGCCCTCCTGGCCTTCCAGCATTTCGAGCAGGTCGAAATCGCCGTCCTCGTCGCTGCCTTCGAAGTCCGACATGTTCTGCATCACCCCGTTGCGCACCTTCTTGCGCCGGAAGTAATCCATGGTCGCGTTGGACAGGATGCGCTGGAACAGCATGGGCAGTTCGGCCGCCGGGCGGTCGAAGTACTTTTCGGCCAGGCGGATCATGGCGTCTTGCACGATGTCCAGCGCGGCATCGTCGTCACGCACCATGTAAGCGGTGCGTTTGAACGCGCGTTGGTCGACGCTGCGCAGGAAATCGTTGAGTTCTTTGTCGGTGGCCAAGGAGGAGGAGGGCGGCAAGCCCGGACTGGCAAAACAGCGCGAAGTATCGCATTGCGTGGCGCCAGAGCGCCGTTCTAGGCGAGCAAGTCGAGGGAGGCGCACCCGAGTCGGTGCATAATGCTGCTTCGCACAATGAAGTCACTGGTCTCAGACTGGCTTGCCCGACCCGGGTGCCAAGTTTTTTGATCGCGCAGGTTCCGAGTCCACCTCACAAGGGTGCGAGAAGGGACACCGATGGTTTTTCGTTAGAGAAATTCACAAAGGTTCGAAATGGACATGTCTAGCGCGGAAGTCAAGCGCGTTGCGGCCTCGGATGGTCGTGCGCAGCCTCACTCCTCAAATTCCTCTCCTTCCTCGTCGGACCTCAACGGTTCCGAGATTCTGGTTCGCTGCCTGCAGGCCGAAGGTGTTCAATTCCTTTGGGGCTATCCCGGCGGCGCGGTGCTGTACATCTACGACGCACTGTACAAACAGGAAACCATCCAACACGTTCTGGTTCGCCATGAGCAGGCTGCCGTGCATGCGGCTGACGGCTATGCCCGCGCCACCGGCGACGTCGGCGTCGCCCTGGTGACCTCGGGTCCGGGCGTGACCAATGCCATCACCGGCATCGCCACGGCCTATATGGACTCGATCCCCATGGTGATCGTGACCGGCCAGGTGCCGACGCCGGCGATCGGTCTGGATGCCTTCCAGGAATGTGACACCGTCGGCATCACCCGGCCCATCGTCAAGCACAACTTCCTGGTCAAGGATGTGCGCGATTTGGCCATGACGATGAAGAAGGCCTTCCACATCGCCCGCACCGGCCGGCCCGGTCCGGTGGTGGTGGACATCCCCAAGGATGTCTCCATGGCCAAGCTGGGCGCTGCCTTCGAGTACCCCAAGCATGTGGAGATGCGCTCCTACAACCCGGCGCGCAAGGGCCACTCGGGCCAGATCCGCAAGGCCGTGCAGCTCTTGCTACAGGCCAAACGCCCCTACATCTACTCGGGTGGCGGCGTCATCTTGGGTGAGTCCTCAGCCGAGCTGCGTGAGCTGGTCAATCTGCTGGGCTACCCCTGCACCAATACCTTGATGGGCCTGGGCGCCATTCCCGCGAGTGACCCCAAGTTCCTGGGCATGCTGGGCATGCACGGCACCTACGAAGCGAATATGACCATGCAGCACTGCGATGTGCTGCTGGCCGTGGGCGCTCGTTTCGATGACCGCGTGATCGGCAACCCCAAGCACTTCGCCCAGGTCGAGCGCAAGATCATCCATGTGGACATCGACCCGTCCTCGATCTCCAAGCGTGTGCGCGTGGACATCCCCATCGTCGGTGACGTCAAGGACGTGCTGCAAGAGCTGATCTTCCAGATCAAGGAAGCACAGGCCAAGCCCGATTCGGCCTCCATCAACGCTTGGTGGAGCCAGATCAACGAGTGGCGCCGCCGCGAGTGTCTGGCCTACAAGCCCTCCACTGAGGTGATCAAGCCGCAGATGGTGGTTGAGACCTTGTGGAACTTGACCAAGGACCGCGACGCCTACATCACCTCCGATGTGGGTCAGCACCAGATGTGGGCGGCCCAGTTCTACCGCTTCGAAGAACCGCGCCGCTGGATCAACTCCGGCGGCCTCGGCACCATGGGTGTGGGCCTGCCCTACGCCATGGGCATCAAGCTCGCCAAGCCGGAATCGGACGTGTTCTGCGTCACCGGCGAGGGCAGCATCCAGATGTGCATCCAGGAACTGTCCACCTGCCAGCAGTACAAGACGCCGGTCAAGATCGTCGCCTTGAACAACCGCTACCTCGGCATGGTGCGCCAGTGGCAGGAGCTGGACTACGGCAAGCGCTACTCCCACAGCTATATGGAAGCGCTGCCCGATTTCGTCAAGCTGGCCGAGGCCTACGGCCATGTCGGCCTGCTGGTCGAAAAGCCCGGTGATGTCGAAGGCGCGCTGCGTGAAGCCATGCGCCTGAAGGACCGCACGGTCTTTCTCGACATCCGCACCGATCCGACCGAGAACGTCTGGCCCATGGTCCAGGCGGGCAAGGGCATTTCGGAAATGCGCCTGGGGTCCGAGGACCTGTGAGTGCCTGAGGGCAGGGCCTGGGCGCCAGCGTTACCGCGCTGATGTCAGAGGTCCAGCCCGCAGCACTTCGCCCAAGCCTCGCACCCGTTTCCCTCCATCGAAGAGCGTGGCCAAGAGCCGTCGGTTACCGCCGCCGGTTTGAAGAGCGCGAAGGACGAGACCACACCCATGAAACACATCATTGCACTGCTCATCGAGAACGAGCCGGGCGCGCTGTCCCGCGTCGTTGCCCTGTTCTCCGCCCGTGGCTACAACATCGAGAGCCTGACCGTGGCGCCGACCGAGGATGCCTCGCTGTCGCGCATGACCATCGTCACCACCGGTTCGGACGAGGTGATCGAGCAGATCACCAAACACCTGAACCGCCTGATCGAAGTGGTCAAGGTCGTGGACCTGACCGAAGGCAACTACACCGAGCGCGAGCTCATGCTCATCAAGGTGCGCGCGGTCGGCAAGGAGCGCGAAGAGATGAAACGCACCGCCGACATCTTCCGCGGCCGCATCATCGATGTGACCGAGAAGACCTACACCATCGAGCTGACCGGCGATGCCAGCAAGCTCGATGCCTTCATCGGTGCGATCGACCGCGCCTCCATCCTGGAAACGGTGCGCACCGGCACCAGCGGCATCGGCCGCGGCGAGCGCATTCTGCGCCTGTAGATGACGCCCGATTTCATCTGACCCTTCTGGCAGTACCCACCCCTTCTTTTTCGACCAATTCACTGAATTTTTCTGGAGACCGACATGAACGTTTTTTATGACAAGGACGCCGACCTCAGCCTCATCAAGGGCAAGAACGTCACCATCATCGGCTACGGCTCACAAGGCCATGCCCATGCGCAAAATCTGAACGACAGCGGCGTCAAGGTCACCGTCGGTCTGCGCCGCAGCGGCGCGTCCTGGGCCAAGGCCGAGAACGCTGGCCTGAAGGTGGCCGAGATCGCTGAGGCCGTGAAGGCCGCAGATGTGGTCATGATCCTGCTGCCCGACGAGCAGATCGCCGAGGTCTACAAGAACGAGGTCGAGCCCCATATCAAGCCCGGCGCTTCGCTGGCCTTCGCTCACGGCTTCAATGTGCACTACGGCCAGGTCACGCCGCGCGCTGATCTGGATGTCTGGATGGTCGCGCCCAAGGCCCCTGGCCACACCGTGCGCGGCACCTACACCCAGGGTGGCGGCGTGCCCCACCTGATCGCTGTCTACGCCGACAAGACCGGCCGCGCCCGCGATCTGGCCCTGAGCTATGCCTCCGCCAATGGTGGTGGCAAGGCCGGCATCATCGAGACCAACTTCCGCGAAGAGACCGAGACCGATCTGTTCGGCGAGCAAGCCGTGCTGTGCGGCGGCGCCGTGGAGCTGATCAAGGCCGGTTTTGAAACCTTGACCGAAGCCGGCTACGCGCCCGAAATGGCTTACTTCGAGTGCCTGCACGAGCTGAAGCTGATCGTCGACCTGATTTATGAAGGCGGTATCGCCAACATGAACTACTCGATCTCCAACAACGCCGAGTACGGCGAGTACGTGACCGGCCCGCGCGTGGTGACCGAGGCGACCAAGAACGCCATGCGTCAATGCCTGAAGGATATTCAGACCGGCGAGTACGCCAAGAGCTTCATCCTGGAAAACAAGGCCGGCGCACCGACCCTGCTGAGCCGCCGCCGCTTGACCGCCGAGCATCCGATCGAGCAAGTGGGCGAGAAGCTGCGCGCCATGATGCCCTGGATCAAGAAGAACCGCCTGGTCGATCAGAGCAAGAACTGAGGAGGGACCGAGGACAGCGCTTGAGCGCTGTCCGACGCCATCCGAAGGTCAGTCCACATCTCGTGTGGACTGGCTGAGTGCTCCAAGCAGCAAAGCCGCGACCTGTTCGCGGCTTTTTCTTTGGAGCCCCTGTTGTATCCTTGCGCCCCATGACCGATCCCAAGAATCCACTGCCCGCAGCCCTGCCTGACGATGAGGACATCGAGGCGCACGAGCCGGTGCGCCGGCGCCGCAAGGGCATCTACATCCTGCCCAATCTCTTCACCTTGGCGGCCCTGTTCAGCGGGTTTTACGCCATCGTGATGGCAATGAATGGCCGCTTCGAACAATCGGCCTACGGCATTTTTGCGGCCATGGTGCTGGACAGCCTGGACGGCCGTGTGGCGCGCATGACCAACACGCAGAGCACCTTCGGCGAGCAAATGGACAGCCTCTCTGACATGGTCTCCTTCGGCGCCGCGCCGGCGCTGATCATGTACATCTGGGCCTTGTCTGGCTTGGGCAAGTGGGGCTGGTTCGCGGCTTTCGTTTACATCGCCGGTGCCGCCCTGCGTCTGGCGCGCTTCAACACCAATATCGCGGTGGTGGACAAGCGCTTCTTCCAGGGTGTGCCCAGCCCGGCCGCCGCGGCCCTGGTGATGGGCCTGGTCTGGGTGGTGGATGACGCCGGCTTCAAGGCCATCCACAGCACGCCTTCGCTGGCCTGGGTGGCGTTTGGCTTCACGCTGTACGCGGGCCTGACCATGGTCACCAATGCGCCGTTCTACAGCTTCAAGGATGTGAGCTTCAAGCGTTCGGTCCCCTTCATCGTGATCGTGGCGATTGCGCTGGGGATTGCCGTTATCAACATCGACCCGCCGCGCGTGCTCTTTGGCTTGTTCTGTGCCTACGGCCTTTCGGGCTATGTGGTTTACGGCTACAAGCGCATGAAGGGCAAGCCGGTCAGCGTGATCGCCACATCGACCGACGAGCCCGATGAAAAGGGCTTGCACGACTGAGGCGCCCGCGCTTTGGCGTGTATTTCGCGTGCTATATTCAAGCCCATGTCGTCGACTACCGCATCCGCACTGCTGCTACTAGCCATCGAGCCCCGGGCCCGCTGATCGCGCACGTCGTTACACACCAGTTTCCTCGCACATCACCGGCCCGCCAAGCATCTGCTTCGCGGGCCGTTTTGTTTTTCTGTCCCTCAACCCGAGCCACTTGGAGACCCTCATGGCTGACCAGCTGATCATCTTCGACACCACCTTGCGCGACGGCGAGCAATCGCCCGGCGCCTCGATGACGAAGGACGAAAAGCTACGCATTGCGCGTCAGCTCGAGCGGCTCAAGGTCGATGTGATCGAGGCGGGCTTTGCAGCTTCCTCGAACGGTGATTTCGAGGCGGTCAAGGCGATTGCCGACGCTGTGCGCGAAAGCACCATCTGCTCGCTGGCCCGCGCCAACGATCGCGACATCGCCCGTGCGGCCGAGGCGCTCAAGGGCGCGGCGCGCTCGCGCATCCACACCTTCATCGCCACCAGCGAGCTCCATATGGAGAAGAAGCTGCGCATGACACGTGAGCAGGTGCTGGAGCAGGCGATCCAGGCCGTGCGCTTTGCCCGCAATGTGACCGGCGATGTGGAGTTCTCGCCGGAAGACGGTTACCGCTCCGATCCGGATTTCCTGGCCCGCGTGATCGAAGCGGTGATCAAGGAAGGCGCCCGCACCATCAACATCCCGGACACCGTGGGCTATGCCATCCCGGAGCTCTACGGCAACTTCATCAAGACCCTGCGCGAGCGCGTGCCCAACTCGGATCAGGCGATCTGGTCCGTGCACTGCCACAACGACCTGGGCATGGCCGTGGCCAATTCCCTGGCCGGCGTGAAGATCGGCGGAGCGCGTCAGATCGAATGCACCATCAACGGACTGGGCGAGCGTGCGGGCAACTGTTCGCTGGAAGAAGTGGTGATGGCCGTCAAGACCCGTCGCGACTACTTCGGCCTCGATTGCAATATCGACGCGTCGCACATCGTCGCCGCCTCGCGCCTGGTCTCGCAGACCACCGGCTTTGTGGTGCAGCCCAACAAGGCGGTGGTGGGCGCCAATGCTTTTGCCCATGCCTCCGGCATCCACCAGGACGGCGTGCTCAAGGCCCGTGACACCTACGAGATCATGCGCGCCGAAGATGTGGGTTGGAGCGCCAACAAGATCGTGCTCGGCAAGCTCAGTGGCCGCAATGCTTTCAAGCAGCGCCTGCAAGAGTTGGGCATCGCGCTCGAGTCGGAGGCCGAGGTCAATGCTGCTTTCGTGCGCTTCAAGGATCTGGCCGACCGCAAGAACGAGATCTTCGACGAGGACATCATCGCCCTGGTGATGGACGAGTCGGTCAGCTCGGACCAGGAGCACTACCGCCTGGTCGCGCTGTCGCAGCGCTCCGAGATGGGCGAGCAGCCGCACGCCAGTGTGGTGTTTGCGGTCGGCGCGCAAGAACACCGGGCCGAGAGCAGCGGCAACGGGCCGGTGGATGCGGTTCTACGCGCCATCGAATCCACCGTCCAAAGTGGCGCTGAGATGCTGCTCTATTCGGTCAATGCCATCACCAGCGGCAGCACAGAATCGCAAGGCGAGGTGACGGTGCGTTTGCAGCATGCCGGTCGCGTGGTCAATGGCGTGGGGGCCGATCCCGATATCGTGGTCGCCTCGGCCAAGGCATATTTGAGCGCGCTGAACAAGCTGCAAAGCAAGACCGAGCGGGTTGCGGCGCAGGGCTGATCGGGCGTTGAGGCCCGCGGCCCCGGGCCTTCTGCGGCGCGCCAGCGGGCTGGAGAAGGCTGTTTTGACGGCTTTCTCCAGCTTTAAGAGTCTGCGCTAAGCGATTGATCTTGCCTGTATTTTTCCTTTCACCTACACTGCCGACAGTTGTTGGGGGCCCAGTTTGAAGAACAATTTCTCGAAGCAGTTGACGCACCTGTCTGCCAGCCTGGCGCTGGTCATGGCCGGTTTTCTCGGCGCCGCACCGGTGGCCGAGGCCGCCAGCTCGAACAAGGCCCTGGTGGCCAAGAATGCCCGCGCCGCTAAGCCTGCCGCGCGCAGCACGCACTTGAGCAAAGCGGCCCGCGCCGCGCAAGCCAAATCGACGGTCAAGGCGAGTGGCCGGACTTCGGTGAAGTCCAAGGCCGGCAAGACCGCAGTGGCGCTTGGCGCAGCGGCAGCAGTTGAGGCGGCGGCCAAGCCGACTTTCGGTCAGCTCTACGGCCTGCACGCGGTTGAAGATTCGCTCAAGCTCAAGTCCAGCGTGGCGCTGGTGCTCGACCAAGACACCAACGAAGTCCTGTTCGCCAAGAACTCGCAGGCCGTGCTACCCATCGCCTCGATCACCAAGCTGATGACGGCCTTGGTGGTGGTGGAAGCCGGCCAGTCCATGGACGAGAAGCTGACCATCACCGAGGAAGATGTCGACTCGGAAAAGTACACCCGCTCGCGCCTGACCGTCGGCGCCACGCTGACCCGTGGCGAGATGATGCATCTGGCCCTGATGTCCTCGGAAAACCGCGCCGCCAATGCGCTGGGTCGCAACTACCCCGGCGGCCTGGCCACTTTTGTGGCGGCCATGAACCACAAGGCCCAGTCCCTGGGCATGACGGACACGCACTATGTCGAGCCCACTGGCCTGTCCAGCCGCAACCAGTCCAGCGCCAAGGATCTGGCTGCACTGGTGAAAGTGGCGCACGAGGTGCCCCTGCTGCGCGAGCTGTCCACCTCCAAGGAATACCAAGTTGCTCTGGGCCGCCGCCAGCTGCAATTCCACAGCACCAATGCCCTGGTCAGCAACCCCGCCTGGGACATCGGCCTGCAGAAGACCGGCTTCATCAATGAAGCGGGCCGTTGCCTGGTCATGCAGGCCCGCATGGCCGGCCGCAAGCTGATCATGGTCTTCCTGGATTCGACCGGTAAATACACCCGAATTGCCGACGCCGAGCGCGTGCGCAAATGGATCAGCAGCAACCCCAGCGCCACTGCGGCGGTGCACGCCAAGCCGACGATCTGAGCGGGCTCCGATTCAGCCATGAAAAACGCGCTCCTCGAGCGCGTTTTTTTATTGCCTGTCGACCTGATGCAAGCAAGCCTGAGGCTTCAGCCGCGGTAGCCCAAAGAGGCCGAAATCTGCGCGGCAGTTTCCTTGAGCCGCGCCAGCCAGCTTTCTTCCAGCCGGTCGGCCGGGGCCGAGATGGACAGGCCGGCCACCAGCTTGGCTTGGTCGTCGTAGATGCCGGCGGCCATGCAGCGCACGCCCAGTTCCAGTTCTTCGTCGTCGCGCGACAGGCCGCGCTGGCGGATGATGGCCAGTTCGCGCTCCAGGGCGCCAATCTCGGTCAGGCTGTTGCGGGTGTGGCCGGCCAGGCCGGTGCGGGTGGCGTAGGCGCGCACTCGTGTCGGGTCGTCGCTGGCCAGAAAGAGCTTGCCCACCGAAGTCAGGTGCAGCGGGGCACGGCCGCCGACGGCGCGCACCACCTGCATGCCCGAGCGTTCGCTGTAGGTGCGCTCGATGTAGACAATCTCATCGCCCTGGCGCACTGACAGATTGACCGGCTGGTGGGTGAATTTGTGCAGCTCGCGCATGGGGCCCAGGGCGGCGTCGCGGACATCGAGCCGCGCCTTGACCAGATTGCCCAGCTCCAGCATGCGCATGCCCAGGCGGTAGCTGCCGGCTTCGGGCCGATCGACGAAGCGGCCGATGGCCAGGTCGTTGAGAATGCGGTGCGCGGTCGAGGGGTGCAGGCCGGTGGTCTCGGCGATTTCTTTCAGCGAGACCGGGTCCTGGTGGCTGGCCAGCACATCGAGCAGCGCAAACGTGCGCTCCAGCACCTGGATGGCAGGCGTTTGAGCTTCTTTGTTCTTCATGCGCAGATTGTGCGAGGTTTCGGCTTGTTTTGCATTGCGAAAAATAGATTCAGCTCACGACATGGTTTCGCCCGCGCAACAGCGCTGGCAGTTCGCATCGTGCAATGGCTGGGCTTGGCAGCCGCCGGCATGTCGCTGGCGCTGGCGGTGCAGGCTCAAGCGCTCATCGATCCCGCCGCGGCGCTGACCCAGGCGCCACCGGCAGCCGGGCCGCAGCAGCCGGCATCCAGCGCGGCGGGCAGCTCATCCGCGTCTTCGAGTGCGAACTCGGCAGCCAGCGCGCCAGCGCGGGCCGCTCCGGCCCCGAGTTGGCTGCGTCTACCCAAGCTGCAAGGCCGCCTGACCGCGGCCGAGCTGGGCCTCCTGATCAACAGCAACGACCCCTATTCCGTGGCGGTGGGTGAGTACTACGCGCGCCGGCGCGGCATCCCCGAGGCGCAGATCTTGCGCGTGCAGCTCCCTGTGCGTGCGAGCTTGAGCCTGCCCGAGTTCGAGGCTTTGCAAGCCAGTGTGCGCCAGCGCATGGGCCCCCAGGTGCAAGGCCTGGCCCTGGCCTGGACCCAACCCTATGCGGTGGAATGCAACTCCATCACCTCGGCCCTGGCCCTGGGTTTCCAGCCTGAGATCTGCAAGCAGAGCTGCGCGCCGAGCCGGCCTTCGCCGTACTTCAGCTACCCAGGTCGCAAGCCCTTCAGCGACCTGGGCCTGCGCCCCTCCATGCTGCTGGCCGCCCGATCGGTCGAGAGCGCCCAGGCCTTGATCGAGCGCGGCATCGCCGCCGATCACAGCCTGCCATCCTTCGTGCCGGCACAGGCCTATTTCGTCAGCACGCCCGATGCGGCGCGCAGTGTGCGCTCGGTCCTGTTCCCGCCGGCCAGCAGCATCCGGGCCCTGGGCCTGGAGGCGCGGCGCGAGTCCAGCGAAGCCTTGCCCGCCCGCCTGCCTCGCGCCTTGTTGATGGTGACCGGCTTGGCCCGGGTGGAGGGCCTGGACCGCATCGATTGGCTGCCCGGCGCGCTGGCCGATCACCTGACCTCGTTCGGCGGCCTGCTGGAGCGCAACAGCCCGCAGGAGCAGATGAGCGCACTCGACTGGTTGGAGTCGGGTGCCACGGCCAGCTACGGCACCGTCAGCGAGCCCTGCAACCACCTGCAGAAGTTCCCGCACCCGCAAATCCTGCTGCTCAGCTATGCCCAGGGTTTGAGTGCCCTGGAGGCCTACTGGCACAGCGTGGCCTGGCCGGGGCAGGGGGTGTTTGTGGGTGAGCCTCTGGCGGCGCCGTTTGCGCCGCCCTTCTAGTCCTGTGGCGCCTTTTGCGCTGCCCTTCTAGTCCTGTGGCGCCGTTTGCACCGCCTTTTTGAGGCAAGGAAGCGGCGACCGGGCTATAGATTCGCCGCCGCAAACTCCCCCGCCAACACCGCCCCCTCGAGCGTGGCCGGGTAGGGCCCGGCGACGTAGTCTCCCGCCGCCCACAAGCCGGGAGCGATGGCAGCGGGCGGGCGCTGCAGCCCTGGGGTGCAGGCAAAGGTCGCGCGTTTCTCGGCCAGCACGCGGATCACGGTCGGCGCTTCGGTCCAGCCCAGCTCTTGTTGGGCCTGCTGTCGCACGGCTTCCGCGGCGGCGTCCAGCCCTCGCTCGACCCAGGGCGCGGCCCCGCTGATCACCCAGGCCGAGCGGCCGGCGGCCTCGGCGCTGAGCTGCCCCAGATCGAAGGCAAACTGGGCCGGCGCCTGCGGCCCTTCCTGCAATGCCAGCATGGGGGCGGGCCAGGCGGGGCCGGGGTGTTGCAGATAGACCGTGATGATGGGCTGATAGTGCAGGGCGGCGGCCTGGGCGCTCCAGGCCGGTGCCAACGGGGAGCTCAAACGGGCAGCCTCGGCGGCGCTGCAGGCGAGGATGACGCGGTCAAAGGCTTGGCCGTCGACCTGCCAACCGCCTTCGGCGCTGGCGGTCAGCGATTGCACCCGCTGGCTGAGCCGCAGCACGGCGCCCTGGCCCAGCAGCCACGCCTGCGCCGGCTCGGCCAGCAGCTCGCTCAGCGGCCGGCGCGGCAGCAGCAGGTCCGAGCTGCCGGGGCCGTTGAAAAGGGCGTCGTGCAGCACGCGCAGGAACACGCTGGCGCTGGCCTGCGCGGCCGGTGTGTTGAGCGCCGCGACGCAGAGCGGATCGATCAGCTCGTCCTTGACGGGCCGCGGCAGGCCTTGGCAGAGCTCGGCCACGCTGAGCAAGGGCGCGCAGCGAAAGCCGCGCAGCAGCCAGCCGGTCGCGCCGAGCAGCAGGCCCAGCCGCGCCGACCAGGGCCAGCGTCTGCAGGCCAGCACGCCGCGCACAAAGGCGGGCAGGGCCGCGCCGGGCGGCAGGCGCAGGCCTTCATGCCCGGGATAGCGCAGACGCAGCGGCTGGCGCAGCAGGGCGGCCTCGGGAGAGAGGCCCAGGTGGCGCATCAGCGCCAGGCTGCGCCGGTAGGCGCCGATCAGGATGTGCTGGCCATTGTCCAGACGCAGGCCGGCTTCGTCAGGCGGCAGGCTGCGCGCGCGGCCGCCAAGCTGGCCGGCCATGTCGAACAGCTCAAGCTGGTGGCCGGCCTCGCAGGCGCGCACCGCTGCAGCGAGACCGGCCCAGCCGCCGCCGACCACGGCCACGCGCAGGCCGCGCGCTTTTGCGGGCATCAGCGGCCCAGCCAGTTGGTGCGCATGGCCAGCCAGAGCTTGCGCAGCGGCGTCAGCGAGATGCGCTGCTCCAGCACGCGGAAGCTCTCGGCCTCGATCTCGCGCAGCAGGGCGCGGTAGATATTGGCCATCATCAGGCCGGGCTTCTGCGCCTTGCGGTCGGCCTCGGGCAGCAGGGCAAAGGCCTCGTCGTAGAGCTGGTGGGCGCGTGCCGCCTGGAACTTCATCAAGGCGCTGAAGCGCTCGCTGTAGCCCCAGGGCTTTTTGCGCAGCAGGATCTCATGCGCCTTGACATCGAACTGCTGAAGCTCCGAGATGGGCAGGTAGATGCGGCCGCGGCGCGCGTCATCGCCGACGTCGCGGATGATGTTGGTCAGCTGCATGGCCTGGCCCAGCTTGTGGGCGTAGGCAATGGTTTCGGGCTGGCTGCGACCGAAGATACCGGACGCCACCTCACCCACCACGCCGGCCACCAGATGGCAGTAGCGCTGCAGGCCGGGGTAGTCGAGGTAACGGGTTTGCTCCAGATCCATCTGGCAGCCCTCGATGACGGCGTTCAGGTGCTCGAGCCGGATGTCGAAGGCCGCGCAATGCGGCATCAAGGCTTTCATCACCGGATGCTGGGGCTGGCCGGCGAAGGCCTGGCTCGCCTCCTTGCGCCACCAGGCCAGCTTGGTCGAGGCCACGCCCAGGTCCTCGATCTCGTCCACCACATCGTCCACCTCGCGGCAGAAGGCATAGAAGGCCGTGATGGCCGCACGCCGCTCGGGCGGCAGAAAGAGAAAGGCGTAATAGAAACTCGAGCCGCTCTTGGCGGCCTTGTCCTGCACATACTGTTCCGGGCTCACAGACGGCCCTCGGCTTGTGCGGCGCTCAGCCGCAGGTCGGCCGTGGCGGCTTGTTGCAGCGTGCGGCTGCGACCCATGCGCAGGCAGGCCCAGAGCAGGGCCGGGGCGTCAAATGGCGCAATGGCCGGGCGGTGAAGAAGACTGGCGTGATGCATGGCGCGGATTTTCGCAAGAATGCGCAGGCCGCCTTGTACCACCGCCCGCAACTCCCAGCCGGCCCGCCCGGGAATCTGGTGCACCAGGGGTGCGCCCTGCTGCATCAAGGCTTCAGCCCAGTCGCACAGCTCGGCAATCAGGCGCCGCGCCGAGGCGCTGTCCCGGCAGGCCAGGATGTCGTCGCCGCTGAGCCCGTGGCGCTGCAAATCGCTCTCGGGCACGTAGAGCCGGCCGCGTGGGCCGTCGCGGCTGAAGTCCTGCCAGAAGTTGATCAGCTGCAGGCTGCTGCAGATGGCGTCCGAGCGCTGCAAGGCCACGGCATCGTCGATGCCGTAGAGATGCAGCAGCAAGCGGCCGACCGGATTGGCCGAGCGGCGGCAGTAGTCCAGCAACTCGGCGCGGTCGAGGTAGGAGGTCTTGACCAGATCCTGCTCGAAGGCCGAGATCAAATCATTCAGCAAGGGCGCGGGCAGCCGATATTGGGGCAGGACCCGGGCCAGGCCGGCGAACACGGCGGCGTGCCAGCGGCCGGAATCGGGCCGGCCGGCCAGCACGGCGTTCAGGTCGGCACGGTAGGCCTGCAGGTCCTGCTGGCGCTGCTCGGTGCTGACCTGACCCTCATCGGCCAGATCGTCGGCGCAGCGGGCGAAGTGATAGATCGCGGCCACAGCCGGCCGCAAATGCGGCGGGCACAGCCAGGAAGCAACAGGAAAGTTTTCGTAGTGTTCTATGCTCACGGCCAGGATTGTGGGTGCGTTCAGGCTTGTCGGCGGCAAGACAAGCCTGCAATGCGCCGTTTTCACTGGTTTGACAGTGCCGAATCGCTTGAATACATTGCTGACCGGTTGGTCAGTAACGGCGATTCTGGCCGGTCAGGCCCAGGTTTTTCTGCTCCACGCTCACCGGCAAGCCGCGGCGCTGACTCCAGCGACCGCGCGGCGGTGAAGCACGATTCGAGGTCATTCATGCCCCACACCGTCACCCGCCGTGCCCGCCAGCTTTCTGCTCTCGCGCTTGTTTTTCCGCTCGTGGCCTTGCTGGGTGCTTGTGGCAAGCAGGAGGCCGCCCCCGAGCCCGAGCGGGCCGTGCGCACCCTGACCCTGCAATCGGCCTCGAGCGGCCAGGTTCACGAGTACGCGGCCGAAGTTCGCGCCCGGGTGGAGTCCCGTCTGTCCTTCCGTGTCGGTGGCAAGGTGCTCAGCCGCAAGGTCAATGTCGGCGATCGGGTGCAGGCCGGCCAGGTGCTGGCGGTGATCGACCCGCAGGACCTGGTGCTGGGCCAGCAGGCAGCCAAGGCCGGCTTGCAAGCCGCCCGCGCCAACCGCGATCAATTGGGCGCCGAGCTCAAGCGCTTCATCGAGCTGCAGCAGCAGGGCTTCATCAGCGCTGCCGAGCTGGAGCGCCGCGACCTGGCCTTCAAGGCCGCGCAAGCCCAGCTCGAGCAGGCCCGCACCCAGTTCGAGGCCCAGAACAACCAGGTGGCCTATGCCCAGCTGACCGCCGATGCGGCTGGCGTGGTGACGGCCGTGTTTGCCGAGCCCGGCATGGTGGTCGGCGCCGGCACGCCGGTGCTGCAGCTGGCGCATGACGGGCCGCGCGATGTGGTGTTCTCGGTGCCCGAGGACCAGCTCGGCCGCCTGCGTGAGGCGGCCGGTCTGCCCGGCGGCTTGACGGTGCGGCTGTGGAGCGAGATCAAGCCCGGTGCCGCGGACGCCGCACCCAGCCATGCCCTGAGTCTGCGCGAGGTATCGGCCGCCACCGATCCGGTGACGCGCACCTTCCAGATCAAGGCCGATGCCGGCAAGCTCGATGCGCGCATCGGCCAGACCGCGGCCGTGCTGCTCAGCTCGCCGCGGGTGGCCGAGGTGATCAAGCTGCCGCTGTCGGCGGTCTTGCAGACCCAGGGCCAGACCTCGGTCTGGGTGCTGGAGCCGGGCTCGATGACGGTCAAGCAGCAGCCGGTGCAGGTCGGCGGCGCCGACGGCAACGAGGTGGTGGTGGCTGCGGGCCTGAAACCGGGCCAGGAGGTGGTGGTGGCCGGCGTGCATGTGCTCAAGGGCGGCCAGAAGGTCAAACGCTACGAGCAGGCGCTGCCTGCCGCAGCATCTGCCGCGGCTTCGCGCTGATCCGGAGCACGCTGCATGAGCCTTCACGAGCCCCACGCGCCCGCGGCTGCCAGCCGCCATTCTTTCAATATGTCACGCTGGGCGCTGGAGCACCCGGCGCTGACCCGCTACCTGATGATCGTGCTCATGGTCATGGGCTTTGCCGCCTATTTCCAGCTGGGCCAGGATGAGGACCCGCCCTTCACCTTCCGGGTGATGGTGGTGCAGGCCTTCTGGCCGGGCGCCACCGCCCAGCAGATGGCCGAGCAGGTGACCGACAAGATCGAGAAGACCCTGCAGGAAGTGCCGCTGGGCGACAAGATCCTCAGCAGCACCAAGCCCGGTGAATCGTTGACGGTGTTCCAGCTCAAGGACGATTCGGCCGCCAAAGATGTGCCCGAGGTCTGGTACCAGGTGCGCAAGCGCCTGGGCGATATGAAGGGCACCCTGCCGCAAGGCGTGTACGGGCCTTTCTTCAACGACGAGTTCGGCGATGTCTACGGCTCCATCTTCGCGCTCTCGGCCGATGGCTTTTCGCCGGAGGAACTGCGCGAGCATGCCGAGCGCGTGCGTTCGCAGCTGCTGCGTGTGCCCGATGTGACCAAGGTCGAGACCTTTGGCGCACAGCCCGAGAAGGTCTTCATCGAGGTCTCGCAGAAGCGACTGGCCAATCTGGGCCTGGACTTCGGTCAGGTGATCAACCAGCTCGGCGCGCAGAACGCGGTCGAGGGCGGCGGCGTGCTCAATGCCGGTGCCGGCAATTTGCAGATCCGCATCGGCGGCCAGTTCAATTCGGTGGAAGCGCTCAAGGACTTCGCCATCCGCGCCATCAATCCGGTGACCGGCCAGGCCAGCAATTTGCGCCTCTCGGACATCGCCGAGGTGCGCCGCGGCTATGCCGACCCACCGGCCGTGATGGTGCGCCATCAGGGCAAGGATGTGATCGCCCTGGGCGTGTCCATGGGCAAGGGCGGCGACATCATCGCCATGGGCAAGGCCTTGCAGAAGGCCACGGCCGCCATCCGCAAAACCCTGCCGGCCGGCATCGAGCTGGTGCAGGTGCAGGACCAGCCGCAGGCGGTGACCCGCTCGGTCAACGAGTTCGTGCAGGTGCTGCTGGAGGCGGTGGTGATCGTGCTGGCCGTCAGCTTCATCGCCCTGGGCCTGCACACACGGCCGCTGCGTGTGGACATCTGGCCGGGCCTGGTGGTGGCGATCACCATCCCGCTGGTGCTGGCCATCACTTTTGTGACCATGTTTTATTGGAGCGTGGGCCTGCACAAGATTTCGCTGGGCTCGCTCATCATCGCCCTGGGCCTGCTGGTGGACGACGCCATCATTGCCGTCGAGATGATGGTGCGCAAGCTGGAGGAAGGCTACGACAAGATGTACGCCGCCACCTTCGCCTACGACGCGACGGCCATGCCCATGCTGACCGGCACGCTGATCACGGCGGTGGGCTTTTTGCCGATCGGCCTGGCCAAGTCGGTGACCGGCGAGTACACCTTTGCCATCTTCGCCGTCACCGCGGCGGCGTTGATGATTTCCTGGTTTGTGTCGGTCTACTTCGTGCCCTACCTGGGTGCGCTGCTCCTGCACACCCACCCGGCCAAGGAGGGGCAGGCGCACGAGATGTTCGACACGCCCTTCTACAGCCGCTTCCGCACGGCCGTGGGTTGGTGCGTGCAGCACCGCTGGCTGACGATTGGCGCCACCGTGCTGGTGTTTGCACTCGGCCTGCTGGGCATGACCCGGGTGCAGCAGCAGTTCTTCCCGGATTCCAGCCGGCCCGAAATCCTGGTCGACATGACCTTGCCCGAGGGCTCGACCATCCAGCAAAGCCGCGCCGTGGCGGAGCGCTTCGAGGCGCGCATGCTGAAGGAGGAGGGGGTCTCGACGGTCAGCACCTGGATCGGTTCGGGCGTGCCGCGCTTCTACTTGCCCATGGACGTGGTCTTCCCCGATCCGGCGGTCAGCCAGGCCATCGTCCTGCCCAAGGGCATGAAGGAGCGCGAGGCCTTGCGCAAGCGCCTGCCCGAGCTGCTGGCGGCGGAGTTCCCGGAGGTGCGCGCCCGCGTCAAGCTGCTGCCCAACGGGCCGCCGGTGGCGTATCCGGTGCAGTTCCGTGTCTCGGGCGAGAAGGTCGAGCAGGTGCGCTACTGGGCCGATCAGGCCAAGGAGATTGTTCGCGCCAACCCGCATATGCGCGGCGTCAACGACAACTGGCGCGAGTCCATCAAGGTGCTCAAGCTCGATGTCGACCAAGACAAGGCACGCGCGCTGGGCGTCACCAGCCAGAGCTTGGCGCAGGCTTCGCGCACCATGTTCTCCGGCACCACCATCGGCCAGTACCGGGAGGGCGACAAGTTGGTGGATATCGTGCTGCGCCCGCCGCAGGAAGAGCGCAATGCCATCACCGACATCGCCAATGCTTATGTCATGACCGGCACCGGCCGCTCGGTGCCGCTGACGCAGATCGCCAAGGTCGGCTTTGCCTGGGAGCCCGGCGTGCTGGCTCGCCAGGGTCGCAGCTATGCGGTGACCGTGCAGGGCGATGTGACCGAGGGTATGCAGGGCGCCACCGTCAGCGCCCAGATCTGGCCGCAACTGCAGGCGCTGCAGGCCAAGATGCCGCCGGGCTACAGCATCTCAGTGGCCGGGGCCGTGGAGGAAAGCAGCAAGGGCCAGGGCTCGATCGCGGCCGGCGTTCCGGTGATGCTCTTCATCACCTTCACCCTGCTGATGCTGCAGTTGCAGAGTTTCTCGCGCTCCATGCTGGTGTTCCTGACCGGGCCGCTGGGCATTGCGGGCGTGGCGGCGGCACTGCTGATCTTGGACAAGCCGTTTGGCTTCGTGGCCCTGCTCGGTGTGATCGCGCTGATGGGCATGATCATGCGCAACTCGGTCATCTTGATCGATCAGATCGAGCAGGACCGGGCCCGTGGTGTGCCGGCCTGGAACGCCATCGTCGAGTCGGCGGTGCGGCGTTTCCGGCCCATCGTGCTGACCGCGGCGGCCGCCGTGCTGGCCATGGTGCCGTTGTCGCGCAGCGTGTTCTGGGGGCCGATGGCCGTGGCCATCATGGGCGGCTTGATCGTCGCCACCGCCCTGACGCTGCTGGCGCTGCCAGCCATGTACGCGGCCTGGTTCCGTGTGCGCCGGCCGGAAGAGGGGCACTCGCAGCTGCCGCCCTCGCAGCTCAATCCCTCGCAGCTGAGCCCGTCCGGGCTCTGAATGTCTCGCAGTTGCGGCGCCACATCGGGCCTCGCTGCTGCTCCTGATTGAGCCCCAGGAATGGCCCCCGACCGGGGGTTTTCCTTGGGCTCAATTTTTGGCTCTCCAATTGGCTACAATCCACGGTTTGCCGAAATGCCACGGGCTTGCAAGGCAGGGTTCCTGAGAGGGGGCCGAGCCAAGCAGGCTTGAATCCACTTAGCGCGGGTGGCGAAATTGGTAGACGCACCAGGTTTAGGTCCTGACGCCTTCACCGGCGTGCCGGTTCGAGTCCGGCCCCGCGCACCAGATAACTTTGTTTGTACTGAGTCAAAAATGGCTGTCACCGTCGAAACCCTCGAAAAGCTCGAACGCCGCATCACGCTCACGCTGGCGGCCGCTGACATCAACAGCGAAGTCGAGAACCGTCTCAAGAAACTGGCCCGCACCGTCAAGGCCGATGGCTTCCGCCCCGGCAAGGTGCCGATGAGCGTGGTCGCTCAGCGTTATGGCTACTCCGTCCAGTACGAAGTCATGAACGACAAGCTGGGCGAGGCTTTCTCGGCCGCCGCCAACGAAGCGCAGCTGCGCGTCGCCGGCGCTCCGAAGATCGCTCAGAAGGAAGAGTCGCCCGAAGGCCAGATGGCTTTCGACGCCACCTTCGAGGTCTACCCGGAAGTCAAGCTGGGTGATCTGTCCACCGCCGACGTCGAGCGCGTCGCCAGCGAAGTGACCGAAGAAGCGATCGACAAGACCGTCGACATCCTGCGCAAGCAGCGCCGCACCTTCGCTCAGCGCGCCGCCGCTGAAGCCGCAGCCGATGGCGACCGCGTCACCATCGATTTCGAAGGCAAGCTGGACGGCGAGCCTTTCGCTGGCGGCAAGGCCGACGGTTTCCAATTCATCATCGGCGAAGGCCAGATGCTGGAAGCTTTCGAGAAGGCCGTGCGCGGCATGAAGGTGGGCGAGTCCAAGACCTTCCCCTTGGCCTTCCCCGAGGACTATCACGGCAAGGACGTGGCTGGCAAAGAAGCCGACTTCCTGGTGACGGTCAAGAAGATCGAAACCCAGCACCTGCCGGAAGTGAACGAAGCCTTCGCCAAGTCCCTGGGCATTGGTGAAGCCTCGGTTGACGGCCTGCGCGCCGACATCAAGAAGAACCTCGAGCGCGAAGTCAAGTTCCGCGTGCTGGCTCGCAACAAGGGCGCCGTGATGGAAGCTCTGGTGGCCAGCGCTGAACTCGACGTGCCCAACGCCCTGGTGGCCGGCGAAGCCGAGCGCCTGGTGGCCGCAGCTCGCGAAGACCTGAAGAAGCGTGGCGTGAAGGATGCCGACAAGGCGCCGATCCCCGAAGAAATCTTCAAGCCCCAAGCCGAGCGCCGCGTGCGCCTGGGCCTGGTGGTGGCCGAGCTGGTGCGTGCCAACAACTTGCAAGCCAAGCCCGAGCAGCTGCAAGCGCACATCGAAGAGCTGGCCCAGAGCTACGAAAAGCCCGCTGAAGTGGTGCGTTGGTACCTGAGCGACCGCAACCGTCTGGCCGAAGTGGAAGCCGTGGTCGTTGAGAACAACGTCACCGACTTCGTGCTGGCCAAGGCCAAGGTCAGCGACAAGACGCTGCCCTTCGACGAACTGATGGCCACTGCCGGCAACTGATCTCGTCGGCTGCTGACAGCCTGAAAGGCGCCGTACCGCAAGGCCGGCGCCTTTTTTCATTTTTTCAGGCTTTCTCTTGCGGCCACATAATCAGTCCCCATACCTAGTCGGTGCAAGCAAGTCGTTCGGTCATCAAGCCCATTTTTCTGAGGAAGAACATCCATGAGCGCGCTGGAAATCAACAACCTGGGCATGGTGCCCATCGTCATCGAACAATCGGGTCGCGGTGAGCGCGCCTATGACATCTACAGCCGCCTGCTGCGCGAGCGCATCATTTTCCTGGTCGGACCGGTGAACGATGCCGTGGCCAACTTGGTAGTCGCGCAGATGCTGTTCCTGGAGAGCGAGAACCCCGACAAGGACATCTTCCTCTACATCAACTCGCCCGGCGGTAGCGTCTCGGCCGGCATGTCGATCTACGACACCATGCAGTTCATCAAGCCCCAGGTGTCCACCCTGTGCATGGGCATGGCTGCGAGCATGGGCGCCTTCCTGCTGGCTGCAGGTGCCAAGGGCAAGCGCATGGCCTTGCCCAACGCCAAAGTCATGATCCATCAGCCGTTGGGCGGCACGCAGGGTCAGGCCACCGACATCGAAATCCACGCCCGCGAGATCCTCAAGACCCGCGAGCAGCTGAACCGCATCCTGGCTGAGCGTTCGGGCCAGAGCCTGGAGAAGATCCAGAACGACACCGAGCGCGACTACTACATGTCCGCCGCTGAAGCGCAGGCCTATGGCCTGATCGACCAGGTGGTGGAGAAGCGCGCCTGAGCATCCGCTCGCTGGCGGCCTGAAAGCAGGCCCAATTGACGGCAGGAGGGGGCCCTTATCCAGAAAAGGGCCCCTTGTCCGTTTGAACTATCATCACTGCAGGCATTCACGCCTGAAAGACAAGCAGATCCATGGCCGAGAAAAAAGGCAATTCCAGCGAAAAAGTCCTGTACTGCTCCTTCTGCGGCAAAAGCCAGCATGAGGTGAAGAAGCTGATCGCTGGCCCATCGGTGTTCATTTGCGACGAGTGCATCGAGCTCTGCAATGACATCGTCCGCGACGAAGTGCCGGCCGACACGCCGCAGGCGCGCGCCAGCAAGTCTGATCTGCCGGTGCCCAGCGAGATCAAGGCCAGCCTCGATCAGTACGTGATCGGCCAGGATGTCGCCAAGCGCACCTTGTCGGTCGCGGTTTACAACCACTACAAGCGCCTGCGCCATATGGCCGGCACCAAGGACACGGTCGAGCTGTCCAAGAGCAACATCCTCTTGATCGGCCCCACCGGTTCCGGCAAGACCCTGCTGGCCCAGACCCTGGCTCGCTTGCTGAATGTGCCCTTCGTCATTGCCGACGCCACCACGCTGACCGAAGCCGGTTATGTGGGCGAGGATGTCGAGAACATCATCCAGAAGCTGCTGCAGAACTGCAATTACGACGTCGAACGCGCCCAGCGCGGCATCGTCTACATCGACGAAATCGACAAGATCAGCCGCAAGGCCGACAACCCCTCCATCACCCGCGATGTGTCGGGCGAAGGCGTGCAGCAGGCTTTGCTGAAGCTGGTCGAGGGCACCATGGCTTCCGTGCCTCCGCAGGGCGGCCGCAAGCACCCGAACCAGGACTTCCTGCAGATCGACACGACCAACATTCTGTTCATCTGCGGCGGTGCTTTCGATGGCCTGGAGAAGGTCATCCAGAACCGCTCAGAAAAGTCCGGCATCGGTTTCGGCGCTTCGGTGCAGAGCAAGACGGACCGCCGCGCGGCCGAGCTGTTCCGCGAGGTGGAGCCTGAGGATCTGATCAAGTTCGGCATCATCCCCGAGCTGGTCGGTCGTCTGCCGGTGGTGGCCACCTTGGGCGAGCTGACTGAGGACGCCCTGGTGCAGATTTTGACCGAGCCCAAGAACGCGCTGGTCAAGCAATATCAGCAGCTGTTCGCCATGGATGGCGTGGAGCTGGAAGTTCGCCCCTCGGCCCTGACGGCCATCGCCCGCAAGGCGCTGGCGCGCAAGATCGGTGCCCGCGGTCTGCGCTCCATCATGGAGCTCTCGCTGATCGACACCATGTTCGAGCTGCCAGCCCTGGACGGCGTGGCCAAGGTGGTGCTGGACGAGCACAACATTGACGAAGCCGCCAAACCCTTGCTGGTGTATCGCGAGCAGGCCAAGGCCAGCGCCTGAGGTCGAGTGAAGACATATGAACTGGCGGTGATTTGCCGCCAGTTCCATGCCCCCGGGCATCTTGCAATACAGCCCTCAGACCGCATCTGGGTTTGAGAAAGAGAGGTTTTCATGTCCGGTCATCCTGTTTTGCCTGCGGAACCCATCACCCTGCCGCTGCTGCCGCTGCGCGATGTGGTCGTGTTCCCGCATATGGTGATCCCGCTCTTCGTGGGTCGCCCCAAGTCCATCAAAGCCCTCGAGGCCGCGATGGAAGCAGGTCGCCAGATCATGCTGGTGGCCCAGAAGGCTGCCGGCAAGGACGAGCCCAAGTCGGACGATATGTTCGAAGTCGGTTGCGTCTCCAGCATCCTGCAAATGCTCAAGCTGCCCGACGGCACGGTGAAGGTGTTGGTCGAAGGCCTGCAGCGCGCCACCACGACCTCGATCACCGACGGTGAAGAGCATTTCGTGGCCGAGGTGCTGCCCATCCCGCCCGAGACCGACCCCAAGCCCGAGGTCGAGGCCTTGCGCCGCGCGGTGACGCAGCAGTTCGACCAGTACGTCAAGCTGAACAAGAAGATCCCGCCCGAGATCCTGACCTCGATCGGTGGCATCGATGACGCCGGCCGCCTGGCCGACACCATCGCCGCCCATCTGCCGCTCAAGCTCGACGCCAAGCAGTCGGTGCTGGACCTGGCTGAGGTCAGCAAGCGCCTGGAAACCCTGCTCGATCTGCTCGAGCATGAGGTCGACATCCTGCAGGTGGAAAAGCGCATCCGTGGCCGCGTCAAGCGCCAGATGGAGAAGAGCCAGCGTGAGTACTACCTGAACGAGCAGGTCAAGGCCATTCAGAAGGAACTCGGCGACGGCGAAGAGGGTGCCGATCTGGAGGAGCTGGACAAGAAGATCCAGGCCGCCCGCATGCCCAAGGAAGCGCGCAAGAAGGCCGACGCCGAGCTGAAGAAGCTCAAGCTGATGTCGCCCATGTCGGCCGAAGCCACGGTGGTGCGCAACTACATCGAGACCCTGGTCAACCTGCCCTGGAGCAAGAAGACCAAGATCAAGTTCGATCTGTCCAATGCCGTCGACGTGCTGAACGAAGACCATTACGGCCTGGACAAGGTCAAGGACCGCATCGTCGAGTACCTCGCCGTGCAACAGCGCGTGGACAAGGTCAAGGCGCCCATCCTGTGCCTGGTCGGCCCTCCGGGTGTCGGCAAGACCTCGCTGGGTCAATCGGTGGCGCGTGCCACCGGCCGCAAGTTCGTGCGCATGGCACTGGGTGGCGTACGGGATGAAGCCGAAATCCGCGGCCACCGCCGCACCTACATCGGCTCCATGCCGGGCAAGGTACTGCAGAGCCTGTCCAAGGTCGGCACGCGCAACCCGCTGTTCTTGCTCGACGAGATCGACAAGCTGGGCATGGATTTCCGCGGTGATCCGTCTTCGGCCCTGCTCGAAGTGCTGGACCCGGAGCAGAACCACACCTTTGGTGACCACTACGTCGAGGTCGATTTCGACCTGTCCGATGTGATGTTCATTGCCACCTCCAATTCGATGAACATCCCGCCGGCCCTGCTGGACCGGATGGAAGTGATCCGCCTCTCGGGTTACACCGAGGACGAGAAGGTCAACATCGCCCAGCGCTATCTGCTGCCCAAGCAGAGCAAGAACAATGGCGTCAAGGACGAGGAGATGGAAGTCACCGAGTCCGCCATTCGCGGCATCATCCGCTACTACACCCGTGAAGCCGGCGTGCGCTCGCTGGAACGCGAAGTCTCCAAGATTTGCCGCAAGGTGGTGAAGGGCCTGACGCTCAAGACCATCGAGGGCAAGGCGGTGGTGACCGAGGACAACCTCCACGACTTCCTGGGCGTGCGCAAGTACGACTTCGGCCGCGCCGAGAAGAAGAACCAGGTTGGCCAGGTGGTCGGACTGGCCTGGACCGAGGTGGGCGGCGATCTGCTGACCATCGAAGCCACGGCCATGCCGGGCAAGGGCAACATCATCCGCACCGGTTCGCTGGGCGATGTGATGAAGGAATCCGTCGAGGCAGCGCGTACGGTGGTGCGCTCACGCGCTCGCCTGCTGGGCATCAAGGACGAGCTGTTCGAGAAACGCGATGTGCACGTCCACGTGCCCGACGGCGCCACGCCCAAGGACGGCCCGAGCGCGGGTGCAGCCATGACCACGGCCTTTGTCTCGGCCCTGACGGGCATCCCCGTGCGTGCCGATGTGGCGATGACGGGTGAGATCACCTTGCGCGGTGAAGTCACGGCCATTGGCGGCTTGAAAGAGAAGCTGCTGGCGGCTCATCGTGGCGGCATCAAGACCGTGATGATCCCGGAAGAGAACGTCAAGGACTTGCAAGACATCCCCGAGAACGTCAAGAACCAGCTCGAAATCGTGCCGGTGCGTTGGATCGATCGGGTGCTGGAAGTGGCGCTGGAATCCATGCCCGTGCCGCTGCCCGATGATGAACCGGCGGCTGCGGCCAAGACCGAGCCGGTGGTGGCCGCGCCTGCGGCCACGCACTGACGCTGCGAAGTCGTCTCCCCGCTCGTTCCTCCGGATCGGGCAGGGGGCTTGCAGAACAGCAAAATTCTGGTTTAGAATCTGCGCTTCGACATGTTGCAGAAGCAGCTGGAAACAGCAAAATCAGCAAGATGTTGAATTAGCAAGCGATGCGGGTGTAGCTCAGTTGGTAGAGCGCAACCTTGCCAAGGTTGAGGTCACGAGTTCGAGCCTCGTTACCCGCTCCAGATCTGCAAAAGGGAAGCCGTCAGGCTTCCCTTTTTACATTGCACAGGCCCCGTGCATTCGCGTCAGAAGACGCAGCGATAATCGCGACCTGACCGCCGCCCGGGTGGTGAAATTGGTAGACGCAGCGGACTTAAAATCCGCCGACCTCACGGTCGTACGGGTTCAAGTCCCGTCCTGGGCACCAGCAACGCAGATGCGTATCAGGTGAAGGCCGCCAACAAGCGCTCCAGCGCCACGGTGAATGGCGTTTGCATCAGCGGCAGGGTGGCGACCATGCCGATCAGGCCGATGCTCACCGTCAGCGGGAAGCCGACCGAGAACACGCCGATCTGCGGCGCCACGCGTGAGATCACACCCAGCACCAGGTTCACAAACATCAGCATGGTGATCAGCGGCAAGGCGATCCACAGGCCGATGCGGAAGATCTCGGCGCCCCAGACCTGAGGCTTGGCCACGCGCAAGAAGTGGAAGGGCTCATCACCGATCGGGAAAACCTGAAAGCTCTGGATCAAGGCATTGATCAGCAGCAGATGGCCGTTGATGGCGATGAACAGAAAGGCCACCATGCTGCCGAAAAAACGCGCGCTGGCCGTGCCCTGGCTGCCCGTGGCGGGATCGAAGAAGCCAGCGTAGTTCAGGCCCATCTGCAGGCCGATCAATTCGCCCGCGAACTCCAGCGAGGCGAACACCAAGCGAACCGCAAACCCCATGGACAGGCCGATCAGCATCTGCTGAGCCAGCAGCAGCAAGAGCATGGGCAAGGAGTCCAGCGGCGCCAGTGGCATGACCGGCAGCGAGGGCTGGGCCGCCAGCGAGATGAAGAGCGCCAGGCCGACCTTGACCCGCGCCGGCACATTGCGCTGGCTGAACACCGGCATGCCGGCAAACAGCGCCAGGGTGCGGACGAAGGGCCACAGCAGCGGGTTCAACCACGCCAGCAGCTGCGCCTCCGTGACGGAAAACATCAGCTGACCACTTGCGGAATGGTTTTCAGTGTGCGCTGGATGTATTCGACCAGGGTGGTCACCATCCAGGGCCCGGTGATGGACAGTACCAGCACGGCCGCCAGCACCTTGGGCACAAAGCTCAAGGTCGATTCATTGATCTGCGTGGCGGCCTGGAACACGCTGACCAGCACCCCGACGGCGAGCACGGTCAGTAGCACCGGCGCCGACACCAGCATCAGGACATAGAGGCCTTGCTGGCCGAAGGTGAAGACTTGTTGTGCGTCCATGAGTTGAGGGCTCCGGGGCTTCAGGTGACGAACGATGCGGCCAGCGAACCGAGCAAGAGGTTCCAGCCATCGGCCAGAACGAAGAGCATGAGCTTGAAGGGCAGTGCCACCAGCACCGGTGACAACATCATCATGCCCAGGCTCATCAGCACGCTGCTGACGATCATGTCGATCACCAGGAAGGGAATGAAGATCAGGAAGGCGATCTGGAAGGCACTCTTGAGCTCGCTGGTCACAAAGGCCGGCACCAGCACCTTGAAGGGCACATCCTCGGCCTTGACGCTGTCATCGAGCTTGGCCAGGCGGGCAAACAGCGAGACATCGGCCTGGCGGGTCTGTTTGAGCATGAAGCTGCGCATCGGCGGCTCGGCTCGCTTGATGGCCTCTTCGAACGGCAGGGCACCGGTGCTGTACGGTTGCCAGGCCTCGGCGTAGACCTTGTCCAGGGTCGGGCTCATGACGAAGAAGGTCAGGAACAGCGACAGGCCGACGATCACCTGATTCGGCGGCGCAGCCTGGGTGCCCAGGGCCTGACGCATCAGCGAGAGCACGATGACGATGCGGGTGAAGCCCGTCATCATCAAGAGCACCGCGGGCAGAAAGCCGAGCGCCGTGAAGAACAGCAGGGTCTGGATGGGCACCGAGAAGCTGCCGCCATTGGCGCCCTGGCCCAGCAGCAAAGGGATTGTGGCCGGCGGGGTGCTGCTCTGTGCCCAGGCGCCAGCAGACAGCAGCAGACCGGCACTCAGCAAGGCGGCACGGCCCAGCCAGGCTTCAGCTCGCATCACGGCCTCCGGCAGATTTGTCCTCGACATGGGCTGGCGTCTGGCCGCGCAGGCGCGCGCCCAGCTGCTGCGCGAAACTGCCGTTAGCAAAGGGCGCCAGGCCTGCGGCACTCGGGGCTTCGGCCTGAGGCGGCATCACATGCAAGGTGTTGATCTGCTGGCCCGTCACGCCCAGCACCAGCCAGCGGCGGTCGTCGCCTTGGCCGACTTCCACCGTCAGCAGGCGTTGATTGGGGGCGATAGGCAGTTGCGCGACCAGGCGCATGGCGCCGTGAGTCTGGCTGCCAGCGCCGCCCAGAGGCGTGCGCTTGAGCAGCCACAGGGCCAGGGGAATCAGGCACAGAATGGCCAGAAACCAGAGCAGGGGCAGCAGGGGTGAGGAGTTCATGGGCCCGATTGTGGGCCAAGCCATGGCGGCGCTGCGCCCTGAAGTGCCGGGTCTTGCCCCAGGAACTCAGGCTTTTGCGTGTGGGGGCGCTCGGGCCTTGTGAATGGACCTGGAGAAAGGGCCTGGAGAAAGGGCCTGGAGAAAGGACCTCGCGATCAGGCCTTGGAGAGACGGCGCATGCGCTCCGAGGGGGTGACGATGTCGGTCAGGCGAATCCCGAACTTGTCGTTCACCACCACCACCTCGCCCTGTGCGATCAGGTAACCGTTCACCAGCACGTCCATGGGCTCACCCGCCAGGGCGTCCAGTTCCACCACCGAGCCTTGCGCTAGCTGCAGGATGTTCTTGATTGGAATGCGGGTGCGGCCCAGCTCCACGGTCAGCTGGACCGGGATGTCCAGGATCATGTTGATGTCGCCGCTGGGCAGGTTGTTGGGCGAGGGCGAGAAATTGGCGAAGCTGGCCGGCGCGACCTGTTCGCTGGGCTGGGACACTTCTTCGGCCACTTCGGCCGGTTTGGATTCCGCCAGGGCCGCCGCCCATTCGGCGGCCATGGCGTCTTGTTCTTCGGCGGAGGGGGTATCAGGTGACATTGCGTGCTCCCAGCCAACCCTGGTCAGGGCTGGTCAGCATTTGTTCCACTTTGATCGCGTACTTGCCATTCGAGGTGCCGTAGTGGCAGTCGTAAATCGGCACGCCGTCGATCTTGGCCTTGATCATGGTTTCCAGGTCCAGCTCGATGAAGTCACCCGGCTTGAAGGCCAGCAACTGCTCCACCGTGGCCGGTGCCGTGCCCAGCTCGGCCACCAGTTCGACCTGCGCGGCCTGGATCTGGTGCTTGAGCAGATTGACCCAGCGGCGGTCGGGCTCGGTGGAATCGCCCACCGTGGTCGAGTACAGCACGTCGCGGATCGGCTCCAGCGTCGCGTAGGGGATGCAGAAGTAGACCGTGCCGCTGGTCTCCCCGATTTCAAGCGTGAACGAGGTCGACACCACGATCTCGCTGGGGGTGGCAATGTTGGCGAACTGGGGCTGCATTTCCGAGCGCTGGTATTCCAGTTCGAGCGGATAGATGCCTTTCCAGGCCTTGTGGTACTCGGCCGTGATGACCTCGACCAGGCGCAGGATCACGCGCTGCTCGGTGGCCGAGAAGTCGCGGCCTTCGATGCGGGCGTGGAACTTGCCGATGCCGCCGAACAGCGAGTCGATGACGGCGAACACCAAGGTCGGGTCGCAGACGATCAGACCCGAGCCGCGCAGCGGCTTGACCGAGACGATGTTGAAGTTGGTCGGCACCACGATCTCGCGCAGGAATGCGCTGTACTTCTGCACCTTGATGCCGCCGATGGCCACTTCCGGGCTCTTGCGGATGAAGTTGAACAGGCCGACGCGGATGTTGCGCGCGAAACGTTCGTTGATGATTTCCATCGTGGGCATGCGCCCACGGACGATCCGTTCCTGGCTGGCCAGGTTGTAGTCGCGTATGCCACCAACCTGCTCCTCCTCGGCGTCGAGCTTCTGGCTCTCGCCGGTGATGCCCTGCAGTAGCGCATCAACTTCGTCTTGGGAGAGGATTTGCTGATTCATGGCGAATCACCGATCTGCTTCAACAGCGGGCTCACTGGACGATGAAGGTGGAGAACAAAACCTGGGTGACCGGGCTGACCACGGCTGGCTTTTTCTTCTTCTTTTTCTTTTTCGGCGCGGCCTCGTCCTCGTGCTCGTCTTCATCGTCGAGCTCGATGCCCATGGGGCGCACCGATTCACGCAAGACCTCGCGGGCCAGCTTTTCCTTGCCCTCGCGGCTCAGCAGCTCGGCCGATGTTTTGTGTGACAGCACCATCAGCACATTGCTGCGGATGGCGGGCAGGTAGGCCTTGATCTGATCGGCGGTCTTGGCGTCGATCACCTCCAGCGTGATGCCGACCTGGGCAAAGCGATCCACATCCTTGTCGGACAGATTGACGGTGAAGGGGTCCAGGGGCACGAACACCGGCGGTGTGCCTGGCTTGGGCGCGGCGTGGGCCGGCGCTTCCTGGTGTGAAGACGCGGCTTCGCCGCCCTCTTCGTCATCGGCCGGGGCCTTTTTCTTCATCAAGAGCAGGGCAGCGCCGCCGCCGCCCAAGACCAGCACGAGCACGGCCGCAATGATGATGATCAGCTTCTTGTTGCCTCCACCTTTGGGGGCTTCGGCGGGCGCAGCGGCCGGTGTAGACATGGGGACTCCTGTGCTTCTTTTCTTCAACAAGTCCGCTGCGACGCTGGCACATGGGTGCCGGGGCGCTGCGGCCATGGGTCGGGTTGGAGCTGATTATTGATGCTGCCATCCTGTCCCAAGGGGAGAAAAGGCCGACCGGTGCTCGTCATTTCGGTGCTGCCTCGGCCGCCTGTTCCTAGGCGTACAAATCGACCACGCCCTGGCTGCGTCGCATCGGGCCGGGGCTGGCCGCCAAGTCTGATCCCGCGCCGTCCACGCGCATCTCGCGGCGGCTGCCGCGTCCGTCGGCCCTGCGGCCCTCGTCGCCGCGTGACTCGGTCTGGCCCGACGAGTCTCGGGCTTGCTGGAACACGCCGCCGCCGCTCAGCGTCAGGCCGCTGTCACGCAGGGCGGCCGCCAGATCGGGCAGGCTTTGTTCCAGCACCCGGCGCGTCTCGGCATGTTCGGCATGGAAGGAAATCTGCGCCTGCTGGCCCTCCAACACGATCTGCACCTGCACCGGGCCCATCTCGGCCGGGTTCAGGTGGAGCTGGGCTTCTTGCACGCCGTCGGCGGCCAGCACACTGAGCCTCGCGCCCAGTTCGGGAGCGAAGGCCGGGGCATGCAGAGGCGACTGCAGATGCAGCTGGGCGCTCTCGGCGCTGCTGCTGTTGGCCGATGCGGGGGCGGTGGCGTCGGTGGCCTGGCTGCGGCTCAGGGCATCCAGGCCTGTGGCCGCCTGGGCTGCGGTCAAGGCGGCGGGGGCGGGGCTGCTTGCCTCCGGATTGGCGCCAGCGCCTTGCAGCATGCGGGCGAAGTTGCTGCCTTCGCTGCTGGCCAAGGGCGGCGTGCCGGCCGCGCCTGTGGCCGCTGGGTTGGCGCCCGTGGCATTCAGGTCCTTGCCGAACACCTGAGCCTGGGCGCGGTCCACGGTGCTGGCGCGCCGGCTGCCGAGATCGCTGGCACCGGGGATGCTGTCGCGCCGCAGGCTGCGGCTGCCGTCCGGGCGGGCTGCTGTGGGGGCCGTGGTGGCGTCGAGTTCACCCATCTCGCTGGGCCGGCCGCCGCGAGCGGCCTCGATGGCGAGTGCGTCGGAATCGCTGTCTTCTGCCTCGTCCTCAGGCTGGGCCTGCTCGCGGCTTTGGCCGTTCCAGGCCTGCGTGTCGCTGCGCGGTGTGCTGGGCTCGGCCGTGGCTGGGGCTTTGGCGGCGGCAGCGGTGTCGCTACTGCGCTCATCGGCTGCGGGCTTGCGGGTGCTGGCGCTGCTGCGATCGAACTCGGCACCGCTGTCGCTGCCGCCCGCTTTGCTGGGCGTTTGTGCGTTCAAGACCTGGCGCTCAGCCGCGCCAGCGGCTTTGGCGCCGGCCTGATTCTGGGCGCGGCGGGCGGCCAGTTTCTGATCCTGGCTTTGCGTTTCGATGCGGCGCTCAGCCAATCGCTCGGCGCTGCGGTCGGGCGTGGCCGGGCGCAGATTGGCCGGGGCCGGGCTTGAGGGTGTGGGCGCTGCTGCAGCCGCGACCGTGGGCTTGGGCGCTGCGGCGGCCACATCCAGCTTGTTCAACATCTGCTTGAACTGCAGAGCGGTTTCTTCGCTGCTGGCGCTGGGCGTGAAACGAGGCGCCGTGGCGCCAGACTGGCGCAGGGCGGCCGCGCGGGCGCTGTCCTGGGCGGCCAGCAGCTGGGCATTCAAAGGGCTGGACATGAGGGCACTCCTGGCTTGCGCAGCTGGCTCAGGCGCTCAGGCGCACAAAGGGGTTGGCGCTGGCGTAGGCGGCGCGCGAGGCCTGCTCGTCGGTGGCCTTTTGTTCCTGGCGCTGCGCGCTGCGGCTGATTTCCAGACGGCGGCGCTCCAGCAGCTTGCGCACCGAAGCCACGCGCATCTCCAGCGCTTGCAGCTGTTCGCGTGCGTTTTGCACGCGCTGGTCGGCGAACTCGGCAATATGGCTCTGGCTGGTGATGGCGTCGTTCAGACGCATGCCGAAGTTCTGGTAGCAGCCGACGATGTCCATCGTGCCCTGGCGTGCGAACTGCTGACTCCAGCGCAGCTGGTAGTCGTTGCGGTACTGGGCCAGATCGCCGTGCTGGGCGCGGGCGCGTTCGGCGCGGGCTTGGGCGTCTTGCAGCTGGCGCAGGCCTTCGTCACGTTCGGCCTCGGCCCGTTCGAGCAGGATGCTCAGGACCTGGAGATTGCTGGAACTGCTCATGTAGCGATCCTCGGTAAAGCGGCGAGGTCCGATGCGGACCCCTGGTGTATCGGCAGAATTCAGGCGTCCTTGATGACGGCCGACAGCTGGCGAACGCTGTCAGTCAGCAAGGCTGGGCTGTGCATGTCCTGCTGCAGCAGGCGGCTGATGTCGGGGTGCAGGCGCACGGCCAGATCCAGTTCGTGGTCATGTCCGGGCGCGTAGGCGCCCAGCTGGATCAGGTCGCGGGCCTTGTTGTATTTGGCGAGCAGCTGGCGGCAGCGGCGGGCGGCGTCGATATGGCTTTGCGGCGCCACATTGGTCATCACCCGCGAGATCGAACGTTCGATGTCGATGGCCGGGTAGTGGCCGGCCTCGGCCAGCTCTCGGCTCAGCACGATGTGGCCGTCCAGAATCCCGCGTGCCGCATCGGCGATCGGGTCTTGCTGGTCGTCGCCCTCGCTGAGCACGGTGTAGAAGGCCGTGATCGAGCCTTCGCCCGGCAAGCCGTTGCCGCTGCGCTCCACCAGCTGGGGCAGCTTGGCGAAGCAGCTCGGCGGGTAGCCCTTGGTGGCCGGCGGCTCGCCGATGGCCAGGGCGATCTCGCGCTGGGCCATGGCATAGCGGGTCAGCGAGTCCATCAGCAGCAGCACGTGCAGCCCTTGGTCGCGGAAGTTTTCGGCGATCGCCGTGGCGTAGTGCGCACCTTGCATGCGCACCAGAGGCGGGGCATCGGCCGGCGCGGCCACCACGACCGAGCGCTGCAGGCCTTCCTCGCCGAGGATGTCCTCGATGAATTCCTTCACTTCCCGGCCGCGTTCGCCGATCAGACCGACGACGATGACATCGGCCTGCGTGTAGCGGGCCATCATGCCCAGCAGCACCGATTTGCCGACGCCGGTGCCGGCGAACAGGCCCAGGCGCTGGCCCCGGCCCACGGTCAGCATGGTGTTGATGGCGCGCACGCCGGTGTCCAGGGCGCTGCGCACCGGGTCGCGGTCCATGGCATTGATGGGGCGGCGCACCATGGGCTCGGCATGGGTCATCTGCAGGGGGCCGCGGCGGTCCAGCGGATGGCCGTGCGAATCGACCACGCGGCCCAGCAGGCCCTGACCCATGGGCAGGTGCAGGCCGCGGTCTTCGTTGCGGCGCCAGGGGTGCATGGGCTTGCCCAGCTGCGGGCCCATCAGGGGCAGGGCGCGCGGCACGACCATGGCACCGCTGGACAGGCCCTGGATTTCATCGGTGGGCATCAGGTAGGCACGGTCGCCCGAGAAGCCCACCACCTCGGCATTGACCGGGCGTTGGCCGCGCTGCGGGTTGGCGCTGGAGCTGGGCATGTGGATCTCGCAGACCGAGCCCACCGGCACCTTCACGCCCGTGGCTTCCAGCACCAGCCCGGCCACGCGCACCAGCTTGCCCTGCGATTCCAGCGGCGTGCTGTTGCTGGCGAACTCTTGCAGATTGCTCAGGTACTGCAGCCAGCGGCCTTGGCGGCCGGCGGCCGGGCTGTCGTCCAGGGCTTCGTCGCCCAGGTCCTCGGCCGCCATCTCGTCGGCCAGGGTGCTGAAGTGCTGCTCCATCACAGGGCCTCCGCTGCGGGCGGGATGGGTTCGGCATCGGCGCGGCCGCTGCGGCGGTCCTCCCACAGCGAGGCCTGGCCCATGGCGGCCGCGGCTTGCTGCCAACGGGCGGCCAGGCTGGCATCGACGCTGCTGATGTCGGAATCGACCCGGCAGCCCCCGCGCGGCACATCGGCGTCGGGCAGCAGCTGGGCATCGCGGGCGCGCAGCTCTTCGCCGGCGCCTTCCTGCACCAGCGGGTAGTCGCTGGGGTTGACGCGCACACGCACATGGCGGGCCGAGAGTTGCAGCGCCTCCACGGCATCGTGGGCCACCTTGGCGATGTGCTCCGGGCGCTGGGTGATCTCGCTGCGCACCACCTGGCGGGCCAGCTCCACGGCGCAGCGCGCCAGGCTGCGGGCCATCTCGTCTTCCAGGGCGCGGAAGTCGGCGTCGAAGCTGCTCACCAGCTGGCCGATCTGGGCGCTCATCTGCTGGGCAAAGCTCTTCTTGAAGGCATCGAGCGCGGCCATGCCGTCGCGGTAGCCGTCCTGGTAGCCGGCTTGGCGGGCGGCGTGCAGCAGCTCCTGCAGATCGGGTTCTGGCGGGGGTGCGGGCTCGGCCACCTCAGGCTGGGCGTTGGCCGGTGCCGGGGCGCTGATCGGTGCGCGCTGGGTGTTGACGGCGCCGTGAAAGGCATCCGGGTTCCAGGCGGCAAAGCTCTGCACTTCTTCGCGCGGAATGAAGCGGCTGTAGCTGCTGGTGCGCTGGGGCGCCGACGGGTCACGCGGCGGCGGCGGCACTTGGCGGGGCGGGCGAGGGGTCATGCTTGCCCCTCGTTCGGCGAGTACGCCGACCGATCCCCCAAGGGGATACGGGCCCGCTTGGGGCGGCCCGGCGCCGGGCCCGAACTCTGGATATGGTTAGGCATGGCGGCGTACCTCAAACGAACTGATCGTCGCCGCCGCCCGCCAGCACGATGGTGCCTTCGTCCACCAGACGGCGCACGATCTTGAGCATTTCCTTCTGCTCGGCTTCCACCTCGGACAGGCGCACGGGGCCGCGCGATTCCAGGTCTTCGCGCAGGGTTTCGGCCGCACGGCTCGACATATTGCGCAGGATCTTCTCGCGCAGCTCGGCGCTCGCGCCCTTGAGGGCCACCACCAGGGATTCGCTCTGCACTTCCTTGAGCACGGCCTGGATGCCCTTGTCGTCGATCTTGTCCAGATCGTCGAAGGTGAACATGTTGTCCATGATCTTCTGGGCCAGGTCGGCATCGGCTTCGCGGATGTAGTCCAGCACCGAGGCCTCCACGCTGGAGCCCAGCATGTTGATGATTTCAGCCGCGGTCTTGACGCCGCCGAGGTTGGATTTCTTCATGCGCTCGCCGCCGGCCAGCACCTGGCTCATGACCTCGTTCAGGTCCTTCAGCGCCATGGGCTGGATGCCGTCCAGGGTGGCGATGCGCACCAGCACCTCGTTGCGCTGGCGCTCGGTGAAGACCTTGAGCACCGAGCTGGTCTGGTCAAAGTCCAGATGGGCCAGGATGGCGGCAATGATCTGCGGGTGTTCGTTGCGCAGCAGCTCGGCCACCGAGGCGGCGTCCATCCACTTCAGGCTTTCGATCGAGGACACATCGCTGCCTTGCAGGATGCGGTCGAGCAGCAGATTGGCCTTGTCTTCACCCAGGGCCTTGCGCAGCACCTGACGCACGTATTCATCGGTGTCGGAGACCAGGGTGCTCTGGGTTTCTGCCACGGCGTCGAAGCGGGTCAGCACCTGCTCGACCTTGTCCCGGCCCACGACCTTGAGCTTGGCAATGGTTTCTCCCAGCTTCTGCACCTCTTTCGGGGCCAGATGCTTGAAGACTTCAGACGCTTCCTCCTCGCCGAGGGACATCAGCAAGATGGCGGCGTCCTCTACTCCTTTGTCATCCATGGTCGGGCTCGATGGTCAGTGTGGGTGGGAAGACTCGGGGGCAGGCGGCGCGGCTTAGGCGACCTCGCCGTTGATCCAGTTGCGCATGATGTTGGCCACGGCAATCGGGTTCTCGCGGGCCAGGGTGCGGGCACGCTCAAGTTTTTCGTTAGCCACCGGGCCGCTCAGGGCGGGCAGGCCGCCGTCGGCGCCCAGGGCGGGCAGTTCGTTCTCGTCGTCGACCACGGCGTCCAGCTGCGAGGCGGTCTCGCTGGCTTCCGGCGGCGGCGGGTTGGCGGCCTTGATGGCCGGGCGCACCATGCCGAACACGGCGATCAGGGCCACCAGCACCAAGGCCAGGGGCACGGCCGCGCTGCGCAGCAGGTCCAGCACGAAGGGCTGCTTCCACAGCGGCAGTTCCACGTCCTCATGCTTGTCCTGCAGGAAGGGGGCGCTGATGATCTTGAGCGAGTCGCCGCGCTCGGCGTTGAAACCCATGGTTTCCTTGACCAGGGCGGTCAGCTTGTCCAGCTCTTCCTGCGGCACCGGGATGTTGGCGACCTTGGACTTGGGGTCGGTGTTGGGGCGGTGGTTGATGACCACGGCGGCATTCAGGCGGCGCACATTGCCGGTGGCGTTGCGCACCACACGCACGGTCTTGTCCAGCTCGTAGTTGGTGACGGAGTCGCGCTTGGTGCTGTTGCTGGGCGAGCCGCCGGCGGCTTGCAGCGGGGCGGCCTCGCCTTCGATCGGGGCGGTGGCCGGGGCTTGCGGCTGGTTGGCGGCGGCACCTGGCACGCCGGTCGGCGGTGCGGGCGTGCCGTTGATCGACTCGTTGGTCTGGGCGCTGCGCACGGCGGCGGTGGCGCCCTGGCCACGGTTGGGTTTGTACTCTTCGGCGGTGCTTTCCACCTGTGCGAAATCGACATCGGCCGTCACGGTGGCGCGCAGATTGCCGCGGCCCACCACCGGCTCCAGCAGTTCGTAAATGCGCTTGTTGAAGTTCGTTTCGATCTGCTGCTTGTACTGGAGCTGCTGGCTGTCCAGACCGTTGCTGGCCTCAGGGCTTGTGGACAGCAGGGCGCCGGTCTGGTCGAGCACGCTGACGGCCTTGGCCGACAGGCCCGGCACGCTGGCCGAGACCAGGTGGACGATGCCGGCGATCTGGGCGCGGTCCAGCGAGCGGCCGCCGCGCAGGGTCAGCATGACCGAGGCGCTGGGCTTTTGCTGTTCGCGGAAGAAGCCGTTCTGCTCCGGCATGGCCAGGTGCACGCGGGCATCGGCCACATCGGCCAGGGCGGTGATGGTGCGGGTCAGCTCGCCTTCCAGGCCGCGCTGGAAGTTCAGACGTTCGTTGAACTGGGTCTGGCCGATGGAGCTCTTGTCCATCAGCTCGAAACCGACGCTGCTGCCCTTGGGCAGGCCGGCCGAGGCCAGCTTCATGCGCACGTCGTAAACCTGGGCGGCCGGCACCAGGATGGTGCCGCCGGGCTCGTGGCGGTAGGGCACATTGAGCTGGGCCAGTTGGGCGATGACGGCGCCGCCGTCCTTGTCAGACAAGCCGGTGAACACCGGCCGGTAGTCGCCCTGGTTGGACCACAGGGTGATGGCCAGCACGGCAGCTGCCAGCATGGCCAGGCCGCCGCCCATCATCAGCTTGTTGCGCGCCGGCAGGGCTGCCAGGCGGGCACCGAAGCTGGCAGGCTCGGGTGTCACCAGGGGCAGGGTGTTGGCGGCGGGGCTGAGGGCGTTGTCCATGAGTCGGGCCGGTCTGAGAGGTCGGTGCTGGAGGGCGGAGAAACGAGACGAAACGAGGCGAAATGGGGGGTGAGGTATGAAACCGTGATGCTTTTCACGGCGGACGGCAGGCATTGCCGATGCATTGAATTATTCGGATTTGCCCCCTCAAGAAAGCTTGGAACAGGCCGAAGAACCGAGCGCAGTTCCTTCCTTCAGGCGGCGCATCCCGGCCTACAGTTCGGTCTATCGCTCCCGCCCTGGCACCGCCATGGCGAGCGGGCGTGGATGGAGTCCCTTGTCATGGAACTGAAGCTCAAACCCTTTGATTTCGCCCAGGCCACCGCGCGCGCTGGCCTGAACATCAATGGCGAGCCGCTGTCCAAGGCCAAGGCCACCGGTGGCGCCAGCTTCGGCGACGCGATGGCCCAGGCCATGCAAGGCGTCAGCCGCTCGCAAAACGAGGCCTCCCGCTTGCAGCGCGAGGTGCAGCTGGACAACCCGACCGTCAGCCTGGAAGAAACCATGGTGGCCATGCAGAAGGCCCAGATCGGCTTCCAGGCCACCTTGCAGGTGCGCAACCGCTTGGTGTCCGCCTACTCGGAAATCATGAACATGCAGGTGTGATGAGTGGCTGAAGCGTGGCCGCCGCGGCCATCGCTCGCGCGTCGCTCCCTTCGTCCTGCTTCAGCTCAGATCGCAAGGCCTCCCGCCTTGCGTGTCCATCCGGCGCCAAGGCCCTCAGCAGGGCGTGGCCGTCTGCGCCGCCGGCCCGCAAATCTGCACCCGCCCCATGCCGTTGAGCTCCACCCGCAGCGCCTGGCCTTTGCCGGCGCTGAAAGCCGTGGCGCCATGGCGCGGCGCTTGGCCCAGGGCCGGTTCGAACTCGGCGTCGACGGCCGTGTCCATGCGCACATCGGGATAGTCGCGACCCTTGTTGCGCGTCAGCATGCAGGCCGTGGCTTGGCCCGTGGCTGAGTCGAAGGATTTGCTGCTGCCGGCCACCGTCGGCCCGCAGTCGCAGGGGTGGTCGCGGCTGATGCCCCAGCACCAGTCCGGCCCGGTCCGGAAGCTCACGAACACCGGGCTGCGCTGGGTCACGCTCATTTCGCGGGCATTGCGCAGGTCCATCAGCAAGCTGTTGGCCGCGTCGCGCAGTTGCTGGCGCTGGATGAAGCTGCGGTAGCTGGGCACGGCCACGGTCATCACCACAGCCAGCACGGCCATCACCACGGCCACTTCGAGCAAGGTGAAGCCTCGCGGCGCAAGCAGGCGGCGGCGATTCATGCCTGGGCCTTGGGCTGGCGCAGCAGGCGGGCCATTTTCTGGGCCTGGTCCACGTAGTGCTGCAGATCCCGCTCAGCCAGGGGGTCGAGGTTTTCGAAGGTCAAGCCCAGCTGGCGGCTGCCGTCGGCTTGGGCGCGCACATGCTGCAGGCGCAGGTCGACCATGAGCCGGGTGTGGCGGTCCAGTTCCACCCGCACGGCCTGCAGCAGCTGTCCGGTGGCGGGTGCTGGCTGCTCGGGCGGCAGCAGCAGGGCCAGGCCGCCCAGGCTCAGGTCAAGCACGCGCAAGCTGAGGGTGACGGGCGCGGCCTCGCCGGCGCCGGGCACACAGACATGGGCTTGCGGCGTGCGGCTGGTCGGGCGCACGCGAAAGGCCTGGCGGCGCTGGAATCGGTAGAGCTGCACGGGCATATCGGCGCGCAGCAGGTCATCGGGGCCGGCGCTTGGATTGGCTTGAAGCAGCATCAGCCCGTCCAGATCGAACTGCAGGCGGATCTGGTCGAGATAGGCCACGGCCGTCAGCTCCTGCGCGCCGAGCAGGGCCGGCAGCGGGCTGCCGGGTGCGGGGCTGTCCAGCAGCATGCGGCCGGCGTCGGCATCAAGCTCACAGATGCGGGTGCTGAGGCTGAGGCCGTCCGGGCTGCTGAGGATCAGCGGCGTGCGTTCCTGCTGCAAGCGCTGCAGCAGGCCGAGGATTTCGACCGGGGCCTGGATACGAAAATCGCCCGAGTCGGCAGCAGATGCCGAGTCGGGCGAGGGCGTGGAGGGCGAAGTTGAGCTCATGCGGGAGGGGCTGTTTCGCCCGGGGCGGGTGCGCCCGGGCGACGCGTTGAAAACCGGCGGGGCGGCGCTCAGTGCAAGGTCTTGCTCTTGCCGGACAGCACCTGATCCAGATCGTCGAGCCAAGGTTCGGCCAGGTGGCGGATCTCGGCGTCGTTGAGCAGGATGCGCTGCATGATGCGCGTCTTCAGCTTGTTCTCTTCGGGCGCCAGTTTCTCGCCGGCGGCCGCATGCTTGAGCTGGGAGATCAGCAGCACGCAGGCGCCTTCGAGCTTGACGACCTCGTCCCAGTTGCCGGTGCGCGCGGCGGACAGCATGTCGGCGCTGGCTTGCTCAATGGCTTCGTAGTAGCTCAGAAGTTGGGTGTTCATCACAATTTCCGCAAGAAACAAGTGTTAGGTGGATCAGGCCGCGCGCTGCACTTCCGGCGACTGGCCGATGGCGGTCCAGGCGTCTCGCACCGGGGTGAGCAGGCGTTGGCACTCTTCGATCAGGGAAGGGTCGCTGCGCAGATTGGCCTGGGTCAGGCGCATGCACAGATAGGCATAGAGGTCACCCAGATCCTGGGCCAGAGGGCCGGCTTCCAGGTTCAGCGTGGCCTTCAGGCCCTCGTCGAGAATCCGCACGGCGCGGCACAGCGAGTTGTTCTTCAGCTCGGTGTTGTTGGCCTCGATGGCCACCAGTGCCTGGTTCATGGCGGCAAAGATGCCGTCGAACAGCATGGCGACCAGGCGATGCGGGCTGGCGCTTTGAACATCGGTCTCCAGTCCGACCTTGCGGTACATCGAGGCGCGCTGGGTCCTGGATGCGAACGGAGAGGCTGTGTTGCCGTACATGGTGGGATTCTTTCCGGGGAAGCTCGTGTTGAATTGTTTTCGACCCCGGGGCGCTGAACTTGAGTGCTCGAAGGCGCGGTCTTCGCCTGCAGATGCGGGCTTGAGAAAAGTGCGAATTTGTGCCGCTGGCTCGCGCTGCAGCCTGAAGAGCGGGTGTGGGTATCGCTGGCGCCCAAAGCAATCAAGCGGTGGCCTCTTGCGAAGCCACCGCTTGATCGGTGGGGCCTGGACGGGCAGGCGCTGAGGCAGCAGGCTGCGGCGCTGCCGGCCTTACTTGTTCAACATGGCCATCTGCTGGCTCACATAGCTGGACAGGTTGTTGAGCTTGCCCATCTGCACATCGAGCGCGGTGTAGCGCGCGCGCAGCCGGGTTTCGGTCAGCGAGGCCTTTTCTTCGAGCTTGGTGCTTTGCAGATTGTTGCCATTGATGCGGTCTTGCAGGCCCTTCTGTCGCGTGCTCAGGCTGCCGTCGATGCCCAGGGCCTGGTCGGCAAACTTGCGCATGCGCTGGGCGATGCCGCTGTTCTCGGGATTGGCGCTGTCTACCGACATGAAGAGCTGCTTGAGGCTGTCCAGGTCGGCCATGGATTTGTCCAGCTTGGTTGCGGTGACCTTGAGGCTGCCATCGGCGACCGGGTCCAGGCCGATGTCGGCCAGGCGGCTGAACTTGCCGCCCAGGGTGGTGGTGCCACCACTGACCCCGCGCATGGCGGATTGGATGCTCAAGACCGAGCCTTCGCCCTGCAAGGTGCCGGCAGTCTTGTTGCTCTGGTCGTACTTGGTCTGGTCTTTCACCAGGGCCGACAGGCTGCTGTAGGCGGTGGCGAAATCGTTGATCGCTTTCTTGATCGCCTCCTTGTCCGCCGAGATGGTCAGGTTGACATCGGCGGTGGTGGGCTTGAGCAAGTTGATGGTCAGGCCGTCGATCGATTCCTTGAGCGTGTTGGTCTCCGACTCGATGTCCAGGCCGTTCAGCTTGGCCAGGGCATTGCCGGCAGCTTGGTTCTGGACCGCCTTGGAGGAGTCGGGCGTGCGCGGATCGAAGGACAGGGCATCCAGGCCCTGGCCGTCGAGCAGGCCATCGCCGTCGACCACGCCGATGCGGAAGCCGTTGCTGACTCCGGTTTCGGTGGAACGCATGACCAGGCGGGCGCCGCCCTGGTCGGTGACGATGGAGGCCGTCACGCCGGCCTTGGCGGCATTGATCTTGTCGCGAATCTGCGCGAGGGTGTTGCTGCCATCGCTGATGTCGATGGTCACCGCAGTGCTGCCGGCCTTGGGGTCAAAACTGCTTTGGTCGGCATTCCATTTGCCCAGCTCGATGGTGATGCTGCCCTGGCCGACCGGGCCGGTGGCGGGCTGGTAGCTGGTGGACACCGACTGCGCCGTGGCGAGGCGGCTGACCGAGACCGCCACATTGCCTGCGGCCGCACCGGGGCCGGGCGTGACGCTGACGCTGGTGGCATCGCTGGAGGTGCCCAGGCCGGCGCCCCAGGTGTCCGGGTTGGTCAGCTTGGATGCAGCATCGCGCAGGGCCGAGAGGCTGCTTTGCACCTTGCCGTAGGCGGAGAGCTGGGTTTTCAGTCCATCGGTGGCGGTCTTCAAGGTGGTGATCGGTTGGCGTTCAACCGAAACCAGTTTGGTGATCAGCGACTCGATGTCGAGGCCGCTGCCAATGCCTGCGGAGGTGATGCTTGCCATGATGGGACTCCCTGTGGCGTGCGATAGAACTGCGTCCGAGTCTTGTGGCCCAAACGGCGACGGATCGCGGGGTCGAGACAAAAAAGGCCGATACGCAAAGGCGGTATCGGCCGAAGGTGCTCAAAACTTGAGAGGAACCGTGCGCGCGCCCGCCGGCGCCAGGCCGGCAGGGGCGGGCGCAATCAGCCCTTCAGCAGACTCAGCACCTGCTGCGGCAGCTGGTTGGCCTGGGCCACCATGGCATTGCCGGCCTGTTGCAGGATTTGGGTGCGGCTGAGGTTGGAGGTTTCCGCCGCGTAGTCGGCATCCATGATGCGGCTGCGTGCGGCGCTTTGGTTTTCCACCGAGACCTGCAGGTTCGAGATCACCGCTTCAAAGCGGTTTTGCGAGGCACCCAGCGTGGCGCGCTGGCTGCTGACCGTGTTCAAGGCGATATCGATGTTGTCGATGATGGTCTTGATGTCGGCCGTGGTCGAGGCATTGCCGATGGTGGCGGTGGTGACCGCGGTGATGGTGGGGTCCACCGTCATGTCCGAGGTGGTCACCGTGATGGTGTCTTCCGCGCCGGTGTTGGGGCCGACCTGGAACTCCTGCGGCACCACGGCGTCGGCGCCGAGGATTTTCTTGCCGTTGAAGGTGGTGCCCGCCAGAACGCGGCCGATTTCCAGGGCCAGCTCACCGAATTCCTTGCCGATGGAATCCAGGTCGGTGGTGGTGTTGGTGGCGTTGCGGGACTGCACCGACAGCTCACGCATGCGTTGCAGCGTGTCGCCCACTTTGGATAAGGCGCCTTCAGCGGTCTGCGCCAGCGAGATGCCGTCGTTGGCATTGCGGATGGCGACGTTCATGCCTCGGACCTGCGCATGCATGCGCTCGGCAATGGCCAGCCCCGCCGCATCGTCCTTGGCGGAATTGACTCGCATACCCGAGGACAGACGCTGCATGGACACCCCGAGGGAGCCCTGCGACATGTTCAGATTGCGCTGCGCGTTCAGCGAGGCAATGTTGGTATTGATGGTTTGCGGCATTTGAGCACTCCTACAGAATCCGGTAACTCCCGGCCAGGCCGGCGCGTCAATCCAAGTGTGGGGAACCGGCCGGGCCGGCGCCTTCGCTTGTCAACTCGCCCGGTCTGTTCAAGCTTGGGCCTGGTGGGGCCGGGGGCTTGGGTCCGGACGTCGGGTGATGCTTTCCATGTTTCAACCCGATGGCCAAATTCTTGAGCAGTCTGTCGTGCCTCGAAAGCAGGAAAAGGCCGTGAAACCACGGCCATAAAAAAGCTCCGCGCCCTGGAGCAAGCCAGGGTGGCGGAGCGAGCGGAGACTGATTTTGGGTGCCGGCGGCGCGGCTTTCGGCGGCGTTTCAGCCGCGCGCTAACTCAGCCGCCACGCAGCAGCGACAGCACTTGCTGCGGCATCTGGTTGGCCTGCGAGACCATCGCCGTGCCGGCCTGCTGCAGGATCTGCGCGCGGCTGAGGTTGGCGGTTTCCGAGGCGTAGTCGGCATCCATGATGCGGCTGCGCGAGGCGCTCTGGTTTTCCACCGACACCATCAGGTTGGAGATCACCGCTTCGAATCGGTTCTGCGCCGCGCCCAAGGTGGCGCGCGTCGAGCTGACCGTGTTGATGGCGGTGTCGATCTGATCGATGGTGGTTTTCAGATCGGCCACCGTTTTGGTGTTGTCGATGGTGTCGCTGGTGACGGCGGTGATGTCGGCGTCGGCCGTCAGGTTGGTGGTGGTCACCGTGACGATGTCGTTCACCGTGGTGTTGGCGCCGATCTGGAAGTCATTGGCCTTGGCGCCAGCGCCCAAGATGGCCGTGCCGTTGAAGGTGGTGCCAGCCAGCACGCGCTGGATTTCAGCGCCGAGCTCAGCGAACTCCTTGCCGATGGAATCCAGGTCGGTGGTGGTGTTGGTGGCGTTGCGGGCCTGCACACCCAGCTCACGCATGCGCTGCAGCGAGTCGCCCACTTTGGACAGCGCGCCTTCAGCGGTTTGCGCCAGCGAAATGCCGTCGTTGGCATTGCGCACGGCGACGTTCATGCCGCGCACCTGGGCTTGCATGCGTTCGGCGATTGCCAGGCCGGCGGCATCATCCTTGGAGGAATTGACGCGCATGCCCGAGGACAGGCGCTGCATGGACGTGGCGAGCGAGAGCTGTGTGTTTGAGGCGTTACGTTGTGCGTTCAGCGAGGCAACGTTGGTGTTGATGATGGAGGGCATTTTCAATCCTTTCGGTGATCAAGACATTCCGGAAACCCGGTCTATGCGGTCGATAACTTGGCCGCTGCAAGAGCGGCTTTGCCAGCAGCCAGGCGGCTGAGGCCGCCTGATCAGCACCGTCCGCGTCCTGCCTCGCGCACCACCTCGCATGAGGGTATGGCGCAGGGCCGGCTGACCGGACCACGGTGTCCCTTGTTTCCTCGGGCCCGTTGGGTTTGTTATCGAGCGATGCCTTGAATCACTTGAAGAATTTTTCTTGCCTTCTTTTGAAAAACAGCCCTTAAAAAAGACGCTGCCCAGCCGAGTGGGCAGCGTCAAGGGGCTTGTGCTGGAGGGGTGAGGTTCTCCGTTCCTGCGACGACGGGTGTACTCAGGGCCAGCGAGGCTGGCCCGGGATCATCGAAGAAGCGACAGGACTTGCTGCGGCATCTGATTGGCTTGCGCAATCATGGCCGTGCCCGCCTGTTGCAGGATCTGCGAACGGCTCAGGTTGGCGGTTTCCGTCGCGTAGTCGGCATCCAAGATGCGGCTTCGCGAGGCGCTCTGGTTTTCCACCGAGACCATCAGGTTGGAGATCACGGCTTCAAAGCGGTTTTGTGCCGCACCCAGCGTGGCGCGCTCGGAGCTGACCGTGTTGATGGCCGTGTCGATCTGGTCGATCGTGGTCTTCAGGTCACCGGCCGTCTTGGTGTTGTCGATCACATCGCTGGTGACGGCGGTGATGTCGGCATTGCCGGTCATGTTGGTGGTGGTCACCGTGACCACGTCATTGGTCGTGGTGTTGGCGCCAATCTGGAAGTCTTTGCCGCCCGCGCCGCCGCCCAAGATGGCGGTGCCGTTGAAGGTGGTGCCGCCCAGCACGCGCTGGATTTCCTTGCCCAGTTCGGCGAATTCCTTGCCGATCGAGTCCAAGTCGGTGGTGGTGTTGGTGGCGTTACGGGCCTGGACGCCCAGCTCACGCATACGCTGCAGAGAGTCGGCCACCTTGCCCAGCGCGCCTTCAGCGGTCTGCGCCAGAGAGATGCCGTCGTTGGCGTTGCGCACCGCGACGTTCATGCCGCGCACCTGGGCGCTCATGCGTTCCGCGATGGCCAGGCCGGCGGCGTCGTCCTTGGCAGAGTTGACACGCATGCCCGAAGACAAGCGCTGCATGGAGATGGAGAGAGAAGACTGTGACGTGGCAACGTTGCGTTGCGCGTTCAGAGAAGCAATATTGCTATTGATGATTGCGGGCATGATGCGCTCCTGTTTCAGCTACGAAGATTCCCGGCTCAGCGCCGACGTGTTGGCAAATGCCTTGCGGCATTTGTGACGTGGACGAAAGCCTTGTGACTCTTCCATCCACCCCGCCCGGCGCCAGTCAGCCTGTGAAGCCCTGCATTCCCTTGCGAGAGTGCTCAACCAGCGGCCTTGTTACCGGACCACGCGCCTGTTTCCAGACCCGTTGGAAGTGGTATCGGACAGCACCCGTCGGAACTTGAGTGCTGTTTGTCAAGAGGCTGGATCGCTGGAAAAGCGGCTGGGTCTTGGCCTTGTTCTTTGGATCACCTGGGGCGCCGTGCCTGCGGGCCATGACGGCCGGATGCAGGGAAGGGCAGAAAAAGAGCGACAGGTGCAAACAACAAGAAATGAGGGCCAGCGGCTCGCGAGGGATTCGTGCAGCGGATTGGCGGTTCGGGTGCGCGGTGGGGTGGAGAGTCCTTTTCTTCGTGGTACTGCTGAACAGGGGCCGTCAGGCCCTGGGCCGGGTGGGCGAAGCCTTGACGACGGTGCATCAAACCGTCGTGAGCCAGAGGCTGCTTCTGAAACTCGGTCTACTTCATCGTCATGCCATCACTTCACAAGGTGAGCTGAAACAGGGAAGAGCGGGATGGCATCCCGGCCGGTCGAGAGGAGCAATCTCGAATTCGGCCTCGCTCTGACTTGTTTTCGGCGGCTGCGGCGCGCCACAGGCTTGGAGTAAGGGCGGCAAGCCCGTGCTTTTCTGGCGAATCACGCACGCACGCCGGCCTAAAGTCCGCTCCATTGCGGTCGAAATGCGCGCCCCGCGCGTGCGCTTCCAAAGCCAGTACCAGCTGTAGACCGCAGCACGCACAGCCCGACTTGCCTCCGTGTTAGGTGGCCCGGGTCGGGTGGCTGGTCCGTGGTTTTTTGGATCGATCGAGAACGATGGTGCGCTGGACTCAGGCGCTGGCTGTGAATGGCATCAACACCTTTGGAGATTGAAATGCACACAACGACGCAAGCAAGCAAGAAGGCGGTCAAACAAGGCCAGGTCGAGTCGCAAGGCGCGACCTCGGCTGCCATGCCGGCACCTTCTGCCCGTCCGACGGAAATGGGCACCGAGGCGGCGCTGCTGCTGGCCCAGGCCCGCAATGCCGCTTTTGTCGAGGCCGCGCACGGCCGATTGGGGCTGGGCATGTCCATGCTCAAGCAGGCGCTGGAGCAGACCCCGATGTCGCACGATCTGATGAGCGATCTGGCCGCCTTGCTGCTGAGCGCCGGTGAGCTGGCCCAGGCTGCGACCTACGCCAAGCGTGCGCTGGAACTGCACCCGCACCATGGCCCCAGCCTCTACACCCTGGGCTTCGCCTGCTCGGGCCTGGGCAAGACCCTGCAAGCGCAGAAGACCCTGCGCCATCTGCTGCGCCTGGAGCCGCTGGCCATGGACAGCCTGCTGGACGAAGCCCCGGATCTGCTGCCGGTGGCCGAGGCCGAGCTGGCCCGTTTGAATTCCCTGCTCGGTTTGGGCGACTGAGCGTCGAGGATGACAGGGCGCGCGGCGTGACAAAGTTCACGCTCGCCCTGCCGGCCGGCCCTGGGACAGGGCGGCGCCCCGAAGCAGCACGCTCGCGCTGGACGCGCTTGTAAGAGTTTGCCTGACAAGGTTCTGGGAAGAACCGGGACTCAAGAGCTGGATTTGGGCTGATGTTGCGGGGCTGATCGGGTCTTC
>NKIM01000032.1:23800-57546 GCA_002255955.1 Burkholderiales bacterium PBB2 | reverse complement strand
GCACCTTGGCGTAATACACCTTGAACTCCTTGGCCGCCGCCTTGGTCTGTTCTTCGCTGCCGCGCAGGGCCACAAAACTGGGGTCGAAGCTGGCCATATAGGCCTTGAGCAAGGCGGGGGTGTCGCGCTCGGGGTCGACGGAGACGAACACGCCCTGCACGCGCTCGCCGTCGGCGCCCAGCGAGCGCTTGACTTCGGCCAGCTCGGCCATGGTGGTGGGGCAGACATCCGGGCATTGGGTGTAGCCAAAGAACACCACCACCACCTTGCCCTTAAAGTCGGCCAGGCTGCGGCTGCGGCCGTCCTGGTCGGGCAGGTTGAGGTTGCGCGCGTACTCGGCGCCGGTCAGGTCCACGCCCTTGAAGGCCAGCTTGCTGGAGCCGCCCAGGCCCAGCTGGTCACAAGCGGCCAGGCTGCCCAGCAGCGCAAAGGCCAGGCCGGTGGCGGCCAGGCTACGGCGGCTCAAGCCAGTGGGCGAGGGCAAGGGCAAGGGCGAAGAAGAGGTGGAGTTCGTCGTGCGTTTCATGGCTCAAGCGCCCGAGGGCAGCAAATAGTGGTCGAGCAGCAAGGCCGCAAACAGCAGCGACAGATGCCAGATCGAGAAGCGGAAGGTGGCGCGGGCCAGCTCGTCTGAGTAGCCACGCCACAGCTTCCAGGCGTAACCACAAAAGCCCAGACCCAAGGCCAAGGCACTGGCCAGATAGATCCAGCCGCTCATGCCGGTCAGGAAAGGCAGCAAGGTCGCGGCCAGCAAGATCCAGGTGTAGAGAAAGATCTGCAATCTCGTGTATTCACCGCCATGCGTGACCGGCAGCATGGGCAGGCCGGACTTGCGGTAGTCCTCAACCCGGTACAAGGCCAGGGCCCAGAAATGCGGCGGCGTCCACAAAAAGATGATCAGGCAGAGGATCAGGGCCTCCGGCCCCACCTCGCCCCGCAGCGCAGCCCAGCCCAGCACCGGCGGCATGGCGCCCGAGGCACCGCCGATGACGATGTTCTGCGGCGTCATGGGCTTGAGGATGACGGTGTAGATGACGGCATAGCCGACAAAGGTGGCGAAGGTCAGCCACATGGTCAGCGGATTGACCCAGACCCAAAGAATCGCCGAGCCGATGCCGCACAGGAGAGCCGAGAAGGTCAAGGTCTGCGCGCGGCTTAGCTGGCCCTTGGCCGTGGCGCGCCAGGCGGTGCGCTTCATCTTGGCATCGATCTGCTGCTCGATCAGGCAGTTGAAGGCCGCAGCCGCACCGGCCACCAGCCAGATGCCCACGGTGGCAGCCCCAATGCTGATCCACTGCGCGCCACTGGGCATGCCGGGCACGGCCAGGGCCATGCCGATGACGGCGCAAAACACGATCAGCTGCACCACCCGTGGCTTGGTCAGTTGGTAGAACTGCTGCCAGCGCGAGGCGGTGGGCACGGCAGCGGTGACGGAGGGCGTAGAAGACATAAGGAATCAGGGTATCGGGATTCGGGGGCTGAGCAGCGATCTGCGCAAACAATTTTCAGCGTGGCTCCAGCGCGCAGAGCCACAAAAAGCAGCGCCGCTAAGCAGCCACGGGCCGGATTGGCAGGGCCTGCACCCGCGTCGAGCGCTGGCCTTGCTCGATCTGAGCCAGCAGCGCCGCCAGCAGCGTCAACAACATCGCGGCGCCGCCGGTGTGGGCCAGGGCCGCCAGCATGGGCCAGTCCAGCACCACATTGGACATGCCGCTGAGCAACTGCCAGCCCGCCACCAGCAGCAAACGCCGCGGCCAGGGGCCGGCTTCACCAGAAGCGGCCAGACGCCAGGCAAACAGCAACAAGACGCTGAACACCAGCAAGGCACCCAAGCGGTGGGTCATGTGGATGGCGGTCAAGGCCTCAAAAGGCAGCCAGCCACCGCCCTTGCCCACCCCGAGCTCACGCCACAGGGTGAAGCCATGCTCAAAGTCCATGGCCGGCCACCACCGGCCCGGCTGGCAGGCCGGAAACTCCGAACAGGCCAGCACCGCATAGTTGGTGCTGACCCAGCCACCCAAAGCCACCTGCAGCACGCTCAGCAGCATCAACACACAGGCGCCGGCACGCAGACCCGGGCTCAGGCGCAAGGGCTTGGGGCTGTAACCCTGGGCCTGCCAGGCCAGCAGCATCAGCAAACCCATGCCACCCAGCAGATGCAGGGTGACGATGGCCGGGAACAGCTTCATGGTCACCGTCAGGGCCCCGAAGGCCCCCTGCATGCACACCCAGACCAGGGTCAGGCTGGCCCAGGCCGGCGAGACGACACCAATTGCCTCGACTCCTTGACCTTGGGTCTGCCCCTGCTCTCGGCGCAGCCAATGACGCCAACTCATCACGCACAGCACCAGGATCAGCACGCCGACACTGCTGGCCAGATAGCGGTGGATCATCTCCACCCAGGCCTTGCCGTGCGTCACCGGGCCGCTGGGCAAGGCGGTCTGGGCGGCATGGATCTCGTCACGCGCCCCCAGCGGGCTGGCGCTGCCATAACAGCCCGGCCAATCGGGGCAGCCCAGGCCGGAATCGGTGAGCCGGGTGAAGGCGCCGAACAGCACCAGATCAAAGGTCAAAAACAGCGTCAACACCGTGAGCGCGCGCAAGCGCTGACCCGGCGTGGCCGCGCGCGAGCGCAAACGCAGCCACAGCAAGGGGCCGCAGGCGATCAGCGCGCCCAGGCCCGCCAGTTGCCACAGAGGAGAGAGATCGAACATATGGCCCTTTTCGCCCTGCACATGCACCAAAGCCGCTGCGGCTCAGCGCCCTTCCTTGTCCCAGCCCGCATTGGCCTTGAGCAAGCGGGTCAGATCGCCCTTGAGCTTGGACGGGTCCGGCTGCGGCGGCGAGCGCATCATCCAGCGGCCCATGGGGTCGACCAGATAGACGTGATCCTTCAGGGTCTGGCCGGCTGCCGGCTTGAGCCAGGCTTCCAGCTCGGCACGCGGCGCACGCAAGATGGTCACCGGCACGCCGGCCGTCAGCGCATGGATCAGCTCAGGTTTGGGCAGAGGCGAGTCCTCGGGCAGCAGCCAGAGCTTGTCGACCTTGTCGCGCTCCTTGCCCAGCATCTCGCGCAGCTGGCGCTGCATGAAAAAGCGGCGCTCGCAGGCCTCGTCGCAGTCGCCCTCTTGCACCAGGGTCAGCAACCACTGGCCTTTGAGGCTTTCGGCGGCAACCGGCTTGCCCTGCAAATCTTGCAGGTGCAAAGACGGCGGCAGATCCACGGTCGGGTGGATCAACTCGCTGTAGGCCGAACCGCGCGGCTGGATCACATAGAAGGTGAAGTAGGACGCCACGACCGGCGCAGCACAGGCCGCCAGCACCAGCAGCATGCGCAGCCGACCGCCGCGCTGACGCTGCGCGTCGGCCAGGCCTTGGGAGCTTGGCAGGCTGTGCACCGTCAAGGTCAGGCCCTCGGCTTCAGGCGCTGTGCTCGCTGCGGCGGGAGCGGATGCGGGGACGGATTGTTTGGAACCAGACATAAAGACCCAGAAGCAGCGCACAAAGCGCAAACCATTGAAAAGCGTAGCCGTAATGTTTCTGCAGGCCGGCATCCTGCGCCGGCCAATCGCGCCACAAACCATCGACAGGAGCCGCTGCCGCGGCGCTCGCGGCCGCTGGAGGCGTTTCCTCCGGCAGTTGCATCACTGTCAGTGGCAACAAGGGCGCGGGCAGCGCCTTGGCCACGCTGACAGGATCGAGATTTTGCCGGATCGCCCCCTCACCTGCCGCGCTGAACTCATAAGCACGCGAGGGCGCCGCGGTCAAACGACCGAGCAGCTCCACCTCACCCGCTGGCGTTTCGATGCTTGGCAGGCGGCTGCGGTCCTGGGCATCGCGCGGGCCCCAGCCCCGTTGCACGAGGATGAACTCCGGGCGATCGCTGAGCTGCAGCGGCGTCACCACGAAGAAGCCGACGCGGCCGTTCATGGGGCGGTTGTCCAGGTAAACCGTCTGTTCGCTCAACCAGCGGCCGCGCAGACGCACCAGGCGATGCACCTGCGCCTCGGCCTGCGCAGGCTCAGCCGCCAGATCCGATGTGCGCAAGGGAGGCTGCTGAGCACGCTCGAGCACAGCGCGGTGCAGCGCTTCTTTCTGCGCCGCACGGTCCAGCTGCCAGAAGCCCAGCCGGGCCGTCAGCGCCATGGCCGACAGCGTGGCCAGACCAATCACCCAGGCGCGCGCGCGCGGCGTCAAGCCAGCCATCCGCTTTCGCCTCCGGGCGCATAATCCGCGACCATGAAACTCATCGTCATCCTCGCATTCATCGGCATTCTGGGCGCCTTGGCGGCCGCCGGCCTGTTCATGTTCAAGAACGGTAAGCAAGAGAGCCGCGGCCCGAACATGGCACGAGCCCTGGCTTTGCGGGTCGGCCTGTCGGTGGCCTTGTTCCTCTTCATCTTGCTGAGCTATCTGATGGGCTGGATCGAGCCGACTGGCCTGCCCTTGCAGCGCTGAAGCGCGCCGCCTCTGGATCGATCGCCCCACTCAAAAAAAAGCGCCGCGAATTGCGGCGCTTTTTTATTGCCAGCTGGCGGCAGGGCGGCCGCTTCGAAGGCCTGGAACCGGTCCAAGCCTGAAGCGCAGCGACTTCACATCCAGTAAACGATGAAGTACAGGCCCAACCAGACCACGTCCACGAAGTGCCAGTACCAGGCTGCGCCTTCGAAACCGAAGTGGCGATCCTTGGTGAAGTGGCCCTTTTGCAGGCGCAGGGTGATGAACAGCAGCATCAGCATGCCGACGAACACGTGGAAACCGTGGAAGCCGGTCAGCATGAAGAAGGTCGAACCGTACACGCCCGAGCTCAGCTTGAGGTTCAGGTCACGGTAGGCGTGCATGTACTCGTAGCCTTGCACGCAAAGGAAGACCACACCCAGCAGCACCGTCATCCACATGAAGGCGATGGTCTTGCCGCGGTTGCCGGCGATCAGCGCGTGGTGAGCGACCGTCAGGGTGACGCCCGAGGTCAGCAGCAGCGCGGTGTTGATGGTCGGCAGCGGCCAGGGGCCCATGGTCGTGAAGGGCTCGACCACACCGGCCGGAGCGGCAGTCATGCCGGCAGCCACGCTGGGCCACAGGGCCTTGAAGTCCGGCCACAGCAGCGCATTCTCCAGGTTGCCCAGAGTCGGCACGGCATGGACACGAGCCCAGTACAGCGCGCCGAAGAAAGCGGCGAAGAACATCACTTCCGAGAAGATGAACCAGCCCATGCTCCAGCGGAAGGACACATCGATGCGGTCGCTGTACAGGCCGCTTTCGCTTTCGCGGATGGCGTCGCCGAACCACTGCTTGAGCACCACGGCCCACCACAGCAGACCGAAGACCAGCGAGTACTTGCCCCAGTCATGGTCATTGATCCACTGGCCCGCGCCGAGGATCACGAAGAACAGGCCAATGGCGGCCATCACCGGATGGCGCGAGGGCCCTGGCACGAAGTAGTAAGGGGTCTTGCCCGTGGTAGTCGCTGCCGACATTTCTTTTCTCCTCGAACTAAATTCAGTCCTGCTGATGACGCTGCAAACGCTGCAAGTCTCAAGCGCCGGCGACCCCGCTGCCGATGACCCATTGGACCAACAGCACCAGAACCAGCACGAATAAAACGGCCCCGATGACTCCGGCAATGATCACATGCACCGGGTTCAGCTGAGCCACATCTTTTTCATAGTCGGCGCCACGACGCACGCCGAAAAACGACCAGGCCACGGCCTTCATGGTCTGCACGAAAGACAGCGGCCGAGCCGTTGCCTGCTTCAGGTCTTCGCCGGCCTGGCTCATGTGCGCGGCTCCTTGCTGTTCAGCACCGGAGCGCTGAGTTGGGCCTGCGCCTTGCCCTTGCCCGCCACTTCAAAAAAGGTGTAGGACAGGGTGATGGTCTTGACGTCCTTGGGCAGCTTGGGGTCGATCACGAAGACGACCGGCCACTGCTTGGTTTCACCCGGCTGCAAGGTGTACTCGTTGAAGCAGAAGCACTCCAGCTTGTTGAAGTGCGCCGTTGCTTGCTTGGGTGCATAGCTGGGGATGGCCTGGGCCGCCATGACGCGGTTCTGCACATTGCGGAACTCGTACATCACCGTGGTCAGCTCACCAGGATGCACCACGGCGTGCGACATGGCCGGCTTGAACTCCCAGGGCCCGCGCGCATTGGCGTCGAACTCGATGGTGATCTTGCGGCTGTAGTCGATCTGGCCGTTCTTCACATCCTCGGCGCGCACCGCGTGCTGCCGCTCACTGAGCGACAGCACATTGATGCCCAGTGCAGAGCAGATGGCGTTGTAGAGCGGCACCAGCGCGTAGCCGAAGCCGAACATCAAGGTCACCACCACCAGCAGCTTGCCGACCAGGTGCAGATTGTCCCGACGCAAGGCCGACGCCAGGGTCCAGGGCTGCTTGGATTTGCTCATCGCAAGCGCGCTTCAGAAACCGAGCAAGGCGATCTTGGTCACGAAGCCCAGTCCGAAGACCAGGGCCACGGTGAACAAGATCAGCGCCAGGCGCTTGTTGCTCTTGCGTTGCTCAGGCGTGGCGCTCATGGTGTCAGCCGATCACCTTGGTGGCGGTGGCGTCGAGCTTGGGCGGCTCTTCGAAGGTGTGGAAGGGGGCCGGCGACGGCACTTCCCACTCCAGGCCTTCAGCAGCTTCCCAGGGCTTCTGCGGAGCCTTCTCACCCTTGCCGCGCATCATCGGGATGACCACGAACAGGAAGAAGTACACCTGCATCAGGCCGAAGACGAAGGCACCGACGGAAGCGATGGCGTTGAAGTCAGCGAACTGCAGCGGGTAGTCGGCATAACGACGGGGCATGCCGGCCAGACCCAGGAAGTGCATCGGGAAGAAAGTGACGTTGAAGCTGATCAGCGAGCCCCAGAAGTGGATCTTGCCGCGCGTCTCGGAGAACATCACACCGGTCCACTTCGGGCCCCAGTAGTACACGCCAGCGAACAGCGCATACAGAGAGCCAGCCACCAGCACATAGTGGAAGTGGGCCACGACGTAGTAGGTGTCCTGGATCTGGATGTCGATCGGCGCCATGGCACAGATCAGACCCGTGAAGCCACCCATGGTGAACACGAAGATGAAACCCACGGCCCACAGCATGGGCACTTCGAAGGTCATGGAACCGCGCCACATGGTGGCCAGCCAGTTGAAGATCTTCACGCCCGTGGGCACGGCGATCAGCATGGTGGCGTACATGAAGAACAGCTGGCCCGTCACCGGCATGCCGGTGGCGAACATGTGGTGAGCCCACACGATGAAGGACAGGATGGCGATCGATGCGGTCGCGTAGACCATCGAGGCGTAGCCGAACAGGCGCTTGCGGGCGAAGGCCGGCACGATCTGGCTGATGATGCCGAAGGCCGGCAAGATCATGATGTACACCTCGGGGTGACCGAAGAACCAGAAGATGTGCTGGTACATCACCGGGTCACCGCCGCCGGCGGGGCTGAAGAAGCTGGTGCCGAAATGACGGTCGGTCAGGGTCATGGTGATGGCACCGGCCAGCACGGGCATGACGGCGATCAGCAGATACGCAGTGATCAGCCAGGTCCAGGCAAACATCGGCATCTTCATCAGCGTCATGCCAGGAGCGCGCATGTTCAAGATGGTGACGATGATGTTGATCGAACCCATGATGGACGAAGCACCCAGGATGTGCATCGCGAAGATGCCGGCATCCATGGACGGACCCATCTGCAGAGTCAGCGGCGCGTACAGCGTCCAGCCGGCTGCGGGGGCGCCGCCAGGCATGAAGAAGGACGCCACCAGCATCAGCGCGGCCGGAATCATCAGCCAGAAGCTGAAGTTGTTCATGCGCGCGAAAGCCATGTCCGATGCACCGATCTGCAGCGGGATCATCCAGTTCGCGAAGCCCACAAAGGCCGGCATGATGGCGCCGAACACCATGATCAGGCCGTGCATGGTGGTGAACTGGTTGAACAGTTCCGGGTTGAAGAACTGCAGACCGGGCTGGAACAACTCGGCGCGGATGCACAGCGCCAAGATGCCGCCGATCATCAGCATGGTGAACGAGAACAGCAGGTACAGGGTACCGATCTCCTTGTGGTTGGTGGCGAAGACCCAGCGACGCCAGCCCGTGGGGGCGTGGTGGTCGTCGTGGTGGTCATGGTCATGAACGTCATGACCGGGGTGGCCAAGCACTGCACTCATCTTGTTTCCTTTATCAACGCTTGTCGACGTTCAGCCCATCACTTGCGGGCGGCCAGCACTTCGGCCGGCTGCACCACCTGACCGGTCTTGTTGGACCAGCTGTTCTTGGTGTAAGTGATCACCGCAGCGATCTCGGTGTCGCTCAATTGCTTCCAGGCCGGCATGGCGCCATTGTTCTGGCCATTCAGCAGCACCTTGATCTGAGCCAGCTTGTCGTCAGCCAGCACCACCGGCGAACCCACCAGGGCCTTGATCGGGCCAGCGCCCGAACCATCAGCTTTGTGGCAGGCCGCGCAGTTGGCGTTGTAGACCTTCTCACCGCGAGCCACCAGGGCAGCTTGCTCCCAGACCTTGCTCGGATCGTCCGCCTTGGCGGCCAGTTCCTTCTTCTTGCCGTCCACCCACTTGGAGTAGTCTTCAGCCGACACCACCTTCACGTGGATGGGCATGTAGGCGTGTTCCTTGCCGCACAGCTCGGCGCACTGACCGTAGAAATCACCGATCTTTTCGGCCTTGAACCAGGTGTCGCGCACAAAACCCGGGATTGCGTCTTGCTTGACGCCGAAAGCCGGCACCATCCAGGCGTGGATGACGTCGTTGGCGGTGGTGATGATGCGCACCTTCTTGTTGACCGGCACGACCAAGGGGTTGTCGACCTTCAGCAGGTAGTCATCACCGGCCGGCTTGCCGGCGTCAGACATGGCGCGCTGCGCGGTATCCAGCGTGGCCAGGAAACCGATGCCCTCGCCTTCGCCCTTGATGTAGTCATAACCCCATTTCCACTGATAACCCGTGGCCTTGATGGTCAGGTCAGCGTTGGTGGTGTCCTTCATCGCCACCACCACCTTGGTGGCCGGCAGGGCCATCAGGATCACGATGATGAACGGCACCACGGTCCAGGCGATTTCGACCTTCACGCTTTCGTGGAAGTTGGCCGACACCGCGCCCTTGGATTTGCGATGTTTGAAGATGGAATAGAACATCACGCCGAACACGGCCACAAAAATGGCCAGGCAGATGATCAGCATGAAGTTGTGCAGCCACATCTGGTCAGCCGCGATGCGGGTGACCGGGGGGTGCAGGTTGAGCTGATTGACCGCAGGGCCACCCGGCAGGTCTTGGACCGCCTGGGCTGCCAGGGCCGACTGGGCCACCAGCATTGCGCCGGCCGCTGAGGCCACTTGCGCCAGCTGCCCCACGCGGCGCGCGGCCTGATGCACTCGTGCGTTCATCATCTTCATGGTCGTCACTCTTGTTTCAAATTCGTCTCTTGAGAGCCGTGGCGTGAACCCGTTTCACTGCCCGGCCGGCCCATTGATGCAACCGCTTCAGCGCTTCTTTTGAGGCTCGTCAAAGACGCTGGCATGGTCTGACCCTAAAGTCACGGGTCATGCATTTTGGCTAAACGCGAATTTTAGCCCAGCATGCCGCGACCCACTGTCGCATAAAGCCTCTATCAGGCCCCAGATCGACGCACCATCGCGCGCATCTGCTCCAAAGTCAGGCTGGCCTCAGGGCTTACCCGTATCTTCGGCACCGGCTTGAACGCATGCCCGTACACGATTTCAAGGCTCAGATGCAGCCGGCCATCGGGTCGGCGCAATGTTTCCAGGGCCTGCAAAAGCCGTTGGTGCCAGGTCTTGCCTCGGCAGCCCGCAAATCGTTCGGGCGCCACATTGCCACCTAACAAGCGCAGGTCTTTGAGCAGATCGGCGGGTTGCGCCCAGGTCAGTTGAATGCGCTCCTGGTCCATGACGGGATCGGCAAACCCGGCCCCTACCAGCAGATCGCCGATGTCATGCATGTCCCACCAATCCGGGCCGGCACGCCCCCAGCCCTGGCGCTCAAACAGCTGGCGCAGCTCGACAAAGCTGTCGGGGCCCAGACAGGAAAACATCAGGAAGCCATCCACCTGCAAGGCACCGTGCCAGGCCGCCAAGGCCTGTGGCGGCTGGCTCTCGGCATGCAAGGCCATATTGGCCCAGACCAGGCCGACTTGATCCTGCTCCGGCGTTGATTTCAAGCCCGCCATCGCCTCAGGGCCCTGCACTTGCACCGCAGCACCACGGCCCAGCGCGTTCTGCCACCAGGAGCGTTTGTGCAAGGCCTGGTTGCGCTCGGCCAGGGCGGCGTCGGGCTCGATCACGCGGTGCTCGCCTTGCGGGTAGGCTGCCAGCAAGGCCGCCTCGCCGCCGCCCAGCAGGCCCGACCACTGCAGCACGCGCGTCGGCTGCAGCTTGATGATGGCCAGGCGCTCAGCCATGCGAGTCGCCACCTCTTCATGCAGCCACGGCGTCTGGGCCAGGCCGGCCAGGCGCCGTGCCTGCCGACGCAGGGCGTTCGCATCCAGATCTTGCGGCCGGGCAGCGGGCGCAGACAGGGCTGCGGCGGACGTTTCGGTCCTAGGGGGAGTCAAGGGATCGGCCATGGGCGGGCAGTATATTGAGCCCATGGAAACCCGGCATGCGGCGACCGGCAAACCCGCTTGGGTCGAGCGGGTGCTGATGCGTTGCCCTGGACAATGCGCCGTCTGCCGTGCCTGGTCCAGCGCGCGGGTCTGCGCCGACTGTCTGCTGCGCTACGCGCGCCCCGCCCCGCGCTGCTGGACCTGCGCAGCGCGCCTGCCGCCCGAACTGAGCGGCCGGCGCGAGGCCAAATGCGGCCGCTGCCTGCGCGAGCCGCCGCCACTGGACCGCACAGTTGCCGCCCTCGACTACAGCTTTCCCTGGGATGGCCTGCTGCAGCACTACAAATTCCACCAGGCCCTGGATCTGCGTGAGACCTTGCTGGAGCGCCTGCACCAGACCTTGAGCATCGCCCAGATCGAGCCACCCGACTGGCTGCTGCCCGTACCGCTGGCACCCCAGCGGCTGAAGGAGCGCGGCTACAACCAGAGTTACGAGCTGGCCCGGTCCCTAGCGCGCCGCCGCAAGCTGGCCTGCGACGCCCGTTTGCTGCTGCGCGTGCGCAGCACGACACAGCAGGCGCGCCTGCCTCTGCAAGAACGCGGCCACAATGTGAAGCAGGCCTTCGCCGTCGAGCCCAGCCGCCTGGCCGACCTGCGCGGCAGCCATGTGGCGGTGCTCGACGATGTGATGACCAGCGGCGCCACCGTGTTCGAGATCGCCCGCGTGCTGCGCCAGGCCGGCGCGGCGCATGTCGAGGCCTGGGTGGTGGCGCGCACGCCAGAAGGCGGCAGCGACAGCGCCCGGCCTTGAGCTGGTGATGCCAGGCGGCGCTCACGGGCCGGCCTATCTCTCAATTTTTCTTCACGCGACCCATGTTCCACATCGTTCTGGTGCAACCCGAGATCCCCCCCAACACCGGCAATGTGATCCGCCTGGCGGCCAACACCGGCTGCAGCCTTCATTTGATCGAGCCGCTGGGCTTTTCCATGGAGGACCGCCTGCTGCAACGCGCCGGTCTGGATTACCACGAGTACACCGCCGTGCACCGCCACCGCGACTGGGCCGCCTTTCTGGCCACCGCGCAGCCCCCGGCCGATCGCCTGTTTGCCTTCACCACACGCGGCAGCCAGCCGCTGGCGCAAATGCGCTGGCAGGCCGGAGACTTCCTGGTCTTTGGCTCGGAAACCGCCGGACTGGCACCCGAACTGCGCGAGCAGTTCCCCGAGGCGCAGCGCGTGCGCCTGCCCATGCGCCCGGGCCAACGCAGCCTCAACCTGAGCAACAGCGTGGCCGTGGCGGTGTTCGAAGCCTGGCGCCAGAACGGCTACGAAGGCAGCCAGGCCTGAGCCGATTGAACGCGGTCAGTCGGCTTTGACCTGGGCCATCTTGATCACTTGAGCCCAGTGCAGGCGGTCGGCACGCATCAGGTTCAGCAAGCCCTCGGGCGCCGTCCCCTGCGCGCTGAAATACAGCCCCAGCAGCTTGGCTCGAAAGGCATCGCTGCGGCAGATGCGCAGCAGCTCGGCCGACAAGCGCTCGACGACGACGCTGGGCGTGCGTGCCGGCGCCAGCAAGGCCTGCCAGGAAATGGCCTCAAAACCCGGATAGCCCAGCTCCACCAAGGTGGGCAGTTCGGCCAGCGCCGCCACCCGGCCCAAGCTGCTGACGGCCAGGGCCTTCAGCTTGCCCGCCCTCACCTGCGCCATGGCAAGACCTGGCACCATGAAAGCCGCCTGCAGCTCGCCACTGAGCAGGGCGTTGGTAACCTGCGGGAAGCCGGCATAGGGCACATGGGTCAGAGCCAGGCCGGCACGCGCCTTAAAGGACTCCATGGCCAGGTGCGAGGCACTGCCATTGCCGACGCTGCCGTAGTTCCAGGTCACACCTTGCGCGCGGGCCTGACGGACAAACTCAGCGCAATCGCGCGCATTCACCCCACTGCCCAGCACCAGCACATTGGGCGAGCTGGCCACCAGGCCGATGGGCCGCAGATCACGCATCGGGTCGTAGGGCAGCTTGGGGTTGAGCAAGGGCGCCGTCACCAGCGGCCCCTGGATGGTCAGCAGCAAGGTATAGCCATCGGGCGCCGCCTGGGCCGCCAACGCCGTGCCGATATTGCCGCCGGCACCCGGCCGGTTTTCAACCAGCACGGTTTGCCCCAGGGCGGCGGCCAGCGGCTCGGCCAGCCAGCGCGCCACCAGATCGGGTGAGCTGCCGGCCGGAAAAGGCACGATCAGCTTGATGGGCCGTGCGGCTGGCCAGGCCGGCTCGGCGCGCAGCGGTGGCACCAGACCCGAGGCGGCCAGCGCCAGCAGCCGACGACGTGAACCACCTTTCGGGGCTGCGAGCGCCATGCTCAGTGCTCGGACCGGGCCTGACGCCCCATCAGTAGATCCACCGCATCAGCAGGGCTCAAGCGGCCTTCCAGCACGGCCACCACGGCTTCGGTGATGGGCATGTCCACACCCTTGGCGCGCGCCCGCGCCAGCACCGTGGGCGCGCTGTACACCCCTTCGGCGACGTGGCCGAGATCGCGCAGGATCTGCGCAAGTGGCAGGCCATCGGCCAGCAAGAGGCCGACCCGGCGGTTGCGCGACAGATCGCCGGTGGCGGTCAGCACCAGATCACCCATGCCCGACAGGCCCATGAAGGTCTCGCTGCGCGCGCCCAGGGCCAGGCCCAGACGCAGCATCTCGGCGAGGCCGCGGGTGATCAGGGCGGCGCGGGCATTGAGCCCCGGCGCATCGAGCAACTGCCCTTCTCGCTCGGCGCGCAGACGCAGACCATCGGCCGCACCGACGGCAATCGCCATCACATTCTTGACCGCACCGCCGACCTCGACGCCAACCGGGTCGGCCGAGGTGTAGACGCGCAGGCGTTCGCTGTGGAAGGCCGCCACGGCCGCCTGCGCCAGCGCTTCATCCTCGCTGGCCGCCACCAGGGCGGTCGGCTGGCCCGCAGCCACCTCTTGAGCAAAGCTGGGCCCCGAGAGAATGCCCACACGCAGGCGCGGCTGCACCGCGCGGGCGATCTCGTGGCCCAACAAGCCGGTGCCGGCCTCGAAGCCCTTGCACAGCCAGAGCACACGCGCCCCATCCGGCAAGGCCGCGAGCGTGGCGCGCAGGCCGGCCATGGGCGTGGCCACCACGATCAATCCGGGCTCGGCCGCCTCGCAGGCATGGGCCACGGCACGGGCGAGATCACCCTCGATCTGCAGGCCTTCCGGCAGCGGCGTGTCGGGCAAATAGGCGCGGTTGCGCCCCTCGGCCCGCATGGCGTCCACGGCCGCCGCATCGCGGGCCCACAACACCACCTCGTGACGGGCCGCCGCCTGCACGGCCAAGGCCGTGCCCCAGGCACCGGCTCCAAGAATGCTGATCTTCATGGCAGCAGCTTAACCTTCAAAACAGGTACTCCGGCCCCGCCCTGCATGCGCCCGCGCAAGCCGACGAAGCCCGAAATGCAAAACGCCCCGGCCGAACAACAGCGGGGGCGTGGTGCGCGGAGGCCGGCTCGCGCCGGTCTCCCACAAAAGTCAATCTCAGTTCAGGGTCGGCGCAGCGGCGGCCTCGCCACCGTTGGCGGCCGCTTCGCGTGCGGCTTGCTGGGCTTCGAACATGGCTTGGAAGTTGACTTCCGTCAGCAGCACGGGCGGGAAGCCAGCGCGGGTGCAAACGTCAGACACCACAGCGCGCAGGTAGGGGTAAATCATCTGCGGGCAGACGATGCCCAGGATGCCTTCGGTCTGCTCTTGCGGCACATTGCGGATCTCGAAGATGCCGGCTTGCTTGGCCTCGATCAGGAACAGGGTCTTGTCGCCGACCTTGGTGGTCACGGTGGCCGTCACGGACACTTCGAAGATGCCGTCCACCACGGGCTCAGCCGCCAGGGCCAGGTTGATGTCCACCTGGGGCTGGGTTTGCTCCAGCAGGATTTGCGGGGCGTTGGGTTGCTCCAGCGACAGATCCTTCAGGTACATGCGCTGAATCTGGAAGACGGGGGTGTTGTTCTCTTCGGCCATGATGGGGTTCCCAAAAAAGTAAAGGCCCGCCAGCTTCTTTGCTGCGGGCAGCGGCGCTGATTATGGCGCAGCGAATATTTCAGTCTGTGGGGGTCTGCCCGCTCTTGAAATCGGGCACTGGGGCGCCAGAGGGCAGGCTTGACGCCCGCCCTCGATCCAATCAAACAGTCGCTTGCAACAGCGGCTGCAGGCCGCCGCGCTGATCGAGCGCGATCAGATCGTCGCAACCGCCGACATGGGTGTCGCCGATGAAGATCTGCGGCACGGTGCGGCGGCCGGTCAGCGCCATCATGGCGTCACGCTCGGCGGGGTTCAAGTCGATGCGAATTTCTTCGATCTGCTCGACCCCGCGCTGCTTCAGCAAGGCCTTGGCCCGCACACAGTAAGGGCAGACCTGGGTGGTGTACATCTTCACATGGCTCATGGCCGACTCCTCAAAAACCAAAGCGGGTGCAGCTGAGCCGGGCTCAAGCACTCTTTTCGACAGGCAGATTGGCTTCGCGCCAGGCATTCAGACCGCCAGCCAGCGGCTGGGCCTTTTCGTAGCCCAGCTTGCGCAGCTGCGCTGCCGCGCGGGCCGCACGGGCACCGCTTTGGCACACCACCACCACCGGCAGGCTCTTGTTGCTGGGCAGGCTCTTGTGGCCTTCCAGCGAAGCCAGCGGCACATTGCGCGCGCCGGCGACATGGCCAGCCGCAAACTCAGCCGGCTCGCAAACATCGATCAGCACCGCCTTCTCACGGTTCATCAGACGCACGGCTTCAGCCGTGTTGACCGCCCCACCCTGCGCGCCGTTCGCCAGCGTGGGCCAGAGCAAAAGGCCACCCGAAGTCAGCGCAGCCAAGACCAAAATCCAGTTGTCGAGCAAGAAGTTCAAAGGGCAGCGGCCGTGAGGCGTCCGTGAAAGAGTGGAGGCGAGATTATAGAAAGCCCGCCGGTGCGAGGCAGCGGCGGGCTGGAAGAAGACCCTGTCGGGCCAGGGATGTGGATCCGGCTTGGGTTCAGCGCAGCTTGAAGGTGGCCACGGCCGCTTGCAAGGATTGGGCTTGCTGCTCCAGGCTGCTGGCAGCAGCAGCCGCCTCTTCGACCAAGGCCGCGTTCTGCTGCGTCATCTGATCAAGCTGCACCACCGACTGATTGACCAGACCGATGCCCTGACTTTGTTCGCCGGAGGCGGCAGTCACTTCACCGATGATGTCTGACACGCGCTGGACGCTGGCCACGATCTCGGTCATGGTGGCACCGGCATCGCGCACCAGACGGCTGCCCGACTCGACGCGATCCACGCTGGCACCGATCAAGGACTTGATTTCCTTGGCCGCTTCGGCCGAGCGCTGCGCCAGGGAGCGCACCTCGCTGGCCACCACGGCGAAGCCACGACCCTGCTCACCCGCACGCGCCGCTTCCACCGCGGCATTCAGTGCCAGGATGTTGGTCTGGAAGGCGATGCCATCGATCACGCCGATGATGTCATTGATCTTCTTCGAGCTGGTGTTGATCTCTTCCATGGTCGAGACCACCTGGGCCACCACCTCCCCCCCCTTGCGCGCCACCGTCGCGGCCGAGCCGGCCAGCTGGTTGGCCTGAGCGGCGGCTTCGGCGCTCTGGCGCACGGTGTCGGTCAGGGTCTGCATATTGCCGGAGGTCTGTTCCAACGAAGTGGCCTGCTTCTCGGTGCGCACCGACAGGTCGTGGTTGCCGACCGCGATTTCGCGGGAAGCCACCGACATGGAATCGGTGCCCATGCGCACATCGCTGACGATGGCGGCCAGGCCTTGCGACATGGCGCGCACTGCATCGAGCAAGCTGCCTTCAGCGCCAGGCGCCACCTGGATGTCTTGCGAGAGATCGCCATCGGCCATCTGACGCATCACATCGCGGGCGTACTCCGGCTCGCCGCCCAGCTGGCGCCAGACACTGCCGATCACCAGGAAAGAGCCGACCCCCAGGGCCACCACCACGACCAGACCGCTGATCACGATGGCAAACAGGCTGGCGGACACGCCGCCTTCAGCCTTGTGCAGGCCGCTCTCGAAGCCCTCGCTGGCGTCCACGCGAGCGAGCTTGACCTCGGCATCCAGGGTCTTGAGCGCCGCCTGCATCTTGGGAATCGCACCGGCTTGGTCACCTTGCTTGATGCCCAGGAACAGCTCAGCCGTGTCCACCGATGCCGCGAAGTAGGCATCGAAGCCCGCCTTCAGCTTGGCGGCGGTGTCGGCCTTGCCTTCGATCTTGGCAATGGCATCCAAGAGCTTGCGGATGCTGACAGCACGCTCCTTGGCTTCGTCGAGGCGCTTCTTTTCACCTTCAGCCACGGCACTCTGGATGGTGGCACCGAGCGCTTCCAGCTGGGCAGCCAGTTGCGTGGTGGCATCCACATAGGGGTAGTGAACCTGGCCCACGGCATTGATCGCCGACGAGGTGCGGGCCGAGAAGCCCCACACGACCGCGATGCCGATGGCAAAGATCAACGCTGCAAACACAGGCAAGAGCCAGATTCTGGTCTTTACATTCATTCGAACCTCCAGTGCTGGTGCGCCGCGCCCGACGGCGCACCCGGGTTGAGCGTCGGATCAGTCTACGCTCAGGACCACCTTGACGCTGCCGTCCACAGCGGATTTCTCGATATAGCCGATGGCATCGGGGTTGGCCGCCACAAACTTCTTCACTTCAGCCGCCGAGGCCAGTTCCTTGGGCGGTGTGGCCTTGCCCGAAAACACCAGGCGCGACCAAGCGGCCTTGACCTGCGGGCCTTGCTTGCCGGTCACCTTGCTGTAGAACTGGTCGCGCACCGCGGAGCCGTCCGGCAAATCCGTGGCCGCAGCCGCCGCGCCGCTGGGCAGCACGTTCGACTTGCCGAGGAAGATGGTGGCGACCTGGTCGGCCGTCATGCTGGCCGTGGGGCTCTTGCTGTTGACGATCACCGCCACCTGGGCTTGGGCAGCCAGGGCCGAGACGCCCAGAGTGACACCCAAGGCCAGACGCAGGGCACGTGCGTTCAGAGAGATCAGATGCTTGATGCTCATGTCAGGCCCCCCTCTCAAAACACGGTGTCCACAGCGATGCTGTAGACGTTGACATTGCCAACCACGGTGCCGTTGACCGGCACCAGGAACAGACCCTGGGTCTTGGGCTGGATGCGTTCGTACTGCGCCTTGATCGCGATATTGCGATAGGCGTCCCAACGCAGACCCACACCGGTGGTCTTCTGGTCGGTGGCCTGACCAGCCAGGACCAGATTCACCGCACCCTTCAAGCCGGCCAGCTGTGGCGTCGGTGCCGGGATGTCGTTGACAGCATTGGCATCAGCCACCTTGAGCTTGGACAGCGTCAGGTAGGGCGTGAACTTGCCGAAGCGGTGGCCCAGGGTGACGTACCAGCCATTGGTGTCCGACACATACGAGTCGGTGCGGCGCTGGGTGTACTCGAAATTGGCCAGCCAATCGCCTTGGTCATAACTGGCGCCAATGCCGGTGAAGGTGGCCGTCTTGTCGGTGCCGTCCAGCTCGTTGCCCAGGGCGGCGAAGCGCGGGCTGAAAGCCGCCAGCTGCGGGTTGCGCAGCGCGCCGACGATGGTGGCCAAGGTGGTGCTGTGGGCGGTCAGCTTGCTGTTGACATGGCCGAAGCGCAGGGTCACGCCGCCATCGAACTCGGCCGTGGCATTGACGCCCAGGACCTTGTCCAGCTCGATCTTGACACCAGTGACATAGGACGAGGACTTGCCACCGTAGAGTTGGGCCGTTACGGTCGCCGAGCCCAGGGTGGTTTGGAAGCTGGCGTCGGCACCATCAATATGGCTGACCGGGACCTGGCCGTAGACATCCTGCGGCGGGCGCAGCCAGGTGTTGGCATAGCCCACATCGCGGAAGTCCGACACGGCGAAGAACGGGCCGCCCATGCGGCCCAAACGCAGGGCCAGATTCGGCGAGACCTGGGCCTTGACGAAGGCCCATTCCAGGCCCGGTGTGAACTTGCCCTTGCCGTCCTGCTTGGTCAGCACCTGCACGGTGCCCGAGAACATGGCATTGGCGCGCGCCGTGACCTGCAAGCCCAGCTTGCTGTCGACTTCGCCCGTCACCGAGGTATCGGCGCCACGCGGTTGGCTGTAGAGGGCGTACTTGCCGGTGTCAGAGCTGGATTTGACCAAGCCCAGGGTACCAAAACCAGAAAAGGAAAACGCAGAGTCACCAGCAGTTTGCGCTTGTGCGGCACCGGCCAGGGTGATCAGGGCCAGGGCCACGGGTGTGAGGAACACGCTCGTTCCAATTCTCATGAATGTCTCCTTTATGAACAGCAAAAAACAGGCACGTCGCACAAATGTGCGCCCAACGCCCAGGTCTGTACAGACGTTGTCGGCCCCGACACCACAGACTTGAGTGCGAATCGCAAGCAAGCGTGAAACATGACTTGCGATAGCGGGCCCGTAGAATCCGGCCAGCCCAAATTGGGCGGCCCTATCAAGCAATGTCCATGTACAAACTCGTGCTCATTCGCCATGGCGAATCCACCTGGAACCTCGAAAACCGTTTCACCGGCTGGACCGATGTTGACCTGACCCCCACCGGTGTGGAGCAGGCCAAACAGGCCGGGCGCTTGATCAAGGATGCAGGCCTTGACTTTGACGTGGCTTACACCTCGATGCTGAAACGTGCGGTATGGACGCTTTGGCATTGTTTGGATCAAATGGATCGCACCTGGTTGCCGGTCGTCCACAGCTGGCGCCTCAACGAGCGCCACTACGGCTCGCTGCAAGGCCTGAACAAGGCGGACATCGCCAAGCAGTACGGTGACGAGCAGCTGCTGGTCTGGCGCCGCAGCTACGACACGCCGCCGCCGGCCATGGAACCCAGCGACCCGCGCAGCGAGCGAGGCGATCTGCGCTACGCCAAGATGGACCCCGAGGACATTCCGCTGACAGAATGCCTGAAGGACACCGTCGCCCGCGTCCTGCCCTTCTGGGAAGGCAGCGTGGCCCCGGCCATCAAGCTGGGCAAGCGGGTTGTGATCGCCGCCCACGGCAACAGCATCCGTGCCCTGGTCAAGTACCTGGACGGCATCGGTGACAACGACATCGTCGGCGTCAACATCCCCAACGGCATTCCTCTGGTCTATGAGCTCGATGCCGATCTGAAGCCGATCAAGAGCTACTACCTCGGCGACGCCGAAGCTGCCGCCAAAGCCGCGGCCGCTGTGGCCAGCCAAGGCAAGGCCTGATCCCGGGGGCCTCAGCGCCCCGTTTTGGCGAAACTCGCTCGCTCCTCCCCCCCCCGCCTGACTCGCGTCAGTGCAGGGGGTTCAGGTTGTCCAGCCCGTGCAGACCGTAGAGGCCATAGAGCCGCTCGCTGGGCACACGCGCCAGCAAGCTCTTGTCGGGCACCACGGCCGCCACCGCATGCTCGGGCCGCGAGGTGTCTCGGCGCATGGGCACGGCGCAGGCCTTGCCCTGGGCATCGACCAGGGTCATCACCACGGGGCATTGCAGGCTGGCGCCGCGCCGCACCACCACGGCCAGCTCGCCGCTGGCCAGGCGCAGCAATTCACCCGGCGGGTACATGCCGAACTCCTTGATCAGCGCCGCCACCATGGCATCGCCGGGCGCGGCCTCGTAGGTCTGGCGCGCGGCCAGCTTGATGTCCATGGCCGGCCGGCTGGTGCGGGCACTGATCTTGGCCATGAAGACATCGACCAGGCGCAGCAATCGCGCCAGTTCCTCCACCTCGGTCAGGCCGCGCGGATAACCGCGGCCGCCCGCTTGCTCATGGTGCTGGGCCACGGCGACCAGCCATTCCTCATCGGCCGTGCCGGCGGCGCGCAGGCGCTTGGTGGCCTCCTCGGGGTGGCGGCGGATCTGCTCGCGCTGGCTCTCGGTCAGGCGGCCACCGGCCATGGCATAGCGCCCCTGCAGCTCGATGATGCTGGCATTCATGGTCAGCGCCGCCTTGACGGCCGAGCGCTGGCGCGATTCCGCCCAACCGAGGCGCTGTGCCACCATCAGGCAGAGCGTGGCCACATGCAGGGAGTGGGTCAGGCCGTAAAGGCGCAACTGCTGGTTTTCCTGCCGCACCGACTGATACAGCGCCACATCGCCATCCTGACGCGCCAGGGTGATCAGCTCGGTGGTGACCTCATCGCAATTGGCCAGGAATTGCTCGCTGTCGCCCAAGCTTTTGAGCATCAGATCCAGCGACCAGACCGCCTGCTGCCAGCGCGAGGCCAGCGAGGGCGGCTCGGCCGGTACGGCCTGGCCCGCTTGCAAGGCCTGCAGCTCCTGCACATCGGCAAACACGCCGCGCTCCAGCAGGGCCAGCAGCTGGGTCTGGCTGTAGACCTTCTGCCCGCAGGCCAGCAGCAGGCCGCCGGCGGCATCGCGCACATTGAAGGGCAAGGGCGCGCCCACCTTGATCTGTTCCGCCACCAGCTTCAGCAATTGCATCGCGCTCAGCCACTCCTCACTCAGCACGCTGTGGAAGGCCGGGCCCGAGACGGAAGCCCGGCCGCTTCAGTCCTTCACAACCAGCGCCGCAAGACCCCCGCCAGCAGCGGCACGATGCTGACGGCATTGCTGCCATGCGGCACGCTGTTGCTGCTCCAGACATGGCGCACGCCCGCGGCCTGCAGGGCCGGCAAGGCATCGCCGTTGAACAAGGCATGGGTCACGGCCACATCGACCGAGGCCGCACCCCGGGCCAGCAAGCCCTGGGACGCGCCGATCAGGGTGCGGCCGGTCGAGGCCATATCGTCCAGCAGCACGATGGCCCGGCCGCTCACCTCGAGCTCCGGCAAGGCCAGCTCGACCTGGTGGTCGCCATGGCGCACCTTGCGGCCGATGGCATGGTCCAGGCCACCGGCGGCCGCGGCCTCGCTGACCCATTGCGCCGATTCTTCATCGGGCCCGATCAGCAGCGCGCCCGACACATGCGCGGCAATCCAGGCACCCAGCACCGGCGCCACCGAGAGCGCAAAGCCGGCCCCGGCCGGCATCACCTCATCGAGGCTGGCGATGCGGTGCAGATGCGGGTCCAGGGTGATCACGTGGTTGAACTGCTGGGCCAGCAGGCGCGAGATATGGCGCTGGCTGACCGCCTCGCCGGGCGTGAACTCCATGTCCTGGCGCATATAGGCCAGGTAGGGCGAGACCAGCACCAGGCGATCGGCACCCAGCTCGCGCGCGGTCGGCGCGGCGATCAAGAGCTCAACCAGCTTTTCATTCGGCTGCTGCAAGCCGCGCAACAGGAAGACCGTGGGTGGCAGGGGCTTGGGCAGAACCAGACGCAGCTCACCATCCGGGAAGCGATGGCGGCGGATGAAGGCCAGAGGCAGGGCCAGCGCGGCGGCCAGTTCCTCGGCCAACGCTCGCTCGTCCTCGAAGGCCAGCAGCAGGGCCCGGGCATGCAGAAGATCGCTCATGGATGGCGAATCACTTTCAGATAGAGAACAGGGAGCCGCTGGCAAATTCATGCGGCAGCTGGTCGAGCCGGCCGATCTGGCAGCCCGAGTCTTTTTCGGCCAGGTCGCGGGCAAACTGCAGATCGGCCTCGAACTGGGCGTGGATGCGGTAGAGCGGCTCACCCGCCCGCACCGGATCGCCGAGCCGCTTGAGCAGCAGCAGGCCGGCGCTCGCCACCTGCGGCGCCCCGGCCAGGCGCGCCACGCGGGCGATGCGCAGATTGTCGATGGCGATGACATGGCCCTCCGCCGGTGCCCGCACCTCGAAGCTCAGCGCCCCCACGGTCGGCATGTCCTTGCGCCGGCCCTGGGCATCGATGATGGCATTCATCTGCGCCAGGGCGCGGCCGCTTTCCAGGATGTCGCGGGCGATGGCATAGCCCTCGCCGCCGCGCACATCGGGGTCGAACTCGATCATGCGGCCGGCCAGTCGCAAGGCCTTCTGGCGCAGGTCCTGCGGCGCGGCGGGGTCGCACTGCAGCACCTGCATCACATCCTGGGCCTCCAGCACCGGGCCGATGCCGCGGCCGATGGGCTGGCGGCCATCGCTGAGCACCACGTCGAGCTGCAGGCGCAGATGGCCGGCCACGTACTCAAACAACTTCTTGAGCCGCTGCGCCTCGACCATCGATCGCACCTTGGCGCTGGGCCCGACCGGGATGTCCAGCACCAGGTGGGTGGAGCCGGCCGCGATCTTCTTGGACAGGATAGAAGCCACCATCTGACCCGGCGAGTCGATGGACAGCGGCCGCTCGACCGAAATCAGGATGTCGTCAGCCGGCGAGAGATCGGCCGTGCCGCCCCAGGCCAGGCAGGCGCGGGTGGCGCGCACGATCTCGACCATGCGCTCGAAACCCAGCTCCACATTCGCCAGCACCTCCATGGTGTCGGCCGTGCCCGAGGGCGAGGTGATGGCGCGCGAGCTGGTCTTGGGGCAGAGCATGCCGTGGGCGGCGACGATGGGCACCACCAGCATGGAGGTGCGGTTGCCCGGGATGCCGCCGATGCAGTGCTTGTCCACCACGGGGCCGGCGCCGACCTGGCCCTTCCAGTCCAGACGTCGGCCGACGGCAATCATGGCCTCGGTCAGGTGCAGCACCTCTTCGCGGTCCAGCTCGTACTGGTTGGTGGCCACCACAAAGGCGGCCAGCTCGATCTTGGAGTAACGCGCTTGCGCCACGTCACGGATGATGGCGGCCAGTTCCTCGCGGCCCAGGCGCTCGCCATTGATCTTGCGGTGCAAGGCGGCAATCGATCCCGGCGGCTCGGCATGGGCAATCGTGGCTGCATGGCCCTCGACCACGCCCAGGCGGGCAAAAGCCTCTTCGCTCAAGCCCAGCTCGCAGGCGCTGACGATGCGCTCATCGTCCACCACATTGAGCACCGCCAGAATGCTGCGCGGCCCCTGGCCGTTGCGGGTGTGGATCTCGACCTTGGACAGGGCCTGGAAGCCCGCCGCGCGCACCACCGGGCAGTCGCGGTGCAGGTAGGCCACGTTCTCGCGCCAGGTGTCGATGCCGACGCGGCGGATGGACAGCGAACTCTTGGGCAGCGGGTTGGCGCTCATCCAGCCACTTTAACGGACTCGCCTGCCCTCACCCGGCCCCATCTACCAGGCTTTTGTGTCAATTCGCAGCCAAGGCCGCGGCGATCTGCTCGCGCACATGCTCAGCCAGGGCGCGGCGGTCGGCATGTGCACTCTCCAGGGCCGGCAGGATCTGGATGTCGATGCCCAAGCCGCGCGCCTTGAGCACGGTCCAGAGGCTGGCGATCATGGTGGTGTCGCCGATGAAGCGGGCCGAGCTGCTAAAGCGCTCGCCCGGCTCATGCCAGCGCAGGGCCAGAGGCTGGATCACCGTCTCAGTGGCAATGGCCGCCTGCAGCAGATTGCCGTGAAAGGGCAGCAGCTCGGGACCGGCCCCGGTCGTGCCCTCGGGAAAGACGGCCACGGTGTCGCCCGCCTTGAGCGCATCGGCCATCTGGTGCACCACGCGCAGCGCGTCGCGCTTGCTGGCGCGCTCGATGAACAAGGTGCCCACACCCTCAGTCAGCGCGCCCACCACCGGCCAATGCTTGACATCGGCCTTGGAGACGAAGCGCGCCTCGGGCAGCACCGCATGCACGGCCGCAATGTCCAGCCAGGACACATGGTTGGCGACGATCAGCTTCGGGCCCGGCCGGGCCTGACCCTGGAGCTGCAGGCGCACGCCCATCAGCGCCAGCATCTTGCCGGACCACCAGCGGATGCGGTGGTGGCGCTGGCCCAAGCTCAGGCTCGGGAACAGCAGCTTGATCATCAAGAGCCCATGCAGCACATGCAGGACAAAGCGCAGCAAGCGCCAGGCAGCCAGCAAACTTCGCATTTCAGCGCGCAGCCGCGGCTTCGAAGGCCATATGGCCGGCCACCACCGTGTAGCGCACCTGGGCCGGCAGCTCGAAGCCGCTGATCTCGTAGGCAAAGGGCGTGTGCTTGCCCTGGCTGCTCAGGCGCTCGGGCGTGACTGCCCAGCTGGCGGCCGGGTCGAAGACGCAGACATCGGCCACACCGCCCTCGACCAGACGGCCCGCGCTGGCGCCCAGCGAGCCCAGGGTGCTGCCCAGCACGCGCACCGGCGCGGCCGTGACCACGCCCAGGCTTTGCACCAGGGTCAGGCCGCTGTCCTGGCCCCAGCGCAAGGCCAGGCTCAGGAGCAACTCCAGGCCGGTGGCGCCCGGTGTAGCTTCGGCAAAGGGCACGTTTTTCTCGTCGGGGGCGACCGGCATGTGGTCGGACACCAGCGCATCCAGCGTGCCATCGGCCAGGCCGGCGCGCAGGGCGTCGCGGTCGCGGCCCTGGCGCAGCGGCGGGTTCAGGCGCATGGCCGGGTTGAAGTAGCCGATGTCCACATCGCTGAGGTGCAGGGAGTTGATGGACACATCCGCCGTCACCTTGAGACCTTCCTGCTTGGCCGCGCGCACCAGGGCCACGCCGGCAGCGCTGGAGATGCGGCAGAGGTGGACGCGCGCACCGGTCGAGCGCATCAGCTCGAAGATGGTGTGCAGAGCCACGGTCTCGGCCGTCACCGGCTCGCCGGACAGACCCAGGCGGGTCGCCACCGCGCCGCTGGCGGCCACGCCGCCGGACAGGTAGGCATCGAGCGGGCGCAGCCAGACGGTGTAGTCGTAGGTGGCCGCGTACAGCAGGGCGCGGGCCAGCACCAGGGTGTCACGGATGGGCTGATCGGCCTGCGAGAAGCCGATGCAGCCGGCCTCGGTCAGCTCGGCCATCTCGGTCAGCGACTCACCGCTCAAATGCGTCGTCAGCGCGCCCAGAGGGAAGAGCCGGCAGCGGCTCAGCTTGCGGGCGCGAAACTTGAGCATTTCCACCAGGCCGGGCTCGTCCAGCACCGGGTCGGTGTCGGGCGGGCAGACCAGGCTGGTCACGCCACCGGCCGCTGCCGCAGCCAGCTCGCTCTCGAGCATGCCTTCGTGCTCATGGCCGGGTTCGCGCAGGCGCGCCGCCAGGTCCACCAGGCCCGGCGCCACCACCAGGCCACCGGCCTCGATGACACGCTCGGCCGAAAACTCACCGACATCGCCGAGGCCGACGATGCGGCCGTTGGCGATGGCCAGGTCGCCGATGCGGTCCAGGCCGCTGGCCGGGTCGATCAGTCGACCGCCTTTGATCAAGATCTTCATGCTTCGTTTCCTGCCAAGATGGACATCACGGCCATGCGCACGGCGATGCCGAAGGTCACCTGCGGCAGGATCACGCTTTGCGCGCCATCGGCCACGGTGGAGGCGATTTCCACGCCCCGGTTGATGGGGCCCGGGTGCATGACGATGGCATCGGGCTTGGCCAGGGCCAGCTTCTCGGGCGTCAGGCCGAAGTTCTTGAAGAACTCGCCGGCGCTGGGCAGCATGGCGCCGCTCATGCGCTCGTTCTGCAGGCGCAGCATGATGATGACGTCGGCATCGCGCACGCCCTCGGCCATGTCGTGGCAGACGCGCACACCCATGTCCTTGAGGTCGCCCGGCACCAGGGTCTTGGGGCCGACCGCGCGGATCTCGGGCACGCCCAGGATGTTCAGCGCATGGATGTCGGAGCGAGCCACGCGCGAGTGCACGATGTCGCCGACGATGGCCACGGTCAGATTGCGGAAGTCCTTCTTGAAGTGCCTGATCGTGTACATATCGAGCAGGCCCTGGGTCGGGTGCGCATGGCGGCCGTCACCGGCGTTGACCACATGCACATGGGGCGCGCAATGCTGGGCGATCAGGTAGGGCGCGCCCGATTCGCTGTGGCGCACCACGAACATATCGGCATGCATGGCCGAGAGATTGGCCACCGTGTCCAGCAGGGTCTCGCCCTTGGCGGTGCTGGAGCGAGCGATGTCGAGGTTCAGCACATCAGCCGACAGGCGCTTGGCCGCGATCTCGAAGGTGGTGCGGGTGCGGGTGCTGTTCTCGAAGAACAGATTGAACACCGACTTGCCGCGCAGCAGAGGCACCTTCTTGACCTCGCGGTCGTTGACCGAGAGAAAGGTGCCGGCCGTGTCCAGGATCTGGTGAATGATGGCCTGGGGCAGGCCTTCGATGGACAAGAGGTGAACCAGCTCACCGTGCTTGTTCAGCTGGGGGTTGCGTTTGGAGAGCATGGCGTTCAGCCTTCCTTGACATCAAAACTGAAACGACCGTCCTCGCTCTTGGCCAGGCGCAGACGCTGTTCGGCCGGCAGGTGCACGCGCGCGGCCGAGAAGGCCGGCTCGATCGGCAGCTGGCGCCCGCCACGGTCCACCAGCACCGCCAGGGTGACGCTGGCCGGGCGGCCGAAATCGAAGAGCTCGTTGATCACGGCGCGCGTGGTGCGGCCGGTGTAGAGCACATCGTCGATCAGGACGATGTGGCGGCCTTCCACCTCGAAAGGCAGCTTGGTGTGGTCGGCCTTGGCCGACATGCCTTTGGAGCCGAAGTCATCGCGGTGCAGGGAGCTGGAGATCACGCCGGCCTGGCCGGCCAGACCCAGATCGCGCTGCAGCCGCTCGGCCAGCCAGGCGCCGCCCGACCAGATGCCCACCAGCGCCGCCTCGGGCTGCCAGAATTTTTGCACGCCGCGCAGCAGATCGGCATAGATCGCCTCGGCATCCAGTAGCAAAGTGCTCATGTGTTCTCTCTGAAAAACTGTTCAAGAATCAGGGCGGCCGCGGCCGAATCGACATCGCGCGCGCCCTGGCTCTCGGCCTCGACGCTGGTGTAGCGCTCGTCCACCTCGAAGACGGGCAGGCGCAGGCGGCTCTTCAGCTGGCGGCCAAATTTGCGCGCGCGGGCGGTGATCTCGTGGTCGGCACCGTCGGGGTGGAAGGGCACGCCGATGACCAGGGCCTGGGGCTGCCACTCGCGCACCAGCTTCTCGATGGCTTGCATGCGCGCCTCGCCCTCAACGGCGATGTGGCGCTGCGGCTCGGCCTGGCCGGTGAAGCGGCTGCCATAGGCCACGCCGACGCGGCGGCTGCCATAGTCAAAAGCCAGGGCCGTCTGCACGGCGGCGGCGGCCGGTGCGGGAATGGGGGTTGCTGGGGCCGGCGCGGTCATGCGTGGCCGGCCTCTTGGCTCAGCATGCGCGGGTCCACTCCCAGCAGGCCGAGCGCACGCTCGTAGCGCTGTTCCACCGGGGTGTCGAAGATGATGTTGGGCTCGGCGTCCACCGTCAGCCAGCCATTGCGACCGATTTCTTCTTCCAGCTGGCCGGCGGCCCAGCCGCTGTAGCCCAGGGTGACCAGCACGCGGCGCGGGCCGGCGCCGTTGGACAAGGCCTCCAGCACATCGCGGCTGGTGGTCATTTCCAGGCCACCGGGCACGGCCAGGGTGGCGTTGTAGTGCTTGCCCTCGGCGTCCAGCGGCTCGTGCAGCACGAAACCGCGCTCGGTCTGCACCGGGCCGCCGTAGTAGACGGCGGTGGCAGCCAGCGCCTCGCTGGGCGGGCTCAGCTCGACCTTTTCGAACAAGCTGCCCAGGGTCAGGGAGATGGGCTTGTTGATGACCAGGCCCAGCGCCCCTTTTTCATTGTGTTCACAGAGGTAGATGACGCTGCCGGCGAAGGCCTCGTCGGCCATGCCCGGCATGGCGATCAGGAACTGGTTGGCGAGGACGATCCGATCTTGAGGCATGCAGGCATTTTATTCGCGGGCGACACTATCGGGATGACGCGCCCAATAAATGCCTCCGATCCAAGCCCCGCCCCTTCCAGCCGCGTGCCGCGCGCCCTGGTCTGGTTCCGCCGCGACCTGCGTGTGGACGACCAGGCCGCCCTGTACCGGGCCTTGCGAGCGGCCCAACAGGTCTTCTGCGTGTTCGTGCTAGACCGCGACATCCTCGACGCCCTGCCCCGCAGCGACCGCCGGGTCGACTTCATTCTGCGCAGCCTGGTCGAGCTGGACGCCGGCCTGCGCGCGCTCTGCCCCGGCGGCGGCCTGATCGTGCGCCATGGCCGGGCGGCCGAGGATATCCCGCGCCTGGCGGCCGAGCTGGAGGTGCAGGCCGTGTTCTGCAACCACGACGACGAGCCCGCGGCCCTGGCCCGCGACGCCCAGGTGGCAGAAGCCCTGGCCAGCTTTGCCTGCCAGCTGCGCAGTTTCAAGGACCATGTGGTGTTCGAGCGCAACGAGGTGCTGACCGGCGCCGGCAAGCCCTACGGCGTGTTCACCCCCTACAAAAACGCCTGGCTGCGCCAGATCAACGAGTTCTACTTGAGCAGCTACCCGGTGGCCCGCCACGCGGCGGGCCTGGCCCCCACGGCCCTGGCCCGCGGCGTGCCCAGCCTGGCCGAGATCGGCTTCGAGCCCACCGATCTCAGCCCGCATCTGGGCGCGGGTGCCTCCGGCGCCGAGGCCTTGTTCGAGGAGTTTCTGGACCGCATGGACCAGTACGAGGCCTCGCGCAACTTCCCCGCCGTCAAGGGCCCCAGCTACCTGAGCCTGCACCTGCGCTTTGGCACCATCTCGATCCGGCGCCTTGCGCGCGAAGCCTGGCAGCGCGCCCAGGGCGGCGACCGCGGCGCCGAGGTCTGGCTGTCCGAGCTGATCTGGCGCGATTTCTACCACCAGGTCATGCACCACCACCCGCATGCCATGGTGCGCGCCTTCCGGCCCGAGTACGACGCCATCACCTGGGACAGCGGCCCGGCGGCCGATCATCTGTTCAAAGCCTGGTGCGAGGGCCGGACCGGCTACCCCCTGGTCGATGCCGCCATGCTGCAGCTCAACCAGAGCGGCTACATGCACAACCGCCTGCGCATGGTGACGGCCTGTTTCCTGATCAAGGACCTCGGTATTGATTGGCGGCGCGGCGAGGCGTACTTCGCCGAAAAGCTGCTGGACTTCGACCTGGCCGCCAACAACGGCGGATGGCAATGGGCCTCCTCCAGCGGTTGCGACGCCCAGCCCTACTTCCGCATCTTCAACCCCGTCACGCAGAGCGAGAAGTTCGATCCCGAAGGCAAGTTCATCAAGCGCTACCTGCCCCAGCTGGCCAAGCTGCCGCCGAAGCTGATCCACGCGCCCTGGCTGGCCAAACCGCTGGAGCTGGAGGCCTGCCGCCTGGTGCTGGGCCGCGACTACCCCACGCCCGTCGTGCGCCACGACGAGGCCCGCGCCGCCACCTTGGCGCGCTACGCAGTGGTCAAATCGCGGGCCATTGAGTAAAAAAGAAAACGAACCGCGATGAGCATCGAGATCCCCAAAGCCGCGCGCGAGCAAGCAATTCGCTCGATCGAGCGCTACTTCGAGCACAACATGGACGAGCCCATCGGCAATATCGCCGCCGGCGGCCTGCTGGGCTTTTTCCTGGAAGAGATCGGCCCGCTGATCTACAACCAGGCGGTGGCCGATGTGCAGGAGCGCATGCAGCAACGCGTGGCCGAGCTGGACATCGAAGTCCACGAGGACGAGTTCCAGTACTGGCGCAAGTACGAGGGCAAGGCCGGCGTGCGGGGCAAGAAGCCATGAGCGAGCAGCGCCCGACCGACACCGCCGGCGATGAGGATTTCAGCCCCGCCCCGGCCCGGCCCTTCGACCTGGGCTACAGCCACCGCGAGCGCAAGGACGGCAGCCTGGAAGTGCTGCGCGAAGGCCGTCAGGTCGCCCTGCTGCGCGGCAACCGCGCCCTCGCCCTGCTGCACATTCTGAACACCGGCAGCTTCGAGCAAGGCCAGCAGGCCATGGCCAAGATCACCGGCAACTACAAGCGCGGCAACGAGGGCCAGGCCACTCGCCACCCGCGGCGCACCGGCTGAAGGCAGACAAGACGGCTTTCCCTCGATCAAGGGCGCGCGATCAGCGCAAAACGTCCTTCGCGCGGGCTGCGCAGCCAGAAGGCCTTCTTTGCCGCGTCATAACCGGCCACGCCCTCGGCCAGCGAGCAACTGGCCGCCACATCGGGCGGCGTGCCGAGCAGGAATGCCGGCACATAGGCGCGCTGGCTCAGACAGGCCGAAGTGGCGACCGGGCGCCAAGCACCGCTGACGGGATCCTGGCGGGCCAGCATCAGCTGCTCCGACTTGCCATCCTTGGGCAGGCTGAACTCGAGCACAAAGGGATCGCCCTGGCCATCGGCCGCCAGACTCCAGCTGCCGCTGGCCCAGGACGGCAGTTGCACCGGTCGCTTGCCTTGCTCGCTGCCATCGCCCAAAGACCCGGGCAGGCCGGTGCTGGCGCGGATGTCCTTGCTGCGGCCATATGGGTCAATATAGGTGCCGCCCTGGCCAGCGGTGCCACTGACATTGAGCACTTCGGAAACCGTGCCTTCGGCCTTGGCTTCCCAGGACAGGATCAGTTGCTTCTTCAGATCGATGGTGGTGGCGCGCACCTCAACCTCTTCCTCGGGCGTCCCGACCTTGATCAGGCGCGCACGTTGGCTGTTGTTCAAGTTCGGGCGCCAGCTTTCATGGGCCACGAACATATAGCGCTGCATCAGCGACAGCATCTCGCGGTTGTTGGCCGCCTCGGTCTTGCCGGCCTCGGCGCTCATGGTGCGACTGCGGGTGTCGTGACGGTTGAAAGTGAGGTTCTCGCCGTCGAGCACGCGGGCCGATACACCTTGCGGTGATGGGCAGGGGCTGCTGCGATAGTTGGTGTCGTAGGCGTTGTTGCGCTGAATCTCGACCGGGAAGCTGGCCGGGAAGACGACCTTCTCGCAGCGTGCCGCACTGCGCCGGAAGCGATCGAAGAGCTGCCATTTGGGCTGTGCCAGTTCCTTGAGGCCATCCTCGTTTTTCATCACGCTGTGCTCGGCATACCAGGCCTTGAAGTCCAGCACATCGTCCTTGAAATCCAGGATGGATGCGTTCACATCCAAGGCGCCGGTGGCCTCGGTGCGGGCCTTGAGCATCAAGGTGTTCTGCACCAACTCATGCTCGCCAAAGCGATTCTCGTAGCCCTTGTAGGAAGCACTGCCGGAGACGATCTGCATGAAATTGCGCTGCGCCGGATCACGAATCAGGCTGCGCGCGTACAGATGCTCGTGCCCGGAGACATAGACCACCTCATGCTCGGCCAGCAGCTTGCGGTATTTGTCGTACACCGCCTTGAAGGCCACATCACCCTCTTCCGACTTGTAGCCTTCGACAATGCGCTCACGCAGCAGGCCGTACTTGTTGCCGACAAACGAGTTGTGGGTTTGCAGCACGATATGGCGTGCCTTGGCCTTGTGCTTGAGGATGGTCTGCTCGACAAAATCGTAGGCGAACGGCATCCATCCGTAAGAGACATTGATCAGCAGCACGCCGTTGCGCAGCACGGCGTAGTTCTTGTTCCGTGCGCCCGACATGTGCTCGGCATCGGCCGGGATGAAATCGGCGACAAGATCATGCCAATCCTGATCCATGCCCTTGTTGTCGTGGTTGCCCATGATGGGCAGAAAGGTCATGAAAGGCTTGTAGGCCTCAGCCACCTCTCGCCATTGGCGATACTCGGCGGCCGACCCGTTCTCAGCCAGATCGCCGACCACTAGGACCACATCGACCTTCTGCTGCTTGTACAGCTCCAGCAGCGCACGCATGGGGTGAACCGACACATTCGAACCACCGCCCTGGGTGTCAGGCAACAGGGCGACCTTCAAGGCCTTGGCTTCGGCTGGCGCAGGTGCCGGCGCCGGTGCTGGGGCAGGCACTGGCGCCGGACTGGGCGCATCACCGGAGCCGCCGCAGGCGCTCAGCAGCAGGGGCAGGCTGGCCAGCAAGACCTGGCACCCGCGTGGGGTCAGGGCGGACTTCTTGTTCGTCTTCATCATGGTCGTGGCGTTCTCGGGTCGAGGAGAAAGAAAGCCGCGATGGTGCGCAGCCGCCATGACACATCCGTGAAGCGCAGTGTGCTTCGGCACCTCTGCACACCGATGCCAACCAGGCCTCGCACAGGCGTGCGGGCTGCGAGTCAATCCCCTGCCCGCCTGAGCCAAACGGCACATGGCGCGGCATCCAGCCGCGACCTCGCCTCAGGCCATGCCCGCCGCCGGCTGCCAGCGTTGCAACAGAGCTCCATAACGCTCGTTCCAGCGGGACAGCCCCTCCTTGCGCCCGACGAAGACGTGATCAAGAAAAGCCAGCGACAACTCACGCGTGGCCACCTTGACCTTGGGGTTGAGGCTGACGCCGCCGGTACCGGCGCGGTCGGTGAAGATGCTGTGCGAGCCGCCTTCGAACACAGCCAGGGCCTTGCTCGGGCCACCCATGGCCTCGAAGACCTTGATGCGATCCTCGGCGGCCGAGTAATAGCCCGGCACCTGGATCACGTCCTGGGTGGCGGTGATGTGCAGGCTGGGGATGCGCACGTCCTGCAAGATGGGCGCCAGATCGCGCTCGCCGTAAAACGGCGGCGCCGAGATCAGGATGGCCGCCTTGATGCGCGGCTCCAGCAAAGGCAAAACCTGACCCTGGCGCTGCACCCGCGCGCCGGCCAGCAGCATGGTGGTGTTGGCGCCGTAGGAATGCCCGGCGGCGGCAATGCGCTGCGGGTCGATCCGCTCGCCGAACTCGCTGGCCAGCAGCTGGTCCAGGGCAAAGCGCACATCGGCCACGCGGTTCAAGGCCTCGCTTTCCTTGGCGGCATCCTGCAAGCGGCCGACCAGGCTGAAGATATTGCCGGTCCACAGGCCTCGGTCGCTGCCCACATGCTGGACATGCAAGCTGGCCACCCCCTGCGAGGCCAGGTAGGCACCCAGATAGCTGTAGCCCCGCCGAGAGCCGCCCAAGCCGTGCGAGAAGAGCAGCAAGGGCAGGCCGGCGGCCGAGCCTGTGGAGCCAACTGCGTTCGGGCCCTCGGCCGGCAGATAGAGCCGTACCGGCACTGGGCGTTGGCGGGACAGGTCCAGCCAATCCAGATCCTGGGCCTGGAACAGGCGGCTGGGCACGCTGACCTCGGCAAATTCGGGCGCACTCGCCGGGGGCGCCGCCGCCCTCGCCTCGCCCAGGCCGGCGGCCGACTCGGCAACCTCGGGCTTGCAGCCCGCCAGGGCGCCGAGCGCCAGGACCGCCCCCAGGCCGAGCCCCAGGCTCAGGCGGCGGCGCGATGCATCGGGCAACAAGGGTTCGGGGGCTGGATCGGTGCGCATGGGATTTCAGCTGGGGTTGGAGATCAAAAACTCAAGCCGGGTCCGTCGTTGCGGCAGCGTTGGCGCGCGGCTTGCGCCGCAGCAGGCGCCCGCACAGCTGGATCAAGTCATCCACATAGCT
>NKIM01000032.1:0-23790 GCA_002255955.1 Burkholderiales bacterium PBB2 | reverse complement strand
GGAATCACCAGCAGGCTCAGAAAGGTGGAAGTGATCAGCCCGCCGATCACGACGATGGCCATGGGGGCGCGGAAGCTCGGGTCCACGCCCAGGCCCAGGGCGATGGGCAGCATGCCTGCGCCCATGGCGATGGTGGTCATGATGATGGGGCGGGCGCGCTTGTGGCAGGCGTCGAGGATGGCCTCGAAACGCGGCATGCCATGATCGCGCCGGGCGATCACCACATAGTCCACCAGCAGGATGGAGTTCTTGGTGGCAATGCCCATCAGCATGATCAGGCCGATCATGGACGGCATGGACAGCGCCGTGTGCGTGACATACAGCGCCAGGAAGGCCCCCGGGATCGACAGCACGAGCGCGGCCAGAATCGTCACCGGCTGAACAAAGTCCTTGAACAGCAGCACCAGCACCACATAGATGCAGAGCACGCCGGTCAGCATGGCCAGGCCGAAGCTGGCGAACAGCTCACCCATGGCCTCGGCATCGCCGACCGAGGTCTGCATCACGCCCGGCGGCAGGTTCTTGAGGCTGGGCAGGGCCAGGGCCTTCTGCTCGGCCTCGCCCAGGGGCACGCCGTTCAACTCGATCTCGAAGTTGATGTTGCGCATGCGATCGTAACGGTCGATCTGGGCGGGTCCACTGGCGATCTCCAGCGTGGCCACATTGCCCAGGGGCACCGGCCCATGCTTGCCCGGCACCGGCAGGCGCGCGAGCAAGGCCAGATCGGTGCGCGCCTCGGCCGGCAGCTTGACGACGATGGGCACCTGGCGCTGGGCCAGGTTGAGCTTGGCCAAGGCCTGGTCGTAGTCACCGGCGGTGGCGACCCGCAAGGTGTCGGCGATCGCCTCGGCGCTCACGCCCTGGTCAGCCGCGCGGGCGAAGTCGGGCCGCACGATCAGCTCGGGTCGCACCAGGCTGGAGGTCGAGTTGACGGCGCCGATGCCCGGGATGCTGCGCAGCTCGCGCTCGACCAGCTGGGCATGCTCGCCCAGCACCCGGCCGTCTTCGCCGGCCAGCACCAGCACATACTTCTCGGACGAGCCGCCGAAACCCACCTTGATGCGGGCACCGGGCAGCACCTCCAGCGCCTCGCGCAGCTGGGCCTCGATGTCCTGCTTGCTGACACCCGGGCGCTGCTTGCGCGGCGTCATATTGAGGGTCAGCGTGGCTTTGCGCACCTCGGCCACGCCACCACCAGCGAAGGGGTCGCTGCCGGCATTGCCGCCGCCGATGGCGGTGTAGATCAGCTTGACCTGCTTGTTGGCGGCCACGATCTGGCGCGCCTGCTCGGCCATGCGTGTGGTCTGGGCCAGGGTGCTGCCGGGCGGCAGGGTCACGGTGACCTGGGTCTGGCTCAGGTCATCGGGCGGCAGAAAGCCGGTGGGCAGCAAGGTCACCAGGAACAGCGAGGCCGCGGTGAACAGGGACGTGACGCCCAGCGTGATCAGGCGGTGGCGCAGGCACCAGGCCGCCCAGCGGGTGTAGGTGGCCAGCCAGCGCGGTTCGGCATGGGCCTTCTGCAGCGGCTTGAGGATGTAGGCCGCCATCATGGGCGTGAGCATGCGCGCCACCACCAGGGAGGCGAACACCGCAATCGCCGCCGTCCAGCCGAACTGCACAAAGAACTTGCCGGCAATGCCGCTCATGAAGGCGGTGGGCAGGAAGACCGCGATCAGGGTGAAGGTGGTGGCGATCACGGCCAGGCCGATCTCATCGGCTGCTTCCATGGCCGCCTGGTAAGGCGTCTTGCCCATGGCCAGGTGGCGCATGATGTTCTCGATCTCGACGATGGCATCGTCCACCAAAATCCCCACCACCAGGGACAGGGACAGCAGCGTCACCGTGTTGACCGTGAAGCCCAGCCAGTACATCACCGCGAAGGCCGGGATCACCGACAGCGGCAAGGCCGTGGCCGCCACCAGGGTGGCGCGCCAATCACGCAAGAAGAACCAGACCACGACGATCGCCAGCAGCGCGCCCTCGTAGAGCAGCACCATGGAGCCGTCGTAGTTCTCCTGCACTGGCTCCACGAAGTTGAAGGCCTCGGCGAACTGGATCTCGGGATGGGCGGCGCGCAGCTCCTCCACCGCCTTGGCCACGCCGGCCGCCACCTCGACTTCACCAGCGCCGCGGGTGCGGGTGATCTCGAAGCCCACCACCGGCCGGCCATCGAGCTGGGCCGCCGAGCGGCGCTCGGCCACCGTGTCCTGCACCGTGGCCAGCTGGTCCAGGCGCACGCGCCGGCCATCGCCGAGCGTGATGTCCATGGCCGCCAGCTCCTGGGCCGTCTGCACAGTGGCCAGGGTGCGCACCGACTGCTCGATGCCACCGATGTCGCTGCGGCCACCCGAAGCCTCTTGCTGGATCTGGCGCAGCTGGCGCGAAACCTCGCTGGCCGTGGCGTTCAGGGCCAGCAGGCGGGCCGGATCCAGCTCGATGCGCACTTCACGGCTGACGCCACCGACGCGCGAGACCGCACCCACGCCACGTACGGCCAGCATGCGCTTGGCCACCTGGTTGTCGACAAACCAGGACAGGGCCTCGTCGTCCATGCGCTCGGCCGCCACGGTGTAGACCAGGATGGGCGAGCCGCTGAGCTCCATCTTGGAAATCACCGGGTCGCGCAGATCGGCCGGCAGGTCGGAGCGCACGCGCGAAACCGCGTCGCGCACATCGTCCACCGCCTGCTGGGTCGGCTTTTCGAGCCGGAACTCGGTGCTGACCATGACCACGCCGTCCTGGATCGTGGTGTAGATGTGCTTCACATCCTGCAGCGTGGCCAGCTGGTTCTCCAGCTTGCGCGCCACCTGCGATTCCAGCTGCGCCGGCGAGGCACCGGGCAGGCTGGCCGTCACGGTGACGGTGGGCAGGTCGATGTCCGGGAAGTTCTGGATCTTCATCCAGCGGAAGCCCAGCAGACCGGCCAGGGTCAGCATGATGAACAGCAGGATGGCCGGAATTGGGTTGCGTATGGACGCGGAAGAAACGTTCAACATGATGGTGAGAGTCCTGATCCTGTTGAAGCGGGCTTAGGGCTTGGCCGCGGGAGCCGAAGCAGCCACCACACGCACGCTGTCGCCATCGCTGAGGAAGCTGACCCCGCTTTGCACCACGGCTGCGCCCGGCTCCAGGCCGCCAAGCAGCTCGACCCGATCGCCGTTGCGGCGGCCGGTGCTGACCTTGATCTGCTGCACCTTCTGGTCCTTGCCAACGCGGAAGACAAAGCTGTTGCCATCGCGCAGCTGCACGGCGGACTGCGGCAGGCTCAAGGCCTGGCCGCGACCGAGCTGGATCTCACCGCGCGCAAAGCTGCCGGCGCGCAGCAGGGCCGCGCCGGGGCCGCTCAGGTCCACATAGACCAGGCCCATGCGGGTTTGCGCATCGACCGTGGGCGCCACCACGCGCACCTTGCCTGGCACTTTGCTGCCATCGGCGGCGGCCAGTTGCACCGGCAGGCCGGGGCGCACCCGGGCCAGATCGGCGGCAGGCAACTCGGCGCGCCATTCCAGGCGGCCCTGGCGGATCAGATGGAACAGCTCTTGACCCGGCTGTGCCACCGCGCCCACCGTGGCCAGGCGGGCCGAGATGATGCCCTCATCGGGTGCGGTGATGCGGGTCTGGGCCAGGCGCAGCTCGTCGCTGGCCACCCTAGCCTGGGCAGAGTCGAGCCGGGCCTTGGCCGTCTGCTCGGCGGTCAGGTACTGGGCCAGCTGCTGGGCGCTGAGGGCGCCGCTGCCTCCGGCCTGCAGGGCGCGGGCGCGCTCGGCATCGCCCTGGGCGCTTTGCAGCAGGGCCTGGGCTTCAGCCGCGGCGGCGCGGCTCTGGGCCAGCTCGGCGCGGACGGTGGCATCCGAGAGCTGGGCCAGAAGCTGGCCGCGCTTGACCCGGTCGCCGACCTGCACCTTGACATCGGCCAGGCGCAGGCCGGCGATCTCGGCGCCGATGATGGCCTCCTGCCAGGCGGTGACACTGCCGTGGGCACTCAGCGTTTGCTCCCATTCGGCGCTGCTGGCCTGGGTGAGCTGCACGGTCAGGGCCGGGCGCGATTTGGCCGGGGCCGTGCCTGGCGCGCTGGCCGCGGCATCGGCGGCAGCAGCCGGCTGGGCTTGCATCAAGCCCAGGCTCAGGATCAGGGCCAGCAGCGGGGCGACGGAATGGGGCGACGTGGTGCGATTCATGGACAGTGGACTCGCGGGCAAATAGGGGGTGTGGGTGTTCTTGGGCTTGGTGCGCACGGGCTTCATGCCGCAGCTCCGGGGCTCTTCTTCAGATCGAGCGGCGCAGCCTGGCCGTTCCAGCCGGCGCCAGTGGCGCGGCACAGCGCCACCCAGGCGCTCAGGCCCTCGCGTTGCAGCTGGACCAGGGCCGAGTCGGCGCCCAAGCTCAGGCGCCGAGCGTCTTCCAGCTCGGCCGCGCTGGCCAGGCCCGCGCGCCAGCGCCGCTCGGTCGCCTGCAGGCTGTGGCGGTAACCGGCGGCCGCGCGCTCGGCCAGGGCTTCGCGGGCGCGCGCAGCGTCCAGACGCACCAGCCCTTCTTCGACCTCGCGCACGGCCTGCAGCACGCTCTGGCGATGGCCGGCCAGGGCTTCGTCATAGCGCGCCAGCGCGCCTTGCGCCTGTGCCTTGCGCGAGCCACCGTCGAACAGGGGCAGGCTCAGGCTGGGCCCGAAGGACCAGCCGCGGCCTTCATCGCTGCCACCAGCGATGCGCAAGTTCGCGAGTGAAATACTGCCGCTCAGCTGCAGCTGAGGATAACGCGCGGCTTCAGCGGCACCACGCTCGGCCCAGGCGGCCAGAACCTGCTGTTGGCTGGCCGCCAGATCGGGGCGACGGGCCAGGGCCTCGGCCGGCACCGAAGCCACGGCCAGGCCCAGGCTGGCGATGGCCGGAAGCTGCGCGGCACCGGGCTGCAGAGCCTGGCGCAATGCCCCCTCTTCCATCGCCGTCAGCGCCACCAGGCCCTTGACGGCCAGCTCGCACTCGGCCTGCTGAGCCAGGGCCAGATTGGCCGCATTGGCAGCCGCGGCTTGCAAGAGCGCCTCATTGGCGGCCGATTCAAAACCGACGCGCAGGCGCTCGGCGGCAAAACGCGCCAGCTGCGCGGTGGCCGCGGCATCGGCCTGGGCAATCTGCGCCAGACGCTCGCAGCCGCGCAGGTTCAGATAAGCCTGAGCCACTTCGGCGGCCAGGCTCAGGCGTGCGGCCTGCGCATCGAGCTCGCTGGCTTGGAGCCGCGCCTGGGCGGCCGAGGCCTGCTGGCGCACGCGGGCGAAGAGATCGATCTCCCAGCTGCTGTCCAGACTCACGGAGGACAAGGTCTGGGTCGGGCTGCCACTGGGCTGGGCAGGCCGGCTGCGCTGGGCCAGACCGTTGGCGTTGAGCTGCGGCAGCTGCGCGCTGCCGGCCTGCTGCGACAAGGCCCGGGCCTGCTGCACGCGGGCCAGCACCTGCTGCAGGCTGGGGTTGGCGCTCTCGGCCTGGGCTTGCAGTTGCAGCAGCAGCGGGTCGTTCAGGCGCTGCCAGACCGGCTGACCGGCATCCACCGCACGCGCGTCGGCTTGCGGTGCATGCCAGCGCGTGGCCGCGGGCGCCAGTTGCTGCGGCAGCTCGGCCGGCGGCGCCAAGCTGCTGCAGGCGCTCAAGACGGCCAGGGCGCTTGCGGACAGTGCCAGGCGCAAGGCTGGCATGACGGGGCTATTTTTTGCACTCATCCTCACCTTCACGTTTCTCATATCTTGCGAGCTCTCTTGGCTTTCTCGGGTTTCACCACAACCGCCTTGGTCTTGGCCGCTTGGCGCAGCGCGCGCTCGTGTTCAATCAAGGCTTCGCCGTAGCCCACCAGTCGGCCCAGCACCCGATCGTAAGCACCCGGCCCGCGCACCATGCCCGGCACCAAGGCTTCCATATGGTCGGCCGACATCCAGTAGTCATGGGCCAAGGCGACCAAGCCAAAGGCCAGCTGGTGCAGCTCGGTGTCAATCTCCGTCACGCCGCAGCGCTGGGCCAGCATCTGCACCAGCTCCAGATGACGGGGCGCGATGTACTCCGTGCAGATGTCCTGGTAGACCGCCGTGGGTTCAATCATTTCGCGGCCGCATAGCCGGAGAAGGCTGGCCAGGGCTTCCTCATCCAGCTGCAAGGGCTGAAGAAAGGCGCCGTAGAAGCTCTCCAGCCATTCGCGCAGCGGCACGCTGGCGTCAGCCTCGGGCATGCGGGCGATCACATCGGCCACCGGCCGCATCATCACCTCCCGGTACAAACCGAGCTTGTCCCCGAAGTAATAGGCAATCAAGCCGATGTTCGCCCCGGCCGCCTGGGCGATCTCGCGCGTGCTGGCCTTGTCAAAGCCCTTGAGCGCAAAAATCCGGCTCGCCTCAGTCAGCAGCCGCTCACGGCGCCCCGGCCCTTCTTCGTTTTGAATCGTCTTGTTGGATTTGGACATGGCGCGCATGATAGCCAAGTTAATCAATCGTTTGATTAAACAAATCTGAATAGCCCCTGTGCGCGAATGGAGAGGTGGCAGACGCCTGGATACGGCCTTTGGATCAGAGGCCTGGGGCTGTACTCGGCACATTGCGGCCCCTCGTTGCACCGATTGTTCACGCTGCGGTGTCTCGGCCCGCCGCCAGGCTCATGGTTCGCGGGTCGGCTCTACGAGCCGACTCCCCTCGGTGCTCACTGCGCGGCTCAGCGGCGCCAAACTCCCTCCGTTCGCTGCGCTCACTGCGGTCAAACAGTGGCGCCGAGTCAGCGCTTGAAGCGCGTGAGACCACGCGCCTGAGCCGCTCCGCTGCGCCCTCGGCCGCGCACAAATCGCCCGTCGGCGGGCCGAGCCACCACCGGATTCGGCGGGCTCCACCGTGGAAGGGACACGTCGACCGCGATGCAAGCGCCCTGCAGCCCGTGCAGCTGCCGGGCGATTTGTGCAGGGCTGAGCAGCACAGCACCTCGGGGCGCGCACGTACCCGTGCGCTTCAAGCACTGACTTGGCGCTTCTGTCTGAACGAAGCGAACGCAGGGAGCGGAGTGAGTTATGCGCCAGCCCCGAGGCGCGAGCAGCGCAGGGAAGTCGGCCCGCCAGGGCCGACCCCGGAACCATGAGCTCGGTGGCGGCGCAGGCTGCAGGGCCTCACGAGCAAAACCAAAGGCGGTTTCGTGCCGATGTCAGCCGCAACAACAAGTACGGCCAAAGAAAAAGCGCTCCGAGGAGCGCTTTGCTGGCAAGTCAATTCCGATCAAGACGTCTGGTCCGGACTGTCAGGCGCTTTGGAGTAGCGGATGAAGTAGCTCGCGGCGAACAGGCCCAGCTCGTACAGGATGCACATGGGAATGGCCAAGGCCAGTTGCGAGACCACGTCAGGCGGAGTGATCACGGCGGCGATCACGAAGGCCAGGACGATGAAGTACTGGCGGAAATCGCGCAGCTTCTCAACCGAGACCAGGCCCATGCGAGCCAGCACCACCACCACCACGGGCACCTCGAAGGCGGCACCAAAGGCAATGAACATGGACATCACGAAGCTCAAGTACGCCTCGATGTCAGGCGACGCGGTGATGCTCTTGGGCGCAAAGCTCTGGATGAACTTGAACACCTGGCCGAACACGAAGAAGTAGCAGAACGCCACGCCCACCATGAACAGCAAGGTGCTGGAGAACACCAGAGGCAGGACCAAACGCTTCTCGTGCGAATACAAGCCCGGCGCCACAAAGGCCCAGACCTGATACAGCACCACGGGCAAAGCCACCAGAAAGGCAGCCAGCAAGGTGATCTTCAAAGGCACCAAAAACGGTGAGATCACATTGGTGGCGATCAGGGTCGTGCCCTTGGGTAGCTGGGCCACCAGGGGTGCGGCCAGCAGGTCGTAGAGCGCAGCCGGGCCGGGGAAAAAGGCCAGAGCGCCGAACACCACCAACACGGCCAGGCTGGCCTTGACCAGACGGTCGCGCAGCTCGATCAGGTGAGAGACAAAAGGCTGCTCGGTGCCCGCCAGTTCATCCTCGGGCTTGTGGGAATCGGTCATGGAAATCGGCGTGCAGAACTGGGGCGGAAACGCGCCACGCGGGCGGCACCGGACTGAGCGTGGCGGCGCACGCCTTGGCGCTGCTTGTACCACTGCGGCGTGGCGCCGCGCTTGACGCGCCAGTTCTTCTTGGGATGGCGATAACTGGGTGGCCCGGTGTCGGCGTCCGTGTGGCCAATGGTGCGGCCACTGACATCGGCCCAGGTTTGGTCGAAGGCCTGGGTGGCGGAGTTGATCTCCTGCTGCACCGTGTCCTGGACCTCGCGGGCCGCGGTCTCCATCTCCGTGCGCATCTTCTTGAGCTCTTCCAACTCCATGGAGCGGTTGACCTCCGCCTTGACGTCGGACACATAGCGCTGCGCCTTGCCGATCAAATGGCCGATGGTTCGTGCCACGCGCGGCAGGCGCTCGGGGCCGATCACGATCAGAGCCACACCACCGATCAGGGCGAGCTTGTCAAATCCAAAGTCAATCATGCGAGTCGCAGACGCTCAAAAGGCCTGCGCGAAATGGAGAGCAAGACGAGAAACAAACCAGAGCGTGGCGCGTCAAGGCTCAAGACTTGGTCTTGGCTTCGACGTCGACCGTGTTGGCGTCGTTCGCCTTGGCGGCGTTGGCGACTTGCTGCGCAGGCGCGGCAGCGGTGGCGTCGCTGCCGGCGCCATCCTTCATGCCGTCCTTGAAGCCCTTGACGGCCGAACCCAGATCGGAACCCACGTTCTTCAGCTTCTTGGTGCCGAAGACCACAATCACGATCAGCAGCACGATGAGCCAGTGCCAGATGCTGAAAGAACCCATTATTTTTCTCCTGAGATGGAAGCTGTCATTCTAGTTGGCGCACATGACAGTTCTGCGAGCGCGGCTTTGGCCGGGCTCAGCCCTTGGCCCAGGGGCGCGGGCCGCCCATGACATGCATGTGCAGGTGGTAGACCTCTTGCCCGCCATCGGCGCCGGTGTTGATGACAGTTCGGAAACCATTTGTGACACCCAGCTCACGCATCAATTTCGGTGCCAGCACTGTCATACGACCCAGCACCTCGGCATGTGCCTCGGTCGCCTCCGCCAGAGAGGACAGGTGCAGCTTGGGTATCAAGAGGATGTGCACCGGGGCCCAGGGATGAATGTCATGAAAGGCCAGGATGTGCTCATCTTCATAGACCTTGCGGCTGGGAATCTGGCCGGCAACGATCTTGCAAAACAGGCAGTGGGGATCGTGTGACATGGTTGTAAGCAATCTCGAAAAACGACAAACGGGCTGACAAAACCCGGAAATCCGCGAGGCCTGGCCTCCTCAGACGATGCTGCGACCCGCGTTCATGGCCAGCCAACCTCGGACGACGCGGTACAGGAACCAGATCGACACCAGCGCCCAGGCGATCCAGCCCGGCACCACCAGCAACAACCACAAGGGCGAGGTCAGCAGGTAGAAAAAGCCGGCCCAGGCCACCGAACGAAGGCGCCAACTGAAATGGCTGGCTTGCCAGCTGCCGGCCGCATCGTCGCGCTTGATCAGGTCGATGGCCACGGCCACCAGCAAGAGCAGCACGCTGGCTTGAACGCCGGGCAAGACGGCCCCGATCGCCACCACGGTGTGCAAGAGGTAGCTGATCAAGCCCACGGTGCGCAGGCTCTGCTCCCGTTGAGGATCAAGCAGCACCGTGGGATGGTTGTTCTGTGTGTCCTCAGTCATTGGGCTCTTCCTCGGCCTTGGATTTCTGGCCCCGAGCCGCAAACTCCTGCAGGCCGGACAGACCTTCGCGACGCGCAAGTTCGTTCAGCACATCGGCCGGCTTCAGTCCAAAGGCCGAGAGCGCAATGATGGAGTGGAACCATAGATCAGCGACCTCATAGACCACCTTTTGCGCATCGCCATCCTTGGCGGCCATGACGGTTTCGGTGGCCTCCTCGCCGACCTTTTTCAAGATGGCATCCAGGCCCTTGTCAAAGAGCTTGGCCACATAGCTGGTGGCCGGGTCGCCGCCGTTGGCGGGCTTGCGCGACTCGATCACGGCGGCCAGTTTGGCCAGGGTGTCATTGCCTTGCGTGGAGGGGTTCATTTGTAAATCCGCTCCGGGTCCTTGAGCACAGCGTCCGCCGCCACCCAGGCTCCGTTGTCAAAACGTTGGAAGAAACAGCTGTGGCGCCCGGTGTGGCAGGCGATGCCGGGGGTGTGCCCGTTCTGCGTGATCTTGAGCAGCAGCACATCGTTGTCACAGTCCAGGCGCATCTCATGCACGGTCTGGGTGTGGCCGGATTCCTCGCCCTTGTGCCAGAACTTCTGGCGCGAACGGCTCCAGTACACCGCCTCGCCTTGGGCGGCCGTGCGGCGCAAGGCCTCGCGGTTCATCCAGGCGAACATCAGCACATCGCCGCTGTCGCGCTCCTGCGCGATCACGGGCAGCAGCCCGTCGGCATCCCATTTGATTTGATCCAGCCAGTCGTCAGTCATGCGCAGCAGTGTAGTGGTGGGCCGGCTCAGGCCTGGTGCGTGGGGCCGGTGTGCGAACGCTCGGAGGCAAACCAGTCCAGCACCGGAATCGTGCCCGGCAGCACCGGCCGCACCTCGACCGGCAGCGCCTGCCAGGCCATGGTCTGCTGCTCGCGCATCTGAAACTCGCCCTGCCAGTCGAAGACCTTGCAGAAATGCAGGCGCACGCGGGCATGGGGGTAGTCCATCACCAGCTCTTGCCAAGGATGGGCCGCACCGATGGTGATGCCCAGTTCTTCTTGCAACTCGCGGCGCAGGGCTTGCTCCACCGTCTCGCCGGCTTCGAGCTTGCCGCCGGGGAATTCCCAGTAGCCGGCGTAGACCTTGCCCTCGGGCCGCGAGGTCAGCAGGAAGCGCCCTTCCCGGCCTTGCGCATCGCGCTCGACCAAGACGCCCACGGCCACCTCGACCGGCACGCGGTCGGTGGGCGCCATTCCAGTCAGAGACTCAGACATGATCCAGGCCCTCCGGTGCCTGGCCCGCAATCACGGCCGGTGCCTCCTGGGCCGGCGCGCCGCGCCCGGCCAGATCGCGCGCAAACTGCGCCGCCACCCGGCCCGAACGGGAGCCGCGCTCCAGCGCCCAGACCAGGGCCGGCTGGCGCGCCGCGGCAATCTGCGCCTCGTCCAGGCCGTAGTAACGCAACCATTGCGCGGCAATCGCCAGGTACTCGTCCTGGCTGAAGGGGTAGAAGCTCAGCCACAGGCCGAAACGCTCGGACAGAGAGATCTTTTCCTCCACCGCTTCGCCGGGATGAACCTCGCCATCCTCGGTGTGGCGGTAACCCAGGTTGTCGCGCATCTGCTCGGGCAGCAGGTGGCGGCGGTTGCTGGTGGCGTAGATCAGCACGTTGTCGCTGGCGGCGGCGATGGAGCCGTCCAGCATGGACTTGAGCGCCTTGTAGCCCAGCTCGCCCTCGTCGAAGCTGAGGTCGTCGCAAAAGATCACAAAGCGCTCGGGCCGCTCAGCGACCAGGTCGACCAGATCCGGCAGGTCGACGAGGTCGTTCTTGTCCACCTCGATCAGGCGCAAGCCCTGCGGCGCATAGGCATTCAGCACCGCCTTAATCAGCGAACTTTTACCTGTGCCGCGGGCGCCGGTCAGCAGCACATTGTTGGCCGGCCGGCCCTGAACGAACTGCTCGGTGTTCTGGCGCAGGCGAGCCTTCTGCGGCTCGACCTCCAGCAAATCATCGAGTCGGATGCTGGCGGCATGGCGCACCGGCTCCAGCACCGGCGCACCGCGTCGGCGGCGGTAGCGAAAGGCCGCAGCGGCCTGCCAATCGGGCGCGGCCAGGGACTGTGGCAAGACGGCCTCCAGCCGACCCAGCAGCGCTTCGGCGCGGCTGAGAAGGCGGTTCAAGGGGCTGTCAGGTGAGAGCGAATCGAGCAGAGACATGCGGGCAGTTTAAGGGCGCGCCGCCGCCACCACGGCTGCCAGCGCCTCCGCGCGGCACCACCGGGCATCAGGCGACTCAGCGCGCCAGCATGCGCAGCGCCGCTTCCATCTGCTCGATCGGGCTGCGCTTGAAGCCCGAGCGGGCATAGCGCTGCAGCCGGCCGATGATGAAGCTGACCAACACCGAGGCCTGGGCATTGGCCTCCACCGTGGGCGTGCTGCTGCCGTTGGCCTCGGCGGCGGCGCGCAAGACCTGGCGCAGCGAGCTCTCGATGCGATCAAAAAACTGGTTCATGCGCGCGACCAGGCGCTCGTTCTCGTAGACCAGGGCATCGCCCACCATCACCCGGGTCATGCCGGGGTTGCGTTCGCCGAACTGCAAGAGCACGGCGACGATTTTTTGCGCCTGGGCGGTGCCCGAACCTTCGCGCTCGATGATCTGGTTGACCAGCGAGAAGACGCTGCCCTCGATGAACTCGATCAGGCCCTCGAACATCTGCGCCTTGCTGGCGAAATGGCGGTACAGCGCCGCTTCGCTGACCTCGAGCTTGGCCGCCAGGGCCGCCGTGGTGACGCGGTCGGCACCGGGCTGCTCCAGCATGCCGGCCAGGGTCTGCAGGATCTGCACGCGGCGCTCGCCCGGGCGGGGCCGCTTGCGGGCCGGTGGGGCGGCAGTCACGGGACCGGAGGATTCAGCCGATGGCGCATCGACGGGCACGGCAGTGGATTCGGGCACGGAGGCTGACATCGGTCGATTGCTTGAAAGAAGTGGCCGGCCGCTGAGGGCCGCAAGAGCAGACGGTACGGCAGAGAAATCAGCGATCCGGGCCTGCTTGCACCCAGCGCGCGGCCGATTCTGGCACAGCCCGGGGCCGCTCCTGATGTCAGCCGCCGCGCTCAGTCGCGCAGCCAGCCCAGACGCCGCGCTTCGTAAATCGCCTCCACCTTGGAACGCACATGGAGCTTGCGGTACACCCGCTTCACATAGGTCATCACCGTGTGCGGTGAGACCTGCATGAACTTGGCGATTTCATCGAAGGTGAAGCCCTTGGCGGCCAGGTGCAGAACCTTGGATTCCTGCTCGGACAGGGCCACCGCGTCTTCGTCCGAGGCCGGCGGGTGGTGGGCCGATCCGGCCGCCGCTGAGGCCGCGGCGCCCTGAGGCAAGGCCGGCGCCAGGCGCAGCAGCAGGCGGCGGGCGATGACCGGGCTGATCGGGCTGCCGCCGGCGCGCAGGCAGCGCAGCTGTTCCGGCAAGTCCAGGGCCAGGGAATCCTTGAGCAGGTAGCCGGTGGCGCCGGCCTCGATGCTGGACAGCACATGCTGCTCGTCACCGAACACCGAGATCACCATGACCTCGCACTGTGGCCGGGTCTGGGCGGCGTGGCGGATCAGCTCGATGCCGCTGCCGCCGGGCAGGTCCAGGTCCACCAGCAGCACATCGGGCAGCAGGCGGTCGAACAGGCTGCGGCCCTGGGCCAGGTCGGTGGCGATGCCCACCAGCTTGATGTCCGACACCGACGCCAGGGAGCGGGTGAAAGCATCGCGGAAACTGAGCTGGTCTTCAACGATCAGGACAGAGAAATTGGGCATGGAAGGTCCGGGTTGCGCCGAACCATTCTGCACGCCCTCGCCCGCCACGGCCAATGCGGCAAGCCCCTAGGGCTGCGCCGCCTCACATCCCACGTCCTTGGGATAGGCAAGCCAGCAAGACATGACGCCGGATTCCAGCGGCATGCACGAGGAGCATCGCCGCGGCGACGCTTCAGCGAAGCAGGGTTTGCAGGCTGCGTACCCGACGGTCGACATAGCCCGGGCGGCGGCGCAGCGGCTGCTGTGCGCCCGGCCCGGTGGCGGCACGCTTCAGCCAGCGCTGCATCCAGACCGTGGACATGCCCACGCGCCGCGCCGCTTTTTGGTGCACCAGGGTGTCTTCCACCAGGATGCATTGGCCGGGCTGCAGCTTCAAACGCGCCAGCAGGTGGCGGAACATGCGCGCATCCGGCTTGGGCCGCAGCTGGCCAAACATGCGCATCTGCTCCACCGCGATCACGGCCTCAAAGTCGCGCGCCATGCCCAAGGTGTGCAGCACGCGCAAGGCATAGTCCAGCGGCGCATTGGTCAGCAGGAACTTGCGCCCGGGCAGGCGGCGCAAGGCGGCCAGGTCATGGGCATGGCTGTGCAAGCCCGGCTCCATGCCCGGCAGCGCATGCGTTTCCGCCAGGAAATGCGCGGCCGACACGCCGTGGTGGCGAACCAGGCCCAGCAGCGTGGCGCCGTAACGGTGCCAGTAACGCGAACGCAGCTCAGCGGCTTGATCGCCCGGCACCCCCAGGTGGCGGACGATGTACTCGTTCATCGCCACATTGAGCGCCCCGAACACATGGGCCGAGGCGTTGTGCAAGGTGTTGTCGAGGTCGAAGAACCAGACCTGGGACGCGCGGCGCTCGTTCACGACACAGCTGAGTGGTTCAACTTCAGTGCGACCGGATCATCGCAAGTCTTCCCTTCGGTCAGACGCGGAACAAGCCTTCGGTCTCAGTGAGACCGAATCATTGTTCCGTAAGCCTGATCCGACAGGATCTCGAGCAACATCGCATGCGGCACTCGGCCGTCGATGATGTGGACCGCGTTGACGCCGCTCTTGGCCGCGTCGATGGCGCCGGCGATCTTGGGGATCATGCCGCCGCTGATGGTGCCGTCGGCCACCAGCTCGTCGATGCGGCGCGGGGTCAGCTCGGTCAGCAACTGGCCTTCCTTGTCCAGCACGCCGCGAATATTGGTCAGCATCAAGAGCTTTTCAGCACGCAGCACGGTGGCCAGCTTGGCCGCCACCACATCGGCGTTGATGTTGTAGCTCTCGTTGTGCTCGCCAAAACCAATGGGGCTGACCACGGGGATGAACTGGTCGTCCTGCAAGGCCTTGACCACGCTGGGGTCGATGGAGACGATGTCGCCGACCTGGCCGATGTCGTGCTCCTTGCTCGGATCGTCCTTGTCCTGAATCATCAGCTTCTTGGCGCGGATCAGGCCCCCGTCGCGGCCGGTCAGGCCCACGGCCTTGCCACCGGCGGCATTGATCAGGCCCACCACGTCCTGCTGCACCTCACCGGCCAGCACCCACTCGACCACGTCCATGGTCTCTTGGTCGGTGACGCGCATGCCCTGGATGAAATGGCCCTTCTTGCCCAGCTTGCTCAGCAGGCCTTCAATCTGCGGGCCGCCGCCGTGCACCACCACCGGGTTCAGACCCACCAGCTTGAGCAGCACCACATCCTCGGCGAAGTCTTTCTGCAACTCCGGGTCGGTCATGGCGTTGCCGCCGTATTTGATGACGATGGTTTTGCCGTGGTACTTGCGGATGTAGGGCAGCGCCTGAGACAGGATCTCGGCCTTCTCGCGCGGGGCAATATGGGCCACATCGGTGCTGGAGGTGGCGGTCGTGTCGTTCGTCATGGCGGCGGGCGCTCGGCAGGCAGGGGTTGAAACTGGCGCGATTGTAGGTTTGAAGCGCCGCGCCATTCAGCCGCGCTTCAGCGGAAGGCCGCCACAATGCAGGCCATGCAAGTCGCCTCGTACCTGAAGCTGTCCATCGCCGTCGCCCTGGTGACCATCGCCCTGAAAACCGGCGCCTGGTGGTGGACCGATTCCGTCAGCCTGGCCGCCGATGCGCTGGAGTCCCTGGTCAACCTGGCCGGCGCCATCTTCGCCCTGGCCATGGTCACGGTGGCGGCCAAGCCGCCGGATGCCGAGCATCCATTTGGCCACCACAAGGCCGAGTATTTCTCCAGCGGCTTTGAAGGCGTGCTCATCATCGCCGCCGGCCTGGGCATCATCTGGGCCTCGGTTCACCGCCTGCTGGACCCGCAGCCGGTCGAGGGCCTGGGCCTGGGCGTGGCCCTGGCGGTGATCAGCTCGGCCTTGAACGGCGGCCTGGCCTGGGCCATGCTGAAGAAGGCGCGCGAGCACCGCTCCATGGCCCTGGAGGCCGATGCACGGCACTTATTCACCGACGTCTGGACCTCGGCCGGTGTGGTGCTGGGCCTGCTCGGCGTCATGCTGACCGGCTGGCAGTGGCTGGACCCGCTGCTGGCCGCCGTCGTGGCCCTCAACATCTTGCGTGAGGGTGTGCACCTGGTCTGGAAGTCCAGCCACGGCCTGATGGACCCGGCCCTGGACCCTGAAGAGCTGCGCGCGGTGCAAGAGGTGCTGGACCGCTTTGCCCAGGCCCAGCACATCCGCTTCGACCACATTGCCAGCCGCAGCGCCGGCCAGCGCCGCTACCTTGACCTGCACATGCACATGCCCGCCAGCTGGAGCCTGGGCCAAGCCGCGGCCGAGCGCAATGCGCTGGAGCGCGCGCTGATGGACGCCGTGCCCGGCTTGCGCGCCAGCATCCAGCTGCTGCCCAGCGATGTGGAAGCACATTTTGATGACCCACAAGATGAAAGCCAGATGGAGTTGAAACCATGATCGCTGTCCTGCAGCGCGTGCAACACGCCCAGGTGGAAGTGGAGGGCCGCATCACCGGCGCCATCGGGCCGGGTCTGCTGATGCTGGTCTGCGCCGAGCCGGGCGACAGCGAGGCGCAGGCCGACAAGCTGATTGCCAAGGTGCTGAAGCTGCGGATCTTCAGCGACGAGGCCGGCAAGATGAACCGCAGCGTGCAAGACATCGGCGGCGGCCTGTTGATCGTCTCGCAGTTCACCCTGGCCGCCGATTGCAGCAGCGGCAACCGCCCCAGCTTCACCGGTGCGGCCGGCGCCGAGCAGGGACGGCGCTTGTATGACCACTGCCTGCAAGCCGCTCGACACCTACACCCCCGGGTGGAAGCCGGCGAATTTGGCGCCGACATGAAGGTCAGCCTGCTCAACGACGGGCCGGTGACGATCCCGCTGCGCATCCAGTAGAGCGCGCCTGGCGGAGGAACGTGCGAGCGTGCGGCGGCTTTAAATTTCTTAAGGTTGTGCGACCCTGCCAGACCCCCCATCCGGCGCCGAAGCCGCATAGCATGCGGGGCTGGCGCTCAGCGGCTCGGCTTGCGAGCAAGCGTGAAGCGCAACCCTGAAGCCCTGCCCGCCAGCCAACTGCCCTCGTTTGACCCATTCTTTCGCATGAGCATCGACCTGAACATCAATGGCCAGCACCACAGCCTGGACCTGGAGCCCGAGACGCCGCTGCTCTGGGTGCTGCGTGACGAGCTGGGCCTGACCGGCACGAAATTTGGCTGCGGCGTGGCCAGTTGCGGTGCCTGCACCGTGAGCGTGGACGGCGTGGCCACTCGCTCCTGCGTCATGCCCATTTCGGCCCTCGAAGGCACCAAGATCCTCACCATCGAGGCCGAGCCCGACCGCATCACCGCCGCCCTGCAAGCGGCCTGGGTGCAGCTGCAGGTGCCGCAATGCGGCTACTGCCAGAGCGGCATGATCATGGCCGCGGCCGCGCTGCTGCGCAGCAATACCAAGCCCAGTGATGCCGACATCGACGCCGGCATCAACAACCTCTGCCGCTGCGGCACCTACCAGCGCATTCGAGCGGGCATCCATCTGGCGGCTCAGCAACTGAACGGGAGTGCCTCCGCATGAAGCGCCGCGGCTTTCTGATTGCCGGTGGCCTGCTGGGCGGTGGCGTGCTGCTCGGCGTGGGCTTGACCACGGCGCCCTCAGCCGCCTCTCGCCTGGGTGACAAAACCCAGCTGCCGACCGAGCCGGGCCAGGTCGCGCTTAACGGCTGGGTCAAGATCCTGCCGGAGGGCCGCGTCATCGTCGCCTCACCGCGCGCCGAGATGGGCCAAGGTGTGCACTCGGCCCTGGCCATGCTGGTGGCCGAGGAGCTGGACGCCGACTGGAAGCAGGTCAGCACCGAACAAGCACCGCTGGCGCAGATTTACGCCAACACGGCGGTGATGGTGAATGTCCTGCCCTTCAGTGCTGACGATGACAGCCTGCTGGCGAACCTGGCCCGGCGCTCGATGCAGCGGGTCGGCTATCTGCTGAGCCTGCAGATCACCGGCGGCTCCTCCAGCATCCGCGATGCCTGGGAGCCCCTGCGCCTGGCCGGTGCCACCGCGCGGGCCATGCTGCTCGATGCAGCGGCACAGCGCTGGAACGTGACGCCGGAAAGCTGCCAGGTGCAAGCCGGGGTGGTTCGCCACCCGGCCAGCGGGCGCCAGGCCGGCTTTGGCGAGCTGGCGCCGGACGCTGCCCGGATCAGCCCGCGGCAAGACCTGACCCTCAAAACCCCGAGCCAGTTCCGCCTGATCGGCAAGCCCATGCCGCGCACCGACATTCCGGCCAAGGTCAATGGCCAGGCGCAGTTCGGCATCGACATGCGGCCCGACGGGCTGCTCTACGCCGCCATCCGCCACTGCCCGGTCTTGGGCGGCACGCTGCGCAAGCTGGACCCCAGCGCCGCCAAAGCCAGCCGCGGTGTGGCCGATGTGATCGTGCTGCAAGAACGCGCGGTGGTGGTGCTGGCCGATCGCTACTGGCGCGCCAAGCAGGCGCTCGATGCGCTGAGCCCTGAATGGGACGAAGGCCCCCATGCGCAGCTGGATTCCAGCCAGATCCGCGCCCAGCTGCAGGTCGCGCTGGACGCCGGCGCCCAAGGCACCGGCTTCCGTCAGCAGGGCGATGCCGAGGGTGTCTTGAGCCAGGCCAGCCGCAAGCTGGAGGCCGTCTACAGCGCCCCCTTCCTGGCGCACGCGGCCATGGAGCCGATCAATTGCACGGCCCAGTTCAAGGACGGCCATCTGACGGTGTGGTGTGGCACACAGGTGGCCTCACTGGCGCGCTGGAAGGCCGCCCAGGTGGCCGGCGTCGACAGCGACCAAGTGACGCTGCACGTGCCCCTGCTCGGTGGCGGCTTCGGCCGCCGGCTGGAACTGGACATGGTCGAGGAGGCGGTGCTGCTGGCCCTGCAAACCCAGGGGCGACCGGTCAAGCTGCTGTGGTCGCGCGAAGAAGACATGCAGCACGATATGTACCGGCCGATCGCCATAGCACGCTTTGCCGCCGCGCTCGATGAACACGGGCAGGCGCAGGCCTGGCTGAACCGCGTGGCCGCGCCTTCCATCGGCCTGGCCACGACCGAACGCCTGCTGCCCTCGATGGCGGCGGACTCGCCCGACAAGAACCAGATCGAAGGCGCGTTCGACCTGCCCTACGCCATCCCGAACCTGAGTGTGCGCCAGCTGCGGGTGAAAACACCGGTGCCGATTGGCTCCTGGCGCAGCGTCGGCCATTCCTACAACGCCTTCTTCACCGAGGGTTTCATCGACGAACTGGCCCACGTCGCCAAAAAAGACCCCTTCGAGTTCCGCCGCGCCCTGCTGACCGACAAGCCGCGCCACCGCGCAGTGCTGGAGCTGGCCGCGGCCAAGGCCGGCTGGGGTCAACCCTTGCCGGCGGGACGGGCGCGCGGCATCGCCGTGCATGAGAGCTTTGGCTCCTGGTGTGCCCAGGTGGCCGAGGTGTCCCTGCAGGATGGCCAGCCGCGGGTGCATCGCGTGGTCTGCGCCCTCGACTGCGGCGTGGTCGTCAACCCCGACACGGTCGAAGCCCAGATGCAGGGCTCCATCGTCTACGGCCTGTCGGCCGCGCTGTACGGCGAGATCACCTTGAAAAACGGCCGGGTCGAGCAAAGCAACTTCCCCGACTACGAGGCGGTTCGCTTCGCGCAAATGCCCCAGATCGAGGTGCACATCGTGCCCAGCAGCGCGCCCCCCGGCGGTGTGGGCGAACCGGGCACGCCGCCCATCGCCCCGGCCGTGGCCAACGCCCTGTTTGCACTGACCGGGCTGCGGGTCCGCGATCTGCCGCTGCGCTCGCAGCGCTTCGCCTGAGCCCGCCGGCTCAGGCCTTTTTACGCCACTTAAGCCTCGACCGCTGCTTGGGCCGCCTGGGCTTCGAGCGCCTCTTTCAAACCTTGGGGCAAGCGCAGCTGGCGCGTCAGCTCATCCAGGTAGGCGCGCTCCATGAAGCTGGTCTCATCGACCATCAGCAAGCTGGCCAGGTACATCTCGGAGGCCAGCTCGGGGCTGCTGGCGGCCTGCGCCACCTGGGCCGGATCCAAAGGCCGGGCCAGCTCGGCATTCAACCAGCGACGCAGCTCAGGCTCTGCCTGCAGACGCTCCAGCTCCGCGTCGAGCAAGCCGCGCTCGCGCTCGTCGAGATGGCCGTCGGATTTGGCCGCCCCGACCATGGCGCGCAGCAGCGCCTGGCTGCGCAGCTCCTCGGACGGTGCGGGCAACTGCGGCGTCGCGCTGGCAGCAGCACCAGCGCCACCAGCGCCACCAATGCCTGAAGCCGGCTGTTGCTGGCTCTGCCAACTCTGGTAGGCCTTGTAAGCCAGCACCCCGAGCGCGGCCAAGCTGCCGACCTTGAGCGCCTTGCCGCCCAAGCTGCGTCCGCGCTTGCTGCCCAGCAACAGGCCCAGCACCCCGCCGGCTGCGGCACCGCCACCGAGCTGTCGCAAATCCAGGGAACGCCCGCCGCCGCGCTGCCCCTCGATCAGGCCCAAGCCCGACTTGAACAGCTGTTCCAGCATCTGTTGTGCACCACTCATGACGGGTTCTCCGGTTCGAAGTTCAGATTCACAGTTCAGGCCGATTGCTGCAGGCGGGCGATGCGCTGCTCCATCGGCGGGTGGCTGGAGAACAGCGCCAGCATGCCGCCGGGGCGCGAGCTGATGCCCATGGCCTGCATGGCCTTGGGCATCTCGCCCGGGTCCAGGCCGCCCAGGCGCGCCAGGGCGTTGACCATGGGCTGCTTGCGACCCATCAGCTGGGCGGCGCCGGCATCGGCACGGAACTCGCGCTGGCGCGAGAACCAGGCCACGATCAGGGCCGCGACCACACCGAGCAGCAGGTCCATCACCAGGGTGGTGACGTAATAGCCGATGCCCGGGCCGTCGTTCTGATTGCGCAAGACGATCTTGTCGACAAAGTAACCCACGATGCGAGAGAGAAAGACCACAAAGGTGTTCATGACGCCTTGAATCAGCGCCATGGTCACCATATCGCCGTTGGCCACATGGGCCACCTCGTGGCCAATCACCGCCTCCACCTCTTCGCGTGTCATGGACTGCAGCAGGCCGGTGGACACCGCCACCAGGGCCGAGTTCTTGAAGGCGCCGGTGGCAAAGGCATTGGGCGCGCCTTCGTAGATGCCGACCTCGGGCGTGGCGATGCCGGCCTTCTCAGCGAAGCGCTCCACCGTAGTCACCAGCCAGATGTGGGTGGTGTCGTTCGACTCGTTGATGATCTGCACGCCCGTGGTCCATTTGGCCATGGGCTTGCTGATCAAGAGCGAGATGAAGGCGCCGCCAAAGCCCATCACCAGGGCAAAGCCCAGCAAGGTGGTCAAGTCCAGCCCGTTCGCATGCAAGAAGCGGTTCAGCCCGAGCAGGTGGACCGCCAGGCCCAACACCAGCATGACGCCGAGGTTGGTCAATAGAAACAAGGCAATGCGTTTCATGGTCTCAATCCTCCAAATTCAAAGTGGCTGCGCCGCGGTGCAGCTCAAGCCGAAGGCAGCGAACGGGGCGGCGCCAAGCTGGCCGCCTTGCTCTGCATCAGCTTGAGCAAAAGGCTCAAGCCGCCACCGAGCAGCAAGAGCAAGAACATGCCCAGACCCCAGCCCACCCAGATCAAGGGCGAGAGCCATTCACCGAGCACGGGCATGGCCTCCAGCACCGCCTTGAGCAGGGGCGCGAACAGATCCACAAACTCGGCCAAGCCTTGCAGCAAGCCCTCGGGCACCCAGGGCGCCAGCCAGGCCGGCAAATGCAGATCGGACAGGCGGGCGCCCAGGGTGGGCAAACCTTCCGCTTGCGAGCCCAGGGCCGTCACGGTCCACACCGCCAGGCTGTGAAAGGCCCAGCTGGCCAGCGACCAGAGCGCGGCCAGCAGTCCGACCACCAGCCAGGTCAACAGGTAATAGGCCATCGTCTTCCCCCTTCTTGTACGTAACACAGATGGCTGCATTCTCTGCCGCGCCACACTTCCAAACAAGCAGCGCCGGCATACGATTCACTTCTGTTTTTCGGAAGTCAAGACAATGAGCGCGGAGGCTCCATGCTGAATTTCAGGCACTTGCACTACTTCTGGGTCGTGGCCCAGGAAGGCGGCTTTGCGCGCGCTGCGGAGCGGCTGGACATGGCCATCCAGACCGTCAGCACCCAGGTGCGCGAGCTGGAGAGATCGCTCGGGCACCAGCTGCTCAAGCCCGCAGGCCGCGGCGTGGCTTTGACCGAGGCGGGCCAGACCGCGTTTGCGCGTGCCGAAGAAATCTTCCGCCTTGGCAGCCTGATCCCGGAGGAGGTGCGCCAGGCGGCGCAAGGCCCGGCGGCCCGCCTGGCCGTGGGCCTGACCGACGGCATCTCCAAACTGGCCGCCCACGCCCTGCTCGCGCCGGTGCTGGGCACCGAGTCCCTGCGCCTGCTCTGCCACGAGGGCGAGGTCGACCCGCTGCTGGCCGAGCTGGCCATGCACAAGCTGGACCTGGTGCTGGCCGGGCGGCCGGCGCCGCACAAGCCGGGCCTGCGTCTGAGCAGCGAGCTGCTGGTGCAGGCGCCGGTCGATTGGTACGGGCCGAAGACCCTGGTGCATGCCGCCGAGCTGCGCGAGTTCCCGCTGTGCCTGAACCGCCTGCCGGTGCTGCTACCCACGGCGCACTCGGCCCTGCGCGGCACGCTCGACCACTGGTTTGCCGAGCAGGGGCTGCAGCCCAACATCGTCGGCGAATTCGAGGACAGCGCCCTGATGGCGGTGTTCGCCTCGCGCGGCCTGGGTGTGTTCCCGGTCAGCCGCCTCGGCGGCGAAGACCTGGAACGCATGCACGGCCTGCGCCTGCTGGGCCATGTCGAGGAGGTGAAGGAAGAGATCCACGCCATCCGCTCGCGCCGTGGCCAGCACCATCCGCTGGTGCTGCAGCTGCTGGAGGCGGCCCGGCAAGAGCGCTGAGCCGCACCGCGGGCACAAAAAAACAGCGCCCGGCATGCCGGGCTCAGGGATCAAGTGCTAGGTGCGACGAATGCAACGAGGGCGCAGGGCCTCCTCATGGCCCTCGATCAATCGGCGTACTGGCCAGCCGCCTTGATGATGGGGCCCCATTTGTTGATTTCGGATTCGACAAACTTCTTGTGCTCAGCGCCGTTGACGCGGTTGTCAGTGACGATGACCGCACCCAGGGCTTCCTGGCGCTTGTGGAAATCGGCATCGGCCAGGGCCACCTTCAGTGCCGCGGCCAGCTTGTCCAGCACCGGCTTGGGCGTGCCCTTGGGGGCGTAGACGCCGTGCCAGATGTTGACGCTGAAACCCTTGAGACCCATTTCATCGAGCGTGGGCAGCTTGGCCAGCGCGGGCGCGGTCAGGCGCTTGGTGCTGGTGACGGCATAGGCCTTGACCTTGCCGCCCTCGATCTGGCTGGTGGTGTTGGTGGTCTGGTCGCACATCAGGTCGATCTGGCCACCCAGCAGGTCGGTCATGGCCGGGCCGGTGCCCTTGTAGGGCACGGTGGTCATGTCCACCTTCACGCTCTGCTGGAACAGCAGGCCGCACAGATGCGATGCCGCGCCCTGGCCGGCGTTGCCCAGGTTGATCTTGCCCTGGTTGGCCTGGATCCACTTGTTCAGCTCGGCCATGTTGTTGGCCGGCAGGGTGCTGCGGCCCACCAGGGTCATGGGCACCTCGTTGATGAGGCCCAGGTACTCAAAATCGACCAGGGTGTCGTAGGGCATCTTGCGGTACAGCGCCGGCGAGGTGGCCATGCCGATGTGGTGCAGCAGCAGGGTGTAGCCATCGGGCGTGGCGCGCGCCACCTTGGCGGCACCCAGGGTGCCGCCGGCGCCGGCCACGTTCTCGATGATGATGGTCTGGTTGAGC
>NKIM01000080.1 GCA_002255955.1 Burkholderiales bacterium PBB2 | reverse complement strand
AGTCACTTACGCCGCAGGATCAATTCAATCCACGCCGATGACCTATCCGGTCGGGACCATTATTCCAGCCGGCGTGGTGCTGCCGCAGACGGTCCAGATCACGCCAGCACCGGCGCTCAATCCCGCGTTCTTCACCGCCGGCTTCTCCAACTACGACATCAATGGCGGGCTCGGCGTTGTGGTGGCCAGCAACACGGTGGTCGCGCCCGCGATGCCGGTCTATCGGTTCACGGCGAACAGCTATGCCGCAGCTACCGGCAGCGATCCGTCGTCGGCTCTGATGCTATGGACGCCGCCGTTGTTCACCGCGGACTCGGTCAAGGCCACGCTGACGCAGCGGGCCGGTGTCAGCGTAACCTTGCGTTCGCTGCTGAACGGAGCCGGCGGCGGCGCGATCGTGGTCGGCCATGGTGCGTCGATCACCGTCGATCCCGGACAGAGCATCAAGCTCGATGCCTACAATCAGATCACGATGAATGGCAGGCTCACCGCGCATGGCGGCGGCATCACGCTGATCAACGAGTCCGACAATGTACTGGAGCCGTCGCGCAACTTTGACACATCCGGCAACGGCCGTGCCTTATCGCTGTGGATCGGCGCGGACGCCGCGATCGACGTCTCGGGTGCGGCCTACACGGCCACCGATAACGGTGGACGGACCTACGGCACGGTCACCGACGGCGGCAGCATCAGCCTGAATGGTGGAACCGGCTTCGTGATCGTCCGGCCCGGTGCCGAACTCAATGCCGACGGCGCCAGCGTCACCGTCAACTCTGCGGCCGGGATGTCACCAAACACACCTGGCGGCGCGCAGACGCTTCCGAGCAATGGCGGCTCCATCGCACTCAGCTCATCGAGCGGGCTCTATCTCGACGGCAGCATCCATGCCGCGGGCGGCGGTTCGGGCGCGGCGGGCGGCAGCCTGTCGGTCTCCTTGCCCACCGCCGTTTTCCCGGCCGACGGCTCGGTCATACCGGCTACCGCGTTTGTGCCCAGCACGCTGATTGTGACTCAGGCGCGGCAATCGCTGCTGCCCGCCGACATCGCGCCGGGGACCGACGCTGCGAAGCTGACGTTCGGCCAAGCCACGGTCAGTGCCGACATGATCAAGGCGGGTGGCTTCGGCAGATTGTCGCTGAGCTCGGGCGACTACATGCAGTTTGCCGGCGACGTATCGCTCGCGCTTAGCCAAAGCATTACGCTCACGGCTGCCGCGTTCACATCGGCGCCGCCCGTGCCGGGCCTGCCCGTACCTGTCGGCTCGCCAAGCAAGCCGGATCCGTCCGCACCGGTCCCGACCGGCAACGTCTTGCTGTCCGCGCCCTATGTATTGCTGCGCGAACCGGTTGCGGTCGTCCCGGACAAGAGCACCAGCGGATTGATCGGCAATCCAGGTGCGGCCGGTGTTCCGACCAAAGCGAGCTTCGAGGTCGATGCCAACCAGATCGACGTTCAGGGGCTGATCCTGTTCTCCGCATCCGCGCCGAACAGCATGTATTCGCCCGGCTTTGCCGAGATCAGGCTGGTGAGCAAGGGCGATATCCGCTTCCTGGCCAGCGGCGCCGCGCAGAAGGCGACGACGCTGGCGACCGACTGGAATCTCGATCTCATTGCCGCTCAGCTCTATCCCGCCACGGGCGCCGTTGCGGTCGTCACCGCCGGGCAGAACAATTTCACGGCTGCACAGTCCGATCAGCCGCCGACGCTGACCATCGGCCGCAGCACCGACACGATTCCCGACGCACCGCTGTCGGTGTTTGGCAGCCTTGCGCTCGCCGCACCTGTTGTGGAGCAGGGCGGTATCGTCCGCGCGCCGTTCGGCAGCGTCGTGCTCGGCAACAACAATCCGTTCGACAACCGCATTCCGACACAACGGGTCGACGTGCTGCCGGGCAGCCTGACCTCGGTCTCGATGGCGGGCATGACCATCCCCTATGGCGGCACCGTCGACGGCGTGACCTACAGCTACAACGGGGCGAGCGTAAGCCGGATCGACGTGACGAACTTCGGCAATGTCGGCCATCAGTCCGGCGTCACGCTGGACGGTCAATCCATCAACGTCGAAAGTGGCGCAACGCTCGACATGTCGGGTGGTGGCGTCCTCAGCGGAGCCGCCTTCATTTCGGGGCGCGGCGGCTCGGTGAATGTGCTCAACACACCGTTGATCAATGCCAATCCGGCCACGCCTGTCAGCAAGCCTAGCGACAAGGTCTATGCCATCCTGCCTGGCTATGCGTCCGGTTATGCGCCCATCGCGCCCGAAAATGGCGCCGGGGATCCGGCCATCGGCCAGCAGATCACCGTTCCGGCCGGCGTGCCGGGCCTGCCGGCAGGCAGCTACACATTGCTTCCGTCGAACTATGCGTTGCTGCCTGGCGCCTATCGCGTTGAACTCGGCGCGGCCACGCGAACGCCGATCAACGGCGCCGTCGCGATCGGCAACGGCACATATGCGACCTCGGCGTACACCGGCACCAGCAATACCGCGATCAGGAGCGCACTTGCGTCGCAGGTGTTGATCACGCCGGGCGCGTCGGTGCGGATATATTCGCAGTACAACGAGCAGGGCTACAGCGACTTCATGATCGCCAATGCCACGCAGTTCGGCGGCGTGCGCCCGCTGCTGCCGGCCGATGGCAAGATGCTGATGCTGGCGTTCGAGCCGCCATCGACGACGCCACCGACATCGCCCGCATTGGCATTCAGCGGCACCGCGCTGTTGCAGGCCGGACCAGGCGGCTTCGGCGGACAAGTGGCCCTGTCAGGTGTAGATGAAATCTACGCCGGCTCGCCAACACCGGGTTTCGCCGGTGTATCCGTTCGCGCAGGCGATCTGGACGCGATCGGCGCTACGCGGATGATCATCAACGGCACCGATGGCATCGTTAACGGCACGATGCTCTTTTCCGGCGGAAGAGACCTCCAGGTTCGCGACGGCGTCACGCTGAGCGCCGGCGAGTTGTTCCTGGTCGGCGGCAATATCACGATCGGCAACAACGTCACGCTCAGCACCATCGGGCAGGGGCCCGCGCCGTTCGACTCCACGTCCCTTGGCGTGAGCTACACCACGGGCTCCGGCACCACAGTGCTGGCGCTGTCGAACGGCAATCTCAACTTCCTCGGCTCGAATGGCGGCGCCGGCACGATCACGATCGGCGCCGGTTCGCAGCTCTATTCCGAAGGGACGTTGGCCTTTGCCACCAACGGTGCCTCGAGCATCGATCCCACAGCGCATTTCGGATCGCGCAACATCACGCTCGCGGTCGGCAGCATCAATATCGGCGACGGCGGCACGATTGCCGCGGCCGGTGCCCCGGCAGGGTTCCTGTTCAACCAGGCGCTGTTCGATGTGCTGGTGCATGGCGACCCCAGCCATGCCGCGCCGGCGCTGGAAAAGATCACGTTGAGTGCCGCGAACTCCATCAACCTGTTCGGCGCGACCGGCCTCGACGCCACCGGCACCGGCATCGATCTGGTCCTGAACACGCCGGCGATCTACGGCTACGGCACCGCGAGTGACACCGCGACCATCGCAGGTGGCAAGATCACCTGGAACGGCATCGCCGGCGCGACGCCGCCGGCACCCGGGGCCAGCGGGCTCGGGACCGGCCTCGGCACGCTCAATCTGGTCGCGAACGAGATCGATTTCGGCATGGTCGCCTCGCTGACGTCGACGACGTCCAGCCGGGTCATCTACGGCTTCGGCAATGTCAACATGACCGGCGGCGCGCGGATCGTCTCGTCCGGCAACGGCTCGCTGTACGTCTACCAGGCGCCGAGCACGGCGGCCGGCGCCGTGTTCGGCCAGAGCGGCACCGGCGGCAACCTGACGCTGTCGACGCCGCTGCTGACCGGCGCGCAGAAGTCGATCATGAACTATACCGCCGGCGGTGCGCTTGCTGTCACCGTGCCCACAGGGCTCGCGCAGAGCGCTGCGACCTCCACGATATCAGGCGCCGAGATCGATCTGACCGGCAACAGCGTCGCGATCGCCAGCACCATTCTGCTGCCGAGCGGCAAGCTGGTCGTGAACGCGACCAACGACATCGCGATCGGCGGCAGCGGCCGCATCGATCTCTCCGGCCAGCCCTCGATGATCCAGAAGGCGACGGTCTACGGCTTCGGCGGTACCGCGATCTTCAACAGCAGCCAGGGCGGATTCACGCAGGCGGCCGGCTCGGTGATCGACGTCTCCGCCACTAACGCCAGCGCAGGGTCGATCAGCATCAGCGCCGGCAGCGGAGCGGTCTCGTTCGGCGGCCGCCTCGCGGGCAGCGCCACCGGCAACAACACCAGCGGCGACTTCAGCGTCACCGCCGCGAGCATGAGCAGCACCGATTTCGCCGCGCTCAACGCCCTCCTGACGCAAGGCGGCCTGTTCGATGCCCGCAGCTTCGACATCAAGAGCGGCGATCTGGTGATCGGCGACGGCGTCAAGGCGCACAGCGTGACGGTGTCGGTCGATGGCGGCGCCCTGACTGTCGCCGGCACGATCGATGCCAGCGGCGCGGCGCCCGGCACGATCCGCCTCTCGGCCGGCAACGGCTTGGCGCTTGCGTCGACTGCCGTACTCGATGCCCACGGCACGGTGCTGCAAACGGATAGCTACGGCCAGCCGATCGAAGCCAAGAACCGCGGTCATATCGAGTTGACCGCCGCCGGCGGCGTGCTCACGCTGTCGCCCGGCGCGACGATGGATCTCACCGCGCCGAACGGTGTCGCCTATGGCGACGTGGTGCTGAATGCCCAGCGCACCGGCGAGACCTCCGGCGATATCGCGATCAACGCCGCGGGTCCGCTCAACATCAAGGGCGCCTATAGCATCGCGCTCAACGCCTTCTGGA
>NKIM01000031.1 GCA_002255955.1 Burkholderiales bacterium PBB2 | reverse complement strand
CTACCTGGCACTGAGCTGTCGACTGCAGCTCAGATGCGAGGCCCAGCTCGAACAGCAGCGGCAGGCGCAGGCACATGCGGCCGCCGAGCAGAAGCGCCAAGTGCTGTGGCGCTTCAACGTGGAGAGCAACCTGTACTTCAATGCCATGGATGAGGCCCGCACCCCCGGCTGCAACGGCGCTGCAAACACCAACCCGCAAGCCGCACGTTGGCGCCGGGACCGCCAGGCTCAACTCGACTGGGTGCTGACTGAGTTGGGTGCACGCTTCCAGCAATCGCAGGACATCACGCAGACCGTCAACGAGATGCGCGAGCGGCTTACCGACGTGAGCTGCGATCAGAAGGCGCAGAAGCAGGATCTGGATCAGTTGAAGTTGAAGTTGACGGCACAGGCGGCCAAGCTGGCCTATGACGCTCCCGCGAGGCCCTAAGTGTTATTTGGCAACCCGGTGCCCGTGTTCCCGTACTCTCTCTGTTGAAGCAGTAGGGCCGGATTCTGTTCGACGTCTACACCTTGCCCGACATCAACTTGGGCGGGATTCACCTCAGGCACACCAGCGGTTTCGCGCGACTCTACCAAGCCGCACTCGCCGCCGCGTTCCAGCGGCGTTGCATGCTGGACAAGCAGGGCGACGCATCGGTACGGTTCTGGCGCGTGACGCCCGTCGACTTCGCGATGACCAACTAAGAGGATGGCTCTCGAGCCGGGCGGTACACATCAGCACTCTACGCAGGCGGCATTGACTGTCGTCCAAGCCGACTCTGCGAATTCGATTTGCCATGGACTGGCGACCACAGGATCGCACCGGTTAGCCGGAAAGCCGACTGTCGCGTAGGACTGTTCCTGGCCAAGTCGAGACCGCCAGCTTTCGGAAATGCTCGCCCCAAAGCAGCCGATCAAGACGTGACCTCTTAGCGACTGCTCTCGGGCGATGAAGTTGGCCGAAGGGGCACCCGCACCCGGCCAGGAGCCGTCGCTCACCGCCGGCAGCTTGCCGGCCGCTCAATATCAACGCAGCTTCTGTGGGCCTGGGACACCGGTGATCGATAGCACTCACACCCTGGGGTTGGCAGGGACGCGCTACGGTTGACGCTGGTCTCTGATCTGCAACTTCAAGCGGCCCGGCCCTCTCGAACGGCACTGTACGGGTGACCGACCTGGGCGTCACCGGCAGTTGATGGGAGCCAGCCCAAGCTGCGAACCCGAGGCGTGTTCGATCCGAAATGTCTGTCGCTGCGGAGACTGGCCGGGGCTGACCGGTGCCACATCTGCGCCCACCATGCGCCATGAAGAAGCATCAAAGTTGCGCGCCTTCGCCTGGAGCGTCTCCAAGAACTTCGGCTCCGTCGTCGTCGCCTCATGGAGATCGACATCCCGCAGATCCGCACCCTCAAAGTTGCTCGCACTCGGTAGTCTCGCTAGCAGGAATTTGCTCCGGGTCAGGTCGGCATCCCGAAAGCTCACCGCGGCCAGCTGCGTCTTCTCGCCCATGAAGGTCGCTCCGTGCAAGTCCGCCCAACGAAACGAAGATGACTCCAAGTTGGCTCCGGCGAACTCCGCGCAGCGGAAGGTCGCGTGCTTGAAATTGCGGCGGCGGAGCCAGACGTCCCGAAAGGCAGGGGACTCGATGTAGGCGTACTCCCAGTTCATTGAGAAGGCGAGCCCCGACTCCAGATTGATGCCCATCTGCACCAGGCTCGCCAGCAGCAGTCCGCGCTCTGGGCTGGCTGGGCGGGCTGACAACTGCGGGCGCTCGCCGCCCGCTGCACCGCCCAACATGGCCAGTCCGGCGCTGAGCAGACCCAGGGAGTCCACTTTTTCAGCGGGCGGCCGAGCGTCAGGAAAGTTGAGGTAGCGATACGGGCGCAATGCGTCGACCAGGACCGCGAGGCGCCCCTGCAATTGGGGCGACAGGGGAAGCCTGGGAGGCCGATCGCCCTCCGACTCTGCCGTTGATGCCATCTGCGAGTGGAAGAAGTCGATTTTCGGCGGAGCGCGGTCCGTCTTGCTCGCAGAAGCCGCTTCGTACCGCTCAACAAACTCCTTGCGAAATGGGGTCTGGTAGTCGGGCCAGCAGCGAAGAGCCTGGCTCGCCTTATCCGTCATCACGCACACGGAGGCTGCGTACTCGGTAACCGCCGCCATGACGCTGCCAAGCTCCGACACCAAGGAGCCCGACCTCCCGGCGTCAGTGACGTAGGTCTGCTGGTCCAAGCGTTCATTCTGCTGTGCAAGCAACAGCAGGGTCGCGAGAGAGATCACCAGGGTGGCGACGCCACCGGTGGCGAGAACAGTACCTGGGCTGAACACTCGCCAGAGCCCGGCCTTGATGGCCGCTCCTGAGCGGGGATCGCTTACCTTGCGCCACGGCCGTGCGTGGTGAATCAGGTTCAATACAACGGGAATCAGTCGAGTCTCCCGCTCGATTAGCTGTGGCTCAACGAACTCGCGGCAATCAGCTAAGAGGCGTTCTCGGAGAGCCTCGTCCGGGACGGGCTCGTCGTGCCGGGGGTTCGAGCGCTCGAGGTCGGCACGAGCATCGCTGTTCGGCGGGGGATCGCCGGGTGTCGTGGCTTGGGTGGTGCTCATGCGATCCTCTGGTTTGGGCTTGTGCGACGCCACGATGTTCGCCCAGACTGACCCACAGTCATAGAGCCCCAGAGGCAAGCTCCGCAAGAGCCGGCGGAGCGCGTCATACACGCAGCGAGCACGATGCTGCGAGGGTCCAGGCCGCGCTGGAGGGCCATCTGCCACGTCCCGTGCCCGCCGTGTCGGACCTGGTGCTGGCCGGGCCGACGCAGCACTTCCAGGACGAACTCGACGAACCCGTGCATCGCTGCTTCACGGCCGCGGTCGCGCGCCTACGCGCCACCGGGCGCCTGCATCTTGCACGCCGAGACCCCGGAGGCTGGCGAGATCGACGACATCTTTCGTTGCCTGGTGCCGGCGGACCTTCTGACCTTCCTCGGGCGCGAGCGCGTGACGGCGCAGTTCGATCGCCTGGATTCCGTAGCCGCCGCCCGGCTCCAGGTCGCTTTCGACGTGCGCGCCGACGACCACGCGACGATGCTGGCGCGCCGCCGCGAGGTGCAGGTGCTGGTGAACGAGCGCCGCGTCGGCATCGATGCCTGGCTCACGCCGACGGTGCCGATGCTGCCGCAGCTGACCGCCGCCTTCCGCAGTGTGGCCGACGTCGCGGATTGGAACCGGCGCGCCACGCGCAACACGCGGCCGGGCAACCTATTCGGGCAGTGCGGAATCTCGCTGCCGATTCAGCACCTCGGCGCTGTGCTGCCGGTGGGGCTGCAACTGTGCTCGGCGCCGGGTGAGGACGCAGCCTTGTTGAGCGTGGCCTGTGCCATCGAGGAGGTGCTCGGCCAGCCGTTATCGCCGATGCTGGACTCGTCGTTCTGGCGGGTGGACGGATGGCCTCCACGCGCGTATGACAGCTCGCCCCGCTGGAAGAAGCCCCTGGACGCACAGTCGCTCAAGCATTGGCGCAGTCAGCCAAGCACTGCTTCGCACCTCTTGTTCTCGACCACCGGAGACGGGTTTGGGTCAATTGCTGCCATACGGGCGCCGACAGCGAGTGTCAGCAACCGCTGCGTAACGGTAGTTGGTGCCCGGTTACCCGGCTCAGTGCAGACCGCGGACAAATGTCATCGCCAGCAAAAAGAGCCAATGAACTGAGACCAAGAACGTCCAGCAAAGCACCTCAACAGCCAACCGCCGGTTTACCCATTGGTTTACCCATTGAGCGCAGTCGCTGCCGGAAAAGAAAAACGGGTTAGCTGCTTTCGCTGCTAACCCGTTGATTTACTTCAATAAAATGGTCGGAACGGTGGGATTCGAACTCACGACCCCTTGCACCCCATGCAAGTGCGCTACCAGGCTGCGCTACGCCCCGACTGAGCTTTGCATTATAGGAGCATTTTTATGCTCATGGCAAGAGAGTTTGTCGAATTGCCAATAATTCTTCTTTGACCTGGGCCAGAGTCAGGGGTTCGACCCCACCCAGCACGCCGCCGAGACGCAGCGACATGCCGGCCAACTCGTCCAAACCCGCGGTGCTGCGGGCCGCTGCGGGTTGGGCGGCCAGGGCAGCCACGCCGGCGCTGGCGCCCGCGCCGCCGGGCAAGGCAGCAGTTCGCACCACGATGTCGCCATCGTCGAAGCCAGCTTCGTCCTCGAGGCGCTGGGCTTCGTCGGCTTCCTGCTTGAACACCAAAGCCGCAGCGTCGCTGCGGGCAGCGCCGCCCTCCATCAGCTGGTTGCGAGCACCGCTGATGGTGAAGCCCTGGTCGTAGAGCAGGCCGCGGATGCGGCGGATCAGCAGCACCTCGTGGTGCTGGTAGTAGCGCCGGTTGCCGCGCCGCTTCATGGGCTTGAGCTGGATGAACTCCTGCTCCCAGTAGCGCAGCACATAGGGCTTCACGCCGCACAAATCGCTGACCTCACCGATGGTGAAGTAACGTTTGGCAGGGATGGCGGGCAGCGCGTTTTCCATGCAAATCAAGGGCTTTCGGTGGGGAGGTCAGACTCTACTCGAAGTCATCTTCCCCGCCTACCTCGCCCTGGACCACGTCCTTGAGCTTGTGGCTGGCATGGAAAGTGACCACATCGCGGGCCTTGATGGGGATGGCTTCACCGGTGCGCGGGTTGCGGCCCGGGCGCGGCGCCTTGCGGCGGATGTTGAAATTGCCAAAACCGGACAGCTTCACATCCTGTCCGCGCACCAAAGTGCTGTGGATGATGTCGAAAAAGGCCTCGACCATGTCCTTGGACTCGCGCTTGTTCAAGCCCAGCTTGTCGAACAGCAACTCGGCCAGCTCGGCCTTGGTCAAGGTCGGGGTTTCCAGCGTGGGCAGGAGAACACGGGCCGCGGCGATCAAGGCCTGATCGTCGAGCGCGTCATCGTCCCGGGTGTCGTGTGCAGTCATCAGCGTCTTGCCTTGCTTGCAGTCGTTGCGGCACTCAGCCGCGCAGGCGGGCGCCCAGTTGTTCAGCCAGGGCAGCCACCACAGCCGACACCGTCTGCTCGATGCGCTCGTCGGTCAAGGTGGCCTCGTCGTCCAGCAGTTCCAGGCGCACGGCCATGCTGCGCTCGCCGTCCTTCAGCTCGGCATTGGCTTGAGTGGGCTTGAAGACGTCGAACAAGCGGGCCGAGCGGATCAAGCCGGTGTGGGCGCTGGCGATGGTCTGCATCAGCGCATCGTGGCTGACCTGTTCGCCGACGATGACGGCCAGGTCACGCAGCACCGACTGCTGGCGCGGGATCGCCTGTGCCGCCGGCAGCTGGCGCTCAAGCACAGCCGGCAGATCCAGCTCGAACAACACCGGAGCGCTGGGCAGATCGTAGCCCTGGCGCCACTTGGGGTGCAGCTCACCGATCACGCCAATATCGCGGCCGTCCAGCTCGACGCGGGCGCTGCGACCAGGGTGCAGGGCCGGATGTTGAGCCGGCTTGAACTGCAGCTGGCGCGGCGCGAACAAGGCTTCTAGGTCGCCCTTCACATCGAAGAAGTCGACCTGGCGATCGCGCTGGCTCCACTGCGGCTGGTCCGCCGGGCCGAATGCCAGACCCGCCAGGCGCATGGGCTGGGCCACGCCGGCGATGCTGCTGTCGCTCTCCTGCACCGAGGCGTCGCGCAGGAACACACGGCCGATCTCGAACAGGCGGACGCGGCTGGCGCGGCGGCTCAGGTTGTGGCGCAAGGCCTGGATCAAGCTGCCGATCAGGCTGCTGCGCATCACGGCCAGAGGCGCAGCGATGGGATTGAGCAGCTGGATCGGGTGGCTGTTGCCGGCCAGCTCGGCCTCCCAGCGGGCTTCGACAAAGCTGAAGTTGATGGTCTCGAAATAATCCCGAGCCGCCACGGCATGGCGCAGCGCATGGATGGCGCGGCGCGATTCCGAGGCCACCTTGGCCACCACCGGCGCCAGCGGCGGGGTGTTGGGCAGGCTGGGGTAGCCCATCACGCGGATGATTTCTTCGATCAGGTCTTCCTCGATCTGCAGATCGAAGCGCCAGCTCGGCGGCGTCACGGTCAGCACGCCCGGCGCTTCGCTGAACTGCAGGCCCAGACGGCTGAAAACGCGGGCGCAGTCTTCCTGCGTCACCGGCATGCCGATCACCTTGACGGCGCGAGCGACGCGCAGGGCCACCGGCTTGCGCTCGGGCAAGGCGCTGATCTGGTCGTCCAGGGGGCCGGCTTCGCCGCCGCAGATCTCGAGAATGAGCTGGGTGATGCGCTCGATATGCAGGGCTGTGTCAGCCGGGTCCACACCGCGCTCGAAGCGGTGACCCGCATCGGTCGAGAAGTTGTAGCGGCGCGAACGGCCGGCCACAGCCTTGGGCCACCAGAAGGCGGCTTCGACGTAGACGTTGCGGGTGTCGTCCGACACGGCGGTGGCGTCGCCGCCCATGATGCCGGCCAGGGACTCCGGCGCCGAGGCATCGGCCACCACGCCCACCGTCTCGTCCAGCTCGACGTTGTTGCCATTGAGCAGCTTGAGGCTCTCGCCCTTCTTGGCCCAGCGGATCACCAGCTCACGGTCGATCTTGTCCAGATCGAAGATGTGCGAGGGGCGGCCCAGCTCGAACATCACGTAGTTGGAGATGTCCACCAGGGGCGCGACGCTGCGCTGGCCGCAACGGGCCAGACGGTCCACCATCCAGGCAGGGGTCTTGGCCTGCGTGTTGACACCACGCACGATGCGACCGGAGAAGCGGCCGCAGAGATCGGCGGCCTCGATGCGCACCGGCAGCTTGGCATCGTGCTGCGGCTGCACCGGGCTGATGGCCGGTGCCTGCAGCGGCGTGCCAGTCAGCGCGGACACCTCACGAGCGACGCCGTACACGCTCAGGCAATGCGCCAGATTGGGCGTCAGCTTGAGGGTGAACAAGGTGTCGTCCAGATTCAGATGCTCACGGATGTTCTGGCCGACGGGTGCACTCGCGTCCAACTCGAGCAGACCGCCATGCTCCTCGCTGAGCTTGAGCTCACGCGCCGAGCACAGCATGCCGAAGCTCTCCACACCGCGCAGCTTGCCCACGCCGATCTTGAAGGCCTTGCCGTCTTCGCCCGGCGGCAGCTCAGCGCCCACGGTAGCCAGCGGCACCTTGATGCCGACGCGTGCATTGGGTGCACCGCACACGATCTGCAGAGGCTCGCCGTTATTGAAACCAGCACCGGCATTGACCTTGCAGACGCGCAGCTTGTCGGCGTTCGGGTGCTGCTCGGCCTCCAGGATCTCGGCGACCACGATGCCATGGAATGGCGGCGCCACCGGGCGCAGCTCTTCAACTTCCAGGCCCGACATGGTCAGCAGGTCGGCCAGCTCTTGCGTATTCAGCGGCGGGTTGCAGAAAGACCGCAGCCAGGATTCAGGGAATTGCATGTGAAATCTCTTCTTCTCTGCTCTCTCGAGCGTGTTCTGGTGGATGGCGGCGCGCGGGGCTTACTTGAATTGGCTCAAGAAGCGCAGATCGCCATCAAAGAACAGGCGCAGATCATTCACGCCGTAGCGCAACATGGCTAGGCGGTCGATGCCCGAGCCGAAGGCGAAACCGATGTAGCGCTCGGGGTCCAGGCCCATATTGCGGATCACCTGCGGATGCACCTGGCCGGAGCCCGAGACCTCCAGCCAGCGGCCCTTTAGCGGACCCGAGCCGAACATGATGTCAATCTCGGCGCTGGGCTCGGTGAAGGGGAAATAGCTGGGGCGGAAACGCAGCTCCAGCTGATCAGTTTCGAAGAAGGAGGTGATGAAGTTCAGGTAGACCGACTTCAGGTCCTTGAAGCTGATGTTCTCACCGACCCACAGGCCTTCGACCTGGTGGAACATCGGCGAATGGGTGGCATCGCTGTCGACACGGTAGGTGCGGCCCGGCGCGATCACGCGAATCTCGGGCATGGGCAGGCCGGCGTCAATCAGGGCCTTGTGTTTCTTGACATGCTGAACCGCGTAGCGGATCTGCATGGGGCTGGTGTGGGTGCGCAGCACATGGCCACCTTCGATGTAGAAGGTGTCGTGCATGGAACGGGCCGGGTGGTCCTCCGGCGTGTTCAGCGCGGTGAAGTTGAACCAGTCGTTCTCGATCTCGGGGCCATCGGCCACGTCGAAACCCATGGAGCCGAAGCTGGACTCGATGCGCTCCATGGCGCGAGTAATGGGGTGCAGGCCGCCGGTGCCACGGGCACGGCCGGGCAGGCTCACATCGAGCGCCTCGGCCTTGAGTTGCAACTCCAGTTCCGCATCAGCCAGAGCCTGACGGCGCGCCGTCAGCGCGGCCTCAATGCCGGACTTCAGCACATTGATCTCGGCACCGCGGGCCTTCTTCTCCTCGACCGGCAAAGCGGCCAGGCTCTTGAGCAACTCGGTCACACGACCGGACTTGCCCAGAAAACGCGCCTTGGCGTTCTCGAGGTCGGCGGGAGTGGCGGCGGCGGCGAATTCGCCTTGGGCCGTCTGCAGCAGTTGATCAAGCTCGTTCATCGCGGTGCCAGTCGGGCGGACTGTCAGAAAAATTCGGGCAACAAATAAAAAAGGCCGACACCCTGGTGTCGGCCTCGAGGGTGCTCACCCCGACCGGCCTGGTAACCCAGGGGCCGGGGCTGCCGCCACCACAAGCCAAGGCTTGCAGCTGAGGGGGCAATTAAGCGAGAGCGGCCTTCACCTTGGCGAAGATGCTGGCAAAACCAGCAGGATCGTTGACAGCCAGATCAGCCAGGACCTTGCGGTCGATGTCGATCTGAGCCTTCTTCAGGCCAGCCACAAACTTGCTGTATGTCAGGCCCAGACCGCGGCTTGCTGCGTTGATACGCGCAATCCACAGGGCACGGAACACACGCTTCTTGGCGCGACGGTCACGGTAGGCGTATTGGCCTGCCTTCATCACCGCCTGTTTGGCGATGCGGAAGACATTCTTACGACGACCACGGAAACCCTTGGCCAGAGCCAAGACCTTCTTGTGACGGGCACGAGCGGTAACACCACGTTTAACGCGAGGCATAGTATTTCTCCTTCAGAAGTCGATCAGAGGCCAGCGAAGGGCAACATTTGAGCCATGTGGCCCATGTTGGTTTCGTGCACGGCCGCAGAGCCACGCAGGTGGCGCTTGTTCTTCGTGGACTTCTTCGTGAGGATGTGGCGCTTGAACGCCTGACCGCGCTTGACGGTACCGCCCGGGCGGACGCGGAAGCGCTTCTTGGCGCTGCTCTTGGTCTTCATTTTGGGCATTTGAGTGCTCCTTTTAAGTGCGTCCCTGAAGGCGGTCACGGGCCTCGTGACACTTGCCAGCCCCCAGGAGACTAATAAGCCCGCCGACGACCAAATCAGCGGGCCAGACTTTGTGCAAACGATCTTTTTCAGACCGCTTGTCAAACCGTTTCTGAGTTGTTGGCCTGCTCAAGCAAAGATCCGCTCTCGATACGCAAACTCAAACAACATCATCAATTGAAAACGGGCCACGGCCCGCTTTCAATTGCGCCCCTTGCGAGGCGACAGGGCCCGCCTTGCCGCGGGCCTGGGTGATCAGCGCTTTTTCGGCGCCAGCACCATGATCATCTGCCGGCCTTCCAGCTTGGGCATGTTTTCCACCACGGCCACATCCGACAACTCGTCACGGATGCGTTCCAGCAAGCGCATGCCGATGTCCTGGTGGGTGATTTCACGACCGCGGTAGCGCAGCGTGACCTTGCCCTTGTCACCATCCTCGGCGATGAAGCGGCGCAGATTGCGCATCTTGATCTGGTAGTCACCTTCGTCCGTACCCGGGCGGAACTTGACTTCCTTGATTTCGATGACCTTCTGCTTGGACTTCGCCTCGGCAGCGCGCTTTTGCTCGATGTACTTGAACTTGCCGTAGTCCATCAGGCGGCACACAGGCGGCGTCGCGGTGGCGGAGATTTCGACAACGTCCACATCCAGTTCGCCTGCCATGCGCAGGGCTTCGTGGATGCTCACAATTCCGAGCGGCTCGTTATCAGGCCCGTTGAGACGGACTTCAGGAGCCATGATTTCGCGATTCAGCCGATGCTTACGCTCAGGAATGGCTCGACGGTCAGCAAATGTAGCGATGGTGCATACCCTTCAACGAGCCTCAAGGCGGGAGGCTCAAACAAAGCAAAAGCGCGCCGGTCTGACAGCCGTCAGACCTTGTTGGCGATGTCCTGGGTGACCTTCGCAATGAAGTCATTCAGGGGCATCACACCCAAGTCTTGGTTGCCACGGGCGCGCACCGCAACAGCTCCGTTTGCCTTTTCCTTGTCACCGACGACGAGGATGTACGGAACCTTCTGCAAAGAATGCTCGCGGATTTTATACGTGATTTTCTCGTTCCGCAAATCGGACTGGACTCTAAGCCCTTGTTTTTGCAGCGATTTCACGATTTCAGCGACGTAATCGGCCTGCGCATCGGTGATATTGGCCACCACCACCTGGGTTGGCGCCAGCCAGGCAGGCAAGGCGCCGGCATGCTGTTCGATCAGGATGCCAATGAAGCGCTCCAGGCTGCCGACGATGGCCCGGTGCAGCATCACCGGGCGGTGGCGCGAGCCATCTTCACCGACGAACTCCGCATCCAGACGCTCGGGCAGATTGGGGTCAACCTGGATGGTGCCGCACTGCCAGGGTCGGCCCAGCGCGTCCTTCAGCGTGTACTCGATCTTGGGGCCGTAGAAGGCGCCCTCGCCCGGCAGATACTCGAACTCGCAGCCCGAAGCACGCAGGCCTTCGGCCAGCGCCGCCTCGGCCTTGTCCCAGCTTTCATCGCTGCCGATGCGTTGCTCGGGGCGGGTGGAGAGCTTGTAGATGATGTTGCTGAAGCCGAAGTCCTTGTAGACCTTTTGCAGCAAGGTGGTGAAGGCCATGACCTCGCCCTGGATCATGTCCTCGGTGCAGAAGATATGGCCATCGTCCTGCGTGAAGCCGCGCACGCGCATGATGCCGTGCAGGCCACCCGTCGGCTCGTTGCGATGGCATTGGCCGAATTCACCGTAGCGCAGCGGCAGGTCGCGGTAGCTCTTGATGCCTTGCTTGTAGATCAGGATGTGACCCGGGCAGTTCATCGGCTTGAGCGCGTAGTCACGCTTTTCCGATTCGGTCGTGAACATGTTTTCGCGGTACTTGTCCCAGTGGCCGGTCTTCTCCCACAAGCCCTTGTCCAGGATTTGCGGGCCCTTGACCTCCAGATAGCCGTTCTCGCGGTAGACGCGGCGCATGTACTGCTCCACCTCCTGCCAGACCGTCCAGCCCTTGGGATGCCAGAACACCGTGCCCGGCGAATGCTCGTCGATGTGGAACAGGTCCAGCTCACGACCCAGCTTGCGGTGGTCGCGCTTTTCGGCCTCTTCCAGCAGCATCAGGTACTTTTGCAAATCGTCCTTGCTGGCCCAGGCCGTGCCGTAGATGCGCTGCAATTGCTCGTTACGGTGATCCCCGCGCCAGTAGGCACCGGCCACCTTCATCAGTTTGAAGTGCTTGAGCTTGCCGGTGGAGGGCACATGCGGGCCGCGGCAGAGGTCGGTGAACTTGCCTTCGGCGTAGAGCGACACGGCCTGGTCGGCCGGGATGCTCTCGATGATCTCGGCCTTGTAGGCCTCGCCGATGCTCTTGAAATAGGCCACGGCCTCGTCGCGCGGCAGCACCGAGCGGGTGACCTTCTCGTCCCTCTTGGCCAGCTCGCTCATCTTCGATTCGATGGCGGCGAGGTCTTCGGGCGTGAAGGGGCGCTTGTAGCTGAAGTCGTAGTAGAAGCCGTTCTCGATCACTGGGCCGATGGTGACCTGCGCATCGGGAAACAGCTCCTTGACGGCATAGGCCAGCAAGTGGGCGGTCGAGTGACGGATCACCTCCAGGCCATCGGCATCCTTGTCGGTGATGATGGCCAGCTGCGTGTCGGCCTCGATCAGGTGGCTGGTGTCGACCAGCTGCGCCGCCTCGCCCTGCCCCACGCGGCCGGCCAGGGCGGCCTTGGCCAGGCCGGTGCCGATAGAGGCGGCCACCTCGGCCACGGTCACAGCCTGAGGAAACTCACGTTTGGAACCGTCCGGCAATTGAATCGAGATCATCTGAGCTGCTCCGAAAAAACGGTGGCCGGAAAAAGGTGGCCAGAAAACAAAAAAGCGCGGCTGTCGGAGCCGCGCTTTTCTTGGGGTGCTGCGCTGGTGGCAGCTGAGTAAGGACGTGTGAAAGCCGCGGCCGACTAAACCTGTGAAGAGGTGGTCGTAGTTCGCGGTGTCATAACCATCGTGCCTTTCTCGCCCTTGTTCGTTGAAGAGAGCCCGATTGTAGCCCCGCTTCAGCGACGGCGCTGTGACCGTTCGATCTCGTGGCCGATGACGGCACCGGCCACAGCACCCACGGCCGTGCCCAAAGCGGGATCGCCATCGCGCGCCAGCTCATGGCCGACCACGGCCCCGACCACCCCACCCGTCACCAGGCCGACGCCGCGCGGCGCCCCGTAGCCGCGGCCGTCGTAGCCATGATGGTGGTGGTGGCCACCGCCATGGCGCGGAGGCAGCACGATGCAGGCACTCAGGCTGGAAGCCAGACCCAGCAGAAGCACGGCACGCAGGACGGGACGAAAGACAGAGCGCGGCGACATAGGAATTCACTCCGGATGGATTGAGTTCCTCTGCAACGCTGGTCAAGGCACGGCGGTTGGCCGCGCTTGCGAATGCTTACAAGTGCATCGGCTTCGACAGGACCGGCCACTTCACAGCGGCAGCGCCTGCACGCTGGGCGCGGCACAGGCGGCGGCAAACTCGTCACGCAGACGCTGGCTCTCGGCAATGGCCTGCAACCAGACGCGGGCGCGACCCGCTGCATCGTCGCCAAAGTGCTGGAAGTCGACCCGGTCCGGCAGCTTGGCGCGCGGCAGGCTACGCACCCAATCGGGATGGGGCGCCAGGACCACCACATTGTCCAGAAAGGGCGTCGCGCCATGGCGGCGTTTCCAGGCTTTGTCCAGCCAGCCCGGCACCACCTGGCGCTGGAAATGCGGGTACAGCACCAGGCCTTCGCCCGCCATGGCGGCGTAGTTCAGGTGCAGGTGGTAGTCGGTGATGCCGCCGTCCCAGTACGCGCCACGCGGCGCGCCGGGGATGTCTTGCACGGCTTTGAGCCAGAAGGGAATCGAGCAGCTGGCCAGCAAGCTGGGCTGGAAGTTGCGCACATCGAGCACCACCTGCTGGCTGCGGAAATCCTGCAGCGGTACCGGCAGCGGCGTGCGCGCATCCGAGAACAGCACCCGCTCCAGCCAGCGCCCAAGAGCCGGCCGCGCCAGCGCATTGGCCGCGAAAGCGCCGGCATAGCCCAGCGGTGTACGCAAGCGACCTTCCCGGCTCAGCAGCAAGCCACGGCCACGCGAGGTCAGGATGTGCAGGCGCCAGCGCGGGTGGCTGAGCACGGCCGCCTCGTGCCCGCCAAAGACCTCATCGAGCTTGGCCGCAAACGCGGCCGACACCGTGGCCGCGCTGGGCGGTTTGCCCGGCTCACTGTCGTAGTGCTGGTGCACATACTCGTGGGACAGGCGGGCGAACTCGGCCTGCGTGGCGGCCGCGTCGGCGCTGAGGCAGGCCGTGGCCATGCGCCAGGCGCCGATGGAGGCACCGATCAAATGCACCTCCTGCGTGCTGCGCAGCAGCCACTCGCCAAAGATGAACTGATCGAGCGGCCCCAGGATCAAGCCTTTGGGGCCACCGGCCGCGGCCGGCACCACGCGCACGTCCTCGGGCCGCAAGCCCCGCTCGGCGAGGCGAGCGCGGGCCCTCGGGCCGGCGAAGATCTGCAGCGCGGAGGCGCTCATCGGCCGTACCACTCCCGCATCAGAGCTTCATCTCCACATTCAGGCCGAAGAAGCTGCGGCCCTTGCGCAGGCTGCCGCTGCCGTAGCCGCTGCTGAGCAGGGTCTGCGACTGCGCATCCAGCGGCGCCAGATTGTTGGCCGACACGCGCATGGACAAGGTCTTGCTGAAGGTCCACTGGGCAAACATGTCCAGCGCACGCGAGCGCGACTGCTCGACCGTCTGGCTCAGGGTCTGCTGCGTGGCATAGCCCGGGGTGTAGGCCAGGCTGGCGCCCGTGACCAGGGGCAGATCGCTGAAGCGGTAGTCAAAGCCGAGGTTGCCGGACCAGGGCTGTTGGCCGTCCAGGCGGTTGTCCGGGCCGGGCAAGGCGTCGACCTTGGACTTGTAGTAGCTCAACGAGGCACGCAGATTGAGAGCAGTCTTGGCATCGAACCAATCGGGCATCAGCTCACCGGCGCGGCCCTTGATTTCCAACTCCAGGCCGGTGGTCTGGGCGCGCGAGAAATTGGTCGGGCGCGAGACATAACGCGGCACGCTGGCCCAGGACACAGTCGACAGGCTGGTGACGTTGCGGATCAGGTCGTTGACCTTGCGGTGGAACACGCCGACGCTGAGCATGCCGCCGCCGGTCAAGTATTTCTCGTAGGCCACATCCAGGCCGGTGGCCAGCTCGGGCTTGAGCAGCGGGTTGCCTTCGCGATCTGGCGAGATCTCGGTGTTGGACAGGCTGCTCAGGCTGGGGCGGGCCAGCAAGGCATTCAGGTCCGGGGCCTTGTAGCTGCGCGTCAGGCTGGCACGGATCAGGTCCTTGCCCTTGGGGTCGAACTTGTAGTTCAAATGCCAGAGCGGGGTCAGCACCGTGCTGGTGTTGCGCACCGGCGCGGCCAGGCCGCGGCTCTCGGTGATGATGCGCTCGCTGCGCAGGCCCAGATAGGTGGACCATTGCGGTGACAGCTCCCACTCGTCCTGCACAAACAAGGCCTGGCGGCTGATGTGGGCACCGAAGGGCTGGCCCTCGAATTCCGGCAGCTGCGGCTTGCCGGCCTCGGTGACCGTGCGGTCTTCTTCACGGCGGCGCCATTCCAGATCCCAGCCCACGGTCAGGCTGTGGTCCTCGCCCAGCAGCTGACCGAACTTGCCGGCCTGTGTGAAACCGCGGTCGGTGTTGTCACCCACACCACGCCGCAGCAAGCCGCCGGGCAGGTAGGTTTCGTTGTCGAAGGTGCCGCGCGAATGCTGCACGCCAGCCTTGAGCTCCAACTTTTGCTCGTCGTTGAAGCGCTTGGACCAGACGGCGTTGCCGCGCAGGTTCTGCCAGGTGCCGTGGTTCAGGCTGTCATCGTCCAGCAAGGCCTGGCCTATCTTGGACACGGTGTCGTAGCTGTTGCGGTTGTTCCAGAAGCCTTTTTGCAGAAAGGCCTGCAGGGTCAGCGTCTCTTCGTCGCTGATCTTCCAGTTCAGGCGCGGTGCCGAGTTGAAGCCATGGCCCCAATTGGCCTGCTCGCCCTGCTGCACGCTGCGCGAATCCTCACCATCGCTGCCGCGTATGAATCGGGTGCTGGTGACATCGTTCTGGCCGCGCCACTGGAAAAAGGACAGGGGCACCGACACGGCGGCCGAGCCGATCTTCTCGCCCAGGGTGAAAGTGGCCGAGGGCGTGGGACGCACGGCGTTGTAGCCGATGCCCAGTCGCAAATCGCGCTGCGAGATGCGCGGCGCGTCCTTCAAGATAATGTTGATGGCACCAGCCACGGCCTGGGCGCTCTGGTCGGCGGTGGGTGCCTTGGTCACTTCGATGCGCTCGACCTGCGAAGGGCTGAGCTGGCTCATGTCGAAGCCCGGAGGCGCGGGATCACCGTTGATCAAGATCAGGGTGTAGCCCGAACCCAAGCCGCGCATGCGCGGCGCACCGCCCTGCATGTTCACGCCGGGCAGACGCTTGAGCACATCGGCCACATTGGTGTCGCCGAACTTGTCCATCTCCTCGCGGCCATACACCTGCTTGGCCACCGGCGATTTGCGGCGCAGATCGGTGTCGGTCTGTGGGCGTGAGGTCAGCTCCACGCGCTCCAGCTTGTTGCCCACGGCCGGGCGGTTGTCGCCCAGGCCGGGTACCCCGTCCTGCGCGTGGGCGCCGAGGTGGGCAAGCGACAGGGCCGAACCGGCCAGCAGCACGCGGCAGGCCAGGTTCACGGAAGTGCGGGGCAGAAGACGGTTCAAGCGAGGCTCCAAAACAATCCAGGACAACAAGGCGCGCAGCTTAGCGAGCGCCGTGCGCCGCGTCTGCCGGCTGGCGACCAATCGCGGCTTGCGGGGGTTGATCTGCGGCGGCAGCGCGCCAATGGCGTCGCGGCCACCCTGGATCACCGGGCTCAGCCCTGTTTCTTGAACTTGGCAAACGCCGCCGCCATGGCGCCACCAGCGGCCGGCTCGGGTGCCCGGGCACCGGCAAAACCTCCGCGACCCGCGCCGCCGCCCGCCCGCTCCTGCCGACCGGCCGGACGGAAGCTGTTGTCTGCCTTGGCGCCCCCGCGCTGCACCGGGGCGTCCAGCTTCATGGTCAGGGAGATGCGCTTGCGGGCCAGGTCCACCTCCAGCACACGCACCTTGACGATGTCGCCGGTCTTGACCACCTCACGGGCGTCGGTCACGAACTTGTTGGACAGCTGGCTCACATGAACCAGGCCGTCCTGATGCACACCCAGGTCCACGAAGGCGCCGAACTGGGCAACGTTGGACACCGTGCCCTCGAGCACCATGCCCTCGACCAGGTCCTTGATGTCGTCCACGCCTTCGTTGAAGCGGGCCACCTTGAAGTCCGGGCGCGGGTCGCGGCCGGGCTTTTCCAGCTCAGACAGGATGTCCTTGACCGTGATAGCGCCGAATTTCTCGTCGGCAAAGGCCTCAGGCTTGAGAGCCCGAATGACATCGCTCTTGCCCATGACCTCGGCCGCCGGCTTGTTGACGGCCTTGAGGATGCGTTCCACCACCGGGTAGGTTTCGGGATGCACGCCCGAGAAATCCAGCGGGTTCTCGCCATCGCGGATGCGCAGGAAGCCGGCCGATTGCTCGAAGGTCTTGGGGCCCAGGCCGGCCACGTCGAGCAATTGCTTGCGGCTCTTGAACGCGCCATTGGCATCGCGCCAGCGCACGATGGACGCGGCCACGGTGCTGGACAGGCCCGACACGCGCGACAGCAGCGGGGCCGAGGCGGTGTTCAGGTCCACGCCCACCGAGTTCACGCAGTCTTCCACCACCGCATCCAGGGTCTTGGCCATGGCGCTCTGGTTGACATCGTGCTGGTACTGGCCCACGCCGATGCTCTTGGGGTCGATCTTGACCAGCTCGGCCAGCGGGTCCTGCAGGCGGCGGGCGATGGACACCGCGCCGCGCAGGGTCACGTCCAGATCGGGCAGCTCCTTGGAGGCGAACTCGGAGGCCGAGTAGATCGAGGCGCCGGCCTCGCTGACCACCACCTTGTCGATCTGGGTGCCCGGGGCCAGCTGCTGGATGCGTTTGATCAGGTCGCCGGCCAGCTTGTCGGTTTCACGGCTGGCCGTGCCGTTGCCGATGGCGATCAAGTTGACGCCGTGGGTGGCGCAGAGGCGACCCAGGGTGTGCAGGGCGCCCTCCCAGTCCTTGCGCGGCTCGTGCGGGAACACGGCGCAGGTGTCCAGCACCCGGCCGGTGTCGCTGACCACGGCCACCTTGACGCCGGTGCGGATGCCCGGGTCCAGGCCCATGACCACACGCTTGCCGGCCGGCGCGGCCAGCAGCAGATCGCGCAGGTTTTCGGCAAACACCTTGATGGCCACGGCCTCGGCATCTTCGCGCAGGCGGGCGAACAGATCGCGCTCCAGGCTCATGGAGAGCTTGACCTTCCAGGTCCAGGAGATGGTCTTGCGGATCAGGGCGTCGCCCGGGCGCGTGCCCATGGTCCAGCCTAGGTGGCGGGCGATGCGGCCTTCGGCCAAACCCGGTTGGCCGGCCACCACCTCTTCGTCCAGCGCCAGCTTGGCGTCCAGGATCTCCTGCGTGCGGCCGCGGAACACGGCCAGCGCGCGGTGCGAAGGCACGGTCTTGATCGGCTCGTCGTAATCGAAATAGTCGCGGAACTTGGCGACATCGGGGTTGTTCTCGTCCTTGCCGTCCATAAGCTTGGACTTGAACAAGCCCTCCTCCCACAGCCACTCGCGCAGCTTGCCGATCAGCACGGCATCCTCGGCCCAGCGCTCGGACAGCAGGTCGCGCACGCCGTCCAGCACCGCGAAGGCATCGGCAAAGCCGGCGTCGGCGTTGATGAAGGCAGCAGCTTCCGCCATCGGGTCCAGGCTGGGGTCGGCAAACAACTTGTCGGCCAGGGGCTCCAGGCCCGCCTCGCGGGCGATCATGCCCTTGGTGCGGCGCTTTTGCTTGTAGGGCAGGTAGAGGTCTTCCAGCTCCTGCTTGGTCGGCGCGGCGAGGATGGCGGCTTGCAGCTCGGGCGTGAGCTTGCCTTGCTCTTCGATGCTCTTGAGCACGGCGGCGCGGCGGTCTTCCAGCTCGCGCAGATAGGCCAGGCGGGCCTCGATCTCGCGCAGCTGGCTGTCGTCCAGCCCGTCGGTCACTTCCTTGCGGTAGCGGGCGATGAAGGGCACGGTGGCGCCGCCATCGAGCAGCTCCACGGCGGCGTTGATCTGGGCCGGGCGAACGCTCAGTTCGGCGGCAATTTGAAGCAGGATCTTGTCCAAAACGTCGGCGAGGCAGTCAAAACAGGAAGCGGCGGAGTGTGCCACAGGGGCCTGGCGGCAGCCGCGCCGCGCTCCCGACCGGCGATTCACCGACCCGGCCCGGGCCCAAACGCGCGGCGCCAGCAAACGTCACACATTTGCGCCATATTGCGGGGCGAATCACCGCCACCCGGCCGCCTGCGTGCGGGCCGCACCTGTCCACCTCAGCCCCAAGCCACCATGATGCTCAACACCCTCCGTCACCTGCCCCGCACCGGCCTGATGGCCTGCATGACCGCCTGCCTCGGCCTGTTCAGCGCCGCTTCGGCCCAAGCCCAGGCCTTTGACACCGCGCGCATCTACGGCGCCGCGCCCGAGCGCGACGGCGGCCGCATCGGCCTCGTTGCACTGGCCGGCCACGCCTACCAAGGCTCGAAGAAAAGCCGCGCCATGCTGGTGCCCAGCCTCGACTACCAATGGAGCAATGGCTGGTTTGCCGGCACCAGCAATGGCCTGGGCCTGAACTTCTCCAAGCAAGCGCAGTTCAGCTATGGCCTGCGCCTGACGGCAGATTTCGGCCGCGATGAAGACCGCTCCCCGGCCCTGCGCGGCATGGGCGACATCGAGTTCCGCCCCGAGATCGGTGGCTTCTTCAATTACAGCCCCAGCCAAAGCCTGGCCCTGACCAGCTCCTTGCGCTACGGCTCCGGCCAGGACCGCAAGGGCCTGCTGATCGATCTGGGCGTGGCCCACCAGATCCCGCTGGATGCGAGCTGGCGCCTGGGTGTGGGCGCCGCCCTGACCCTGGCCAACCGCGAAGCGCTGCAGTCCTATTTCGGCGTCAGCGCGGCCCAGGCGGCGAGCAGCGGCTATGCGCCCTACAGCGTCGGCGCAGGCCTGCGTGATGTGCGGGCCAATGCCTCGCTGACCCACATCCTCAGCCCGCGCAGCAGCGTGACGGCCGGCCTCTCGGTCAGCGCCCTGCAGGGCGATGCCAAGAACAGCCCGCTGACGCACCAGAAAACCAGCGTCAACGGACTGGTGGCTTTCGGCTACTTGTTCTGACCCACGCGGCGGCGCTGCACCAGCCCCAGGCCCAACAGCCCCGCCAGCGTCATCGCCAGCGCGCCGGGCTCGGGCACGGCGCTGACCTGCAGGCTGCCGCGCCAGTCGATGGGCAGATTGATCGCCGCTTGGGCATAACCCAAGCCCAAGTTGAGGTCGCCGTCGGGGCTGCTGATCTGCAACCAGGCCTCGCCCGCGCCCAGCAGCTCGAACTGCAGCGCCCCCAGGTTCAGCCAGGATTGACCGGCTGCCGCGACACCCGGGAAGTTCGACGCACCGATCTCGCCGGGGCGCAGAAAGCCGCTGTCATCGCTCCAACCCTCGGCCGCAGCAAAGCCCTTGAAGCGCAGCTGGCTGGGGTCGAAGTCGAGCTTGAAGCCGTAGAACAAAAACACATCGTCGGCGGCGCGGCCGGCGAAGGGCTGGTCCAGACGGATGGCCACGTTCAGGGTCTGGCCCTGCTGCGCCTCCACGGGCAGCTCCAGGCGCAGCAGCGCCTCCAGCGGCAGGCCGGTGGGCGTGATGGCACTGGCCGCGAAAGTCTGGGCTGAAGCCAGGGAAGAAGCCAGCAGGCCGGCGGCGCCCAGCAGGCTGGCCGCCAGGCTCGGGGCGCCGAATTTCAAAAAGGTGTTCGGTGTGCGTGTCATGGTCATGTTCCTGCGTGGGGTGATCAAGGCTTTTGCTGGCGGAAGATGTCGAACCAGGCGCGGTAGTCGGCCTGGGTGATGCAGCTGTCTGCATCGAAATTGGCCAGGGGCTGGTAGCGGCTGTCGCCGGCGCAGGCCCCCATGGCGGCGCGCTGGGCCTCGCGGTCGGCGGCGTCGATGCGGCTGTCGCCGTTGATGTCGCCGCGCTTGAGCAGGCGCAGGGCCAGGCGCGGGGCCGCCTCTTCGTAGCCATCGTTCAGGAACAGGCCGAAGAAGTACTCGCCCTCCGGGAAGCTGGCCAGGCTGAAGCTCTGGCCGCCGGCCGGCGCGGCCACATAGTTCCACTTCAGCGAGCCCGGGCCGCCGGGCACCATGCCCTTGCGGTAGAAGCCCAGCCAATGCTTGTTGCCGGCCGGCAGGCCTTGCCAGCTCAGGTTGATGCTGTCGCCGATGCGGGAGACGCTGGCCGATGCGCTGAAGCGCACCGGATTGACCGGCGGCGGCGTCGGCACCAGCACCGGCGGTGAATCCTGGGCCAGGGCCAGGCCGTTGAGCACCGGATCGGTGTAGTCCAGGCCTGCGCCTTCGACATGGCCGGCCAGGCGGCGCCAGTACAGGCTCTCGCCGTCCAGCGTCACGCCCAGGTCGTACCAGCCGCGGCTGGCTTCCACGCTCAGGGTCTCGCTGTGGTTCTGGCCCGGCTGCAGGCTCAAGCTCAGCAGGCGGCCTTGGCCGTAGGCCAGATCCGCCAGTTGCAGGCGCAGGACCTGGCTGCTGCTGTTGCTGAACTGCAGGCGCACGCTGCGGCTGGCGGGCTCTTCACGCAAGCTGACTTCCAGCTGGCGCGCCGCGCTGCCCAGCGCCCCGCTGAACTCGCGCACAAAACCGTTCTGGCCATGGACCTTGAGCTGGTAGCTGTCGCCGCTCCAGTTCCAGACCTCGCGCTCGACGCGGGTGCCGGCGGCCAGGGTGTAGTGCCAGGGGCCGTCGCTGCGCAGGGCCGAGTAGACGATGAAGGGCTCGGCCACCGTGCCGCCATTGCCGAAGCTCAAAGCGAACTGGCGGGCCGTGCCCTGCACGGCGCCATCCACCTCGGCACGGTAGGGCATGGGGCAGGCCGGGCGCGGCTGGCCGGTGCTCACCTGCTCCTGGCGCGGCAACACCTGGGTGGCCGGCGGCCAGGCCGGCGCCGTGGCGTCGTACTTGGGGTACTCAGCCGTGCGCGGCACGCCGGCCGGCCAGGTCTTGTTCGGCTCGTCGAAGTTGAAGACGCTGAGCAGATCGCCGCAGACGGCACGGCGCCAGGGCGAGATATTGGGGCACTGCACGGCCGCACGCGGCAGGCCCTTGCCCTGCACCAGCCATTCTTCGAGGAAACGGATTTGCGAGGTGTGGTCGAAGAGCTGGGAGTTGACGCGCCCGCCCTTGCTCCAGGGCGAGATCACCAGGGTCGGCACGCGTGGGCCCAGGCCGATCGGCTCGCTGCCGTTGTAGACCTCGCCCTGCAAGCTGTTGGCCACCGTGCTGCGGCCACGGCCGGCGTCCATGGGCGGCACGTTCGAGGGCATGTGGTCAAAGAAGCCGTCGTTCTCGTCGTAGGTGATGATGAGCACGGTCTTGGCCCAGACCTCAGGGTTGTCGACCAAGGCAGCCAACAGGCGGGCGCTGAAGTTCTCACCGGCATTGGGCGTGGGCGAGGGATGCTCGCAGTACTCGGTCGGCGCGCAGATCCAGGACACGGCCGGCAGGCGGCCGGCGCGCACATCGGCAGCAAAGTCATCGATCAGCCATTGGCCGGTGGTCTGCGCGGCGTTAGCGGCGCTCGAGCCCGGGGCCATGGCGCGGCACTTCTGGTACAGCGGCGATTCGGGCGTCAGCTTGCGGCCGCCGGCGTCGACGCGGAAGTTCTTGAAGTACTGCAGGTAGTTGTCGCCGTAGTTGTCCCACTCCTGGTAGACCTTCCAGCTCACGCCTTGCGCTTCCAGCACCTCGGCATAGCTTTGCCAGGTGATGCCCTGAGCGGCCGGGTTGTCGTTGGCGATGTCGGCGTTGTAGGTGCCGTTGTTGACGTTGTAGAGCCGGCTGTCGGGAATGCCGGTGACGTGGCCGGCCGTGTGGCCGCTCAGGGCATAGAAGCGGTTCGGGTCGGTGGGGCCGAAGACCGAGCAGTGGTAGGCATCACAGGTGGTGAAGGCGTCGGCCAGGGCGTAGTAGAAAGGCAGATCGCCACGATCGAAGTAGCCCAGGGACATCGAGGTCTTCTTGGGCACCCAGGCGTTCCAGTCCTTCCAGGCCGCTTCCGTGCCCTTCCAGTGGTGGTCCAGGCCGACGTGCAGGGCGTTGGTGTTCTTGACGTCGTAGTGGTAAGGCAGCACATGGCTGCTGCCGCTGGGCTGGAACCAGACCGGCTTGCCCGAGGGCAAGGTGATGGCGCGCGGATCGCTGAAGCCGCGCACGCCGGCCAGGCAGCCGAAGTAGTGGTCGAAGGAGCGGTTTTCCTGCATCAGGAAGACCACATGCTCGATGTCGCCGAGGCCGCCGCTGACCTGGCTGGCCGGTGTGGCCAGGGCGCGGGCGATGGTCTGGGCAAAGCTGGGGGTGCTGGCCAGGCCGGCAGTACCGGCGGCGGCGGCCAGAAAGCCGCGGCGGGAGGGGTTTTGAATCGTGCTGCTGCTGCTCATGGCGGTCTCCAGGCCGGCCGCACAGCTCAACAAGTGTGCGCAGCCGGAGGTGAAAACCACCGATTCTGAAAAGCAGCGATGTCAGGCGTTCACACGCGCCATGAGCCGTTCAGCCCAGCGCTGTGCGCAAACGGCCCAGGTTTCAGACCGCCATGCCGGCGCCGCGCTGCAGATGGCGCGCCGCGCCCTCGCCGGCCACCCAGCCGCTGGCCATGCTGGCGGTGAGCAGATAGCCGCCGGTGGGCGCTTCCCAGTCCAGCATCTCGCCGGCGCAGAACAGGCCCGGCAAGCGCTTGATCATCAGCTGCTCATCCAGCTCTTCCAGGCGCACGCCGCCGGCCGTGCTGATGGCCTCGGCCACCGGCCGTGGCGAAGCCAGGCGCAGCGGCAGGCGCTTGATGGTGCGGGCCAGGGTGGGCAGGTCGGCGTACTCGTCCTTGCTCAGCACTTCGAACAACAAACCGGCCTTGAGCCCTTCCAGGCCCAGGCGGCTCTTGAGGTGGGTGGACATGGAACGCGAGCCACGCGGGCGGGCCACTTCATCCATCACAAAGCTGTCGCTGCGATCGGGCAGCAGGTCCAGGTGCATCAGTGCCTCGCCGAACTCGGCGATCTCTTCGCGCAGCAGGCTGGACGCGGCATAGATCAAGGAGCCCTCCACCCCGCTGGAGGTGATGACGAACTCGCCCTGGCGGTCGAAGCGGCGGCCGCTGCGACCCTGGAAATGCAGGGCCACCGGCTTGACCGGCTGGCCTGCAAAACGATCGGCAAACAGCGGCGACCAGCCCGGCTGCGGCCGGCCTTCGCGAGCCAAGCCGAGATTGAAGCCGCAGTTGGCCGCCCGCAGGCCGGCGATGTCCACGCCATGGGCCGTCAGCAGCGGCACCCAGCCCGCGTTGGAGCCGAGTTGAGGCCAGGAAGCGCCGCCCAGGGCCAGCACCACGGCGCCGGTGTGCGGCAGGGTCAGCTGCGCATCGCCATGGGCGAAGCGCAAGCAGCCCTCTTCGTCCCAGCCCAGCCAGCGGTGACGCATGTGGAAGCGCACACCGCTGTTGCGCAACCGGGCCAGCCAGGCGCGCAGCAGAGGCGCCGATTTCATATCGACCGGGAAGACCCGGCCGGAGCTGCCGACAAAGGTGTCCACGCCCAGCTCGGCCGCCCAATCACGCAGGGCCGGGCCGTCGAAATGGGCCAGCCAGGCACCGACCTCTTCACAACGCTCGGCAAAACGGCTGCGGAAACTGAGGCTGTCCTCGGAATGGGTCAGGTTGAGCCCGCCCTTGCCGGCCAGCAGGAACTTGCGCCCCACCGAGGCCATGGCGTCGTAGACATCGACCTCCATGCCCGCGGCACGCAGACGCTCGGCGGCCATGAGCCCGGCAGGGCCGCCACCGATGACGACGGCGTGGCGGGAATCGATGGCGAGAGGGACGGCTGACATGAATGAATGGTTGAACGGGGCAAATTCGGAGCTGGGGCGGGAGTGTGCCAGATTGCGCGGCACAAACTTCGGGTTTTCCCTCAATCCACCGTGAAATCGGCCTTGAATTCGCGCCGCATATCGATGTGTTCGATGTCGTCATCCAGGTAAGGCGCCGAGGTGGCGACAAAGCCCAGGCTGGCATAGAAGGCGCGCAAATAGCTCTGCGCCTGGATCTCCACCGCCTGGCCTGGCCAGTGCTCGGCGCAAGCCCGCAAGGCTTGCAGCATCAAAGCCCGGCCTGCCCCTTGGCCACGCGCCGCCGGCGCCGTGACCACCCGGCCGATCATGGGCTGGGTCTGGCTCGGGCCCTTGGTGCCGGGCGGCACCAGGCGGGCATAGGCCAGCACCGCATCGCTGTCGGCCGCCTGGCCCAGCAGGTGCAAGACGGCCGGGTCATGGCCGTCCAGATCCAGGTAGACGCAGTCCTGCTCCAGCACAAAGACCTGGGCGCGCAGGGCCAGCGCGGCGTAGAGCTCGTGGACGTTCAAGCCTTCGAAGGGCAGGCAGCGCCAGCGCAAGCGCACATCGATGGGGCCTGCCATCAGACCAGCTTCACCAGCTGCTTGCCGAAGTTGCGGCCCTTGAGCAAGCCGAGGAAGGCCTCGGGCGCCGCCTCCAGGCCTTGCGCCACCGACTCGCGGAACTTGAGCCGGCCGCTGGCGACCAGGCCGCCCAGTTCCTTGAGCGCCTCGGGCCAGAGCTCCATGTGCTCGCTGACGATGAAACCCTCGACCTTCATGCGGTTGGTCAGGATGAGCTGCGGGTACTGCAGCGGGATGGGCTCGCCGTTGTAGCCGGAAATCATGCCGCACATGGCGACCCGGCTGAAGGCATTGGCGCGCAGCAGCACGGCGTCGAGGATGAGGCCGCCGACGTTCTCGAAATGGCCGTCGATGCCGTCCGGGCAAGCGGCCTTGAGCGCTTGCGAGAGCGAGGCCAGGTCGGGGTGCTGGCGGTAATCGATGCAGGCATCAAAGCCCAGTTCCTCGACCACATAGCGGCATTTCTCCGCCCCGCCGGCCAGGCCCACAGCCCGCGCGCCACGCGCCTTGGCCAGCTGGCCCACCACCGAGCCCACGGCGCCGCTGGCGGCGCTGACCACCACGGTCTCACCGGCCTTGGGGCGAATGATCTGGGTCAGGCCGTACCAGGCGGTCACGCCCGGCATGCCCACGGCACCGAGGTAGGCCGAAAGCGGGATGTGGCGGGTGTCCACCTTGTTGAGCACGCCGCGCTGGCTGGCGTCCACGACAACGTGCTCCTGCCAGCCGCCCATGCCCACCACCGAATCCCCGGCCTGGAAGGCCGGGTTGCGCGAAGCGATCACCTCGCCGGCCGTACCGCCCAGCATCACCGCGCCCAGGGGCTGAGGGGCTGCATAGCTCTTGCTGTCGTTCATGCGGCCGCGCATGTACGGGTCCAGGCTCAGGAAATGGTTGCGCACCAGCACCTGGCCTTCGGCCAGTTCTTCGGGGCCGGGCAGGTCCTGCTCGACGAGGCTGAAGTTGTCCAGGCCGGCCTCGCCCTGGGGGCGGGAAGCCAGAAGAATTTGGCGGTTGCGAATCATGGTCAATCACTCCGTGTCTGTCTGAGAACCTGTCAGCGTCTCCATCGGCGCATCGCTCAGGTTCAAGCCCCACATTCGACCACGAGCCGCGCCAGGCCGCTGTGCGGTCGCCCAAAAGCCGCTCAAGCCCGGCCCGCCCGGGCCGATAAACGAACGAGGCGTCCGCGTCCCCGCCTGCGGAGATGAGCGCTGCCAGATACAGGGTGGACTTCAAGAGGCCCGCTAGAGCCCAGATCCCGTCAACTCGCGAAACACAGGCCGGCCCGCTCGCGGCGGTGCACGGCCACGGAGAACCACTCATCATGCAGCTGTCTGACTACAAGATTTCCACCAAGCTGGTGAGCGCCTTCACGGCGGTTGCCCTGATCGGTGCCGTGATCGGCACGGTGGCCATCGGCAATATGAAACGCATCAACGACGCCGACACCGCGCTCTACGAGCGCGAGCTGCTCGGCCTGTCGCTGACCAAGGAGGCCAATGTGCGCCGCCTGCAGGCCGTGGTGGCTGTGCGCGACGCCATCCTGGCCACCGACGCCGCCGAGCGCGAGCGCGCCATCGGCTTGATGAACGATTCGCGCAAGCAGACCAACGAACTGCTGGAACAGGCTGGCAAGCTCTACACCAGCGAAAAAGGCAAGGCCGGTCTGGCCAGCCTGCGCAGCCAGTGGGAGAAAGACCAGCAGGTCGCGCAGGAGATGATCAAGCGCATCGGCGTGACCGAGCTGGCGGGCTCCAACGAGGCGATCAAATTCGTCAAGTCTGATCTGACGCCGCAGGGCACGCTGGTCGATCAATCCTTGACGGCCCTGACCCGACTCAAGGAAGAAGAAGCCAAGGCCTTGTCCGACGACAACGACTCGCTCTACCAAAGCAGCCGCAACACCACCGTGGTGCTGATCGTGCTGGGCGTGCTGGCCGGCGTGGGCTTGGGGCTGGGCATCAGCCGCCATGTCACCGCTCCACTGGCCCGCGCCATGGAAGGCGCCCAACGCATGAGCGAGGGCGACATGACCGTGGTGCTGCAGGCCGAAGGCCGCGACGAAACCGCCCTGCTGGTGCAGGCCCTGGAGGCCATGCGCCGCCGCCTGCAGGAGATCGTCACCCATGTGCGCGACAACTCGGAAAGCGTGGCCACTGGCGCCGGCGAGATCGCCCAAGGCAATGCCGACCTGAGCCAACGCACCGAGGAACAGGCCAGTGCCCTGGAAGAAACCGCCGCCACCATGGACGAGCTGGGCTCGACCGTGCGCAACAACGCAGACAACGCCAAGCAGGCCAATCAGCTGGCACTCGGCGCCTCGCAGATCGCCACCCGAGGTGGTGATGTGGTGGGCGAGGTGGTGGAGACCATGCGCGGCATCAACGACAGCTCCAAGAAGATCGCCGACATCATCAGCGTCATTGACGGCATCGCCTTCCAGACCAACATCCTGGCCCTGAACGCCGCTGTGGAAGCCGCGCGTGCCGGCGAGCAAGGTCGTGGCTTCGCCGTGGTGGCCAGCGAGGTGCGGAACCTCGCCCAGCGCAGCGCCGATGCGGCCAAGGAAATCAAGACCCTGATCAGCGCCAGCGTCGAGCGCGTCGAGCAAGGCACGGTGCTGGTGGACCGCGCCGGCACCACCATGACCGAAATCGTCGGCGCCATCAAGCGCGTCAGCGACATCGTTGGCGAGATCAGCGCCGCCAGCAGCGAGCAGAGCTCAGGCATCGCCCAGGTCGGCGAGGCCGTCACGCAGATGGACAAGGTGACCCAACAGAACGCTGCCCTGGTGGAGGAATCGGCCGCTGCGGCCGAGAGCCTGCGCCTGCAGGCCGCCCAGCTGGTGCAAGCGGTCGCGGTGTTCAAGCTGCGCTGAAGGCCTGCGGCCACGCAGCGCGCGTGGCCCTTGCGAAGAAGAAAAGCACCCCACACGTGAGATTCAGCCCAGCCCCTGGTGGGCGACGCGGGGCGGGCCGGTCAGCCGGCCTGGCCTGGCTGATCAGCGGAACGAGGGCCTTGCTGCTGGCCCTCGCGCTCGGCTGCGCGCAGGCCGGCCCCGGCCATGCACTGGGCGCGGCGGAGGCAGGCGCCCGAAGCGGCACCGAGCCGCAAGTCCTGACCCTCTGCCAGTCCGACCCGCAGCGCTACGCCTACCGCATGGCCCTGACACGCCTGCTGCTGGCGCGCACCGCCGCGCCCGGCGAGCGCACCGAGCTGCGCCCCTACGCCCCAGGCCCGGACCCGACCCAGGAGCGCTGCCTGGGCCTGCTGCGACAGGGCCTGGTCGATCTGGTCTACCTGCCACCGCAGGCCGAGCTGCTGCGCGAGTTCAGCGCCATCCCTTTTGACCTGCATCAGGGCATGCTGGGCTACCGCCTGCTGCTGATCCACAAGAAAGACCAGGCCCGTTTCGCCGCCGTGCACGACCTGGCCGGCCTGCGACAGCTGACCGGTGGCTTTGGCCGTCAGTGGGCCGATTTCGCCCTGTTCGAGCGCAACCAGCTGCCGGTGGTCGGCGTGGCCCAGGGTCAGTCCTTGCTGGCGATGTTGCAGAGCGGGCGCTTCCAGTATTTCCACCGCGGCCTGCACGAGGCCTGGGCCGAGCTGGAGGCCAACCCGCAGCTGGACCAGCTGATGGTCGAACCCCATCTGGCCCTGCACTACCGTTTCCCGGTCTACTACCTGTTCCGCAAAGACCGCGAGGCCTTGCGCCAGCGCATGGAGCGCGGCCTGGCCCTGGCTCAGGCCGATGGCAGTTTCGCCGCCCTGTTCCGCCAGCATTTCCAGGCCATCGCCCGGCGCGCACAGCTGGGCTCGCGCACCGTTCTGGAAATCGACGCGCCCTTGCCGCCCGGGCTGCCGCCGGAGGACTCGCGCCTGTGGCTGCCGCCTTGAGCCCGGCTCAGTCGGCCTCGCGTCGTTGCAAGGGTTTGAGCGCGCGGCCGCGGGTCGGCAAGGCACGCAGGTATTTGAAGGTGGCGGTGGCGTGGGCCACCAGCTGGCCGTCCTCGCCGAGGATGGAGCCCTCGCAAAACGCCATGGTGGTGGAGCGGTGCAGCAGCTTGCCCAGGGCGCGCAACTCGCCCTCGCCGGGGCGCATGAAGGAGGTTTTCATCTCCACCGTCACCACGCCCGGGCCCATGCCCTCGGCCTTCATATGGATGCTGCGCGCCGCATGGGCCATGGCCACATCCAGCATGGTCATGAGCACGCCGCCATGGGCCACCTCCCAGCTGTTCAGATGACCTTCGGAAAGATCCACCCGCAGCTCGGCCTGGCCGTCGCCCATGCTGTGCAGCTCCAGGCCCAGCTGTTCGACAAAGGGGATGTGGACGGGGAAATGAAGAGGCGAAGAGCTCATCGGCGCGATTTCGAAAATGGCAGTGCCGCCATCATCGCAAATGCGCGGCGCTCCGCTATTTCCAGCGCGAGCGGATCCAGATCATCAGCGCGCCGATCACGACCGCCACGCCGCCTTTGATCGCCAGGATCCAGCCCAGCAGCTCGGCATCGCTCAGGCCCTGCTTCATCAAGAACACCCCCAGGATGACGGCCAGCAGGCCGCCGTAGATCAAGACCCAGATCAGCGCCTCGACATGGCCCAGCCAGCGCGGCGGCGGGCGCTCCGAATGGTCTTCTTGCTCCTCCATCTGGGCGAGCCCTCCCCGGCTCAGAACCACCCATCCTGCATCTCGCGGCACAGCGGCTCGCGGCTCTCAACCACGGCCAGCCAGGCGCCGATCTTGGGCAGCTCATAACGATAGAAATACGCGGCGGCGGCGCGCTTGCCTTGCGCGAAGTCCGAGCTCACCGCTGCATCGTCCAGCGCCAGTGTGACATCCAGCCACAACCAGGCCAGCACCCCGTGGCCAAAAGCCTGCAGATACGGTGTGGCATTGGCCAGAGCGACCTCGGGCTCGCCCGTGGCCCAGGCGGCCTTGCTGGCCCGGCCCAGCTGAGCCAGTGCGGCGGCCAGCTGATTGGCCTGGGCCGCCAGGGCCGGCCGCTGCAGGGCCGCCTCGACCGTGCGGTTGATGCGAGCGGCCAGCACGCGCAAGGCCTGGCCGCCATTCAGCACCACCTTGCGGCCCAGAAGGTCCAGGCCGTGGATGCCGTGCGTGCCCTCGTGGATCATGTTCAGGCGGTTGTCACGCCAGTACTGCTCGACTGGAAAATCGCACGTGTAGCCGGCGCCGCCCAGCACCTGGATGGCCAGGCTGTTGGCCTCCAGGCACCATTCGCTGGGCCAGCTCTTGGCGATGGGGATCAAGACCTCGAGCAGCTGCGCCGCCTCGGCCGCCGCTTCCGGCACACCGGTCTTTTGCTCATCAACCAGGCGCGCGCAGAACAGCTCCAGCGCCAGCGCGCCCTCGACATAGCTCTTCTGCGCCAGCAGCATGCGCTTGACGTCGGCATGCTCGATGATCAGCTGCTGCGGCTGGGCCGCGTCCTTGACGCCCATTCCCAGGCTGCGACCCTGCGGCCGCTGGCGGGCATAGGCCAGGCTGGCTTCAAAACCGGCATAGCCCAGCATGGTGGCGGCCAGGCCCACGCCGATGCGCGCCTCGTTCATCATGTGGAACATGCAGCGCAGGCCCTCGCCGGGCTGGCCGACCAGATAGCCGATGGCCCCCGCCCCACCCTCGCCAAAGTTCAGCAGGCAGTTGCTGGTGCCACGGAAACCCAGCTTGTGGTTGAGGCCGGCCAGGGCCACCTCGTTGCGCTGGCCGTTCAGGCGGCCTTCGGCATCGACGCCATGCTTGGGCACGATGAAGAGCGAGATGCCGCGCGCGCCCGGCACCAGACGGCCTTGCGCATCGGGGATCTTGGCCAGCACCAGGTGGACAATGTTCTCGCTCAGCTCATGCTCGCCGGCCGAGATCCACATCTTGTGGCCGCGCAGGCGGTAGCGCGGGCCCAGAGGGTCCAGCTCAAAGCCCTCGCCATCGGGCACGGCCCGGGTCTGGATGTCAGACAGAGAAGAGCCCGCCTGCGGCTCGCTCAAGCACATGGTGCCGAACCAGCGGCCCTGAAGCTGCGGCTGGGCGAACACGGCGCGCTGGCGCTCGCTGCCATGGACCAGCAGCAGATTGGCATTGCCCACGGTCAGCAAGGCATAGCCGCTGATGCCCACACTGGCCTTTTGGAAAAAAGAATTGGCGGCGGTCTCGATCACGCAGGGCAGCTGCAGGCCGCCCTGGGCCTCGTCCTGCGAGGCGGCCAGCATGCCAGAGGCGATGTAGGCATCCAGCGCCTGCTTGGTGGAAGCCGGCAGGATCACGCGCTCGCCGTCGAAGCGCGGCTCCTCGGCATCGCAGGCGCGGTTGGCCGGCGCGAACTGCTCGGCGGCGATGCGCTCGCAGCTGTCCAGCACGGCGGCATAGCCCTCCAGCGAATGCTCGGCAAAGCGCGGCCGCTCGCTCAGCGACTGGACCTGCAGCCAGTCGCGCAGCAGAAAGTCCAGGGTGGCGCGCAAAGCCATCACAGCACCTCGAAGATGCCGGCCGCACCCATGCCGCCGCCGATGCACATGGTCACGCAGATGCGCTTGGCGCCGCGGCGCCGGCCTTCCAGCAGCGCATGGCCCGTCATGCGCTGGCCCGAGACACCGTAGGGGTGGCCCAGGGCAATCGCGCCGCCGTTGACATTGAGCCGCTCCTGCGGAATGCCCAGCCGGTCGGCGCAGTACAGCACCTGCACGGCAAAGGCCTCGTTCAGCTCCCAGAGGTCGATGTCGTCCACCGTCAGGCCCAGGCGCTGCAAGACCTTGGGCACGGCGAAGACCGGGCCGATGCCCATTTCGTCGGGCTCACAGCCGGCCACGGCAAAGCCGAGGAAGCGGCCGAGTGGCTGCAGGCCTTCGCGCGCGGCCAGGGCCTCGCTGACCAGCACGCAGGCGCCGGCGCCGTCCGAGAACTGGCTGGCATTGCCGGCCGAGACCAGGCCGCCGGGCAGCGCGCTGCGCAGGTCCTTGATGCCCTCAAAAGTGGTGCCTTCGCGCAGTCCTTCGTCGTGGCTGACCGTCACTTCACGCGTGCTCAGGCCGCGCAGCTTGTCGGCCACGCCCATCTGCACGGTGATGGGCGCGATCTCCTCGGCAAAGCGCCCGGCCGCCTGGGCGGCGCAGGCGCGCTGCTGGCTTTGCGCGCCGTACTGGTCCATGCGCTCGCGGCTGATGCCGTAGCGCTGAGCCACGGTTTCGGCCGTCTGCAGCATGCTCCAGTAGAGCTCGGGCTTGTGCTGTTGCAGCCAGGGCTCATGCGCCATGTGGCGGTTCATCTCGTTTTGCACGCAGGAGATGCTCTCGACCCCGCCGGCGACAAACACCTCGCCCTCGCCGGCCATGATGCGCTGGGCCGCCAGGGCAATGCTTTGCAGGCCGCTGGAGCAAAAGCGGTTGACCGTCATGCCGCTGACGCTGACCGGCAGGCCGGCGCGCAAGGCGATCTGGCGGGCGATATTGCCGCCGGTCGTGCCCTCGGGGAAGGCGCAACCCATCAGCACATCCTCGACCCGCTCGGGCGCGAGGCCGGCGCGGGCCACCGCGGCCTGCACCACATGGCCGCCCAGGGTGGCGCCGTGGGTCATGTTGAAAGCGCCCTTCCAGCTCTTGGCCAGAGGGGTGCGGGCGGTGGACACAATCAGGGCGTGGCTCATGGCAATTCAGCTCCGAATTCTTCAGATGAGGGGTCGAGGCGGGAGGGATGTTCAGCCGTTGAAGCTCTTGCCCTCGGCCACCAGGCGCTGCAGCAGGGGCGCGGGCTCCCAGAAGGCCGCATCGTCCATGGGGTTGCGTGCCAGGCGCTTCATGGTCTGCAGCACATTGAAGAGGCCGAGGCTGTCGGCATAGCACATGGGGCCACCGCGCCAGAGCGGGAAGCCGTAGCCGCTGAGGTAGACCATGTCGATGTCGGAGGCGCGCTGAGCGATGCCCTCCTCCAGCAGGCGGGCGCCCTCGTTGACCAGGGCCAGCACCAGGCGCTCGACGATCTCCTCATCGCGGATCTGGCGCGGCTGCAGGCCCAGGGCGGCACGGTGCTCCGCCAGCAGGGCCGCCACCTCGGGCGAAGGCAGGGCCTCGCGCCGGCCGGGCCGGTAGTCGTACCAGCCGGCTTGGGTCTTCTGGCCGAAGCGGCCGCGCTCGCACAGGCGGTCGGCGCTTTGCGAATAGCGCTGCTCGGGCCGTTCGATCGCGCGGCGCTTGCGGATGGCCCAGCTGATGTCGTTGCCGGCCAGGTCGTTCATGCGGAAGGGGCCCATGGCGAAGCCAAAGGCCTCGGCCGCGCGGTCCACCTGCTTGGGCGAGCAGCCCTCGTCCAGCAGAAAACCGGCTTGGCGCGCGTACTGCTCGATCATGCGGTTGCCGATGAAGCCGTCGCAGACACCGGCCACCACCGCCGTCTTGCGGATCTTCTTGGCCAGGGCCATGGCGGTGGCCAGCACATCGTGGCCGGTGGCCGCGCCGCGCACCACCTCCAGCAACTTCATCACCTGGGCCGGGCTGAAGAAATGCAGGCCCAGCACATCCTGCGGGCGGCGGGTGAAACCGGCGATGGTGTTGATGTCCAGGGTCGAGGTGTTGGAGGCCAGGATGGCACCGGGCTTGGCTGCCGCGTCGATCTGCACGAAGACCTGGCGCTTGACGTCCAGATCCTCGAACACCGCTTCGATCACCAGATCGGCCTCGGCGATGTCGGCATAGCTCAGGCTGCCGCGCAGCAGGGCCAGGCGCGCGTCCAGCTTGTCCTGCTTGAGCTTGCCCTTGCTCAACTGCGCCTCGTAAGCGCCACGGATGCGGGCCAGGCCGCGCTCCAGCGCCTCGGCCTGGCTTTCCAGCAGCACGACGGGCAGGCCGGCATTGAGGAAATTCATGGCGATGCCGCTGCCCATGGTGCCGGCGCCGATCACCGCCACCTGGCGGATCTCGCGCAGCGGCGTGCCGGGCGGCAGATCGGCGATCTTGGACGCGGCTCGCTCGGCCACAAAAGCATGGCGCAGCGCCTTGGACTCGGGCGTGATCATCAAGGCCGCAAAGCCCTCGCGCTCGGCGCGCAAGCCTTGCTCGAAGGGCAGGTTCACGGCGGCAGCCACCGCCTCCAGGCAGCGCAGCGGCGCGGGGAAATTGCGGCTCTGCGCGGCCACCATGTTTCGAGCGAACTGGAAGAAGGCCTCAGGGTTGGCATGTGTGGCCGGCAGATCGCGCACGCGGGGCAGCGGGCGCTGCGCGGCGATCTCGCCGGCAAAGGCCAGGGCCGCCTCCAAGACCTCGCCGGCCACCACCCGGTCGAACAGCTTTTGCCCGGGCACCTGGGCCAGCAGTTCGGCCGCCACGATCTCGCCGCTGACGATCAGGTTCAGCGCCGCCTCGACACCGAGGGCACGCGGCAGGCGCTGCGTGCCGCCGGCGCCGGGCAGCAGGCCCAGTTTCACCTCGGGCAAGGCCACCTTGGTGCCGGCGGCCACCACGCGGTAGTGGCAGCTCAGGGCCAGCTCCAGACCACCGCCCATGCAGACGCTGTGCACGGCCGCCACCACCGGCTTGCTGCAGGCTTCGACGAACGCCACCACGCTGGGCAGATTGGGTTCGCTCATGGCCTTGGGGCTGCCGAACTCCTTGATGTCGGCCCCGCCTGAGAAGGCCGCGCCGGCGCCGGTCATCACCACGGCCGTGACGGCCGGGTCGGCCTCGGCACGCTCGATGGCGGCGACGATGGCCTGGCGTGTCGCCAGGCCCAGGCCGTTGACCGGCGGATTGTTCAAGGTGATGACAGCGGTGCTGCCGCGGACTTCGTACAAAGCGGTCATGGTGGGGCCTTGTGAACAGGTTCGAACCGAGGGCGCAGACACGAGAGTCGACCCAGAAAATAGAACGATCGTTCGATTCTAGGCAGGCGGCGGCGCGCTGTCCTGTCCCAGCGGTGACAGGCCGGGTCTGCGGACCTCAGGGTTAGCCCGAGTCGGCCGGCTTGCGCCTAATATGCGCGGCCTTCCAGAATCGACACCTATGCGTCTTTCACTGCGTCCCCCTCGCTTTCTTGCTGCCGTCCTGCACCCCGACATCCCCAGCGATCCGGCGCTCTGCCCCAACTGCGGCAGCCGTTTCGCCGAGCCACGGCCGAACTACTGCGGTGAATGCGGGCAGGAATCGCGGGTGCGCGCCCCGACCCTGGGCGAATTCACCCAGCAGCTCGGTGGTGCCTACATCTCGATGGAAGGCGCGCTCTGGCGCACGCTCTGGCGCCTGCTGCTCCTGCCCGGGCAGCTGACGCTGGAGTATCTGAAAGGCCGCCGCCGCCGCTATGTGCTGCCCCTGCGCCTGTACCTGACCATCAGCGTGCTGGCCTTGCTGGCCCTGCGCCTGGTGACGGCGCCCAAGCTGGAGGCGCAAGCCGAGGAGGACGCGCGAGAAGAAGCGGCAGCCGTCGTCGTCGCGGCATCGGCGCCGGCATCCTCGGCGCCAACATCCTTGGCGCTGCGTGCAGGCGTTCCCGCATCGGTGCCGGCCTCGGCAGCGCGCGGCGCCGTGGTGGAACTGGACCCGGGCGACGATCAGAACTTCCAGGTCGGGGGCCTGTTGGGCCTGCGCTTTGGCGTCAAGGACCAGAAGTTCTTCTGCGAGGGCTTGCCCGTGTCCATGTGCAAGCGCCTGGAGAAGCGCCTGGCCCAGGGCCGCGGGCATCTGAAGCAGGAAATCCTGCATGTGGTCACGCGCAGCCTCAACAACCTCGGCCTGACGATGTTCTTTCTGCTGCCGGCCTTTGCCCTGTGGCTGAAGCTGATCTTCATCGACAAGCGCCTGCGCTACACCGAGCACCTGGTCTTTGCTCTGCATCTGCATGCCTTCTGGTTCGCCATGCTGTTGCTGATGCTGGTCCCGGTGGAGGGGCTGCAGCTCACGGCCACGCTGGCCAGCATGGGCTACCCCCTGGTCGCCATCCAGCGGGTCTACCGCACGCGCTGGTGGAGCACGCTGCTGCGGACCTCCCTGCTAGCCACGCTCAATGTGTGCGTGACCTCCTTGATCCTGGCCCTGCTCCTCCTGGCCAATCTGGTGAGCTGAATCTAGGCACGGGCGGGCGGGGCCGCCCACAATGCGCGGGCGCGGCGCGATCTCTTGTCATCCGCCCGCCTGCTGCCCATGCCCATGCCCAAGCCCACACGCCGCAAGGCCACCCATTTGCTGAGCGCCCGCGAGCTGCGCGGCCTGGCCCAGCTGGCCACCCAGGGCACGCTGGGCGTGACCGACATCGTCGAAGGCATGCACCAGGCCGTCTGGTCGCGGCTGGGAATGCAGGGCCGCCGCGAGGAAGAGAAAGCCCGCAGCGCCGGCCTGACCGGCCTGGTCTACCGCAGCATCCGCGGCAGCACGCGCCTGCTGGGCCGGGGTGTCGACCAGCTGCTGGCCGCCTGGCCGGCCGATGAATCGCAAGAGGCCCGCGAGCCCTCACCCCAGCGCCTGGCCCTGCTGGCCGCACTCAACGGCGTGATGGGCGACCATCTGGCCGAGAGTGGCAACCCGCTGGCCCTGGCCATGACGGTGCAGAACCCCGATGCGCTCAGCGCGGCGCCCACGGGCCACCTGCTGCTGCTGATCCACGGCCTGTGCATGAACGACCTGCAGTGGCGCAGCGTCAATGAAGGCGGCCACAGCCATGACCATGGCGAGGTCCTGGCCCGCGCGCTGGGCGCCAGCCGGCTCTACCTGCGCTACAACTCGGGCCGCCATATCTCGGAGAACGGCCGCGACCTGGCACAGCTGCTGCAGCAGACCGTGGACGCCTGGCCGGTGCCGGTGACCCGCATCACCCTCATTGGCCACAGCATGGGCGGCCTGGTGGCGCGCAGCGGGGTGAAGCTGGCACAAGACCAAGGTCTGGGCTGGCGCGAGCGTGTTCACAGCCTGGTCTGCCTGGGCTCGCCGCACCAGGGCGCGCCGCTGGAGCGGGCCGGGCATTGGGTGGACCTGCTGCTGGGTAGCAACCGCCACAGCGCACCGCTGGCCCGCCTGGGCCAGCTGCGCAGCGCCGGCATCACCGATCTGCGCCACGGCCTGGTGCAGGACGCCGACTGGCAGGGCCGCGACCGCTTTGCCGCGGGCCCTGTGCCCCACCAAGCGCTGCCCTTGCCCGCCGGCATCGCCTGCTACGCGCTGGCCGGCACCACGGCCGCCAAACGCAGCCCCATGGCCGACCGCCTGCTCGGCGATGGCCTGGTGCCTCTGCGCAGCGCCCTGGGCGAGCATGAGGACCCCTCCCTGCGCCTGGACTTCGCGCCCGAGGCGCGCCACATCGCCTACCGCACCGGCCACCTGCAGCTGCTCAGCAGCCCGGCGGTCAGCCGGCAGCTGCTGGCCTGGCTGGCGCCGTCGCCGGCCAGCTCCAGTTAAAGCGCTTCAGAGCCCGCGCAGCAGCTGCTGCACTTCGGCCTGGTTGCCGTACTGCTTGCCCGCGGTGGCCAGGCGGTTCAGCTCGGCCGCGGCCAGGCGCTTGTCGCCGGACTTGAGGTAGAGCTTGGCCAGGCGCAGGCGCAGATCGTGATTCTGCGGCTGCAGCTCCAGGGCCTGGCTCTGCACCTCGATGGCGCGCGGCAGCTTGTTCTCCGCCTCCAGCACCGAGGACAAGGTATCCAGGAAGGGTGCCTGCTTGGGCGCCAGCTGCACCGCCTTCTCGGCCAGGGCCAGGGCGCCGGGCTTGTTGAGCTTCATGCCCAGCCAGGCCAGGTTGTTGAGCACCGCAGGGTTTTCGGGCTGCAGCTTCTGCACCGCGGCAAAGCGCGACTCGGCCGCCTGCAGCTGGCCCTGGGTCAGCTCGACGCCACCGATGTAGAACAGAAACTCGGCATCGTCCGGATGGGCTTTGAGCCAGTCGGCCGTGTGCTTGTCGGCCTCGGCCTTGTTGCCGGCGGCGCTCAGCACATAGTGCAGCTTGCTGGCGATGGCGCTGTCGGGCGCCTTGTCCAGGCTGCGGCGCATGGCGGCGGCGGCCGGCGCCCAGGCTTTCTGCTGGGCCTGGACATCGCCTTCCAGGCTGTAGCCCAGGGGCGAGCCCGGCGCACGCTTTTGCAAGGCGGCGGCGGTGGCGAGCGCCTCCTTGGACTCACCATTGCTCAGCTGCACCTCGCCCAGGCGGCGTTGCACGACCAGGTTGTCGGGGGCCAGCTCGAGCGCGCGCTTGAGGTGGCCGATGGCCGTGGGGTATTTCTTCAAGGCCACATAGACCTCGGCCAGGCGCAAGGACGGCAGCGGCGAGCGCGGCTGGGCACGGGCCAGGGCATTGAAGGACTCCAGCGCCTGCTGATACTCGCCGGCCAGGGCCCGGGCGCGGCCCTGGGCTTCCATCAGCTCGGCGCTTTCCGGCAGGGCAGCCACGCCCTGCTCGGCGGCGCTCAACGCAGCCTTGAGGTTCTGCGCCTTCAGGTGGAAATCGATCAGGGCCACGCGGGCCGCCGGGGCATTGGGCTTGGTGGTGATGGCCTTGGTGATCATGGCCTCGACCTCGGCCTTGGCGCCGCCGGCCTGCTCATGCAGCTCGGCCAGGGCCAGCTGGGCGTTGACGTTGTCGGGCTGGGCCACCAGCAAGGCCTCGAAACGCTTCTTGGCCGCAGCCGGCTGTTTGTCGTTCAGGTCCAGCGAGGCCAGCAAGGCGGCAGCCGGGTAGAAGGTGGCGTCCACCTTCAGGGCTTGTTCCAGGCTCTTGCGCGCGGCCGGCACATCGCGGCGGGCCAGGTAGACCAGGCCGCGCAGATTGTGAGCCATGGGCTTGTTGGGCTGTTTGCGCTCCAGCACCTCGATGGCGGCCAGGGCCTTGTCAAGATCGCGGCGCTGCAGGTGGGCGCGGATCAGGGCCACATCGGCCACGGTGTTGGGGTCGGCATCCGAGATGGTCTTGAGCTCGGCCAGCACCTCTTCGGGCGAGGCCGTGCCCACCTTGCCCAGGGCCAGCTGGGTGCGGCTGCGCATATCGCTGGGGTTGAGCTTGGCGGCCTGGGCAAAGTAGGCGGCGGCCTTTTTGTCATCGCCGTTCTGGCGGTAGGCCTCGCCGGCCAGGGAGAAGAGCTGGGCGTCCACCACAGTGCCGTTTTGCAGCAGCGGCGAAATCACGGCCACGGCGCGCGCGGGCCGGCCCGTCAGCAGGTAGACCTGGGTCAGCATGCGGCGGGCGATGCCCAGATTGGGCGCCAGCTTGAGGGCTTTGCCCAGATGCTCTTCGGCCTGCACATAGCCCTTGAGCTCAAACTCGACCGCGCCGGCCAGCTGCAGGGCCAGAGGGTTCTCGGGCGCCTGCTTGAGCAGCTGCTGGCTGAGCTCGCGGGCGCGGTTGAAATCGCGCTGGCGGAAGGTCAGCAGGGCTTCGAAATACACGGTTTGCGGGTGGCTGGGCAGCACTTTCTTGAGTGCAGCCAGCTGCTCGGTGGCGGCCGGCAAGTCACCGTTGTCCAGCCAGAAATTGAGCAGGCCGGTGTGGGCCGCGGCATCGCCGGGCTGCAGCTTGATGGCCTCGCGGTAGGCCTCCACCGCCGCCTTGGCCGCGCCCGCCAGCTGGGCACCGCCCTCTGCACCCGAAGCGCCTGCCTGGGCGGCGCTGGCCGCCACGGCCTGCGCTTGCGCGCCCTCGACCCGGCGGCCGACCATCAGGATGTCGCCCTTGAGGCGCCAGACCTCGGCCAGCTTGGGGTCGCGCTGCAAAAGGCTGTCGATCATCTGCAGAGCGCCGGCGAAATCGCCATCGCGCGCCTTCAGGCGCACTTGCAGGGTCTGGGTGGGCGGGTAGTCGGGCTGCAGCTGCAGGGCTTCGGCGATGGCGGCATTGGCCTTGTCCGAGGCGCCGGTCGATTCGAACGCAATGGCCAGCGAGGTCAGCAGATCGGCCTGGGCCTTGGGATCGCCGAGCTTGGTGTTGCCCTGCTGCTCGATCAGCTGCTTGAAGGCTTCGTTGCCCACCTGGGCCCGCGCCATCAAGGGCACGACCTGGTCGGCGGAGAACTTCAGCGTGATCGCCTTGCCCAGCTCGACCTCGGCCGAACGGCTGTCGCCGACATCGAGAAAAGCCTTGCCCAGCATGAAGCGAGCCTCGCCCGACTCGGGCGACTTCTGCAGGGCGTTCTTGAGCTGGATGATGGCGGTCTTGCTGTCGCCTTTGCCGATCGAGGTCTTGGCCGAAGCCATCAGGCTGTCATAACTCTCTCCGCCACAGGCTGCCAGCAGGCAGGCGGTCAACAGACTTGTGGCGATCAGCTTGGGCGTGGACATGGGCAGAGGCGGCAAACGCGCGGTCAAGAAATCAGAGACGGACATCCCGCCACCCGCCGGCTGCGGGTGTGAGGGGTGGAACAGGCAAAGCCGGCAAAGTATAGGGTCCGGTTCGGGCCCGCCGAGCCGCTTACGCCCCTCGCCCGAGGGGCTCGAGCCCGGTTCAGGCGCCAGGCAGGCGATGGCTGCGAAATTGTTCGCGCAACTTGAGCTTTTGCAGCTTGCCGGTGGCGGTGTGCGGCAGCTCACTGAGGAAGACCACATCGTCCGGCACCTGCCAGCCCACCACCTGGCCGGCATAGAAGCTCAGCAAGGCCTCGCGGCTCACGCTCGCGCCTGGCTTGAGCACCACCAGCAGCAAGGGCCGCTCGTCCCATTTGGGATGCGGGCAGGCGATCACGGCCGCCTCCTGCACGGCCGGGTGGGCCATGGCGATGTTCTCCAGCTCGATGGAGCTGATCCACTCGCCGCCGGACTTGATCACGTCCTTGCTGCGGTCGGTGATCTGCATGAAACCATCGGCGTCGATGGTGGCCACATCGCCGGTCGGGAACCAGCCGGGCTCGCCGTCCAGGCTGACCAGGGGTGAAGCCGCTTGGCCGAAATAACCCGAGATCACCCAGGAGCCGCGCACCAGCAGATTGCCGGCGCTCTGGCCGTCCCAGGGCAGCGCCTGGCCGACATCATCGGCGATCGCCATGTCAATGCCGTAAATCACCCGGCCTTGTTTTTCCAGCAAGCGCTGCTGCGCCTCGGCCGGCAAGCCCAGCTGGCGCGATGTGAGCTTGGACAGGGTGCCCAGCGGCGAGAGCTCGGTCATGCCCCAGGCGTGGATGACCTCGATGCCAAAGTCCTGCTGCAAGGTCTTCATCAGGGCCGGCGGGCAGGCCGAGCCGCCGATCACCGTGCGCTTGAAGCTGCTGAACTTCAGGCCCTGGCTCTGCACATGCTGGAGCAGGCCCAACCAGACCGTGGGCACGCCAGCGCTGAAAGTAACGCCCTCGCTCTCGAACAGCTGGTAGAGCGAGGCCCCATCCAGAAACGGCCCCGGCAGCACCAGCTTGCAGCCGACCAACGCGCAGCTGTAGGGCAGGCCCCAGGCATTGACATGGAACATGGGCACGACCGGCAGCACCACATCGCGCGAGGAGCAGTCCATGGCATCGGGCAAGGCCGAGGCGAAGGCGTGCAGCACGGTGGAGCGGTGGCTGTAGACGGCACCCTTGGGGTGGCCGGTGGTGCCCGAGGTGTAGCAGATGCTGGAGGCCGTGTTCTCGTCGAACTCGGGCCAGACATAGGCGCCGTCCTCGGCCGCCAGCAGCTCTTCAAAAAACAGCAGGCCGGGCAACGCGCTGTGGGCCGGCATGTGGGCGCGGTCGGTCATCAGCACGAAATGCTCGGTATGGGTCAGGGCCGGCGCGAGCTTTTCGACCAGGGGCAGGAGGTTCAGATCAAAGCAGAGCACGCGGTCCCGCGCGTCCTGGGCAATCCAGGCGATCTGTTCCGGGAACAGGCGCGGGTTGATGGTGTGGCAGACCAGGCCAGAGCCCGACACGCCGTAGTAGATCTCCAGATGCCGGTGGCCGTTCCAGGCCAGGGTGCCGACCCGATCCCCGGGCTGGCAGCCCAGGCGAGCCAGAGCCTGGGCCAGCTGGCGGGCCCGGAACTCGGTGGCGGCCCAGCTGCTGCGGTGCACATCGCCCTCCAGCCGTTTGCTGACGATCTCGGTGTCCCCGCTGTGCCGGGCCGCATGCTTGAGCAGCGAGGAAATCAACAAGGGCATGGCCATCATCTGACCCATCAATCCGGCGGGGCTGGGCATCGTTGTGTCTCCTGTGAGGTTCGCTGCGCAAGCGTCGGGCCAGTCTATGCCAGCGCCCCGGGCGCCAGCAGCCCCACAGACCCTGAGGCCAGGGGTGGCTGGCTACACTGAAGCGATGAGTTTTCCAAGCGCCTCACCGCCCCGGGCCGAACACTGGCGGAACCGTTTCGCCAGCCTGGGCCCGGCCTTCTTCACCGAGCTGCCGCCGCAAGGCATGCCGCAACCGGTCTGGGTGGCGCACAGCGCCGCCTGCGCCGCCGAGCTCGGCTGGCCCGAAGACTGGTGGCAGCGTGAAGACTGGAACGCCTTGCAGGTGCTCAGCGGCAATGCCGCCTGGCCTGGCATGCGCACGCTGGCCAGCGTCTACAGCGGCCACCAGTTCGGCGTCTGGGCCGGTCAGCTCGGCGATGGCCGTGCCCATTTGCTGGGCGAAATCCGCACGCCCAGCGGCAGCCTGGAGCTGCAGCTCAAGGGCGCCGGCCTCACGCCCTACTCGCGCCGCGGCGACGGCCGCGCTGTGCTGCGCTCCTCGATCCGCGAGTTCCTCTGCTCCGAGGCCATGCACGCGCTGGGCATCCCCAGCACCCGCGCCCTGGCGCTGAGCGCCTCGGCCCTGCCGGTGCGGCGCGAGAGCCTGGAGACCGCCGCCATCGTCACCCGCGTGGCGCCGAGCTTTCTGCGCTTCGGCCATTTCGAACACTTCGCCCACCACCAAAAGCCGGCGCAGCTGCGCCAGCTGGCCGATCACTTCATCGCCGAGCATGCGCCCGCCTGCCTTGAGTCAGGAGCGCCCTACCTCGCCCTGCTGGAACAGGTGGCGCGCCAGACCGGCAGCCTGCTCGCCCATTGGCAGGCCGTGGGCTTCTGCCACGGGGTGATGAACACGGACAACATGTCCATGCTGGGCCTGACCATTGACTACGGCCCCTTCGGCTTCCTCGATGGTTTCAACCCCGGCCACATCTGCAATCACTCCGACCACCAAGGCCGTTATGCCTTTGCGCGCCAGCCCAGCATGGCCTTCTGGAACCTGCATGCCCTGGCCCAGGCCCTGCTGCCCTTGATCCAGAACGAGGGCGAGGACCCCGAGGCCGCCAGCGAGCGCGCGCTCGATGCGATCGAGCCCTACAAGCAGGCCTTCAGCGATCGCTTCATCGCCCTGATGCGGGCCAAGCTGGGCCTGCACAGCGCGCAGGCCGAAGACACCGCCCTGATCGACGACTGGCTGCGCCTGCTGGCCGCCACCCAGGTGGACTACACCATCGCGCACCGCCGGCTCAGCCGGTTCGGCTTGCACGATGACCCCGGCGCCTTGCGTGACCTGTTCCTGGACCGTGAGGCCTTCGACGCCTGGGCCCTGCGCTACCGCAGTCGCCTGCAGGCCGAGGCCAGCCAGGACGCCGCACGCCAGGCGGCCATGCGCGCCGTCAACCCGGCTGTGGTGCTGCGCAACCATCTGGCCGAGGGCGCCATCCGCGCCGCCCAGGCCGGTGATTTCTCCGAAACCCAGCGCCTGCTGCAGGTGCTGCAGCGGCCGTTTGACGAACCCACGCAGGCCAGCGACGCGGCCTTCCCGCCCGACTGGGCCCACACCCTGGAGGTTTCCTGTTCATCATGAGCGAGCACAAAAAACAATACCCGGTGCAGAAGAGCGATGCCGAGTGGCGCGAGCAGCTGGACCCGATGCAGTACCAGGTCGCCCGCCAGGCCGGCACCGAGCGCGCCTTCACCGGCAAGTACTGGGACCATTTCGAAAAGAACGGCCTCTACCGCTGCGTCGGCTGCGGCGAAGCCCTGTTCGCGCCCGAGACCAAGTTCGATGCCGGCTGCGGCTGGCCCAGCTACTGGGCGCCGGTCAACTCGGAGCTGATCGAGCGCATCGTCGATGAAAGCCACGGCATGGTGCGCATCGAAGTGCGCTGCAACAACTGCGGCTCCCACCTGGGCCATGTCTTCCCGGACGGCCCCGAGCCCACGGGCGAGCGCTTCTGCATCAACTCGGCCGCGATAGACTTCGCGCCCCGGACCTGAGTTCCGCCAGGCCGACCTTACTGCGGTGCCACGCCGGCCCGCCATGCCCATGAAGCTCCTGCTCGATTTCCTGCCGCTGATCCTGTTCTTTGCCACCTTCAAGTACGCAGATGCGCACAAGGACTGGGCCGCGGCCTTCGCCACCGAGCATTTCGGCTTCATGGTGTCGGGCGGCAAGGTCGGCACCGAAGAGGCCGCCGTGCTGCTGGCCACCCTGGTGGTGATGGTGGCCACGCTGACCCAGGCCCTGCTGCTCAAGCTGCGTGGCAAGAAGATCGATCTGATGCTCTGGATCAGCCTGGCCCTGGTCGTGGTGCTGGGCGGGGCGACCATCTGGTTCCACAACGAGACCTTCATCAAATGGAAGCCCACCGGCCTGTACTGGGGCATGGCCCTGGTGTTCTGGGGCTCGGCGCAGTTCTTCAAGCGCAATCTGATCCAGAAGATGCTGGGCGCCGAGCTGGAGCTGCCGGCCTTCGCCTGGCAGAACCTGAACCGCGCCTGGGTGCTGTTTTTCGCCACCCTCGGTATTGCCAACCTCTACGTGGCCTACAACTTCTCGACCTCGACCTGGGCGGACTTCAAGGTCTTCGGCGTCACCGGCCTGATCCTGGTGTTTACCGTCGCCCAGGGCGTCTACTTGAGCCGCCACCTGCCCGAGCAAGCCGCCGAGGACAAGGCCGAAGAGAAAAACGCACCGGCCCAGGAAGCACAAGGACCCCAGGCATGAGTCACCCCGCCCTGAGCCAGGAAATCTATGCCCGGCTGCAAGCCGCACTCAGCCCAGAGTCGCTCGAGGTGCAGGACGACAGCCACCTCCACGCCGGCCATGCCGGCGCCCGGGAAGGTGGGCATTACTCGGTGCGCATCTGCAGCAGCCGCTTCGCCGGACTGGGGCGCGTGGCGCGCCATCGGCTCGTATATCATTCGTTGGGTGAGTTGATGCAGCAAGGCATCCATGCGCTGGCGATCGACGCCAGCACACCCCAAGAAAACTGATTCTTCACACAATCGATCAGCGCCGATACGGCGCATTTTTTTAGCCTGAAGCCCTACCCATGAAGAAGTTTGTGCTTGCCGCCTCCGTCGCGGCCCTGTCCGCTGCGCTCCTGCCCATGTCGGCCAGCGCGCAGAACCTCGCCATCGTGAACGGCAAAGCCGTGCCCAAGGCACGCGCCGAGCAGCTGATCGGCCAAGTCACCAAGAGCGGCCAACAGCCCCGCACGCCGGAGCTGGAAACCCAGGTCAAGGATGAAGTCGTGCTGCGCGAGATCTTCATGCAGGAAGCCGAGAAGCGCGGCATCCCGGCCAGCGCCGACTACAAGGCACAGATGGAACTGGCCCGCCAGAGCATCCTGATCCGCGAACTGTTCGCCGACTACGCCAAGAAGAACCCCGTCACCGACGCGGATGCCAAGGCCGAGTACGACAAGTTCAAGGCCCAGAACAGCGGCGAAGAAGTGCGCGCCCGCCACATCCTGGTCGAGAAGGAAGAAGACGCCAAGGCCCTGATCGCCCAGCTCAAGGCCGGCGCCAAGTTCGAAGACCTGGCCAGCAAGAACTCCAAGGACACCGGCTCTGCCGCCAACGGTGGCGATCTGGACTTCGCCAAGCCCAGCAGCTACGTGCCGGAGTTTGCCGAAGCCATCACCAAGCTGAAGAAGGGCGAAATGACCGACACCCCGGTCAAGACCCAGTACGGTTTCCACATCATCAAGGTGGAAGACACCCGCGAAGCCCAGTTCCCGGCCTTCGACGACGTCAAGACCCAGATCGTGCAACGCCTGCAACAGCAGAAGGTCGGCGCCTTCCAGCAAGAGCTGAAGACCAAGGCCAAGACCGACTACAAGTTCGCCAACTGATGGCGCGGCGGGCCATATGGCTCGCCTGGCTCGCCTGGCTCGCTTTGCCCGCTTGAAGGCAAAAGAAAGAAACCCGCCCGGCCCTCAGGCCGCGCGGGTTTTTTGTTGGCTGCGCCTCAGACGTTCAGCGCCGGCTCGGCCACATCGAGCTCCTGCAGGCGGCCGGCCTCAATGCGCAGCTGCCGCTGGCAGCGCCGGGCAATCGCCGGATCGTGGGTCACCAGCACCAGGGTGGTGCCCGCCTCGCGGTTGAGCTCAAACATCAACTCCATCACGGCCGCGCCGGTGGCGAAATCGAGGCTGCCGGTGGGCTCGTCGGCCAGCAGCAGGGCTGGCCGCTGCACAAAGGCGCGGGCCAGCGCCACGCGCTGCTGCTCACCGCCCGAGAGCACGCGCGGGTAATGGCCCAATCGCTCGGACAGCCCCACGCGGCCCAACATCTGCGTGGCCAGACTGCGGGCCTGCGGATCGCCGCGCAGCTCCAGCGGCAGCATCACGTTCTCCAGCGCCGTCAGGTTCGGCAGAAGCTGGAAGCTCTGGAACACAAAGCCGAGCTCGGCGCCGCGCACCGCGGCGCGCTGGTCTTCGTCCAGCACAAACAGATCCTGGCCACGCAAGCGCACCGTGCCGCTGCTGGGCGTGTCCAGGCCGGCCAGGATGGCCAGCAAGGTGCTCTTGCCTGAGCCCGAGGCACCGACGATGGCCACCGATTCCCTCGCCCGGAGCGAAAAGCTGATGTCATGCAGAATGCCCAGCTCACCGGTCGCATCACGCACCCGTTTGTTGATGTGATCGACTTCCACAAGAATTTCGGACATGACGGAAGAACCCCAAGGAATGACAAAGGACTGGACGAAGACGCCCGCGACAGCCGCACGGCGCAGCGTGCTCAAGCAAGCCCTGCACTGTAGCGCCTGCATCCTTGGCCTGGCTTTCGCAGGGTCGGCGATCGCCCAGACCCAAGCCACGGCGACTTCCGAGCGCAAGCTGCTGGTGCTGGGCGACAGCCTCTCGGCCGAATACGGCCTGGCCCGCGGTCAGGGCTGGGTGGCCCTGCTGGAGCAAAAGCTGGCCGGCCACAAGCTTCCGCAAGGCCGGCGCTACCAGGTCGTCAATGCCAGCATCAGCGGCGAAACCACGGCCGGCGGCCGCGCACGCCTCGAGCCCTTGCTCAAGCTGCACAAGCCGGCCGTGCTGATCATCGAGCTGGGCGGCAACGACGCCCTGCGCGGCCTGCCCCTGGCCAGCAGCCGCGAGAACCTGCTGGCCATGGTGCGCGCCGGCAAGGCCGCCGGCGCCAAGGTGCAACTGGTGGGCATGCAGGTGCCGCCCAATTACGGCGCCAGCTATGCGCGCGAATTTGCCAGCCTGTTCCCCGAGGTGGCCAAGGCCGAGAAGATCGCCTTGACGCCCTTCCTGCTGGCCGGCTTCGCCGAAAAACCCGATGCCGAGAGCTGGTTCCAGCCCGACCGCATCCACCCCCTGGCCAAGGCCCATCCGCTGATGCTGGACCAGGTCTGGCCGGCGTTGCAACCCCTGCTCTGAACGCCCGCTGAAACGAAAGAAAAGCGCTGCGCCCGGGAAGGCGTCAGCGCTTGGGCTGAGGCGGCGGAGGGTGGTGGCGCTCAGCGCTCCATATCGCGGCGATCGCCGTTGCGGCGCGGCGGCCCCTCCTGATTGGCACGCTGCGGGCCTTGCGGCTCGCTGCGCGGAGCCGGCTGCGGCACAGCAGCCTGCGGCGCACGCTGCGGCAGGGTCGCAGGCTCGGCCGAGCGGGGGCGTTCCACCGGGCGCTCAATCTGGCGTTCCATCGGGCGCTCCATCTGACGCTCGGGCATGCGCTCGGGCCGTGGCGGGCCGGCACGTTCACCGCGATCGCCACGGTCCCCGCGCTCACCGATGCGATCGGCCCAGGGCCGCGGCGCGGGCTCGCTCTGCCCCAGGGGGACCTGCGGCATCTGCTGAATCTGCGCGGCCGGCGGCTGAGCGGGCTGAACCTGGGGCAGCGAGGGGTTGGCTCGTTCACGCTCGCGTTCACGCTCCACACGTTCCACACGTTCCACACGCGCCGCACCACCGCGCCAGGGCAGCTCGGGCGCGGCCGAGGGCGAAGGGTTGGCTTGCACCGGGCCGTTCTGACCAGGCACCGGCTCGCGGCTGGGCAGGCTGCTGCCCATCTCGTTGCGCTGCGGGCCGTTGAAGCGCCCTTCCCTTACTTCACGGGGCTCACGCGGCTCACGGGCCGGCAGATCAACCCCGGCCTCGCGCTGGATCTCGCGGCGGCGCTGGCCGAGGTTGTCGTTGCGCCAGGGCACCTCGGCCGGGTTGCGGCCTTGGGCCGAGTCCAGGCCCGGTGCCGGGTTCGGGCGCTGCGGCAGCACGGCGGCCAGGTCCTGGCGGGCGGGCGGCGTCGGCAAGGGGCGCACCGGGCCGGCCTCGGCCACCGGCATGGCCCTCACCGGGCCGCCCGAGCCGGGCAGATAGCTGATGGCGCCGCCGATCTCGCGGTTGCTGCGCGGCTTGTTCACCGTGACCGGGTCGCGGTCGAAATGGTTGTTCAGCCGCGCCACATAACCGGGGCTGTGGCGGAAGCCAGGCACATAGACCTCACGCGGGGCCAGGGGGTACCAGCCGTAGTGCGGGCGCGGCGGGCGCACGCCGCCGCCGATGCTGATGCCCACCGACACGGCCGGGCCACCGACCCAGGCGACCAGGGCCGGGGCATAGACCGGGCGCGCGACATAGCGGCCCGGCGACCAGCACCAGCGGCCACCCCAGCTGACCCAGCGGCCATAGTGGAAAGGCGCAAAGCCCCAGGGCGCGTCATCGACCCAGCTCCATCCCCAGTGGCGGGTCCAGACCCAGCGGCCGTAGCGGTACGGCGCCCAATCGGCCACCACCACGGTGGGAATCCAGACCGCACCATGCTCGGGCGACTGCTCCCAGCGGCCGTGACGATCGAGGTCTTCGGCGCCGGTCATCTCGGGCGAGACATAGCGCTGGCTCAGGCCCAGGTTGACGCTGTCACCCTCGGCCCGGCTTTGCGCGCTGAGCCAGTCGATGAAGCCATCACCCTGCAGGCGCTGGCGCTCGGTGCGCGGGCCGCCGGCCCACCAGAATTCCGCCTGCTCACCGTCCTGCAGCCAGACCGGCAGCACGTTTTCGCCCTTGCCCGATTCAAAGCGCAGGCGGCCTTGCAAGGCAAAGCCGCGGCTGCCGCGGTCCAGCTGCTCGACGCGGTACAGGCCCTCGCGCTCGGCGAAGAACAGGCCTTCGCGGGTCTGCACCTTGTACTCATTGACGGCCTCCTGCGAGCGCAGGCGCAGGCCCAGATCGCCCTTGGCCAGGAGCAGCAGCACGCGGCCCTCGTCGAGCTGGCTGATCTCCAGATCGCTGCGCTCGTCCAGCCAGAAGCTGGTGGAGCCGACCCGCAGGCTGACGCGCGAGCGATCGTCGGTGCGCAGGCGGTCGCCCTCGGAAATGGTCTGGTTGCGCGTCACCCGCGTCCATTCCTTGGCCTCGGCATCGAACAGCCAGGCCTCACCGATCACTTCGGAGACCCGGCCGGCCCGCGTGGGCGGGTCACCAGCGTTGGCCGGCTCGGCCTGGGCCGCGGGCCCGCCGATCAGGCCCAGCACCGCCACAACCAGGCACAAGCCCTGGCGCCAGGCCCCGAGCAGCGCAGAGGCGGGTGAGAAATTTCGGGCAGCAGTGATTCTCATGACAAGCTCCTGTGACCTGCGTTCAACGCGCCATCAGGCGCGGCGGAGGACCGTCTTTACAAAGAATCACCGCGCCGGGCGCGAGGCGCAGGCCACGCGCCCAAAAGGAGCGTCTCAGTCGTCCGCCGCCGGGTCCAGCTCCGGGAACAGCACCGAGGTGAAGCCAAAGCGGCTGAAATCCTTGACGCGCATCGGGTAGAGGATGCCGTCGAGGTGGTCGCATTCATGCTGGATCACGCGGGCATGGAAGCCCTCGGCCTCGCGCTCGAAGGCCTGGCCTTCGGCGTCAAAGCCGCGGTAGCGCAGGCGTGCGTGGCGCGGCACCACGCCGCGCAGACCCGGCACCGAAAGGCAGCCTTCCCAGCCCTCTTCATCGGCCGCGCCGAGCAGCTCGATCTCGGGGTTGATCAGCACGGTCGGCGGCACGGGCGGCGCGTCCGGATAGCGCACATTGCTCTGGTAGCCGAAGATGACCAGGCGCAGGTCCACACCGATCTGCGGCGCGGCCAGGCCGGCGCCGTTGGCGGCCTTCATGGTCTCGAACATATCGGCGATCAGGTCGCGCAGCTCGGGCGTGCCGAAGTTGGTGACCGGCTGGGCCACGCGCAGCAGGCGCGGGTCACCCATCTTCAGGATTTCATGCACGGCCATGGTAGCGTCGCTCAAGTTTGAGATCAGTTAAGGTGGGCGGATTCTAGGAGTGAGCCCGGAGACACACCCGCCATGCACGATTTTGTCCAGCCCCTCGGCCATGGCATCTATGCCATCGACACCGGCTTTCAGCGCCCGCAGTTCGACGCCGCCTACCTGATGGTGGAGGCCGGCCGCGCCGCCTTCATCGACACTGGCACCAACCACGCGGTGCCGCGCCTGCTGGCGGCACTGGGCGATCTGGGCCTGGGCCCGGAGGCGGTGGACTGGGTGATCCCCACCCATGTGCATCTGGACCATGCCGGCGGCGTGGGCCTGCTGATGCAGTCCCTGCCCCAGGCGCGCCTGGTCGTGCATCCGCGTGGCCTGCGCCATCTGATCGACCCGACCGCGCTCTACATGGGCGCCAAGGCTGTTTACGGCGAGGCCGAGATGCAGCGCTCCTACGGCCGCCTCGTGCCGGTGCCGGCCGAGCGAGCCCAGGCCAGCAGCGATGGCGAGACCCTGCACCTGGCCGGCCGCCCCTTGCTGCTGCTGGACACCCCCGGCCATGCCCGCCACCACCACTGCATCTGGGACGCGCACAGCCACGGCTGCTTCACCGGCGACACCTTCGGCCTGAGCTACCGCGAGTTCGACACCGCGCAAGGTGCTTGGGCCTTGCCGACCAGCACGCCGGTGCAGTTCGAGCCCGAGGCGCTGAAGGCCTCGATGGATCGCCTGCTGGCTCTAGAGCCCACGCAGATGTTCCTGACCCACTACAGCCGCGTTGGCGGCAGCGTGGCCGAGGTGCAGCGCCTGGGCCAGCTGCTGCGCGAGCAGATCGACGAGATGGTGGCCCTGGCCCATGCCGCACCGGCCGGCGCCAGCCCCGAGCGCCACGCTTTTCTGAAAACCGGGCTGGAGGCCATCTACCTGCCGCGCCTGCATGCCCACGGCTGCACGCAAAGCCTGGTGGCACAGCTGGGCTTGCTGGAGATGGACATCGAGCTCAATGCCCAGGGCCTGGGCGTCTACCTCGACAAGCGTGCGGCGGCGGCCTGAAGAAAAAACTCAGTCCTTGCGGCCCAACGAGAGCAAGGCGTAGAGGAGGATGGCACCGAAGGTGGCGGTCCCGATGCCGCCCAAAGCAAAGCTGCCCAGCTTCAAGGTGTAGTCGCCCGTGCCCAGGACCAGGGTGATGGCGACCACCAGCAGATTGCGGCTGTCACTGAAGTCAACCCGCTTGTCCACCCAGATCTTGGCGCCGGCCACCGTGATCAGACCGAAGACGACGATGCTGACGCCGCCCATCACGGCCAGCGGAATCGCCTGGATCAGCGCCCCGAACTTGGGGCTGAAACCCAGCAGCACGCCCAGCAGGCCGGCAATCACGAAGATGGCGGTGGAGTAGATGCGGGTGGCGGCCATGACGCCGATGTTCTCGGCATAGGTGGTCACGCCGGTGCCGCCGGCGGCACCACTGACCATGGTGGCCAGGCCGTCGCCCATGAAAGCGCGGCCCATGTCGGCGTCGAGGTTGCGGCCGGTCATGGCGCTGACGGCTTTCAGGTGACCGAGGTTTTCGGCCACCAGCACCACCACCACGGGCACGATCAGCAGCAGAGCCTGGGGCTCGAAGACCGGGCTGGCAAAACGCGGCAGGCCCACCCAGGCGGCATTGGCCACGCCCGACAGATCGATCGGCTTACCCAGGCCCAGGCCATTGGTCAGCAGTGCGTAGAGCAGGCTGGCGGCCAGCAGGCCCAGCAGGATCAGCAGGCGCTGGGCCATGCCGCGGCTGTACACCGCGACCAGGGCCACGCTCAGAAAGGTGGCGCCCTGCATCCAGGCATCGAAGCCGGTGGGGGCCATGTTCTTGATCGGGATGGCGGCCAGGTTCAGGCCGATCACGGCCACCACGGCGCCGGTCACCACCGGCGGCATCAGGCGCTCGATCCAAGCCGTGCCCAGCCAGGACACCAAAGCGCCGATCGCAAAGTAGACCGCGCCGCAGGCGATGATGCCGCCCAGGGCCAGTCCGATATTGGCGTTAGGTCCCGAGCCGGTGTAGCCGGTGGCGGCGATCACCACGCCGATGAAGGCGAAGCTCGATCCCAGATAGCTGGGCACGCGGCCGCCCACCATGAGGAAGAAGATCAGGGTGCCGATGCCACTCATCAGGATGGCGACATTGGGGTCGAAGCCCATCAGCAGCGGCGCCAGCACGGTGGCGCCGAACATGGCGATCACATGCTGCAAACCCATGGCCAGGGTCTGCGGCCAGGGCAGGCGCTCGTCGGTCTGCACCGCCTGCCCATCCCGGGCCGGCACCTCACGCCAATTGAAAAGTCCGCTCATGCTGCGTGCGCTCCATCTTGTTGTTTGTGAATGATGCCGCGCAGTGTAGTGAGGCCGGCCCGGCTCCGACCCCGGGCTTGCACCCAGCTCTGATGGGCCTCAGACGTCCAGACCCAGCTCCTGGATCTTGCGCGTGATGGTGTTGCGGCCGATGCCCAGCTTTTGGGCCGCCTCGATGCGGCGGCCATGGGTCAGCTCCAGTGCGGCGGTGATCAGGCTGGCTTCGAAGCGGCGGCTCAGCAGCTCCCAGACCTCGGGCTCACCGGCGGCCAGCAGGCGGCGCGCTTCGCGGGCCATTTCCATGACCCAGGCCTCGTGCGCGGCCGATGCACCAGACAAGGGCGCAACGGCGGCAAGCGGCGCGCCAGCACTCGCCCCAATTTGGGGCAAGACTTGACCCTGGCCCGGCCCTTCGGTCAGGGCGCCGCCCTCCTCGCCCCGCTCCAGCGCGAGCTCAGCAGCGCTGCCGGGTGCTTGCAGCAGCTCCTGCGGCAGGTCCTTGGCCTCGACCACCTGGCTGGGCGCCATGACGCTGAGCCAGTGGCAGATGTTTTCCAGCTGGCGCACATTGCCGGGGAAATCAAAAGCCAGCAGCTGGGCCAGGGCGGCTTCGCTGAGGCGCTTGGTTTCCACGCCCAGCTCGGTGGCGCTGCGCTGCAGGAAGAAGCGCGCCAGCACGCCGATGTCCTCGCGCCGCTCGCGCAGCGGCGGCAGCCGCAGACGGATCACATTGAGGCGGTGGAACAAGTCCTCGCGGAAGGCGCCCTGGCGCACGCGCGATTCCAGGTTCTGGTGGGTGGCGGCGATAACCCGCACATTGGCGCGCAGGGGGCTGTGGCCGCCAACGCGGTAGAACTGGCCGTCGGACAGCACGCGCAGCAGGCGTGTCTGCAGCTCCAGCGGCATGTCGCCGATTTCGTCGAGGAAGAGCGTGCCACCGTCGGCCTGCTCAAAGCGCCCGCGCCGCGTGGCCTGCGCGCCGGTGAAGGCGCCGCGCTCATGCCCGAAGAGCTCACTCTCCAGCAGGTCCTTGGGGATGGCCGCCGTGTTGATGGCGACAAACGGGCCCTCGGCGCGCGGGCTGTGCTTGTGCAGGGCGCGCGCAACCAGTTCCTTGCCCGAGCCCGATTCGCCGGTGATCAACACCGTCACATGGCTCTGGCTCAGCCGGCCGATGGCACGGAAGACATCCTGCATGGCGGGCGCCTGGCCCAGCATCTCGGGCACTTGCGCGGCGGCCTCATCGGCCACGGCCTCGCGCTGGCTTTCTTCCTGGGCGCGGCGGATCAGCTCGACCGCACGTGGCAGGTCAAAAGGCTTGGGCAAGTATTCAAACGCCCCGCCCTGGAAGGCGGCGACGGCGCTGTCGAGATCGGAGTAGGCCGTCATGATGATGACGGGCAGATGTGGCAGGCGGGCCTTGACCTTGGCGAGCAGGTCAAGACCTGAGCCTCCGGGCATGCGGATGTCGGACACCAGCACCTGCGGGCTGTCCTCCTCCAACGCGGCCAGCAGATCGCGGGCGTTGCTGAAGCTGCGCACGGGCAAGCCCTCGCGGCTCAAGGCTTTTTCCAGCACGAAGCGGATGGAATGATCGTCGTCGACAACCCAGATGGATTTCATGCGGCTGGTTCCCTCTAGGGCAGGGGCAAGGTGATGCGAAAGTCGGTCCGGCCCGGTTCGCTTTCGCAGTCGATCATGCCTTGGTGCTGTTGGGCGATCGTCTGCGCCAGCGTCAGGCCGAGGCCGGAACCGCCCTCTCGCCCCGACACCAGGGGGAAGAAGATGCGATCACGAATCTCGGCCGGAATTCCGGGGCCGTTGTCCTCGACATGCAATTCCAATGCCAAGCGCCAGCGCTGTTTACCAATCGTCACCTGCCGGGCCACCCGCGTGCGCAAGGTGATGCAGGCATCACCGGCCGCCATGCGCGTCTGCAAGGCCTGGGCCGCGTTTTGCACGATGTTGAGCACGGCCTGGATCAGTTGCTCGCGGTCACCGCGGAAATCGGGCAGCGAGGTGTCGTAGTCGCGCTTGATCGACAGGCCACGCGGATGCTCGACCAGCACCAGCGCGCGCACGCGCTCGCAGACCTCGTGGATGTTGACATCGGCCACCACCGGCGCATGGCGGTGCGGCGCCAGCAGGCGGTCGACCAGGCTTTGCAGGCGATCGACCTCATGGATGATGACTTGGGTGTACTCGCTGAGCTCGGCCCCCATCTCGGTGGGTGCCAGCTCCATGGCCAGCAGCTGCGCGGCGCCGCGGATGCCGCCCAGCGGGTTCTTGATTTCGTGCGCCAGATTGCGGGTCAGCTCCTTGGTGGCCTGCACCTGGTCGAGCGTGCGCTCCTCGCGGTCCTGCCGAGTCTGCTGGGCGTTCTCGATCAGTTCGATCAAGACCAGATCGCCGCCGCGCGGCGCGGCCGAACCGGCCTCCAGCTGCGAGACGATCACGTGCACCGGCACCAGCACCTCGTGCGGGCGCACGCCACGGCGCAGCAAGGCATCGAATCGGCTGCTGGAATAAGCGTTGCGGGCCACGCCCTCGACCGTGTCGCGCAGGCGGCCAGCTTCGGCAAACCAGTCGTAGAGACTGCTGCGCTGCACGGCACGGCGCGACAGGCCCATGACGTTTTCAAACGCGGTGTTGGCGAACAGGCATTCGCCGTCCGGGCGGACCACGGCCACCATGGTGGCCAGCATGTCCAGGGCATCGAACACCGGCGGTGTCCGCTCGGCCTCGGTCAGAGGCACGGAATGGGTGGGAGCGCTGGGGCTCATGAGAACAACTCCTGGGTGCCGCTGCGGGCGCCCCAGACCGGCGACGATGGCCGGGCCTCAGGACGGCAGCTTGCTGATTTCGCGTTTGAGCGCCGCGACATCGCTCTCCTGGCGCGCGATGCTGGCCTTGAGCTCGGCCATGCGGTCCAGGTAGCGCTGGTAGTTGCGCTCGTCGGCGCGTCGCTCGGCGTTGCCGCCGGCGTATTCACGCTGCGTGGTGGCCAGGCGTTCCTCGGCCTCGCGCAGCTCGGTTTCCAGCACGCGGCGGCGCTCGTTGTCGCGGCTGCGTTGCTGGCTCGGGTCGACCCGGCCGCCGTCGCTGCTGCTGCGCGCCGCAGGCGTGCCGCTGGCTTCACCATGCGAGCCCCCGGCCGTGCCTGCCGAGCCTGCCTTGGGCTTGGGCGACTGCACCACGGTGATGGGCGAGCCCTCGATGGTGCGGCAACCCTTCTCCGACGCTTCCTTGGCCGACAAGGCATCGGTGTAGAGCACCGGCGGGCCGGGGCAGCGGTAGACCGTGCCCTGGGCCTGAGCACCCGAGGCCAGGGCCGAGATGAGCGCGCCCGCACTCCAAACGGCCCATTTCGGCAGACCGGCTCGGGCACTCTTGCGGATCGAAGTCATCGGCGAAGCGGATCGGATCAACATGGCGCGATTGTGGCCCATGTGCTGCGTCCGCAGTCAACGCACAAACCCGCTGAATCCCGCCTTGTCCCGCGCAACCCACAGCCAATGAACCCGGGCCGGGCATGAAAAAGGACGGCCGAGGCCGTCCTTTGCGGTGAGCCTTTCGGCTCGTGAAAGCCCGGCCTGCAGCGCACATCACGGCACGCTGAGGGCCGGCGGCCATCACAGTGCGTAGTACATGTCGAACTCGACCGGGTGGGTCGCCATGCGCAGGCGGGTCACTTCCTGCATCTTCAGGTCGATGTAGGCGTCAATGTAAGCATCGGTGAACACGCCACCCTTGGTCAGGAAGGCACGGTCCTTGTCCAGCGCTTCCAGGGCCTGGTCCAGGCTGTGGCAGACGGTGGGCACCAGGGCGTCTTCTTCCGGCGGCAGGTGGTACAGGTCCTTGGTGGCGGCTTCGCCCGGGTGGATCTTGTTTTCCACGCCGTCCAGACCCGCCATCAGCAGCGCTGCGAAGCACAGGTACGGGTTGGCCGAAGGATCAGGGAAGCGCGCCTCGACGCGGCGGCCCTTGGGGTTAGCCACGTAGGGGATGCGGATCGAAGCCGAGCGGTTCTTGGCCGAGTAGGCCAGCTTCACTGGGGCTTCGAAGCCAGGCACCAGGCGCTTGTATGAGTTCGTGCCGGGGTTGGTGATGGCGTTCAGGGCACGGGCGTGCTTGATGATGCCGCCGATGTAGTACAGGGCGAAGTCGCTCAGACCGGCGTAGCCGTCACCGGCGAACAGGTTCTTGCCGTCCTTCCACACGGACTGGTGCACGTGCATGCCGCTGCCGTTGTCGCCGACCAGGGGCTTGGGCATGAAGGTGGCAGTCTTGCCGTAGGCATGGGCCACGTTCTGGATCACGTACTTTTGCAGCTGGGTCCAGTCGGCGCGCTCGACCAGGGAGCTGAACTTGGTGCCGATTTCCATCTGGCCCGCGTTCGCCACTTCGTGGTGATGCACTTCAACCGGGATGCCCAGTTGTTCCAGGATCAAGCACATTTCCGAGCGCATGTCCTGGCCGCTGTCGACCGGGGGCACGGGGAAGTAGCCACCCTTGACGGTCGGACGGTAGCCGGTGTTGCCGTGCTCGTATTCCTTGCCGGTGTTCCAGGCGCCTTCTTCGGATTCGATCTTGAAGAAAGAACCCGACATGTCGTTGGCCCAACGCACCGAGTCGAAGATGAAGAATTCGGGCTCAGGACCGAAGTAGGCGGTGTCGCCCAGGCCCGAGGCCTTCAGGTACGCTTCCGCGCGCTTGGCCAGCGAGCGGGGATCGCGCTCGTAGGCCTTGCCGTCGGCCGGGTCGACCACGTCGCAAGACAGGATCAGGGTCGGCTCTTCGAAGAAGGGGTCGATATTGGCCGTGTTCGGATCGGGCATGAGCAGCATGTCCGAGGCTTCGATGCCCTTCCAGCCTGCGATGGACGAGCCGTCGAAAGCATGGCCGGAGACGAACTTGTCTTCGTCGAAGTGCGAAACCGGCACGGTCACGTGCTGTTCCTTGCCACGGGTGTCGGTGAAACGGAAGTCAACAAACTTGACTTCGTTTTCCTTGACGATCTTCATCACGTCGGCGACGGTCTTGGCCATCAGAAACTCCTAAACGGGTAAGTAGCGGGAGAAAGCTTGCGGATGCGTAGGTATTTGTTTGGCTTGCACTGCTCGAACAGACTCAGGCCGCGCAGCCTTTGAATAAGCAGTTTGTGTGCCAACTTTGGGCTGCTCGTGCGCTTTGCGTCAGCCCTCGGGGCCCAGCCCCGCAAGCCCTGCGCTGCACCGGTGCATCCGGACCCAAAGCCCCGGGATTATGGGCCGAGGCCCGGCCCCGGAACAGGGCGGCCAGTCAAGAAATCACGAGGCAATCACCAAAATAGTGCAAGACCAGGTGGCTCAGCGCACCAATTCAGTGCTCACCGAGGCACCAAACTGGATCACGCCGCTTTTCAGTGCCTGGTAGGCCGCGTCCATCTGTTCGGCCGGGCCTTTGACGCCCAGCTCGATATGGCGACCCCACTGCGGGTGGTCCACGCTGGGCAGGCTGAAGACCTTGATGCCCGGGAACTCCGCCTCCACACGCTCCATCAGCGGCGTCAGGCTGGCCTCCATGGCGCCCTGGACGATCAGCGACAGCTCCTGGCGCTGCACCGGGCGCTGCAGATCGGCGTGGCGCTGGTCCAGCACCCATTCCATCATCGGGTGGGCCATCACCGGGAAGCCGGGCACGAAATAGACCGTGCCGACCGAAAAGCCCGGGATCTTGTTGAAGGGGTTGGGGATGATGTCGGCGCCGGCCGGGAACACGCCCATTTCCAGACGGCGCAAGGTGTCGGGGTGATCGGGGTCGACCGCCTCGCCCTTCTCCGCCGCCATGTCCTGGATGCGCTGCCAGATCAGGGCGCGCGCCTCGGAGTGCAAGACCAGCTCCCGGTCGAGCGCGGCAGCCGCGGCCTGGCGGGTGTGGTCGTCCGGCGTGGCGCCAATGCCGCCGCAGCTGATCACCAGGTCACCGCTGGCGAAGGCCTCGCGCAGCCGGGCGCTGATGTGGGCGCGGTCATCGCCCAGGTACTGGGCCCAGTCCAGGCTCATGCCGCGCGCGGCCAGGATCTCGATGAACTTGCTGAGGTGCTTGTCCTGGCGCTTGCCGGACAGGATCTCGTCGCCAATGATGATCAGGCCGATCTTGGGCCGAGGGGTCGAAACCGAGAGGGTGTTCATGCGTCAGCCTTGGGCAGCAATGGGGGTGTGGGCGTGGGAGCTTCAGCATCGAGCACCAGGCCTGAGGGTCCGGGCGGCGACGCCGAGCGGCTCAGGCGCAGCTCCTGCAGCGCAGCCAGGCAGTAGTGCGTAAACCACAGGGAAGAAAACGCAAAAACCAGGGTGTAGAGCCAGATCGAGGCCAGGATCAGAAACGGCGCCAAGGCCACGGCCATCACGCCAAAAGCCCAGATCGCCGCCGGCGCTGCACCGAGGTAGCCCGTCAGCAGGCCCAGGCCCAGCAAGGGCACGCGGTGCAGGCGCAGCAGTTGGCGCCGCTCGGCCACCGAGGCGTGCTCGGACAAGGCGTCGTAGGCAAACACCCGGTAACCCAGCCAGCCCCAGATCAGCGGCGGCACGATCAGCACCAGGGGCGGAATCAGCAGGAACGGCAGGCTGATCACAACAGCCAGCAGCGCCGCCACCCCATGAGCGAGCGACCACAGCAGCGAATGCACAAAGGACGCGCCCCGCTTGCGCTCCAGCAGCGGAAAGCGCCGCTGCGCCACCAGATTGACGGCGGTGGGCGTCAGCAGCAAGGCCACCAGCAAAAGGCTCAGCACCACCAGCACCGGCAGGGCCAGAGCCAGCACCAGCAAGGGCGCCAGGGCCGAGCGGAAACCGCCCAGACCGACATGGTCCAGCCAGCCCAGCAAGGACTCGATCAGGCGCCAGGACTCCAGCTGCGCACGCATGCCGTCCACCGCCGGCTCCCAGAAAAAGTAGCCCAGGCCGAAGGCCAGGCCGGCCGCGATCAGCAAGGGCAGCAGGGACAGGGCGATCACCCGCGGATGCAGGCAGTAGGCGGCCGCGCGCCAGAAGGCGTCAGCCACACGACTCAAGGATTGAACAGGCATGTCGGGATGGTGAAGGCGAAACCGTGAAGCGGCTCAAAAAACCGAACAAAAAAAGAGCGGCCCGGGGCCGCTCGCAGTGCAGGGGATCGGCGCGCGGCCCTCGCTCACTCGTCGTCGCCGCCGAGCAGGCCACCCAGGATGCCCGCGCCTGCCGCGCCGGCCGCGAAGCCGCCGAGCACCGAGCCTTCTTCCCGGCGTCCGCCATTCTGCGGGGCAGCGGCAAAGATGCGCGAAGCCAGGCGCGAGAAGGGCAAGCTCTGCAGCCAAACCTCGCCCGGGCCGGTCATCTTGGCCAGGAACAGGCCCTCGCCGCCGAACAGCGCGGTCTTGATCTTGCCGACATACTGAATTTCAAAATCCACGCTCGGGGTGTAGGCCACCACGCAGCCGGTGTCCACCAGCAAGGTCTGGCCGGGCGCCAGAGTGCGACGCACCACGGTGCCGCCGGCGTGGACAAAAGCCAGGCCATCGCCTTCGAGCTTTTGCATGATGAAGCCTTCACCGCCGAAGAAGCCGGTGCCCAGCTTTTGCTGGATGGCGATACCGAGGGACACGCCGCGGGCCGCGCACAGGAAGGAATCCTTCTGGCAGATCAGGGTGCCGCCGAGCTGGCGCAGATCCATGGGCAGGATCTTGCCCGGGTAAGGGGCGGCAAAGGCCACGCGCTGCTTGCCCGAGCCTTGGTTGGTGTAGATGGTGGTGAACAGCGATTCGCCGGTGATCAGGCGCTTGCCCGCGCCCAGCAGCTTGCCGAAAAAGCCGCCCTGGCTGGCTGCGCCATCGCCGAAGACGGTGTCCATGGAAATACCGGCATCCATGAACATCATGCTGCCAGCCTCGCCGATGGCGGCTTCGCCCGGGTCGAGCTCGACCTCGACGAACTGCATCTCGGCGCCCTTGATCTCAAAATCGACAACATCCATGGCCATGACAAAAAACTCCTCACTCACTGGGGGAAAGACTGCGGGCGCGATGTTAGCCAGTTTTTGAGGCCGCTGCCGTCGGTCACGCCGGCACCCGGAAGGCAGGCCTGCCCTCCCTATACTGCCGGCCATGAACGATGACGCCCGCGCGCCCGACGCCGCCGCACCCAAGCCCGGGGACAGCTATGTGCAGTCCTTTGCCCGCGGCCTGTCGGTGATCCGCGCCTTCGACGCCAGCGCACCGCGCCAGACGCTGACCGAGGTGGCCCGCCGCTGCGGCATGACGCGGGCCGGCGCCCGCCGCATCCTGCTGACCCTGGAAACCCTGGGTTATGTGAAGAGCGATGGCCGCCTGTTCGCCCTGACCCCCAAGATCCTGGACCTCGGTTTTGCCTACCTGTCCTCGCAGCCGCTGTGGCAGTTCGCCGAGCCGGTGATGCAGCAACTGGCCGCCGAGCTGGGCGAGAGCGTCTCGGCCGCGGTGCTGGAAGGCCAGGACATCGTCTACGTGCTGCGCGTGCCGGCGCGCAAGATCATGAGCATCAACCTCGGCGTGGGCAGCCGCCTGCCGGCCTGGTGCACCTCCATGGGCCGCGTCTTGCTGGCCAGCCTGCCGCCCCCGGCACTGGAGTCGCAACTGAGCCAGGTCCAGATCGCCCCGCTGGCTGGCCGCACCGTGGCCAATCTGCCCGATCTGCGCGAGCGCATCCAGCAAGCCGGCCGCCAGGGCTGGTGCCTGGTCAACCAGGAGCTCGAAGACGGCCTGGTCTCCCTGGCCGCCCCCATCACCGACCGCAACGGCCACGTGATCGCCGCGCTCAACGTCGGCTCCCAAGTGAACCGCCGCGCCCCCGACCAGCTGCTGGCCCACACCCTGCCCCGCCTGCTCGACGCCGCCGGCCAGATTTCGCGTCTGCTGCAGATCAAGGCTTGAGTGCGGCGGGACCCGGCACACGACAGCCTTTGGCTTGGTTCGTGAGGCCCTGCAGCCCGCGCCGCCGCCGGGCTCATGGTTCCGGGGTCGGCCCTGCCGGGCCGACTTCCCTGCGCTGCTCGCGCCTCGGGGCTGGCGCATAACTCACTCCGCTCCCTGCGTTCGCTT
>NKIM01000030.1 GCA_002255955.1 Burkholderiales bacterium PBB2 | reverse complement strand
GGGGAGGGAGCGGGTGTGGGGGTGGGGGTGGGGCTCGGGCTCGGCACGGGGCTGGGCTGAATGGGCGGCGGCGGAGGCAAAGTGCCGCCCGTGCTGGCGTTGCCATTGCCCTGCGAGGGCTCTGGCGGGCGCGGCGGCAGCGGCGGCGCCGGGGGCAGGCGTCCGTCCGTGGTGCTGCTGCCATTGCCGACGCTGGGCTGGCTGGGGATAGGGCTCGGGGCAGGCGAGGGCGAGGGCGAGGGCGAGGGCGACGGTGAAGGTGTCGGCGCGGGATCCGGGTCTGGCGCAGGCGTGGGTGCCGGTGACGGGGCTGGCGTGGGAGCGGGGCTCGGGGCAGGCGCAGGCACAGGCGCCGGGGAAGGTGTCGGCGCCGGCGCTGGTGTGGGCGCCGGACTCGGCGTGGGAGCCGGCGCGGGGTTCGGTGCCGGCGGGCTGGGCGGCAGGTTCAGATCTTCGGGCTGGCGGCTAAGCACCGGCCGGCCGGTGGTGTAGACCTTGGCGCCGGCGTTGAGCAGGACCACATCCCCCGAGGAGGCCAGCTGCAGCGAGCCGGTGGTGCTGCGCAGCGGCACGCTGGGCGGTTCGCCGCCCGTGCTCGCGCGGCCAATCTGCAGCTTGATCTCCTCCGGGGCGAGGCCATTGCCGGTGGCGCCTGCGGTGGGCGTGCGCGCGGCCATCACATCGGCCGAGCTCAGATCGGCACCGGCCACGACGCGCAGGTCACCGGCCATGCCGCTGACTGCCAGCCATTGGTCCAGCGGCGTGCTGGACTGGTTGGTGGGCGACTGGAAACCGGCGCTCAGGCCACGTTCCAGGTAGACATTGCCGGCGGCGCGCAGGGTGATCGAGGTTTCGGCCGCATGCGGCATGGCGGCGCGATCGGCTGCCACCAGCAGGGGCAGGTTCCAGTCCACGCTCAGGCGCATATCGCCGGTCGATTGCAGCTCGGCTCCGGCGCGCACGCGCAGGCGTTGCTGCAGCTCGGGCTGCAGCGCCGTCAGGCGGCGTGTCACGGCCTCGGCATGGGCTTCCAGATAGTCGCGGCTCTCGGCATCGACCAGGGCGGTGCCGAACTTGCCCGGGATGGGGGCAGGCGGCACAGGGGCCGGGACCGGACCTGGGGGAACTGGCGTTGGCGGCGGCGGCGGAGGTGGTGGCGGCGGCGGTGGTGGCGCCGGGATCACCGGGTCGCCCGGCTTGAGCGGCGGCCGGGGGGGCAGTTGACCCTGGGTGCTGCCATTGCCATTGCCGGTCGAGGGTGTGCTGCCCTCGTCGGCGCGGGTCAGGTTGAGCGCCAGCGGTGCGGGCGGCAGGCCCGCGGCCTGCGAAATCCGGCCCGGGTTCCTGCTCAGGCCTTCGGCTTCGGCCTCGGGCTCTTCGGGGACCGGTGTGGGCGCTGGTGTGGGGGAGGGGCGGGGCGGATTGCCCGGCGTGGGCGCCGGCTGCATGGCGCTGCCCAGGCCGATGGTGTCGGCCTGGCGGTAAACCTTGACCGCCTCGACGTCGACGCTGTAGACGCCCTCGATGCGGCCGGCGAGCGCGCCGATCTTCACGTCACGACCTTCGGGCGCTTTCTCATTGCCCGTGTCCTCGCGGCCCGCGCGCAGCAGCAACTGGCCGCCGTGCACGCGATCGCTGCCGCCCAGATCCAGCATCGAGCCAGCCTGAACCTCGATCTGGCCCTGGCTGCTGTGCAGCTCGATGCGGCCGCCCTGGCCAAGTGGCGCCTGCACCTGCAGCTGGGCGCCTGCGGCAATGTTCAAGTTCTGGCCGGCCGCCAGAACGATCTGGCCGCCCTTGCCTTGCGCGGCGCTGTTGCTGGCGCGCAAGCTGCCGGCAATGTCCAGGCCCCCCGCGTCGCTGACGAGACGGATCTCATCCGCCGCCAGCAGCACGCCAGATGCCAGCTGCTGATCGCCGCTGCGATTGCGCAGGCTGAGGCTGCCACTGAAGTTGTTGGCGCCCAAGCCCTTGGCCAGATCCTCCAGCTTCACCGGCTGGCCGCTGTCGATCTCGAGCTGGCCGCCTCGGGCGCTGGCTTTGGACTCTCCGCTCAGCTTGCCCGCCAGGATCACCTTGCCCAGGGGCGCGCTCAGCTGCAGCGTGCCCGCATCGCTGAGGCCTGCACCCGAGACATTCAATGTGGCGCCCGCCTCCAGCACCAGGTTCTTCTGGCCGCTGCTGGCCACCAGTTTGCCGCCGGGCAAGTCCACCGCGCTGCCGTGCAGGTTCAGGGTTCGGCCCGCCACGAGGGTGTCCGAGCCACTCTTGAACTCCAGGCCGTCGCGGGCCGCCAGGTTCAGCTGAGCGCCGCGCATCTCGATGCGGCTGGCTTGTGCAATCGTCTGGGCGGCAATGCTGAGCTGACCTCCCGGTTCCAGCAGGGCCAGGGCCGCTTCATTGACCTTGCTGTCCGATGGCTTGCTGAAGACAAAGCCGTCGCGCACCTGCCAGCTGCTGCGGGCATTGCCGCTTTGGCCCAGCAGCGGGGCCGTGGCGTTCAGGGCGCCGCTGAAGAAGGCTTCGCTGCCGCCCTGCACCAGCAGGGCCTGGCCGGCCTCCCAGTCGGTCTTGATGGCGTCGATGCGCTGGCTGCCGGCTTCGCGCGTCAGGGTCTTGGTGGCACTCAGCAGCAGGCTGCCTGCCGGGAGCGCCGCGCCCTCAAGAGCGGGTTTGACGGTCTGACCGCTGCTTTGCGTCAGCACGATGTGCTGAGCCAGGGCGCTGCCGGTCCCGTTCTGCGGGGCGCGCAGCAGCGGAGCGTCCAGGGTCAGGCTCTGCCAGCTGGTCTGGCCCAAGCTGGCGCCAGCGCTCCAGTCGATGCTGCTGTAGCTGCGAAGGGTCAGGCTGCTGATGCTTTTTTGTGCGCTCAGTTGTTGCAGCAGATCTGCATCCAGGCTCAGACTGCCGCTCGGCGCGTTCGCCGCACCGATCAACACCTGGCGCGCGCCCAGATCCAGGGCCTGGCCCGCGAGCGTCAGCCCGGCGCCCACACGGCTGTCGCCGCTGCTGTCCAGGCTGATGCTGCCGCGCCCTGCGGCGGCTTCGAGTTGGATCTGCGCGCCCAGGTCGAGCTTGGCCACGGGCACCGGGGGTGCCTTGTCATCGGCCTTGGGCAGATCCTGGCGCTGCAGGCCGGCATCGGCTTGTGCGCTCACCCGTACGGCGGCGCCGCCGCCCTTGAGCTTCCAATCGCTGCCCGCGGACAGGCTTGTGGTCGTGGCGGACGCCTCGGCCTTCAGATGGATGCCGTCCTCCAGCCGCAGCGTTTCGCTGGCGCTCAGAAGCAGGTCCCGGCTGCTCAGCGAGCTGCCGGCCTTGACCGTTAATTCGCGGGCCACGGCTTGCAGGCTGTCGCTGCTGTTGCCCAGCGGCACGGCACCGATGACGAGCTGCTCGGCCTGGATGCCTTCCAGTGTCTTGGTGTCGAGTCGCAGGGTTGTGCTTGGCAAGCCCGTATCGGCCGTGCCGCCAATCTGGATGCGCTCGCTGGCGATGAAGACTTGGGCGCCGCGGCCAGGGGTGGCCTCCTTGGCGCCTTCGGGCTTCATGCTGCCCACGGCGCTGAGCAGGCTGGCCTGCATCTGCAGCTGCTGCGCATTCAGCACCAGGGCCGCGGCATCGCGATTGCCGGCCGGCAGGGCTTCACCGGCCTTGCTGGCCTTCTCGGCAAAGTGACCGTCGATATCGCGCAGGCGGATCTCGCTGCGCTTGCGGGCCTGCTCGGCGCTCAGCAAGAGCCAGCCCGAGGGCAGGGTGCTTTGGAAGGCGGTGCCGGCGTCGCGCAGGCGCGCACCGATCCACTGGCTGCCGTCGGCCTGCGGGATCACGGCGCCCAGATTCAGCGGCGTGCCGCTGAGCGGCCGCACCAGGTAGGCGCCGGCCAGCATGGCATAACGCGCCGGCAGCAGGGTGTAGCGCCCGGCGGGCACGGCCGCGCCGTCGCCGATTTCGAGCTGGCGGCCCAGGGCCGGCGTCACGGCCGCCAGGCTAGGGTCCCAGAGCGCCTGCAACTGGCGCGAGGGCAGCAGGGCAAAGGCCCCATCGCTGCCCGTGAATACATCGCTGGAGCCGCCCGGGCCGGGCACGAACTGCCAGCCGCTGAGCTGGCCGCCGCCGCTCAGGTCGAGCAAGGCTTTCTCTTCCAGGTTCAGGGCCGGTGCCTGCAGCAGCAACTGCTTGGCCAAGGGCTGGCTCAGCAGCAGATTGGGGTTGGCCGTCTGGCTCCAGCCATTGGCATCGGCCTTGCCGAAGACGAGCTGCTGGCCGGCACCGCTGACCGAGGTCTCGCTGTCGGCCTTGAGGCTCAGGCGCTCGCTGGCCTGCAGCTCGATACGGCCGAAGGGCGCACGCACGACGCCGCCTTGTTCGATCTCGCGGGCCTTGATGAAGAGCTGGCCGCCGGCGCTGGCTGGCTGGTCGGCCGGCGTGTTGCTGCTTCGGGCGATGCTGACGCGGTGGCTGCCCACATCGACGGTGAAGGGCGTGTCAGTGGCCGGGTAGATCTGGGCGGCGCGCAGGCTCAGATCGGCCGGGCTCAGCAGGGCGCCGGCCACACGGTCGCCGGTGGCACTGGCTTCGGTGCTGCGGCTTTGCAGGCGCAGATCCTGGCCCGCGTTCAGGGCCAGGCTGCCCAGGCCCTGGGTCACCAGGCGGTCGGACAGCACCAGGTTCTGGCTCGCACTCAGGCTGAGGGCGCCGCTGCCAGCACTAGGCTGCAGCAGCGGGGCGGGCGTGCCGTTGGACTGGGTGGGGCGGTCCTTGTTGGCGAAATTGGCCCAGATCAGCTCGGTGGCGGCCAGCTCGGCGCGGGCGTTCGCGTCCATGCGCAGGCTGGGGCTGTCGAGCTGCAGCTGGCGGGCTAGGTTCAGCGACACGCCGTTTTCGATGCGCAGGCCATCCTGCGCGCCGAGGCTCAGGTCGGCCAGGCCGGCCGCCTGCAGCTGGGCGGCCGAGATGCGGGCATTGCTGGCGGCGATGGAGGCGGCGCTGTTGCCGCCCAGATCGGCGGGCTTGGGCAGCAGTGCGGCTTGCATGCCGCCACTGGCCTCGCCGCGCTGCACGCTCAGGCTCAGCTCGCGCAGGGGTGGCAGGCTGCCGCTGCTGCTGCGGCCTGCGGTGAGGTTGATGCTGGCGCGGCCGCCGGCTTGGGCTGCATCGCCGCCCTGGGCGCGCAGATCGCCTTCCAGGATCAGTGCACCGCTGCCGCTGAGGTTGAGGCTGCCGCCGCCGCTGGCCACGGTCTGGCGCTGTGTGCGGGTGCCGCCGCTTTCGCGCAGGCTGACATCGAGCTCGCCCTGGGCGCCGCCGATATGGATGCGGCTGCCCTGGCTCCAGACCAGGCTGCTGGCGAAGCTGCCGCTGGCGTTGAGGTTGACCGTGCCGCCGGCCAGCAGCTGGCCGCGCAGCAGCCCGTCATTGCTGGGCGTCAGCAGCCGGGTGCCGGCCACATCGATCACGCTGTTCGCGCCCAGCCACAGGTACTGGGCCGTGCTGTCGTCGCTGGCCGCCACCCGCATCGCCACCGTGCCGCCCGGGGCTTGTACGCGGCCGTCGAACTGCAGATGCGCCGCGGCATTGAGCGAGAAGCTGACCGTGGGCCGCAGCTCGATGGCCGCGCCTTCGCCCACCTTGAGGCTGCCCAGGATGGGCGCATTGGCGTTGAGGCTGAGGTTGACCACCTGGGGCAGGGCGTTGCTGGCCGAAGCGGCCTGCATCTGCGTGGCCACCACCGAGCCGCTCGGGGCCAGGCGGGCCGTGGCCAACGGGGCCCAGCTTTGTGCGATCGGGGCGATGCGGCTGCCCGCCGCCACGTCGAGCGTGGCATGGCCGTCCAGCCAGAAGCTGGCAAAACCGCCCTGGCTGAAGAACTCGGTGCCCAGGCGCAGATCGGCGGCGGCTGCATTGTCTGCATTGGTGCCGATCTGGATCGTCTGCGTCGTCAGGTTCAGCGCGCCGCCGCGCTGGGCCGAGTAGGCGCGCAGCTCGGTGCTGGCGTCCAGCTGCAGGCGCACGGTGTTGAGCGCCTTCTTGGCATCGTCGGCATTGCTGTCCTGGCCGAGGCTGATGCTGCCGGCCGCGCCGCTGCGCACCGTGCCGCCGGCATCCACCCAGGCGCCGCCCGAGACATCGATCACTGCGCCCGCGCCGGTCTTGACCGCACGCTGGCTGGCCAGCATGACCGAGCCGCCGGCCGTGCCAGCGCCCGAGCCCACGCCGTCCAGCATGGCATTGGTCCAGCTGCCCGAGGCATCCAGGCGCACGCCCGCACCCAGCTGCACCTCGCCGCCGTCCAGGCTGCGCGCCAGCAGGCTGCCGCCCGGCAGGCGCAGATCGCTGCCCAGGATGACCGAGCCCTTCTCGGAGTTCAGCTCCAGCTGGCCCAGGGCGGGCAGGCTCAGGCGCGCTTCGCTCGGCAGCTCCAGGCTTTGCACGCTGCTGATCTGCACCCGGCCGAAACCGCCTGCCTCGATCTGCGCCAATGAGAAATTGGCGCCTGCCTCGCCGGCCTTGCGGCCCAGCACCAGGCGCTCCAGCACGGCGCCGGCATAGGCGTCGGCCGCGAAGTCGCGGCCATGACGGGCGGCGCCCAGGCTCAGGCGGGCCAGGTCCGCGCGGGCGTCCTGGCCGTTGAGCTGGCGGCGCCCCTGCGCCACCTGGCCGCGCAGCTCGCCCTGCAGGCTCAGCTGCGGCGCCACGATCTGCAGGCTGCCGCCGGAGCGGCCTTCCACATAGCCGGCTTCCAGGCGCTCGCTGCCCTGCAGGCCAAAGCCGACGCGGGCGCCATTGCGCTTCCAGGCGCTGCGGTTGACGAAGGCGCTGCTGATGCCTTCGAACACCACATCCTTGGGCGCGTTGTTGAGGGTGTAGACCTGGCCGTCGGCCGCGGTCAGCAGGCTGGGCCGCACCTTGGCCTCGCCCACCTGCACCTGGCCGCCGCTGACATCGAGCCGCGCTCCCGCGGCCACATCGACCGTGCCGCCCGAAAGGATGGACAGGCTGCCGCCCTTGGCCAGGCGCTCGCTGGCCGTGCGCTGCAGGCCCAGGCGGTAGCTGGCCAGATCGCCCAGGATGTCCGAGCTGGCGCGGATGTCCAGCGTCACCTTGTTGCGGAACAGCAGGCCGTCTTTCTGCAACGGCGCATCGCGCAGGTCATTGCTGCCCAGCAGCTCGGTGGTGACGAAGTAGCGGTCCACGCCGACCTGGGTGTCGGTCGTGCCGGCGAGATCGATCACCGCGCCTGCGCCGATGCTCAGGCTGCCGCCCTCGGGCTTGAACACATGTTCGCCGCCCGGGCTGCCGTCGTAATTGGGCGTCAGGCTGGCGCGCACAAAGGCTTGTGCGCCCGGGGCCACGACCTGGGCGCCGGGCTGCAGGCTGATGGCCGCGCCGGCCAGGTTCAGGCGCGAGGCGGTGAAGCCGGCGTTGTCGTCCGAGCTCAGCGGTTTGCCGTCGGCCCCGGTGTTGTCCGGCTTGATCTCGGTGCGGCTGTCGCCGCCGAGGATCAGGCTGCCGCCTGTGCGGGCGCGCTTGTACTGCGCGTCCGACGGCGTGGTGTTGGTGGACGCCCCGGCCGCATTGCCTTGCGCGAGCAGAAAGATCGAGCCGTTCTGCGCCACGCTGGTGGTGGCCGACACGCGACCCAGCTGGTTCACCGCCATGCCCACCAGGGTGGTGTTGCCGCGCGGCGTTTCGATCACGCCGGGCTGGGCATTGGCGGCAGCCGCGCCGGCTGCGCGCCCGGCGTTGGTGACCGTGCCATCGCCCGAGTCCTTGCCGAGGTCGGCCTGGCCCACTTCGACCAGCAGGCCGCGCAGGGCCGGCACATCGGGGTTGGATTCCGAGGCGTAAAGCGTCTGGCTCAGCCGCTCTTTGGAGGTCGAGGGCAGGCCCAGATAGACCTCGGCCCCCGCGCCCAGCACCACCTGGCCGCCGGGTGCGCTGATCGTGCCGGCGTTCTCCACCTTTTTGGCGAACAGGAAGATGCGGCCGCCCTCGGCGCTGCGCAGCTCGGCACCCGGCGCCACACGCACATAGCTGTCGGCGAACAGGGCTGCGCCCGTGCGCCCGCCTTCGGCCGCGGCGTCGTAGCGGAAGGCCGGGTCGCCGCCGAGGATGTTGTTGGCGAAACCGTTTTTGTAGTCCTCATCACGCGGCTTGAGCGAGGTGGCGATCAAGCTGCCCACATCGATGCGGGCGCCGCTGCCGAACAGGATGCCGTTGCGGTTGTAGAGCAGGATCTCGCCGCCGTTGGTGGCCTTGAGGCTGCCGAAGATCTGGCTGGGGTTGGCGCCGCCGATGCGGTTCAGGGCGCTGGCATTGCGCTGCGCCATGTCGAAGGTGACCGAGCTCTGCGCGCCGATGTCAAAGCTCAGCCAGTCGTAGATGGCACGCTGGCTGTCCTGCTTGATGAGCATGTCCGCGCCGCCGCGGGCATTGGGCACCGCTTGCGGCAGGCTGCTCTGGCCGCTGCCGAAGACGCGCCAGCCCGGGGCCGGTTGGGGCAGGGCGTTGACCTTGGGCGCCGCCTGCGTCTGGGCCTGCGCCTGCCAGGGCATCACCGTGGCCAGGGCCGCTACCAGGGGGTGCAGCAGGGCATGGCCCCAGTGCGGCACCGGCGGTGCGGCATGAGACAGAGTGCCCGCCTGCGGCAGTGGCGGGGGTGTCAGGCGAGATGCCTGCGAGGAAGTGTGCGGGGAGGCAGGCGAAGAGGCAGGACGACGCGACATGGCAGCAGGGGCACGAGGCTCAGAATTTCACGGCCATGCGTGCATGCACGCGCTGGCGGGGGGTGTCGGTGAAGGCAATCGCCTTGTGGGCGCGGGCCGCGATCAGCTCGATGCTGAAACCGGCCCGGCTGCCGAAGCGGATGCCCCAGCCGCTGCCCAGCAGGGGCTGGCGGCGGTTCTGTCCAGGGTCGGGGTTCAGGGTTTGCAGACGGCCGGCGTCGACAAAGCCCATGAGGCTCAGCTCGGCCACATCGTCCAGCGGTGCGCCCGGGTGCTGGCGGCGCAGCCAGTCGGCCAGGTTGGCGCTGCGCAGCTCCAGCGAGACCAGCAGGCCGTGGTCGCCCACCGCCGCGCCTTCCTGGTAGCCGCGCACCGATTCGGCACCGCCCAGCGAGAACTGTTCGGCGCTGCTCAGCTGCTGCGAGGCCAGCTGGCCCGAGAGCCGCGCCAGCGCGCTGCCCCAGGGCCCTTGCTCGGTGTGGCGCAGGTCCACGCGCAGGGCCGCAAAGCCGCCATCGGCGCCCTTGCGCTTGCAGCGGAACTGGTCGTCGATGCCGATGCTGCCGTCCTCCAGCTCGCAGCCCGCAATGCGCCGCGCCATCAGCGGCCGCAGGCCGAAGCCCAGGCTGGCGTTGAGCTGGGTCTGGCGCTCGGCCGTGAACCAGTTGCCGGTGTAGGCCACTTGCAGCGGCAGGTAGCGCAAGGGCTTGGCCAGGCGCAGCTCACCCAGGCTGATCTGCTCCTGCACATCGCGGTAGTCCGCGCCCAGGCTCAGGTTATGCAGGCTGCCCTCGGTGCCGGGCAGATTGATCGCGTAGCGCAGGCCGAAGGTGTCGCCCTTGCCCAGCACCTTGGTGCCGCCCAGGGCGTCGATATTGCTGTTCGAGTGAACCGCGTAGAAGCCTAGGTTGTCGCCGCCCTCGAGCGGGATGCCGTAGTTCAGCACGAAGACGCTGGTCTGCGCGCTGTGGTTGGGGGCGGTGGTCAGGGTCAGGCCCAGGTTGTGGCCGCGTTGCCAGAGGTTGTCGTAACGCAACTGGCCGGTCACGCGCAGCGGGTCGGTGTTGGCCGTGCCGGCATTGCTGGCTTCCAGCGAGCCGCTCAGCGGCAGGCGGTCTTTCACCTGCAGTTCCGCCTCCACCGTGCCGGGCAGGCGGCCCGGCCGCAGCACCGGCTGCACGCGCCGGTCTTCGCTGTTGTTGACCGTGGCCAGCTGGGCCTGCATCTCGTTGAAATTGGGCACCTGGCCCGGTGCCAGCGCGGCCACGCGGCTGCGGATCACGCCCTGGTCAAAGTAGCGCGCGCCGGTCACCGCCAGGCGCTCGACCCGGCCCTCGATCACCTGCAGGCGGATCACGCCGCCATCGACGCGCTGCTCCGGCAGGTCCACGAAGACGGTCAGAAAGCCGGCGCTCTGGTAGGCCTTCTCCAGCGCCGCACGCGCCGCCTCGGCATCAGCCAGGGCCCGCTGCGGGCCCATGAAGGGCAGCAAGGCCTGCTCGATCACCAGCGCACCCAGCACCGTGTTGCCCTCGACCTCGAACTCCAGGATGTCAAAGCGCGGCGCCTGCTCCGGGCTGGCCGCCGGCGCAGGCTCGGGCGTGGCGCGCGGCGCCTCCTGGGCCCAGCCTGGCGCAGCACAAAGCAAGGCCAGCACGGCCGTGCTCAGCGCCGGCGCGAGACGGCCAGGCGCGGGCTGCAGCACGGAGCGCGGCAGGGCGCAAGAAATCCGGCAGGTCGGCAAGGACAAGAACGACATGAATCCCAGCCCGGCTAGAGGCTGACTCCCTGGATGGATGAATAGACGAATGAATGAATGAACGAACGAAAAGCAGAAGAAGCAGCGAGGAGCAAGACCTGGACCTCAGCGCGAGCGGCAAGCAAGCAAGCAAGCAAGCACGCCTGCGCTGCCGGTGAGCTGCAAACGCCCGAGCTCAGCGCCAGTCACCTGGCCCGCGAGGTGGCAGTGTCCCGAGCCGTGGTGAATCCGCGATGAAGCGCCGTGGTCCGAACGGCAGGGGGGCAAAGGCTCGAAGCGAGGTGGCAGGCGAGGGCGCAGGCTCAGCCCGCGAGCCGCTGGGGCTCGCAGGGCCGCCTGCTGCGCAGCTGCGTGCTCGCCGAACAGATCAGGCTTGCGAGGCGCCGCTGCTGCTGCTTCTGTTGCTGAGGCCGTTGCTGTTGCTGCTGCGGCGGCGCGCATGGGCCGCCAGGCCCAGCAGGCCCAGAACCATCAGGCCCCAGCTCTGCGGCTCGGGCACGGCCGTCACGGCCTGCTGCTGCGCGGCCAGATTGCCGTTGAGGAAGAGCGCCGCTGCATCGGGCGCATTGGCCACATCGTCGCCGGCCAGGGCCAGAATCTGGCGAGCAAAACCGCTCTGCGCGCTGTAGTCGGTGAAGGAGAGCCGGCTGCGGCCGAAATCTGTGCTCACCAGGCTGCGCGGGTTGGAGCCCGCCAGGGTGTAGCTGAGCACGTACTTGCTGGAATTGGGGTCCTTGATCAAGCCCCAGTAGCCGTCACCGCTGAGGTTGTCGAATTCGTCGTAGACGAGGGGGAGGTCTGATTCGACATTGCCATCCTCGTCAAGAGCGGGCGTGAGTTTGTAGAACCAGGACGAAATGCCCAGAGGGTTGCCCATGCACAGTGTGGCGGTCACGACGCAATCTCCAGGGGCCAGGGTACTGCCCCTCGCAAAGAAATTGGTGAGAGTCCCCGCATAAGTGCCCTTGTTGCCCGCAGCATTGCTGGCCAGGGCACTGCCATTCTCTTCAGTGCGGATGTTGGTGATGAGAATAGTCTGCGCGGTGGCAGCCGCCACATTTGTGAGGTACCTGTTGATGTCCTCCTTTCCTGCCAACGAAGGCGACATCATTTCACTCATGGCTTTGAAGTTCTTTTGTTGTGTGGCCAGGTCCCCGCTGTTGTTCAGGGTGACATAGTCGTTTCTTTCCTTACCTTCACCACCACCTTTGTTGCTTGCAGCAACGATCCAGCGGACGCTGGCCAGGTCTGCACTGCCGAGAAAGGTCTTCAGGGCCTCGTCAGTCTCGGGGTCCAGATACTTGAACAAAGAGGCGCCCATGTCCTGCTGCGCCGTGATCCAGAACTCCTTTGCATTGATGCCGAGATCCTTGATATAGGTCATCTCCGCCTTTTTCTGATCCAGCAGCAGCAGCACCAGCTCTGACTGTTGGGCTGTGACTTCAAGTTTGGCCTGCGCAGGTGCGAGAGCCGCGGCGCACAGGACAAGTCCCAACAGAGGGCGCAGCAAGGGAGCACGAGATGTAGAAGCGGTCAACATGGAAGCAATCCTCAATGGCGAGATGCCGGGCAGGCGCCCGATGCGCGGCAGTGTGCGCAAGTGATGTGAAAACCTGATGCCAGCGCCGAGGGCTGGAAATAGACCGTTCGGCTCAGCGGGCGTGGCGAACCCGTCTGCCAAGCCCCTCAGACGGTTTGTGATGCGCCATCTGAGGGCTTGCGCTGCGCAACGGCGGCTGCAGGAGGCCATGAAAAACGGGGTCAGAACACCGACCCCGTTTCACAGGTACTGCGAAGCACCCGGCTTGCGGCCGGGTGCAGCAATCGCGGCGATCAGCGTGTCAGCTTCAGCACCGAGCAGCTGTCACCGGCCAAGCGAGCCACGCGCGAGGCGAAGGGCTTGTCGGCAGCTGGCAGGGCCGCGTACTGGGCGGGGGCCCAGGTCGAGGACGGGGCCATCACGCCTTGTTGCGTGTCCACATCGGCCTTGGCCAGCGAAGCGGGCTTTGGTGCGCCGCTGCGGATGGCAGCGATGAAGGCGATCTTGTCGGCGTTCAGGTTGGGGTTGGTGGTGTTGTACTGCAGGGTGGACTCGTAGACGAAGTCGTAGTCACCGAAGATGGCGCCGCGGCCGGTGCTGGCGTCATAACGCAGGGGCTGAGCACCATCGAGCTTGACATAGCGGTACTTCTTGTCGCCACCATTGGCCAGGGGGTTGTTCTCGCGGCCCAGCACGCCGATGGCGTAGGCGCCGGCAATGTTTTCCACGGTGCTGCCGATGCAGGTCTCGACGTTGCCGGTGCCGGCACCTTCATTGACCACATAGGTGCCGCCGGTGGCGGTGTGCACCGGCGCGGCAGCGCTGGCCTGGCGCAGAGCGTTGGCGGCGGACAGGCCGCAGGGGTTCTGGGCGAAGTAGGCGTTGGACGCAGCTTGGGTGCCCGAGCTGGGCTGGCGGCGGCAGATGTTCAGGGTCTTGGTGTGCACCGAGGCGTCCACGGCCGGGCTGATCACCATGCCCCAGCCGCGCTGGCTGGTGTTGGAGGCGGTCAGGCCGCCGGTCAGGGCGCCGCGCACCCAGGTGGTGGGCAGGCTGGGGCGGTTGGCGTCGCTGTCGTCCTGGGTCAGGCCTTGGGTGGCTTGCAGGGCGCGATAGGCGCGCAGATTCACGGCCACGCCGAAGATGCCTTGCACAAAAGGCTTGACGTCCAGATTGCTCAGGTCCACCGGCGAGGAGGGGCCGCTGGTCGGATCACCGGGGGTGTTGTCGGCCAGATTGACGGTGGCGTTCAACAGGCCGGGTTCGACGTCGGAGATGCCGGCGTCAGACACGCGGTTGCTGGTGGTGCCGCAGGTGTAGTTGGGCACCTGGATGTCGGTGAAGTTGGGGGTGGCGGTGACCACGCAGGAGGCGTCCACATTCATGTGGGCGATGGGCGTGTTCAGGGCGATGGGGGCCACGCCTTGGCCGGAGCCGCCTTGGTCGCGCTTGGTGACCAGCACCGGGGTGCCGGCAGCATAGTTGCCCACGGCCACGCCGAGGTTGCAGCTGTAGGCGCGGTGGTTGGCGCCGGCGGCGTTGTTGAAGAACACGTGCATGGTGCTCGTGTCGCAGATTTCCTGGACGTAAGCACCCAGGGACAGGCGCAGGGCCGAGGCGCCCGAGAAGGTGACTTCCTTCAGGGTGCCGGCAGTGCGCGCGTCAGCGATTTGGGCCGGGGTCAGGGCGTGGGCGCTGGACACAGCGGCCAGGCCGGCGGCGATGGCGAGGAGGCGGAGCTTCATGATGAAGAGAGCTTTCGTCAGAGTGGAAACAAAAAAACGAATGGACGGGGCCTTGCTTGTTGGGGGGCAGTTCAGCCCCTCCCCGCCGATGCGTGGCGGAGGGAAGGGCTGGGCTGTTGTGGCGCCGCCGGCTCGCAGCGGCCGGCCGCGTCTTGGCACGCAAGCGGCCGCCTGAACGCCCCTCACAGGGCGCTTCGGCGAGCGCCGGCCCAAATCAGACGGCGCGGCGGCGGCGAGCCATGAAGGCCACGGCGCCCAGGCCAGCCAGCATCAGGGCATAGGTCTCTGGCTCCGGCACGGCGGAGACATTGGTCACAGCGAGGGTCTGGCCGTCGAAGCTGACCTTGACGTTCTCGAAGGCTTGGGCGCCCACATAGATGTCATAGTCTTCCGGATCGGTCGGGTTGACATGGACCAGGGCGGAATCGACGCCGACCTTGTTGCCGATCTTGGTGAAAGCGCTGCCCCAGTTGAAGAAGCGGTCACCGGCATAGCCCGCGGTGCCCACGGCGTTGTAGCTGGAGCCGTTGAGCTGGGTCGGGTGAGTGCCCGTGCCGCCGCCTGCAATGATGAGGCCGGTCGAGCCGCTGAAGCTGCCGTCGAAGCTGTTGGCGGTCAGGCTGTTGCTGATGGTGGCGGCGCTGACGCCGGTGCCGACCGTGGTCAGCACATGCTTGTCGGTCAGGTCGAAAGTGCCTGCGCCTTCGTAGACGAACAGCGACCAGCGGATGCCGTTGATGCTGTTGGAAGCGCCGTTGAACAGGTCAGGGCGGGTGGACACGAACTCGGACCAGCCGGCGGTGCCGACCACGCTTTGGCTCAGCAGGGTGCCCGGGGTGCCGGCGCTGGCCAGACCCAGCATTTGCTGGAAGGTGACGCCGGTGTCCAGCACATAGGAGCCGTTGTTGTCACCAACCACCAGGAACAGCTCGGAGCCAACGGACACGGCCTTGATGGTGGCGAAAGCGGGGGTGCTGGCAACAGCGGCCAGGGCGGCGACGGCCGCGATGAGTTTCAGCTTCATGGGTGAGTACTCCAGTACAGAGGTTTGAAGGAAAGACAAGTGAAGGCCAGTGGCCCGGAAGAAACACGGAGGGATGACATCAGCCCTCGTCCGAGGCCCGGCGTGGATGCACCGGCCACGGGCAGCGGGCGCAGCACCTGGACATCACCGATGGAGTGAGAGCTTCCCCGTTTGGATGACCCAACAGAAGGACGCTCGGACTCGGCGGTGGCACTGGGTGCCCGGGGCTTCCCGAAGCAAAGACAAAGAACAGGTGTCGTCCTGCGACAGGGCGGACTGTGGCAGCGAGAAGTGACGCTCGTATGCGTGCAAATTCGAGGTTTGCGCGCCGAACGGACTAGGGTTGTGGCGTGTTAGCGACGCAGGGGAGGGCTTGCCGTGCCCTGTTCATGGCCGTGAGCGAGGGCGGCGGCTTGTTCGCCCGCTCGCCCCAGCCCGAGCGCTTGTCACGGGGCCTTCATGCGAACGGCCTATGGTGCGCGCCATGAGAACGCCACATCGCTCCGCCTTTTTGTTCACGCGCCTGCTGCGCAAGACCCCCGCCAGCCTGGGCCTGGCCACCGCCGTGGGCCTGGGTGCCTGGGCCCTGGCCGCACAAGTGCAGCCGCCCAAACCGGGCCGGGCCCCGACCGCTGCGGCCGGCACCGAGCTGATCGTCAAGCTGGCCGATGCCGGCCGTGACCGCGCCCAGCAAGAAGCCCAGCTGCGCCATCTGCTGGCCGAGCACGGCCTGCCGCTGCGCGCGCAGCAGCCCCTGGGTTCCGGCTGGTGGCGCTTGCAGGCCAAGGCTGCAGCCCCGGCAGCGGCGAGCCAGCGTGAGCAATGGCTGCAGGCCCTGCGCGCCGATGCCCGCATCGGCCACGCCATGCCTGACATGCGCGAACAGCGCGCGGCCGTGCCCAACGACCCCATGTTTCGCAACAGCAGCGATCCGAAGAACAGCCAGTGGTGGCTGGACGAGCAGGCGGCCGAGAGCAACCCGGCGGCCGCTGGCTTCAGCAAGGCCTGGGATCTGAGCAAGGGCTCGGCCTCGGTGGTGGTGGCGGTGCTGGATTCCGGCATCACCTCGCACGGCGATCTCAATGCGAATGCGCTGAAGGGGCACACCTTCGTCAGCAAGCCCGAATACGCCAACAACGGCGTGGGCCGCAGCGAAGGCGCGGCCGACCCCGGCGACGCCCTGAGCAAGGCCGAGCATGACGCCAACCTGGCCCTGTGGGACGGCTGCCTGGTGAATGAGAGCAGCAGCTGGCACGGCACCCTGGTGGCAGCCCAGCTGGCGGCCGTGACCAACAACGGCGGCGGCGTGGCCGGCATGAACTGGAACGGCCGCGTGCTGCCGGTGCGCGTGTCTGGCAAATGCGGTGCCTCGGTCGGCGATATGGTGGACGGCATGCGCTGGGCCGCCGGCCTGCCCGTGGCCGGTGCGCCGGCCAATGCCAACCCGGCCAAGATCGTGGTGATCGGTTTCTCCGGCGTGACCTCCTGCGACATCAACGACGCCAATGCCGATGTGGCCGCGGCCGCGCGCCTCTACCGCGACGCCATCGAGGAGCTGCGCAAGCTCGGCGTCATGGTGGTGGCCGCCGCCGGCAACTACCGCGGCGCGGTGGGCCGCCCGGCCAATTGCGCCGGTGTGTTCGGCGTGGCCGCGGCCAACCGCCAGGGCTTCAAGGCCATTTACTCCAACTTCGGCAAGGAAGTGCAGCTGCTGGCCCCGGGAGGCGACGCGGACAGCGGACGTACCTGCGACGCCGAGCTGGCCGACAGCGGCTTGGTCTCGGCCAGCAACAAGGGCAAGACGGCACCCGCCGAGGCTGGCTACAGCGCCGTCAGCGGCACCAGCTTTGCCGCGCCTCAGGTGGCCGGCGCGGCGGCGCTGATGTGGTCTCTCAACCCGGGCTTGAGCCTCAATCAGATCGAATCCGGCCTCAAGCTCAGCGCGCGGCCCCATGTGACCGCCTACGCCCTGGGCTACTGCAGCAGCAGCAATTCCAGCCGCTGCACCTGCACCACCGAGACCTGCGGCAGCGGCTTGCTGGACGCAGCCGAGGCGGTGAAATACGCCCAGGCGCCGGGCAGCTACACGCCGCCGGTGCGCAGTGCCCAGACTCTGCAAAGCACGGCCTTGAGTCGCTGCGGCCAGGCCCAGGGCAGCACGCCCATCCCCGTGCCTGCTCCGGCACCGGCCCCTGCGCCCGCACCGGCCCCCACGCCGGCTCCAGCACCCAGCCCCACGCCCGCCCCCGCGCCCAGCTCGGGCGGCGGCGGTGGTGGCGCGGCCTCACCCTGGTGGCTGGCCGGCCTGGCCTTGGCCGCGGTGGCGCTGCGCGCACCGCGTCGGCGTGAAGGCAACAAGCCCACGGCGGAGCACTGAGACGCGCCGCCATGCAGCAGCTGCCCACGCTCTCACCACCACGCCCGCTGAACGCGGTTCCGCCGGTGCTGCCGCCTGAATGGCTGCAATGGGTGGCCGATTGCTTGATGTGGGAGGGCGAGCCGGCCTCGATGCGTACGGTGATGCAGTCGGCCGGCCTGAACCCCGCCGCCTGCGAGGCCGCCATCGCCAGTGTGCTGACCAGCCCGGCTTTCATCGCCGCGCAAAAGCACAAGCAGATGCAGCGCAAGCTGGAATCCCTGATGGCCAGCCACCAGAAGCTGCTGGAAAGCGCGCCGGCCTACCGCGAGATCGAGCGGCGCTGCGGTGTGAGCCGCGAAGAGTTGCTGGAGCGCTATGTGCTGGGCTGCCGCCCGGTGGTGTTGGAGGATGTGGCCGCAGACTGGCCGGCGCTGCAGCGCTGGTCACCGGCCGACTTTGCCACGCGGTTTGGGCAGCTGGAGGTGGATGTGCAGCGCGGCCGCGCGCGGGACCCTTTGTTCGAGCAGAACAAGGGAGCGCTGCGCCAGCGCATGCGGGTGAGCGAGTTTGTGGAACTGGTGCAGAGCGCCGGTGACAGCAACGATCACTACCTGACGGCCAATGACGAGATGTTGCGCCGGCCCGAGTTCCTGCCCTTGCTGGCCGATATCGGCAGCATGCCGCCACTGTGCGACCCCAGCCTGCTGCCGGGTGCTGCATCCTTCTGGTTCGGGCCCGGCGGCACGCACACGCCCCTGCATCACGACACCTTGATGCTCTTCCACACCCAGGTCGTCGGCCGCAAGCGCTGGCGCTTCGTCTCGCCCTGGCAGACGCCGCTGCTCTACAACCGCATGGGCGTCTACAGCCCCATCGATCTGGACCGGCCCGACTTCGAGCGCTACCCCTTGTTCCGCCAGGCCACGGTGCTGGAGACCGTGCTGGCACCTGGCGACACGCTCTTCCTGCCCCTGGGCTGGTGGCACCAGGTCAGCGCGCTGGAGCTGAGCATGTCCTTCTCCTTCACCAATCTGGACATCCCCAACCGGTTCAGCTACGCCAATCCCAGCATCGGTAACTGGTGAGCAGCTTGCGCCTTCAGAGGCGCTGCGGCGCGCTCCACTGCTGAGTGGCGGCTAGAAACACGGGGTCGCGGTGGAGCCCGGCGCCGGCCTGGATGCGGCCCCGCTGGCGACGCCGATTGTGCTCAGGAGGCTGTGGCGCCGAGGCAGTTTTCTGCGGGCTTAATCACGAAATTTCAGGGGCCAGGCGACCGTATAGTCTCGGCACGAGGCGTATCGAGCGGGGCCGCCTGCTCGCCAGGAACGCCCAGGTATTCGAGGACTTATGCCAGCACCGACCGGGTTTCTGATGGGAATGAACAGCGCGGCTGGTGCCAGCTTGCGCTTTCGCGCCATGACGGCGGTCGAGCAGCTGTCGCAGCCCTTTGAGTTCCAGGTGTCGGCCATCTCGACGGAGTCCAATCTGTCGGCCGATGACTTGCTGGGCACGGCCGTGGCGGTGTCGCTGCGTGTCGATGCGTCCAGCACGCGCTGGTTCCACGGTCTGGTCAGCGCCTTTGCATTCCAGGGCATGGACGGCCGTAACTTCAGCTACCAGCTGACCTTGCGACCGGCGCTGTGGATGCTGACCCGATCCAGCGATCTGCGCATCTTTCAGGACCTCAGCGTGCCCGAGATCCTGGAGCAGGTGTTTGCCGACTACAGCGGCAGCGTGGTTCAGCAGCTCAGCGGCAGCTATGCCAAACGCGGCTTTTGCGTGCAGTACCGCGAGAGTGACTTCAATTTCGTCTCGCGCCTGATGGAAGAAGAGGGCATCTTCTATTTCTTCCGCCACAGCGAATCGCGCCATGAGTTGGTGATCGCCGACGCCTCCAGCGCCCATGTGGCCATGGCCGGTTTCGAAACCATCCCTTTCCTGGCCGAGGGCAATGCCCTGACCCAGCAGACCGCCATCCACGAGTGGCAGATGCGCAGCGAGGTGCAGACCGGCAAGGTCGTGCTGCGCGACTACAACTACCTCACGCCGGACACCGATCTCAGCAGCTCGCCGGCCGTCGCCAGCCGCAGCCACGCAGAAGCCAGCCACGAGGTCTATGACTACCCGGGCGGCTACGAGGCCAAGGCCGGTGGCGATGCACGGGCCTTGATTCAGCTTGATGAAGCGCAGGCACAGTTCGGCCGCTACCGCGGCAAGGGCGATACGCCGGGGCTGTGCACCGGTGGCCGCTTCAAGCTGAGCAAGCATCCGCGCAGCGACCAGAACGCCGAGTACCTGGTGCTTTCCACCCGCATCGAGATGAAGCGGGGTGCGTATGAGTCGGGCGCCTCGGGTGGCAATGGCAGCAGTGCTTTTGGCCTGCAGTGCGAGTTCGAACTGCAGCGCTTTGACCAGGCCTTCCGGTCGCGCCGGCTGACGCGCAAACCCAGCGTGGCCGGGCCGCAAACAGCGGTGGTGGTCGGCGATGCCGACCCGGGCGACATCGTCACGGATGAACATGGCCGGGTGAAGATCCAGTTCCACTGGGACCGCATCGGCACCAAGACCGCCGCCAGCAGCTGCTGGGTGCGCGTGGCCAGCCCCTCGGCCGGCAATGGCTTTGGCATGGTCTCCCTGCCGCGCCTGGGCCAAGAGGTGGTGGTCGACTTTCTGGAAGGCGACCCGGACCGCCCGCTGATCACGGGCCGGGTTTACAACGCTCAGCAGAAGCCGCCCTACGAGCTGCCGGCCCATGCCACGGTCAGCACCCTGAAGAGCCGCAGCAAGCTGGGCGGCGCGGCCGAGTTCAACGAGCTGCGTTTCGAAGACAAGAAGGGCGAGGAGTATGTGCTGCTCCATGCCCAAAAAGACCGCCTGGACTTTGTCGAGGAAACCTACAAGAGCGAGATTGGCAAGGACGAGCACCGCAGCCTGAAAGGCAACCGCCACGACAAGGTCGAGGGCGAAATGCACCTGAGCGTGCTCAAGGACCTGAAGCAGGCGGTGGACGGCAAGCTTGACCTGACCGTGGGCAAGGACCTGGTGTTCAAGAGCGGCGGGGTGTTCAGCCTCAAGACCGACAAGGACATCACGGCCAAATCGGGCGCGGCCATCTCGATGGAATCGAGTGCCGACCTGCACCTCAAGATCGGCGCCAATATCGGCGCCGAGGCCAGCCAGAACCTGCATCTCAAGGCGGGCATGAATGTGGTCATCGAGGCGGGCACGCAGATCACCATCAAGGCGGGCAAATCCTCCATCGTGCTCGGGCCGGACGGCGTGTCCATCACTGGCACGCTGGTGAGGCTGAACTCGGGTGGCTCGCCCGGCAGCGGCAGCGGCGCCAGCCCGGTGTCACCGCTGGATCCGGATGCGCCGCAAGCCCCTGAGGCGCCGGAAGATCCTTTGACCCACCGCTGAGGCGTCCATGCAGGCGCAGCTTTCCTCCGAAGCCCAGGATTTGGTGGCGTGGCCCGATTTCGTGCCGCGCCTGGCCGCGCATCTGGCCGCGCAGTGGCCGGCCATGGAAGCCTTGCTGGCCGAGCGCTACCACACCTTTGTCCAGCTGGCGGTGGAACAGGCCCGCAAACTGGGCTTGCGCCAGCCCGCCAGCGTGGGGCGTTACGTCAACCTCTGCTTTGTCTGGGGGCCCAGCTTCCAGGAGCGCCCCGAGTACGCCTGGGCCGCGCAGCATCTGAGCGATGCCAGCGAGCGGCCGGCGATGGCGGAATGGGCCAGCCTGCATCAGCTGCTGCAGCGCTCGCTCACCGAGTTGCAGGGCATGACCGGCGCCAAGGTCGATGCCGCCAGCCTGCGTGCGGCCGACGCACGCTTGCTGGATGCCATCGAGGCCTGGGCGGCCGAGCCGCGCGCCGGTATCGCCCGCGTCGCCGCCGCGCCGCCCCTGCCGCGCGCCGCCTGTGATCTGGAGGCCGTGGAGCTGCGTGTCCTGCCTGCTGGAGTCGCTGAGGGCGGCGAGCGCCCGGCGCCTGTCGCTCAGGATTACCACTGGCAGGCCGGCGGCTGGCAGCGACTGCCGCGACCGGAGCCGGCGCCGCTGCGCATTGACAGCCAGCACCCGCTGCCGGCCCTGATCAGCGTGCTGGCCCCGGTGGCGGGCCAGGGTGAGCCCTGCCGGCTGCAGCTGCGCGCCCGCAGCCATGCCAGCTGCAACGGCGATCACCATCCGGCCCTGAGCGTCACCGGCCCGCAAGACCGCCTGCGCTGGCAGGGCCATGAGACCCGGGCCCTGAATTGGCCCATGGTCTCCCGCGCGCCCAGCAGCCGGGCCAGCGGGCCGGGCTGTCTGGTGGCGGAAGAGAGCTCGCCCGAGTATTACAAGCTGGAGCTGCAGGTCTGCGGCCTGCGTGACCAGGGCGAGGCCCTGGGTTCGCTGCATGGCCTGATCCAAGCCTGGCCAGCGGCGCAGTGGTGGGTCGAGATTCAGCGTCCGCGCCTGGCCCTGGACCAGCGCGAGCTCATCACGCCCGGCCACCAGGCCCAGCGGCAGTCGCTCAGCCGTTGCCGTGTCGAGCGCGACGGCGAAGCGCAGGACGCCCAGGCTCTGCAAGCACAGCTGGACCAAGGACTGGACGCCGCCTGCGCCCAAGCCCTGTGCCGTCTGGCCGAAGCCTGGGCCCAGGTGCCCGTGCTGCAGCAGCCCAAGCTGGAGGGCAGCCTGGGCTTGCTGCGCGGCTCGGCCGCGTTCAGCTGGGGCTGGCGCCTGGGCGCCGAGGGCCTGGCGGCATCGGCCTGGATGGGCCTGCAGGCCCAGCTGCAGCTTGAGGCCTGTCTGGCCGATCTGGAGTTCAGTGCCGAGCTGCAGCTGGGAGACGCCCGCAGCCGGCTGAGCCTGCGCTGCGCCGGCCGCGCCGAGCTGCAGGCGCAACTCAATCGCAGCCAGGCCGGCGAGCCTCTGCCGGCGCTGATGGCGCAAACCGTCAGCCGCTGGCGCCTGCCGCTGAGCCTGAGCCTGGACCCACTGGCCTCGGAGACCGGCGCGCTCTTGCAGCCGGTGTCGGCGCCCCAGGCCGCCTTGATTGGTGAGCTCGGCTTGCGGCCCAACAGCAAGGTGGGCAGCGGCTGGGAGTGGTATGCCAAGCTGCAGCTGGAGGCGGTGTCGCTGGAGCTGCTGACCCAGGACCCGCTGATGGGGCCCTGCCAGCAAACCTTGCAGCTGCTGCCGGCCTTGCCGCTGCTGGACTGGAGCATGGCCTGATGGAACGCCTGCTCGTCCTCCGACTGGAAGCGCTGGGCTGCAGCGCCGAAGCCTGGTTCAACGGGGTGCCGCTGGGCCGTGTGGACGGCCAGCAAAGCACGGTGCTGAATCTGCCGGTGCATGAGTACGCGCTGGCCGGTGCCAATCAGCTGGAGCTGGTCATCAACCCCGCGCCGGTGCTGGCGGAGGGCAGCGAGGCCGAGGCGGAGCCGGCCTTGTCCGATGGCCAGCTGGGCGCACGTCTGTGTCTGCTGCTGCCGCGCATGGGTGCGCTGGCCCACCCCAGCCATGCACGCACCCTGGCGGCCCTGGACTGGGCACCGGCGGAAGCCGAGGTCTACCGTTCGCCGACACGCTTGCAACAGCGCTTTGAGCTGCCGATCAGCTTCCCGCGCTGGCGGTGGCTGGATGCGCCGGTTCAGAGCCTCAATCCGAGCGTGAGAGCCGGTTTGGTCGACCATGTCATGGGCTTGGCCCTGGGCCTGGCCAAGGGCGATGCCGAGCCGCTGATTCGCGCTTCGCGACTGCGCTTTGAGGAGCTGGCCCAGGCCTACCAGCGTGAGCTGGGCAGCGAAGTGGCACGGCTGCGCGCACTGGTCCAGAGTCACCATGCCGCTCAGGCGCTGAAGCCCGTGCTGCCCAGCCTCGGCAATCTCAAGCTCAGATCGGTGGCCGGGGGGCGGCTGCTGGAATGCCTGGGGGCCGATGGCCTACCGTTTCTTCGCAGCCCCGGCCGCACGGCCTCGGGCGCTGCTTGCATGCTGCATTGGCCGCTTCGCGTCTCGGCCATTGAGGGAGAGTTTTATGTCTTGCGCTGATCACCACACACAGACGCCTGGCCGCTTGCTAACGCCCACCGGCCGCGAAATGGAGGGCCGGGCATGATCCGCCTGACCGTGCTCAGTTTCAACGGCGAGCCCATGCAGGGCTTGAGCGCCAGCTTTGACGAGCTGGGCGGCAGCATCGGCCGGGCCGAGGGCAACCAGCTGGTGTTGCCCGACCCGGAGCGCAGCATCTCGCGTCAGCATGCCCGCATCAGTTTCCGCGCCGGGCGTTATGTGGTGGCCGACAACGGCAGCAATCCGGTGCTCTACAACGGCCAGGCCCTGGCGCCGCAAGCGGAGCAGCTGCTCCAGGCGGGCGATCAGCTGCAGATCGGTGGCTACCTCTTGAGCGTGGGCGAGGAGCACAAGGCCGCGGCCAGCTCAGACCCCTTTGCCGATCTGTTCGGCGACATCAGCGGCGGCCTGGCGGCGCCGGGCGTGGCCGCCGCAGCCGCTGCTGCTTCGCCGCCCATCTCGCCCTTGCCGGCATCGCGGCCCCCGGTGGCCGCGCCGGCCGCCCACGGCGGCGCGGGTGCAGCCATGATCCCCGAGGACTGGGACCCGTTTGCCGACCTGAGCCCGTCCAAAGCCGGCGCAGCCTCACCGAGCGCGGCCCCCTCATTCCCCGCAGCGGCTGCCGGATCGGGCGGCCTGGGTGGCTTGCTGGGCGGTGGCAGCGAGAGCTCGCTGGATGCCTTGTTCGGCCTGGGCGGGGCGGACGCAGCCGGTGCCAGTGTGGGTACGGGTGCCGGCGCTGCCGATCCCTTTGCTCATTTGCTGGCGCCCGCGCCTTCGAGCATCGACCCGCTGCTCCAGCCCGGTGGCGCAGCGCCCGCCCGATCCGGGCCCAGCCTGGCCGACCATGGCTCCGAACTCAATGCCGCCATGCCGCGTGTGCGCGCCGAGGGGGCCAAGCCGGTGCCCACTCCCGCAGCCAGCCCTGCAGCCAACCCCGCAGCGCCGGCCCTGCCGCCCGGCGCGGTGTTCTCCTGGGACGAGGTCAAGGACCCGATGCCCACCACGGTGCCCGGTTTTCTGGCGCGCGGGCCGGGCGATCGCCAGGAGCGGGTGCAGGCCGCGCCGGTGCCAGATCCCTTGGCCACGCCGTGGCCGTCCAGCCTCGATCGTTCACCTGCGGCGCCAGCATTGGCTGCCGCTCCGGCTGGAGCGCCGGCTGCGGGCCCCCATCCTGCGCCCACGGCCACGGCAAGCCCCACGGCCGCGGCCGGGGAGGGCGCCTTGCTGGCCGCCTTGCTGGAAGGTCTGGCCACGCCAGGCCTGCGCCTCGAGGCCTTGACGCCAGACCTGATGCGCCTGATCGGCAGCCTCTTGCGCGAATCGACCCGCGGCGCCGTGGAATTGCTGGTCGCGCGCGCCGCGCTCAAGCGCGAGATGCGGGCTGAGATGACCATGATCGTGGCCAAGGAGAACAACCCGCTCAAGTTCTCGCCCTCGGCCGAGGTGGCCATGCAGTACCTGCTGTCGCCGGCGCTGCCGGGCTTCATGCCGGCCCAGCCGGCCATGCGCGATGCCTTCAACGATCTGCGCGCCCACCAACTGGCGGTGATGGCCGGCATGCGCTCGGCCCTGGACAGCGTGCTGCTGCGCTTCGACCCGGTGCGGCTGGAGGCGGACCTGACCCAACGCTCGGCCCTGAGCGCGCTGCTGCCCTCGCTGCGCAAGGCGCGGCTCTGGGACACCTTCGAGGAGCTGTTCAGCCAGCTCTCGAGTGAGGCCCAGGACGATTTCGAGGACCTGTTTGGCCAGGCCTTTCTCGATGCCTACGAAGAACAGCTGGACCGCCTGGCCGCGGAGCGTGAGCGCCCATGATGCCGCTGCATGTCGAAATTGCCCTCTTGTCGGACCGAGGCGGGCGCAACTACAACGAGGACGCCTGCGGGCACTGGCAGTCCGAGCGCCAGCTCTGCTGCGTGCTGGCCGATGGCGCGGGCGGGCATGGCGGCGGCGATGTGGCCTCCAAGCTGGTGGTGCAGGGCGTGGTCAGCCATTTCGCGCGCCAGCCGTCTCAGAACGGCGCCGCCCTGGGCGAGCTGCTGCGCTCGACCAACCAGCAGCTGCGCGCCGAGCGCGAGCCCGGCACCGAGCGCGAGGACATGCACAGCACGGCGGTGAGTCTGGTGCTGGATCTGGCCAGCGGCCAGGTGCACTGGGCCCATGTCGGTGATTCACGCCTGTACTGGTTCCGCGCCGCGCGCCTGCTGCAGCGCACCCAGGATCACAGCCTGGTGCAGACCCTGGTGGATGCCGGTCTGCTCGACGAGGCGCAGATGAACAACCATCCCAAGCGCAGCGAGCTGCGCTCGGCCATGGGCCTGCCCGATGAGGACCTCGAGGTCAGCTGCGGCGATGGCATCCAGCCGGCCCAGCCGGGCGATGTGTTCCTGCTGTGCACCGACGGGCTGTGGGAGTATCTGGACGCCGAGGTCCTCGAACACAGCCTGGCCGCAGCGCCCTCGCAGCAGGCCTGGCTGGACACCCTGGCCGCCGAGGTGCGGCGGCGCACCGCGCACAAGAACAGCCACGACAACTTCACCGCACTGACCGTCTGGGTCGGCGCGGCCTGAACCTGCGACCAAGGAGCAGCCACCATGCCCATGCACGTGTGTACCGGCGCCCAGATGATGTGCTCCATGGGCGTGGCGCCCGCGGTGTTCAGCGCCACGCCGAAGACCGTGATGACCAACAACATGATCGCCGGCAACATCATGGACCACGTCCCCATGCTCAACATCCCGACCTTCGGCATGTGCCAGAGCCCAGCCAATCCGTCGGTGGCCTCGGCCACCGCGGCGGCCCTGGGCGTGCTGACGCCCATGCCCTGCATTCCCAACACAACGGCGCCCTGGACCCCAGGTGCCCCGACGGTGCTGGTGCTGCAACAGCCAGGGCTCGACAACACTTGCAAGCTGATGTGCAACTACGGCGGCGTCATCAGCTTTGTCAGCCCGGGCCAGACCAACGAGATGATTCCCTGAGTCCCTGCGGGTGAGGGGCCGACCTCCCGCAGCCCGGACCGAGACCGCCCCATTTTCAGGAACGAGAAATCTATGACATGGCATAACAAGGTGATGTGGACGGAGGGCATGTTCCTCCAGCCACAGCATTTCCAGCAGCAGGACCGCTACGTGGCCCGGCAGATCGACGGCCGCATCCAGGCCGCCTTGCCCTGGGCCTGGGGCTTCAGCCGCTTGCAGATCGACGAAGCGGCCTTGCTGCAGGGGCGGGTGGCCCTGCCTAGCGCGCGGGGCATCTTGCCGGACGGCCTGGTGTTTGACATCCCTGGCGATGACCCGGCACCCCTGGCCTACGAGGTACCGGCCGATGTGCGCGACCAGGTGCTGGTGCTGGCCCTGCCGCTGTCGCGCCCGGGCGTGGCCGAGAGCGATGTGGAAGCGGCCGACGGCGCCATGCCGCCACGCTTTCGCGCTCTCGATCTGGATGCCGCCGACATCCACGCGGCCAGCCTGCGTGAGGCGCCGCTGCAGATCGGCCGCCTGAACCTGCGCCTGATGCTGGAGCGCGATGCGGGAGAGGGTTATGCGGTGCTGGGCCTGACGCGCATCATCGAGCGCCGCGCCGATGGCCGGGTGGTGCTGGACAGCCAGTACGTCGCGCCCATGCTGCATGCGCCGGCCCATGCCGTGCTGGACAGCCATCTGCGCGAGGTGCAGGGCATGCTGCACCAGCGCGGTGAGGCACTGGCCGCGCGCCTGGCCCAGCCGGGCCGGGCCGGCGTCGGTGAGATCGCTGACTTTTTGCTGCTGCAGACCGTCAACCGCCAGCAGACCGTATTCACCCATTTGCAGCGCCTGCCGGTGTTGCACCCCGAGCGCCTGTATGCGCAGTGCCTGGAGCTGGCCGGCGATCTCTCGACCTTCCGCGAACAACGCCGGCCTCTGGCCTATCCGGCTTACCGGCACGAGGACCTGGCCAGCTGTTTCCGCGCGGTGATGACGGACCTGCGCCAGTCCCTGTCCATGGTGCTGGAGCAGACCGCCATCCCGATCGAGCTGCAAGACCGCAAGTTCGGCATCCGCGTCGCCCTGATCCCCGATCTGGAGTTGCAGCGCACGGCCAGCTTTGTGCTGGCGGTCAATGCGCAGATGCCGGGCGAGGCCTTGCGTTCGCGCTTCCCGGCCCAGATCAAGATCGGCCCGGCCGAGCGCATCCGTGACCTGGTCAATCTGCAGCTGCCCGGTGTGATGCTGCGGCCCATGCCGGTGGCACCGCGCCAGATCCCCTACAACGCGGGCTACACCTATTTCGAGCTGGAAACCCGGGGCAACGAGCTCTGGAAACAGCTCGAGAGTTCGGGCGGCCTGGCCATGCACATTGCCGGCGACTTCCCGGGGCTGAGCCTGGAGTTCTGGGCCATCCGGAGTTGAGGACCTGTCATGAGCGAGAACGAGAACGACCCCTTTGCCGCGTTCGAGTCCGAGCGCACCATCATCAAGCCCAGTGCGGGGCGTGCCCGTGCCGGCGCATCGGCCGCGCCGGCGGGCGCGGAGCGTGCCGCTGAGGCTGGCAGTTCGCACACCCAGACGGCCGCCGCGCGCGCCGACGGCTCGGCTTCGGCGCCGCTGCCCGAGCTGGGTGCCCAGGCCAGCCTGAATCCGCTGGTTCATGCAGCCGCGCCCCTGCTGTCGACGGCGCCGCGCTTGCGCGCCATGCCCCGCCATCCCAACCCGCAAGCGCTGCGGGCCAGCCTGGTGGAGGCGATTCGCCAGTTCGAGCTCAGCGCCCAGCAACAGCAGCTGCCCAATGAGCAGCTGGTGGCCGGGCGCTATGTGCTGTGCACTCTCCTGGACGAATCCGCGTCGAGCACGCCCTGGGGCAGCGCCGGTGCCTGGGCTTCGCAAAGCCTGCTGGTGCAGTTCCACAACGAGAGCTGGGGCGGCGAAAAGGTCTTCCAGCTGCTGGCGCGCTTGATGGAAAGCCCGGCTCAGCACCGCAATCTGCTGGAGCTGATGTACCTGACCCTGTCCCTGGGTTTCGAAGGCCGCTACAAGGTGCTGGACAACGGCCGTGCCCAGCTGGACGCCATTCGCGAACGCCTGGCCCAGGTGCTGCGCCAGCTGAGCGGGCCGGTGGAGCCGACGCTGTCGCCGCATTGGCAAGGCGTGCAGCAGGCGCCGGCGCGGCTGCGTGATGGCATCTCGCCCTGGCTGGTGGCGGCGCTGAGCGCCTTTGGCCTGCTGCTGATCTTGCTGCTCCTGCGCCTGACCCTGGGCGCCCAAACCGATGCGTCCTTCATGGCGCTGCAAGCGCTTCACGCCAAGGCCGAGGCCAAACCCGCGGCCGCGATTGCGCCGGTGGCAGTGCCGCCGCGCCTGGCCCAGCTGCTGCGCAGCGACATCGAGGCCGGTGCGGTGCAGGTGCGCGACGAGGCCGATCGATCGGTGGTGACCGTCCTGGGCGACACCATGTTCGAGCCCGGCAGCGCCGATGTGGCCGCCCGGGCCACGCCTTTGTTTGGCCGCATTGCCGCGGCCCTGCAGCAGGTGCCGGGGCGCGTGGCCGTGGTGGGCCACTCCGACAACCAAGCCATCCGCTCGCTGCGTTTCCCCTCGAACTGGCATCTGTCGCTGGCGCGGGCACAAAGCGTGCGTCAGCTGCTGGCCCAGACGGTCGAAGCCAGCCGCCTCGGCGCCGAAGGCCGTGCCGACAGCGAACCGGTGGCCGACAACGCCAGCGCCGAGGGCCGCGCGCGCAACCGCCGGGTCGACATCGTGCTGACGGTGGCGGCTCAGCCCTGAAGCGCCACGGCCCTGACATGACTCGCCCGCGAACTTCCAAGAATTGCATCGCCGATCCAGCCCTGCGCCGGTTGCGGCAAGAAAGTTACCCATGAAGCGATTTCTGCAATGGCTCCTGAGCCCCGCCGTGATGGGCACGCTGGCCCTCTTGCTGCTGTCGGCCGTGATCTGGTGGCTGGGCCCCTTGATCGCCATCGCCGGCGCCACGCCGCTGGGCGGCTGGCTGCCGCGTGCCGGCCTGCTGCTGCTGATCTGGCTGTGCTGGGGTGCGCGCCTGCTCTGGAAGGCCCACCAGCGCCGCAAGACCAATGCCGCCTTGCTGGCCGGCCTGGGCGCCGGACCCTCGGCCGCTGACAAGGAAGCGCAGCTGCTGGGCCAGCGCTTTGCTGAGGCAGGCCAACGGCTGAAGGCCGCCTCCAAGCGCAGCTGGTGGTCGGGCGAGCAGTATTTGTACGAGCTGCCCTGGTATGTGTTCGTCGGCGCACCGGGCTCGGGCAAGACCACGGCCTTGATGAATGCCGGCTTGCAGTTCCTTTTGCGCGAAGGCAAAGAGGGCCAGAGCGCGGCCGTCAAAGGAGTGGGCGGCACGCGCAACTGCGAGTGGTGGTTCACCCAGGACGCCGTCTTGATCGACACCGCCGGCCGCTATGCCACGCAGGAGAGCGACCGCGAGGTGGACGCCAGCGCCTGGGACAACTTCCTCTCGCTGCTCAAAAAGACCCGCCCGCGCCAGCCCATCAACGGCGTGTTGCTGACGGTCAATGTGCAAGACCTGCTGCAGCAGGGCGCGGTCGAGCGCAAGCAGCACGCCGCCCAGCTGCGCGCGCGTCTGCAGGAGCTGCACAGCAAGCTCGGCGTGCGCGCCCCCGTCTATGTGCTGGTGACCAAGGCCGACCTGATCGGCGGGTTCAACGAGAGCTTCGAGGGCCTGGGCAAGGAAGAGCGCGACCAGGTCTGGGGTTTCACCTTCTCGCATGAGGAAACGCCGTCCGGCGATCCGCTGGCCGATTTCGCTCGCTTCTACGGCGAGCTGCAGCAGCGCCTGGTGGCCCAGCTGCTGGGTCGGCTGGAGGCCGAGCGCGATCTGAGCCGCCGTCAGGCCATGCTGGCATTCCCGCAGGAGTTTGCGAGCCTGCAGCCGCTGCTGGCCGAGTTCTTGAACCAGGTGCTGGCCGGCGGCGGGCAGCTGGAGCAAACGCCGCGCCTGCGCGGGGTCTATTTCACCAGCGGCACGCAAGAGGGCTCGCCGATTGCGCGTGTCATGGGCGCACTCGGCCGCTCTTTTGGTTTCGACGCGCGCGCTGCCGCACCCGCTGGCGCCAGGGGCAAGAGCTTTTTCCTGAACCGCTTGCTGCGCGATGTGGTGTTCGCCGAACGCGGGCTCGGTGCCGTCAGCCAGGCAGCCACGGCCCGCCGCCGTCTGCTGCGCGGCGTCGCTTTCGCTGCCATCGGCTTGTTCAGCGTGAGCCTGCTGCTCGGCTGGGCGATCAGCCGATCGCGCAATCTGGACCATGCCGAGCTGGTGCAATCGCGTCTGCCGGCGTTGCAAGCGGCGGTGGATGCACTGCCGGCCGCCAACAATGCCGACGTCAGCGCGCTGCCCGAGGTGCTGGCCCAGATCCGCGATGCGGCGCACAGCGAGGCCTTTGATCTGAAAGACCCACCGCTGCTGCAAGGCCTGGGCCTGTACCAGAGCGACAAGCTCGACGCCGGCGCGCAGCTAGCCTATGGCCGCCTGCTCGAACAGCAGCTGATGCCACGCCTGGCACGCCGCCTGGAGGAGCGCTTGCGCACCGCCTCGCGTGACAACCTGGAGCAGGCCTACGAGGCACTCAAAAACTACCTGATGCTCTACCAAGCCGAGCAGATGGACCCGGCCAGCCTCAAGGCCTGGATCGGTGTGGACTGGGATCAGAACTACAGCCGCATGGACCCGGCCCAACGTCAGTTGCTGGATGCGCATCTGGACGCGGCCTTGTCTCGCGGCACCGTGCGGCCGTCGGTGGCCATGGACGAGAGCCTGGTCGCCGGCGTGCGCGAGATGCTGGCCGCTTACCCGCTGGAATACCGCGTCTACAGCCGCATCAAGCGCCAGTACCGTGCCGGCGATGTGCCTGAGTTCACGGTGGCCGGCGCCGCTGGCCCCAATGCCGCGCAGGTCTTTGTGCGTGCCAGCGGCGAGCCACTGACCAAGGGCGTTTCGGGCCTGTACACCAAGCAAGGCTACGAGAAGCTGGTGAAATCGCAGGTGCAGAAGTCCGCCCTGCGCCTGGCGCAGGAAGAGCCCTGGGTGCTGGGCATCAAGAGCGACCCGGCGCGACTCAAGGACCTGGCCGTGGGCACGCAACTCAGCGACAAGGTGCGCCGCCTCTACTTCGAGGACTACATCAAGACCTGGGACCGTTTCCTGGCCGACGTGCGCCTGGTCAAGCTGGCCGGGCTGGAGCGCAGCATTGCTGTGGCGCGCATCCTGTCAGCCGTCGATTCGCCGCTGGCCGCCTACCTGCGCGGCGTCAGCGCCGAGACCCGCCTGGTGCCGCCCGCTGGTGGCGGCAATGCGCTGGACAAGCTGGCCAATCAGGCTAAGAGTGATGCGGCCGCCCTGGCCGGCGCCGCGCCCGCCGCCGCCGCCGGCGGGGGAGGGCCGCTGGAGCGCATGGTGGATGACCATTTCGCGGGCATCCATCGCCAGATCAGCGGCCAGCCCGCGCCCATCGATGACACGCTCAAGATGTTCAACGAGCTCTACACCCAGCTGAGCGCGGTCGACGCGGCGCAAAAGAGCAAGTCGCCGCCACCACCTGGAGGCGGCGCGGAGCGCATCAAGACCATGGCCGGGCAGCAGCCCGAGCCCATCCGCTCGATGCTGGAGCAGCTGGCCGATGCCGGCGCCAACCAGAGCCGCGGGGCCGAGATCCAAGGCCTGTCGGCCGAGCTCAAACCCATCTCCGAGTTCTGCGCCCGCGCCATCAATGGCCGCTACCCCTTCGCCAGCGGGTCACGGGCCGATGTGCTGCCGGAGGACTTCGGCCAGTTCTTCGGCGCAGCCGGTCTGATGGACGAATTCTTCCAGCGGCGCCTGGCCACCCTGGTCGACACCACAACCCCCAGCTGGAGCTACAAGCCTCTGGGGGACGGCAGCAAACCAGTTGCCGCCGCAGCCCTGGCCGAGTTCCAGCGCGCCAGCCGCATCCGCGAGGTGTTCTTCCGCAGCGGTGGCAAGCAAGCGGGCCTGAAGATCGAGCTGCGCCTGTCCGAAATCGACCCGGCCCTGAAAGAGCTGGTGATCGACAACGACGGTCAGATCCACAAGCTCAGCGCCGGGGGTGCCTCCATCACCCTGAACTGGCCGAGCAGCCGCGTGGCAGCGCAGATCAAGCTGAGCAGCGGCGCCCCGGGCGCGGCCGCGCCCCTACTGTTTGAAGGGCCCTGGGGCTTGTTCCGCCTGTTCGATCGTTTCGGCATCGAGCCCTCCAACGTACCCGAGCGCTTCAGCGTGCCGGTGGTGATCGATGGTCGCAAGGCCAAGCTCGATGTCATCGCCGCCAGCGTCTTCAACCCCTTCCAGCTGCGGGAGATCAAGCAATTCCGCTGCCCGGCCGCGCTGTGATTGAGGCCGCAACCCTACCGGCCTGGTTTGGCAAATTGCCCGCACTGGGTGACTTTGCCTCTCGCCGCATGGACTCGGCCTTGCTGACCTGGTGGGATGCCTGGCTGGCCCAGGGCTTGATCGATCTGCAGGAGCAGCACCGCTTGCGAGGCAGCGCCTGGCTGGACGCCTACCTGGTCAGCCCCAGCTGGCAGTTTCTGTTGAGCCCCGGCTGCCTGCCGGGCGCACTCGGGCGCTTGCCCTGGCTGGGCAGCCTCATGCCCTCGGTCGACCGGGTCGGCCGCTACTTTCCTTTTCTGATCGTGCAGCCGCTGAGCGCCTTGCCTCAGACGGGCCACGCCTGGCGTGCCGTGCTGGCGCGCATGCAGCAGCTGGATGCCTGTGCGGCGGATGCACTGGACCACGATTGGGGCGTGGAACAGCTGGAGGCCGAACTGGCTGAGGCCCTGCGCCGCTCGCCTCTCTTGCCGCCCAGCCGCGCTACGGAAAGCAGTGCGGCAGTTCCTGGCCAATGGGTCGATGCGGGGCCCCAGCCCGTGCACTCACACGCCGACCCCGTTCTGGACGAGGCCCTGCTGCTCTGGGCCCAGCGGGCTGCAGGGGCGCCAGACACGGCCCGCTCCTACTGGCGCAGCCAAGCGGTGGGCCAGGACGCCATCTGGCGCGTTGGCGCCGGCATGCCCACGCGTGCGGCTGACTTGCTCGGCGGCAGCGACTGAGAGGCTCAATCTCCGGCGCGCTGCTGCTGCCGGAATCGATCGCGCAAAGCCTCGAGCTGCGCGCTGCTGAGACCCAGGCTGCCGGCATTGAAGGCGCGCTGATCGGGCGTGTGCATGAGCAAGGCCTGGGTTTCGTTGACCATCAGCTCTTCGTTGGCGGGGTCGTAGTCCATGCTGGACAGCAGCTGCCGGAAGCGGGCGCGCTCCGCCTCGCTCAGGCCGTGCTGCCAAAAGGCCCAGCATTGGCGCCGGTAGCGCGCATCCGTGAAGAACTCGCCGTGGCTGAGTTCATGACGCAGGGTGGACTCGCGGCGCAGGGCATCGACCTGTTCGTCGCTCGGGGTGGCGGGGTCGTCGTCCTGAATGGCGGTGAAGCTCACCAAGGCCAGGTTGCGTCCTGCAGCGGATGGGTTTGACACGTTCAGCAGACCATGTGCCTGCAGAAGGGCTTGCAGCCGGCGTTCCTGCGCGTTGAGCGCCAGCCCCTGGGCCTGCGCGCGATCGAAGAAGCGCTGCAGCTGCTCGGCGCTGTAGTCGTGGCCGAAGTAAAACGTCGCCACCGAATCGCCCGAACGGGCCAGCAGGCGCTGCATCTCCGCATCCCCCAGCACCTGCCCACCGGCGCTGTGTTTTTTCTCGATGAAGGCGGCCGCGCGGTTGAGTGCCAGACCTTGCTCGTGCAGGCTCGGGAACTCAAGCACCAGCACGGCAGGGTTGCTTTGCAAGCGAACCAGGGGCCAGACGGCATCGGAGGTGTCGGAGGCATTGGAAGTATTGGCGAACGTGCCGAGGTCTTGGGCGCTGCGGCTGTCACGCGCCAGCATGCCTTCCACGCTGAGCAGGCTCAGCGGCGGCGTGGCCGCAGAGCTTGGCCGAATGGGCGACGACTCCTTCGCGTTGGCGGTCAGGGGCGCGGCGGACTTCGCGTCTGTCTGCACACCGGATTCTGGATCGCGGGCCGACCACGCCCTGAACCCCAGCCAGGCAGCGAGCACCAGCACCACGCCGGCCAGACCCCAGAGCAGGGCGTGACGCCAAGCCGTGCCCCGCGTCAGCACAGGCGTAGCGGGCACCGGAACAGCCCGCCGCGGCGCGCGGGCTGGCGATGAGGCAAGCGCTGAGGCCTGCGATGCGCCGGACTCCGGCTCGCCCTTGTGGCGACGGCGACGGGCACCCAGGCGGCGGCGTGGCGCTGCAGCTTCGGCTGACGACCCTGAGGACAGCTCGGCGCCGCCGTCCTTTGATCGCGAGCGCAGGCGCGAACTCATGCGTCCTTCAAGCGCCATGGCCGAAGGCCGCAGGCAAGCGGCTTGACGGAATCAACATCACAGGGCTCCATCCCCTCGTACCAAGGACCCGATGGTTCGGGTCTTCCACATCACAGAAAGCTCCAAGAGCCCGTTCAAGCGGGAGGGCCACACGCGCAGCCCGATCACTGCGCCTCTGGTGCGGCCCCACACACCGCCCCACACCATAGTGGGCCGAGCAGGAGGCGAACAGCTGCCATTCGCGTGCTTATTCACGAGCCGGGGTTTGCAGCCGATTGGCGCCACATTCGTCTATCAGAATTCACGCCAGCCGCAGATGCGGGGAACGAAAGCAAGGGTCAGCCAGCACGCCATGAGCAGTGATAACTCCGATGACGATCGCACGGTCATTCGGCCTTTGAAGTCGCCTCCGCCCGGCGCCACGCCGGCGTCCGCGTCTGCGCCTGCCCTGGCCGATATGGCCACGCTGATTTCGCCGCAAGCACGCCTGCCCATTCCAGCAGCGGCGACGCCTGCGGTCGATGCGGTGGGCTTGCGAGCTCAAGCCCCAGTTTCCAGCGCCGCCTCCAGCGCCGGCGACAGCGGCAATGCCCTGCCGCTGGGCACCTACCTCGGTGAATTCGAGCTGACCAGCGTGCTGGGGGAGGGGGGCTTCGGCATCGTCTATCTGGCCTGGGACCATTCGCTGGAGCGGCGTGTGGCCCTCAAGGAATACATGCCAGCGGCCTTGTCGGCGCGCCTGGGCAACACCCAGGTCCAGGTGAAATCCGAACGGCACCGAGACACCTTCGAGGCCGGCCTCAAGAGCTTTGTGAACGAAGCCAAGCTGCTGGCCTCCTTCGATCATCCCTCCCTGGTGAAGGTCTATCGCTTCTGGGAAGCGAATGGCACGGCCTATATGGTCATGCCCTTCTACGAAGGCGTCACACTCAAGGACAAGCTGCGCGAGCTGGGTGAGCCGCCCAGCGAAGCCTGGTTGATGGGCCTGCTGGCGCCCCTGACCGAAGCGCTGGCGGTGATCCATGCCCAGAATTGCTTTCACCGCGACATCGCGCCCGACAACGTGATCCTGATCGGTGAGCGGCAGAAGCCCTTGCTGCTGGACTTCGGCGCCGCACGCCGCGTGATTGGCGACATGACGCAGGCGCTGACAGTGATCCTCAAGCCCGGCTATGCGCCCGTCGAGCAGTACGCCGAAGCGCCCAATATGAAGCAGGGCCCCTGGACGGATGTCTACGCCCTGGCGGCTTCGGTGCACTTTGCCATCATGGGGCGCACGCCGCCGACCTCGGTCAGCCGGCTGATGAGTGACAGCTATGTGCCACTGGAGCAGGCCGCCGCGGGGCGCTACAGCGCCCCGTTCTTGCGCGCGCTGGACCGGGCCTTGCGCGTGCGTCCGGAAGAGCGAACCCCGTCGATTGCGGAGCTTCGGCAAGACCTGGGGCTGCGCCCCTTGATCAAGGGCGAGGGAGAAGGCGACGATGAGCGGCCGGCAGCGCATGAGGGGCTGCCATCCAGTTTTGAGGGTCGAACCCTCCAAGCAGGCCACGTGGCTGCGCAGACCGCCAGTGCGGAAGCCAACCCGGGTCGCAAGCGCTGGCTGATCTTGGGGGCTTCGCTGGGGCTGCTGGGCATTGCCATCACCGCCTGGTTGGGTGGGTCGGCTCCCCCGGCCAATGACAACCCTGCGCAGTCACCTGTGACCGCAGTTGTGGCGGCGGATACCGCCGTGCCCGCAGCCCCTGCGCCGCAGCCCAGCGCCTCTGCGATGAGCCCGTCGAGCTTCGACCCTGCGCAGGCTTTTGCCGACGTCGTGCAGCGACAGAGCGCAGGCTTCACCGTGGAAGCCAAACTGCCGCGCGAGCAGTTTGTGATCGGCAAAGACCGTTTGTCCTTCCGGATCAAGTCCGCCCGTGATGGCCATGTGCAGGTGCTGCTGCTGGGCCAGGATGGCTCCCTGCTGCAGTTCCTGCCCAACGCCCAGATCCCGCAATTGAAGATCAAGGCCGGCCAGGAGCTGGAGCTGCCGCCCAAATCATGGCCCGTCGAGGCGGCCGAGCCCCCGGGCCGCCAGCAGTTCCTGATCATCGTCAGCGCCGAGCCGCGCGACTACAGCGCGCTGAGCAGCGAACGTGAGGATGTGTTCCTGAAGCTGCCCACCGGCGGCAAGGCCATGTCGTTGATGCGCGATCAGGCCAGCACGAGCAACGTCCCCTTTCTACTGGGCCGCAGCACCGCCTGCAAAACCCCAGCCTGCGACGACTACGGTGCCACGCGTTTCACCGCCGACGTGGTGCGCTGAGGCGATCGATGGGAAGACTCTTGAGACAAGGTGTTTGATATGACTGAGAACGAGCGCGAGAAGATCGAGCGCTGGGCGACACCGCTGGCCGACGACAGCGCGCCCTGCGGCCCCGACCTCGAGTACGACAACGACTTCCTGAGCCTGACCCGTGCTGCGGCAGGCAAGCCGGAGTCGCAGTTTGGTGCGGCCGAGCCACCAGCGTGGCGAGAGGTGATGGAGCTGTCCGAGGCCTTGCTGGATCGCAGCCGCGATCTGCGCCTCGCCATCTTTTGGCTGCGCTCTTTGGTGCATTTGGAGGGCTATGCCAGCCTCGCTGTCGGCCTGGAGTTGCTGCAGCGCATGGTCGATGGCCTGTGGGAGCACGTGCACCCGCTGCCGGACCCCGATGACGGCGACCCGTACGCCCGGGTCAATGCTCTGACCTTGCTGCGTGAGGCGGAGGGGCTGATCGGCGATTTGCGTGAATCCCGCCTGATCGAGGATCGCAGCATCGGCCTGGTGACCGGGCGCCAGGTGGAAGTGGCGCTCGGCCTGTCACCCGCGTGGGAAAACGAAGAGGTGCTGAGCACCGCCGCCTTGAGCCAGATGGCGGCTGCGGCCGAGGGCAAGAAGCCGGGCCTGCGCGCCGCCTGCGAAGCCGCATTGCAGCAGCTGAAAACCCTGCGCTCGCTGCTGCTCGACAAGCTCGGCCACGACCAAGCGCCCGACCTGCGTCCGCTGCAAAACCTGGTGCAGGGAGTCTTCGGTACTTTTCCCGCCGAAGCGCACGCGGAAGCGGCTGCGGCGGATACTTCCGCGCAGGGTGAGCAGTCCATGGCTTCCGGCGTTAGGGCGCCGGAGCGGGGGCTGTCCGGCAGTGTCAACTCGCGCGAGGATGCGCTGAAGGCCATCGCCATGGTTTGCGAGTACCTAGAGCGGGTGGAGCCCTCGAATCCCGCCCCCTTGTTTTTGCGTCGAGGCAGTGAATTGATCAACCAGAACTTCCTCCAGCTGGTGAGGATGTTGGCCCCCGATGCCCTGGCCGGTGTGGCTGGCCTGGTGGGCATCGATCCCTACAACAACGACAACAACTGACCCTTCAATTCGCGGCCCCCATGACACCACAGTGCCGCGAGTTTTTTGACTTTCTTCTACGTCGCACAGGAGCCTGGAATGAGTAGCAGCCAAAAATTCATCGCCCGCAATCGCGCACCGCGGGTGCAGATCGAATATGACGTCGAGGTCTATGGCGCCGAGAAGAAGGTGCAGCTGCCCTTCGTGATGGGTGTGCTGGCAGACCTGTCCGGCACGCCGGCCGAGCCTCTGGCGCCCGTGGCTGATCGCAAGTTCCTGGAAGTCGATGTCGACAACTTCGATGCCCGCATGAAGGCCATGAAGCCGCGCGTGGCCATCCAGGTGCCCAACACCTTGACCGGTGAAGGCAATCTGAGCGTGGACATCACCTTCGACAGCATGGACGACTTCTCGCCCGACGCCGTGGCCCGCAAGGTCGATTCGCTGAGCAAGCTGCTCGAAGCCCGCCAACAGCTGCAAAACCTGGTGACCTATATGGACGGCAAGGGCGGCGCTGAAGAACTGATCGGCAAGCTGATGGCCGACCCGGCCCTGCTCGGCTCCCTGGCCTCCACGGCCAAGCCCAGCGACGCCTGAGACGCACAGCCCCGACATCACAGACAAGAGTAGGAGAGAACGATATGGCAGAAACCCAAGCCTCCGCCGCGCTGGCTGGCGTCAGCTTCGAAGGCAGCGACCTGGCCTCCTTGCTGCAGAAGGAATTCAAGCCCAAGTCGGATGACGCCAAGGGCGCGGTCGAACAAGCCGTGCAGACCCTGGCCCAGCAAGCCCTGGCCCAGACCCAGCTGATCGGCAGCGATGTGGTGTCCTCGATCGAGGCCATGATCGCCGCCATCGACAAGAAGCTGTCCGATCAGATCAATCTGATCCTGCATCACCAGGACTATCAGAAGCTCGAAGGCGCCTGGCGCGGTCTGCACTACATGGTGAACAACACCGAGACCGACGAGTCGCTGAAGATCCGCGTGATGAATGTGTCCAAGGCCGAACTCGGCAAGACGCTCAAGCGCTACAAGGGCACCAGCTGGGACCAAAGCCCGATCTTCAAGAAGATCTACTCAGAAGAGTTCAGCCAGTTTGGTGGCGAGCCCTTCGGTTGCCTGGTGGGCGACTACCACTTTGACCAAAGCGCGCCCGATGTGGAGCTTCTGTCGGAGATGGCCAAGATTGCCGCTGCGGCCCATGCGCCCTTCATCACCGGCGGTTCGCCCACGCTGCTGCAGATGGACTCCTGGCAGGAGCTTGCCAACCCGCGCGACCTGACCAAGATCTTCTCCACGCCAGACTATGCCGCCTGGCGCTCGCTGCGCGAGTCGGAAGATTCCAAGTACATCGGTCTGGCCATGCCGCGTTTCCTGTCGCGCCTGCCTTACGGTGCCAAGACCAACCCGGTCGAGGCCTTCGACTTCGAGGAAGACACCGGTTCGGCCGACCATGGCAAGTACACCTGGGCCAACGCCGCCTACGCCATGGCCACCAACATCAACCGCTCCTTCAAGGAAAGCGGCTGGTGCACGCGCATCCGCGGCATTGAATCGGGCGGTGCGGTGCAGAACCTGCCCACCCACACCTTCCCGACCGACGACGGCGGCGTGGACATGAAGTGCCCGACCGAAATCGCGATCGAAGACCGTCGCGAAGCCGAGCTGGCCAAGAACGGCTTCATGCCCCTGGTGCACCGCAAGAACAGCGATTTCGCCGCCTTCATCGGCGCCCAGTCTCTGCACAAGCCGGCCGAGTATGACGACCCGGACGCCACGGCCAACGCCAATCTGGCCGCGCGCCTGCCTTACCTCTTCGCCACCTGCCGATTCGCGCACTACCTGAAGTGCATCGTGCGCGACAAGATCGGCTCGTTCAAGGAGCGCGATGAGGTGCAGCGCTGGCTGTCTCAGTGGATCACCCAGTACGTGGACGGCGACCCGTCGCGTTCGTCGGAAGAGTACAAGGCCAGCCACCCGCTCTCGGCCGCCGAGGTGGTGGTGGAGGAAGACCCGAGCAACCCTGGCTATTACAGCTCGAAGTTCTACCTCCGCCCGCACTACCAGCTCGAAGGCCTGACCGTGTCCCTGCGTCTGGTGTCCAAGCTGCCCTCGGCCAAGGCCGCTTGAGCACGAAGTTATCCCATTGCTCAGCTCAGCGCCCGCGCTGAGCCATCACTTCATCATCACTGGGTCACCCAGTTTTTAACCGCCCCAGAACGGGCACAAAGGAGATTCCCATGGCTGTTGACATGTTTCTGGTCCTTGACGGCATCAAGGGCGAGTCGAGGGACAAGAAGTACGTAGGCGAGATCGACATCCTGGCTTGGAGCTGGGGCGTATCGAACAGCGGCACCGCCCACCAGGGTGGCGGCGCTGGTGCTGGCAAGGCCAACTTCCAGGACATCTCGATCACCAAGTACATCGACAAGGCCTCGCACGCCCTGCTCGACGGCTGCGCGACCGGCAAGCACATCAAGAAGGCCAAGTTGGTCGTTCGCAAGGCCGGTGACAAGCCGCTTGAGTACCTCATCATCGAGCTGGAAGAAATCCTGGTGACGTCGGTCAGCACCGGTGGCTCGGGCGGTGAAGATCGTCTGACGGAGAACATCTCCCTGAACTTCGCCAAGGTGAAGCTCTCCTACGTGCCGCAGAAGGCGGACGGCACCGGCGATACACCGCTGCCTTTCACCTACAACATCGCCGAAAACACCAAGTAATTGGTCCGCGATGGGCCGGCGCTGCTGCACCGCATGCGCCGGCCAGTTTCCCAGCCAGGGAAGCAGGGCTGCGACCGGCGTGCTTTTTTCTGCCAGCGGCAGGTCACAGCAGTCACCGTGTTGCGCCCACGGTCACCCGCCCCAGCATCGGCGCCGCCGTGTTGGGGCCGGGGACATGTTCCCCTCTTGAATTTCTCTGTTGAGCCGTCACCGCTGTGTCGCACGGCTCGATACCTGACCCGAATTCCCCGCGCTGTCCTGCTCCAAGGCGAACGGAAACCTCATATGGCCCACCCATCTCCCGCCGAACAAGCCCTCAAAGACGGTGACGCCAAGGCGGCTCTCAAACTCTTGAGCGAGCAGATTCGCAGCCAGCCACAAGACGCCAAGCTGCGTGTGTTCCTGTTCCAGCTCCTGTGCGTCAGCGGCCAGTGGCAGCGCGCTTTGAACCAGCTCAATGTGGCGCTGGAGCTGGATGCAGGCATGTTGCCCATGGTGCAGACCTACCGCGAAGCCATCGCCTGCGAAGCACTGCGCATGAAGGTGTTTGCTGGCGAAAAAGTGCCCATGCTCTTTGGCGAGCCTGAGCCCTGGGTGGCCTTGCTGATCGAAGCCTTGCTGCGCGAAGGGCAGGGTGACGTGGCCGCCGGCTGCCAACTCCGCGCCCAAGCGCTGGAACAGGCGCCAACCAGCGCCGGACAGATCAACGATCAGCCCTTTGAATGGATTGCCGATGCCGACAGCCGGCTTGGCCCCGTGATCGAGGCCATCATCAACGGCAAGTACTACTGGCTGCCCTGGAACCGCATTGAGCGGCTGGAACTGGACCCGCCCCAGGACCTGCGCGATGCCGTCTGGATGCCCGGTCACTTCGTCTTCAGCAATGGCGGCGAAGTCGTGGGCCTGATCCCGACCCGCTACCCCGACACCGACCTGGAGCGCGGTGACGCGCTGGCCTTGTCGCGCGCGACCGAATGGCGTGCGCGGGGCGACGATGACTTCACCGGCCTCGGGCAACGCCTGTGGGCCACCGACCACGGCGATCTGGCCCTGATGGACGTTCGCACCGTGGTGCTGTCGGCATCCACCGATGGCACGGCGGCCGCCGAGCAGCCCTCGGCGGCCGGCTGAGCCCCTGCAAAGCGATTGCACCATGGCCCAGTTGCGCGCCCGAGATAGGCTCCAGCCCGCACTGCTGGACCGCCTGACTGACGATGAACCGCTGTCGCAAGTCGAAAGCTCCGAGTCGCGCGTGATCGGTCGCAGCCAGCTGCGCGAGATGGTCTTGCGTGACCTGGCCTGGTTGTTCAATGCCACCTCACCCAGCGCTCACATCGACTGGCAGGGCGCCGAGCATGCGCACAAGTCGGTGCTCAGTTTCGGCCTGCCACCGCTCTCCGGCAGCAGCGTCTCCAATGTGGACCTGCTTTTGTTGCAGCAGAACGTGCGCCAGGCCATCCTCGACCATGAGCCGCGCATCCTGCCCGAGACCCTGGTCGTCGAAGCCGTGGTCTCGGCCCAGCAGCTGGACCACCACAACCAGATCGGCTTTCGCATCGCCGGCCAGCTCTGGGCTCAGCCCGTGCCCCTGGAACTGCTGCTGAAGACCGACATCGATCTTGAAACTGGGCGAGTCGCCGTGCGCGAACTCGACCGCTGAAGAAGCCCGGCCATGGATCCCCGCCTGCTCCGCTACTACAACGAGGAACTGCGCCATCTGCGCGAGATGGGCGGCGAGTTCGCCCAGCAGTTTCCCAAGATCGCTGCCCGCCTGGGCCTGGAAGGCCTGGAGGTCACCGACCCCTATGTCGAGCGCCTGCTCGAGGGCTTCGCCTTTCTCGCCGGCCGCATCCAGCTCAAGCTCGACGCCGAGTTCCCGCATTTCACCCAGGCCCTGCTGGAAATCATCTACCCGCAGTTCCTGGCGCCGACGCCGTCCATGCTGATCGCCAAGCTGACGCCAGACCTCAAGGACCCCAGCCTGGCCACCGGCCTGCGCCTGGAGCGCGGCAGCGTGATGCAAAGCCAGCCGGGCAAAAGCGGCCTCACGGCCTGCGAGTTCCGCACCGCCCATGCGCTGACGATGTGGCCGCTGGAGATCAGCCAGGTCGAGTACTTTCAGCAGGCGGCCGATCTGCCTCTGGCGTCTGTGCCCGAGTGGCGCAAATACCGTTCGGGCTTGCGCATCCGCCTGCGCTGCACGGCGGAGACCGATTTTTCCAAGCTGAGCCTCGACAGCCTGCGCCTGCATTGCGCAGGGCTGGATGACACGGCATTCCGTCTGCACGAGCTGATTTGTGGCCATGCGCTGGGTGTGTTTGTGCTGCCGACGCAGCGCTCCGCCGCCTGGTTTGAAACCCTGGACGCGGAATGCCTGAGCCCGGCGGGTTTTGAGGACGACGAGGCCTTGCTGCCCCAGACCTTGCAAGGTTTCCAGGGCTACCGTTTGCTGCAGGAGTACTTTGCTCTGCCGCAGCGCTTCCTGTTCTTCGACATTCACGAGCTCGGCGAGGCCCTGCGCTCGCACAGCGAGCAGGAAGTTGACCTTGTCATTCTGTTCTCGCGCACCGACAGTGCCTTGCTGCAGTCCGTCGACGCGGAGAGTTTGGCCCTGCATTGCGTCCCGGCCATCAATTTGCTGGAGCGCCGCTGCGATCGCATCCAGGCCAGCCCGGGCGAGGTGGAATACCACGTGGTGCCCGATCGAACCCGGCCCATGGACTACGAGGTGCATTCCATCCTCGAGATGAACGGCTATGGCGAGGGCGGTGTGGCCAAGGGCGGAGGGTCGGACTGGCAATTCCTACCGCTCTACAACGCCTTCCACACCGAAAGCCGCAGCCACCCCGCCTACTACTCGGTGCAGCGCCAACCGCGCCTGCTGTCGCAGCACCAGACGCGCGAGGGCCCGCGCACCAGCTACATCGGCAGCGAGGTGTTCGTGTCCGTGGTGGACCGGCAAGAGGCGCCGTTTCCGGCCGAGCTGCGCCAGCTGTCCGTGCGGGCGCTGTGCACCAACCGTGACTTGCCCATCCTCATGCCGACCGGCCAGGCCAAGGGCGACCTGACCCTGAACCAAACTGCACCGGTCAAGATGATCCAAGTGATCAAAGGGCCGTCGCGGCCGCAGACCGCCATGCGTGAAGGCAGTGTGGCCTGGAAGCTGATCAACCAGCTGTCGCTGAATCACCTGTCGTTGACCGACAGCGATGCCCAGCAGGGCGCTGCGGCCCTGCGCCAGATCCTGCACCTGTACGCGGCCAGCGGCGATGCCGCCGCGCAGCGCCAGATCGAGGGCGTGCGCTCGGTGAGCTTGTCCTCGGTGGTGCGCCGGCTGCCCATGGCCGGCCCCATCACCTTTGGGCGCGGTGTGGATGTGCGGGTGGAGATTGACGACCATGCTTTCGAGGGCGGCAGCGCCTTCCTGCTGGGCCTGGTGTTGGAGCGTTATGTGGCGCGCCATGTCTCGCTCAATGGCTTCACCCAGCTGCGCCTGCATTCGCCGGCGCGCGGTGACATCCTGCAAGGCCGCCCGCGTGTGGGCGCCCGGGCCATTCTCTGATCGCAGGCCATGAACGCGCCGCTGCCCGATCGCCGACTCAACCCGATCCCGGAGATCGCGGCCGCCCCGCATCGCTACGAATTTTTTCAGGCCCTGCGCCTGATCGACGCTTACCACCAGGACCAGCCCTTGCTCGGCACGGCCAAGCGCCCCGTCGATGAAGCTGTGCGCCTGGGACAAAACACCAGCCTGGCCTTTGCACCCAGCAGCCTGCATGCGCTGGAGCTGCAAGATCGCAGCGGCCGACCGCGGCTGGAGGTGAACTTCTTCGGGCTTTTCGGTCCCAACGGCCCCTTGCCCCTGCACCTGACCTCCTATGCGCATGAACGCAAGCTGCACAAGGGCGACGAGACCTTTGCGCGCTTTGCCGATCTCTTCCATCACCGCCTGCTGCTGCTGTTCTACCGCGCCTGGGCGCAGGGCAAGCCCACCGTCAACCTCGACCGCCCCAAGGACGATCGCTTTGCAGCTTTTGTGGCCGCACTGGTGGGCATGGCCGGCGAAGCCTGGCAGGGGCGCGACGCGGCGCCCGACCATGCGCGCCTTGCCCATGCCCAGGTGCAGGCGCGACAAGCCCGCAATGCCGATGGCCTGAGCCAGCTTCTCAGTGCCTATCTGGGCATGCAGGCGCGCATCGAGCAGTTCGTGGGGCGCTGGATGCCGCTGCAGGCGCAGGAGCGCACCCGCCTGCAACGCCAAAGCCGCAAGGGCGCCTCGCGCCGCCATTCGACCCACCAGCTTGGCGTCAGTGCCGTGCTGGGCCGCGCGGTGTATGACCGCCAGCATCATTTCCGCATCCACATCGGCCCGCTGGATCTGCCGGCCTTCGAGGCCTTGCTGCCGGTGGGCTCGGCCCTGCCGGCGTTGCAAGCCCTGGTGCACCAGTACATCGGTCTGGAGTACGGCTGGGACCTGGCCCTGACCCTCAAGCCCGAGCAGGTGCCCGCATGCCGGCTGGGCCGCAACAGCCGGCTGGGCTGGACCAGCTGGCTGGGGCGCCCGCACGCGCGCGCCGAGCCGGCCGTGCTTCGTCTTCAACCCAGGTCGAGCCCGCTGTAGCGGCGCTGCTCGACTTGATTCATCCGACTACGTTTCGTCTTCTTCTTTCCTACCAGTCAAAGGATTCACCATGGCGGACATCAACCGCGTGACCCTCTTCGGCAAGTTGAACAGCACCGCCTACAAAGCGGTTGAGGGCGCCACCGTCTTCTGCAAGCTGCGCGGCAACCCCTATGTCGAGCTGGAGCATTGGATTGCGCAGATCCTGCAGCTCGCCGATTCGGACTGGCACCGCATCATCAAGTTCGGCGAGCTCGACACCGCCGCCCTGGCCAAGGACTTGACGGCCGCGCTCGACCGCCTGCCGCGTGGCGCCACCAGCATCTCGGACATTGCCGAAAACATCGCCGATTCCATCGAGCGCGGCTGGGTCTACGGCACGCTGCTGTACGGCGACAACACGGTGCGAACCGGCTATGTGCTGGTGGGCATGCTCAAGACCAAGACCTTGCGCAATGCGCTGATCGCCATCAGCCGCCAGTTCGAGAAGCTCAAGGTGGAAGACCTGAGCGACCGCCTGGCCCAGGTGCTGGCCGGTTCGCCCGAGGAAGGGCAGGGCGCCACCGACGGCTCCTCCGCCGCAGGCAGCAGCCCCGGCGAGGAGAGCGGCGCCGTGGCCCCGGCGGCCATGGGCAAGCAAGAAGCCTTGAAGAAGTTCACCGTCGACCTGACCGAGCAAGCGCGCAACGGCAAGATGGACCCCATCGTCGGCCGTGATGACGAGATCCGCCAGGTGGTGGACATCCTCATGCGCCGCCGTCAGAACAACCCCATCCTGGTGGGCGAGGCCGGCGTGGGCAAGACCGCGGTGGTGGAAGGCTTTGCCCAGCGCATTGCCCGTGGCGATGTGCCGCCCAGCCTCAAGGAGGTGGAGCTGCGCGCGCTCGACGTGGGCCTGCTGCAGGCCGGCGCCAGCATGAAGGGCGAGTTCGAGCAACGCCTGCGCTCCGTGATTGACGAGGTGCAGGCCAGCCCCAAGCCCATCATCCTGTTCATTGACGAAACCCACACCCTGGTCGGCGCCGGCGGCGCGGCCGGCACGGGCGACGCAGCCAATCTGCTGAAGCCGGCCCTGGCCCGCGGCACCCTGCGCACCATCGGCGCCACCACTTTTGCCGAGTACAAAAAGCACATCGAGAAGGACCCGGCCCTGACCCGCCGCTTCCAGACCGTGCAGGTGGACGAGCCCGACGAGCCCAAGGCCATCCTGATGATGCGCGGCGTGGCCAGCACCATGGAAAAGCACCACCAGGTGCAGATCCTCGATGAAGCGCTGGAAGCCGCCGTCAAGCTCAGCCACCGCTACATCCCGGCCCGCCAACTGCCCGACAAGAGCGTCAGCCTGCTGGACACCGCCTGCGCCCGCGTGGCCGTGAGCCTCCATGCCACGCCCGCCGAGGTGGACGACAGCCGCAAGCGCATCGAAGCGCTGGAGGTGGAGCTGGGCATCATCGCGCGCGAGAAGGCCATTGGCATCGCCATCGGCAAGCGCGAGGAAGAAGCGTCGCTGGCCCTGGCCGAAGAGCGCGCCCGCCTGGCCGCGCTGGACCTGCGCTGGGGCGAAGAAAAGGCCCTGGTCGACCAGCTGCTGGATCTGCGCGGCAAGCTGCGCGCCGGCATCCGCCCGGTCGAGGGCACGGGCAGCAAGCTGGAGGCCGACGCGGCTGCCGAAGCCGCAACCGAAGGCCTGACCGACAGCGACCGAGAGGCCGAGCGCCAAGGCCTGTTGACACAGCTGAACGCGGTGCAGGAAAAGCTGGCCGCGCTGCAAGGCGAGAACCCGCTGATCCTGCCCACGGTGGACTACCAGGCCGTGGCCGCGGTGGTAGGCGACTGGACCGGCATCCCGGTCGGCCGCATGGCCCGCAACGAGATCGAGACGATCCTCAAGGTGGCCGAGCATCTGGGCCAGCGCGTGATCGGCCAGGACCATGCGATGGAGATGATCGCCAAGCGCATCCAGACCAGCCGCGCCGGCCTGGACAACCCGAGCAAACCGATTGGCGTCTTCATGCTGGCCGGCACCTCGGGCGTGGGCAAGACCGAGACGGCCCTGGCCCTGGCCGAGGCGCTCTACGGCGGTGAGCAAAACCTCATCACCATCAATATGAGCGAGTACCAGGAGGCCCACACGGTCAGCACGCTCAAAGGCGCGCCCCCGGGCTATGTGGGCTATGGCGAAGGCGGCGTGCTGACCGAAGCCGTGCGCCGCAAACCCTACAGCGTGGTGTTGCTGGACGAGGTGGAAAAAGCCCACCCCGACGTCCACGAAATGTTCTTCCAGGTCTTCGACAAAGGTTTTATGGAAGACGGCGAAGGCCGCTTCATCGACTTCAAGAACACCCTGATTCTGCTGACCACCAACGCCGGCACCGACCTGATCGCCGGGCTGTGCAAAGACCCGGACCTGATGCCCGATCCCGAGGGCATGGCCAAGGCTTTGCGCGAGCCGCTGCTGAAGATCTTCCCGCCGGCCTTGTTGGGTCGCCTGGTTGCGATTCCCTATTACCCGCTGTCTGACGAAATGCTCGGCCAGATCGTTCGTCTGCAACTGAACCGCATCAAGAAGCGGGTGGAGGCGCGCTACAAGATTCCGTTTGAGTACAGCGATGAGGTGGTGAAGCTGGTGGTTTCGCGTTGCACCGAGTCGGAATCGGGTGGACGGATGATTGATGCGATTTTGACCAACACGATGTTGCCAGACATCAGCCGCGAGTTTCTCAACCGCATGATGGAAGGCAAGCCCATCACCAGCGTGACGGTGCAAACCCAGGGAGCTGACTTTGTCTACCGCTTTGGCGAGGCCGCCTGAGCGGCAGACGCCGCAGGCTCTGCCTGATCATTCAAACGCAACCCACAGAGGTACACCATGGCTTTGACAGTGGCAGACAAGACCAAGGCTCAGCGCATTGACGTGCGTGCGGAAGGCAAGTGGTGGACCAAGCTGGCTGGCACCGGCACGCTCTACCCCAGCGGCGGTGTTGTCGTGTACACCGACATCACCCAAGGCCAGTTGGGCAATTGCTGGTACCTGTCCAGCTTGCTGAGCATCGCGCTGCGGCAAAACGGTGCCACCTTTCTGCAAGACCGCATGCTGGACAACGGCGACGAGTTTGTATTTTGCAGCCTGTGGGACGGCGGCAAGCGGCAACATTTGATGAAGGCCAAGAAGCAGTTTGCGCTGCAGGAAAGCGGCTCTGGCGCAGCGATGAAGACCGAGAACAGCGCGCTGTGGGTGTCGATGTTTCAGGTGTTTGGCGCGGCTTTCATGAGCAACAGCTTTGACGCCACCAAGATCGTCTACGAGCCCAAGAACCCGAACTTGATCCGCATGAACTCGGGCTTTCCCAAATGTGCCCTTGCCATGCTGACCGGCAAAGACGCGGTGCGCACCGCCATCGCCGGCCAGTACAACGCCATGCTGGGCCACCACGCGGCGGGCTACCCGATGGTGGTGCAGTCCAAACAGACGCCGGTGCTGCAAGGCATGTTTCCCGGCCCGGGCGGCATTGCCTTGAACCACACCATCATCAAAGGCATTGTGGGCAGCCACGCCTACGCAGTGTGGGAGGTGGGCACCCACCAGTTTGGCCCGGTGGGCGTGGACAACCCGCCGGTGCCCGCGGTACGGCTTTACAACCCCTGGGGCAGCCACATCAAGCGCTACACCACCACCACCACCTGGCAGGCCGTCACCACCGCGGGCCAGGGCGATTTCTGGATCCCTTGGACGGCGTTCGAGATCTTCTTCGACTGTGTGGACCACGTGGACGAGGCCCTTGGCAATGCGGTTTGAGCCTGTGCGGCATGACGTCCCAGCAACTTGAATTGAACTTTTGACGACGCGCTGCTCATGGTCATCGGCCTGCACCGCGAAGGCAAGCTGGTGGCCGCCGAGACGCTGTATCGGCGCCTGATGCAGTTGCAGCCCGACGACGCCAACGCCCAGAACTTCCTGGGCATGCTGCTCTATCAGCGTGGCGAGCCGGCAGAGCGTGACGAAGCCGCGAATTCAGGGTCAGGCCTGGTCTCAATACTGTTCGTTTTAGCAAAAACCGAAATGCCGAAGCCTTGGGGCATCCTGCTAGAACTGCGCGCCATAGGTGGATGACGCCACATTGACCGAAGAGTATTGGGTCAGTTCTCAAATATTAACCCGTCATATTCAGGGCCCGGCACCATCGTTGAAAACCGAATTCCATCCATCTAAATTTTCATTCCCTGTTTCTCTTTGGAGGCTGTCGTGGCAAAAGCAAAGCTAAATTGTGACGCGTACATTCACAAGAATGCAAGCGAAGGTCGTTGCGAGAAGTTTGTGAGCGGATTTACTCGTCAGCGCATGAAGGCCGGTTCAGAAGTAGATACCCTATCGGATGAAACAGCTGTTCCTGGAATGACGCGAGTCAAAATTGTCTTTCCGTTCAATGGTGAACTGCCGAGAGGGTGGGCGATCAATGATATTGGCTACATCAGGACTGCCAAGCTGACACTGAGCAGTGCGGCCATCAAGGATGCACTGCTGTTGACCAAACCCAGCCTGAATGGCCTAGGCGGGCACGTTGGAAAAAATGGCAAGACCGTCGACGATGTTCTCTGGGAAGAGGTCGCCATGAATATGAAGTACTGGGATGCCATCGAGGGCGTCTTGGACTTGTGTATGAGTCGTGAGACCAATGCTGAGAAATGGGGACCGCGCGTCAAAAAGCTCGGTGCGCTTCAAATACTCGGCGGAGTGGCCATGATTGGTTTGGGCGCGGCAGCGCTGTTTTTCTCAGGCGGTTTGGCCGCCCCGCTTCTTGTGGCCTTTGGCTATGTTGCTTTATCCACCACGGCAATCGGCATCGGGACATCATGTGCCAAAGAGAAGTTGCTCGCCGGAAGCGGCTTGGTGGGAGACAGTGGTGGCAGCACTTTGTCCGTTATGACGACGGGTGGTAAGGAAACTGCAACAGTCGCCGGCGTTACTGCAGCCAAAAAGTTTGCTTTGACCCCAGTCGTCGGCAGCCTGGGGGGCGATGCTGCGGCCGTCGCCGTGACAAGCACTGGGCTTGGTATTGGCGGCGGGGTCATAGCAGTTCATGGAGGGGCAAGCGGTATCAAGGTCGCTAACAAAGTCAACCCAATAGCTGCTTGGAACGCAGTGGATTGGCTTGAAATCATGAAGTCATTGACCACCGACTACATCAAATTAAGAGAGGAACTTGAAAACCGCCCCAATCGATCAGAAGCGGACTTGAAGGGTTGCGCAGCGCTGCATGATCCCGTCAATATTTTGAAGCCTGCGATGCAAAAGCTAGACAAATTGATCGGCAAAGTCGCGGCCGCTCTGATTGAAAGCAAGAACTGGAATAAGGGGCACGCTGCGAGAAAGCACGTGGCTCCGATTTGACAAGCGAATCCGGGGCAGGTCCTAAAGAATGCGGTGACTGGACATGAGGCTCGCTCTTTCATGACTGAACACTCAGTTTATGGCATTACTTGCTCGTGAAGTGCAGCAACTGAGGCACATTTCCAATCAGGAATTCTGAGCTGGTGAATATGATTCCCAGTTGACTCAAAATCCGCCCAATTCGTTCATGAAAAAATTTGCTCAAACCAGCCGCAGAAGCAAGTTTTCGTGGGCACTGAAGAAAGTCGCAGGCCCTGCCATCGTGGCCTGCCTGTCATTCCAAGGAGCCGCCATGGCAAACAGCAGTCCAAGAGTCATTTTTTCGCAGGTCAAGGGCACCGTCCTGGAGCAAGGGCGGGCCGTGGTGGGGGCCGTGATCGAGCGCCAGGTCGAGTGGAACGACGAGAAATCGACCGACCGCGCCAATACGGCGGCGGATGGCAGCTTCGTGCTGCCCGCCTTGACTCGCAAGGCTTCGCTTCTGGATCGCTTGCTTCCCAGTGAACCCATGGTCAAGCAAACCATCTTGATCGTCCACGAGGGCAAAAGCTACAAGGCTTGGTATTTCTTCAAGCGCAATTACAAGGACAACGGCGAACTGGATGGCCGCCCGATCCAAATGGTGTGCAGGTTAGAGCGAGAACCCGCGAAACACGGTGAGGTGTTTGGCATCTGCGAGTTGCAGTGATTTGACGGCTTGTTCGAGCGAATTCTTCGGAGGGGCAGCATGACACAGACACTCTCACCGCAGCAAGCGGCGGCCATCGCCAGTGGGGTTTACAAGCTGCAGCACACCACGCTGGAGGAACTGGCGGCGAATCAGCAGGATCTCGGCTGCGAGGGCTTGTTCCAGACTCGCGGTGCCGGTTATTTGAAGGGTTGTTCCGGAGCCCTGCGCTGGAAGCAGTTGTCCGGATTTGGCTACGTCGCCGAAGGAGAACCTGGCACGCCGTTCGAAGCCCATGTGCTGGTCGCAACGCGCGGAACTTTGGGCGCCAAGACGGGGCCAGACTGGATCAGCAACTACAACATCGGCATTCAGCTCGGACCCAGCGGCTTGCCGGTGCATGCCGGCTTCCACGAGATCTGGAAAACCTTCTCGAGAAAGCTGCTGGAGTTTCTCGATGGGCGAAGACCTCGGCATGTGCATTGCGTGGGGCACAGTCTTGGCGGTGCCCTGGCTTCGCTCAACGCGGACAGTTTGACCGACAGGCATGTGGCACCGGTGTCGCTCTACACCTTTGGCGCCCCGCGGATCGGCGACGGCGTTTTCGCACGCTCGCTGACGCGCAGACTGCAGGCGGACAGTGCACCCCGTGTCTACCGCGTCTATCACGCATCGGACCCGGTTCCGATGATTCCCTTGTTCCCCTTTTGGCACATGCCTTTTGGCCGCGCCGGCCTGCAGATCAGCAATTCCATCAGCGGGCTGATTAATGCAGACGCCCACAGCATGGCCGACAGCTACATCAAAGGCGTGGGTGCAAACAAGAGCTGGGCAGATCTGGAAGGCGACGCGATGGCGTATGGCTCAGAGGCTGCTCAAGTCAAGAGCTGGCTGGAAACCGCGGCTCAAGGCAAGGGCAGCTTTTTGATGGGTTCGGCCCATCTGCTCACCATGATCAGCCGCGCGCTGGTTTGGCTGATGAAACAGGCAGGCAAGCTCATGCTGCATGCCGTGGGCGGTGCTCTGGTGGCGGGGGCCACGGTGCTGGACCAACTCGCCTGGGGCTTGTCACAGGGTGCTGCGCTGTCCAAGGAGCTAGGCGTGCACATCAAGGCCCTGCTAAGCGCCATCTGGGCTTTTCTCGGACGCAAAGCCATGCAAATGGCTGAGTTGACGGTGGCCTTTTTGCGCTGGGTGTTGGGCCTGCTTTACAGCTCGGTTCGCGCCGTCGCGCAGCGGGCCATGGCATTCCTTGAGTAAGAGAGTAATCAAGCAAGGGTTGCTTGCGAGCCCAATGGCGAAGTCAGACCGGAGTCGAGTCTGAATCCAACCCAGCCAGCCCGCCGGCCGGCTCTGAAATCGACTGAAACCGCATCACCGTCACCGCATGCCGGTTTCGGTGGCTCAGCAACGGCATCAAACCCGCGTCCAAGATCACTTGAGCCGCGCGTTCGCTGAGATAGGTTTCGGCGCAGGCTTGCAGCTCCTTTTCGCCATCGCGCTCGTAGGTGAAGCTCGGCAGCTCTCCCAGTTCGCATTCATCGCCGGGCTCGAAGTTCCAGCCCTGTTGACGGAAGGCGCGGGCGATGAGCAGGGCGGTTACCAAGGAGGAGGGCCCCCAGAGCAGGAGCTCATGCTCGGGCACTCCGGCAGGGAGCTCTTCGAAGGCAAAGGCCGTGATGGGGTCGCTGCGGCGGCCGTAGGGTGCGCGCAAAAGCAGGCGAGGGGCCGAGAGGCCGATCCAGGGCGCTAGCTCAGCGCTGCGGCGCAAGCGCTGCCAGCCCGTCAAGGCTGCAGGTTCGGCCAGTGCCAGCTCCATATCGGCCGCGGCCAGGAATGGGGCACTGGCTTTGGATGCGAGCACGCCCAGCGCGGCCAACAGGCCGATGTCGGTGTCCGAGGGGCCGAAACTAATGAGGCCGACGAAAAGGCTCCAGGCCTGCGCGTCTGGCGCGCCAAGGTGGCGCTCGACGAGGGTGCGGAACAGGCCGGTGCGCGGGACATCGCCCTGCGCCGAGACAAGATCGGCGATCACCTCCTCGCGGCTCACATCCAAGAGATGCAGCTGCAGTTGTTCATCAAGTTCGAGCTGGGACAGCAGCAAGTGCAGACCGCGCCAGGCGGACTCGATGGCCTGGAATTCAGGCGCATGCAGCAGCTGCCGCATCTGCTCGGCAATCGCCAGATCGACCGACGCCAGCAGCGCCGCCTGCTGCGCCCCATGGTCAGGCACGACATGGGGCGCGACGATCTGGCGTATGAAGGCACCGATGCCGGCGGGCGCTGCTTGAGCGGCAGCCGGTGTTTCCCTGTAAGCAGCGGCGGCACCCGGCCGGCCACCCAGCAATCCGGCCAACAGATCACCCGCAGTGTCTGCCGGAGCTGTGCCCGCCTTGACATCAGGCTTTGCTGGGTTCATGCCGAGCTCCGCCGCGGCTTGCGCAAACTGTGCCGGGTCTTGCAGCCGGCGGCGCAGCTCGCGCAGCGAGGCGAACACCGGCACGCGTGCGTACAAGCTGTCGGGATGGAAGTCGTCAATGTCTTGAGCCTCGAAGGCCGTGGCGCCGACGGGCACCCTGGGCGCCAAGCGGCGCAGCAGATCGGGCAGGGTGTCTGTGTCCACCCGATGCGTCGGCCGTGTCGCAAGGTCGGCAGCAGCCGCTACACCACGGCGGCCGCTGAAGTTGCCGAGCAGGAGGATGCGCATGGGCTGTGCCTCATCTTGGCCTCGCGCCCGCGCCTGCGATGCAGCAGAAGGGCTCGAAAAATTGAATTCCAGACGTCCTGCCATGGTGTGTGCTCCCTTGAACTTGTGATGGGGGTGGCCCAGGTTCAGGCCCCTCGTTGAGCCGCGAACACATAGCCCGACACGGGCCGATGGCTTTCGGTGCGCAGCGTCACCCGGCGAATGGCCTGGATGCTTAGGCCCGCTTTTTCGAGAACGCCGCGGACATAGCTTTCGCTGTGGCCGTAGCGCCCGTGCAGTTGCAGGCTGTAACCCGGTGCACTCGCGTCCTCGCGTGCCTCAAGCGTGAACACCAAATGCCCGGACGGGCGCAGCGCTGCGGCTGCGGCCTCCAAGACCTGCTGCAGGACACCGAAATAGATCAGCGTGTCGGTGGAGACGATGAGTTCGAAGGCCGAGGGGTGCTCAGCAAGATAGGCGCTCAACTCCGCCTGCTCCAGTTGGTCGTAGCTCTTGCGTAGCGCTGCTTTGTCCAGCATGCCTTGCGAGAGGTCCACGCCGGTCAGCTGCTGGGCGTAGGGCTTGAGGTAGGGCGCGCACAAGCCCGTGCCGCAACCGGCATCGAGCACCTGCAGCGCGGCCCGGGGCTTGCCCAGCAGCTCAGCCATCAGCTCGGCGGCCTGCGCCGGTGCGCGGTAGTCAAGGCCCGCGAGCACGGTGTCGAAAGTCTCAGAGAAACGGTCGAAGACGTCTTTGACGTAGCCGTCCGATGCACGCGTGTGCCTGGCCTCGCCACCGCATGAAGCAATCAAGTGCTCCACCACGGCATTGTCAGGATCGATCTTTTGCCACTGCTGGTACACAGCCAGAGCTTCTGGGGCACGCCCGCTGGCGGCCAGGGCACTACCCAGGTCCTGGTAGGCGCTGGCCGTGTAGGGCGCCAGCTCGATGGCTCGGCGGAACGCCGTAAGCGCCTCCTCCAGCCGCCCGCATTTGCTCAGCATATTGCCCAGGTTGTGCCAGGCATCGGCAAAGTCGGGCTTGAGGTCGATGGCCTTCTGGTAGCTCGCGCGCGCTTCCTCATGGCGCTTGAGCTTGGCCAGGACCACGCCCAGATTGCTGTGCGCCATCACGAACTCGGGGCGCAGGGCCAGGGCTGCCCGGTAACTGGCCTCTGCCTCTTCAAACTGGCCCAGCTCTTTGTGGACATTGCCGAGGTTGTTGTGGGCATCCACATAAGCTGGCACGAGCTCGACCGCCCGCCGAATCATGCGCACCGCCTCCTGCGGGTGGCCGAGCTGGTGCTCGGCCACACCGAGGTAATGCAAGGCGTCTGGCATGTCTGGCGCGAACTGGAGCAAGACCCGGTAGTGATCCGCGGCCGCCTGGATCTGGCCCTGCTGGTGCTTGCTCATGGCGGCCTTGAGGCCCTGCTGCAGCTGGGAGGCCGGAGCATTCGTGCTGGACCGCTTGTGTTTGCGAGAGTTCATCGGGCGCTACCGTGCAAGCGCAGCCTATTCGCTCGATCGATCGAACGGCGGCGCAGACGCCAAAAAGAAAGGCCGGCTGCTGACGCTGTCACACGCCAACACCGGCCATCAGCCCAGACCGGGGCTCAGCGGCCCAGCGTGACGCGACGGTTCTCCGCTGCGGTCGGAGCATCTGGGCGCAGCAGGTCTTTGGAACCGACGCCCGTCACTTCCAGCATGCCAGCATCCGCACCCTTGTTGACCAGATAACGTTTCACTTCCTCAGCGCGGCGCTGCGACAGCTGCAAATTTCCGGCGGCGTTGCCGCTGCTGTCGGCATGGCCGACGATGCGAATCTTCTGTGCGGCGCCGCGCTTGGCTTTCAAGACTTCGGCAAACACGTCCAGCTGTTGCTTCAGCGAATCCGGCAGCACGGCCGAGCCCAGGGCAAAGGCCACGGCGCTCAGCGAGAAGGTGGTGGCGGGCTTGAAGCCCATGCACTTGAAGCCGTTCTTGATCAACTCCTCACACATGTCCTCGGGGAACAGGCCTTCCTTGACGGCAGTCAGGTCGGGCACTTTGCTGCCCAGGTCGAGCACCGCAGGCGCAGCAGCCGAGGCAGCCGAGGCCGGCGGGGTCGGTGCTGCCGCCGGTGCCGCCTGCGCAGCCCCGGCGGCAACCGCGGCACAAGCCACAAGCGCCGCCGCATACACGCCACGAACCCGCGAGCTCAAGGAGGTGGCGGCCGTCAAAGTGGGGATGTGTTCGGTGGACATGGTGTGTGCGTTCCTCGTGCGGAGAAGCCGCTGAAATTGAGCGGCGGTCAGCCGTTTGGCCTGGGCGATTTTGAAGCAGGGAAACTCAAGCAAGCGCATGGAAACTAGGGTTTTCCATAGCAATGCCGGATTATTGATCAGCGCACGGAATATCGGAATGACCCGAAGTCGCTTTGCGACAAATTCACGAAAGGCGAGGGCCCAAAAAACCCGGGGCGCCGGTCAGTCCACCTTGCCACTTTTCGGCGCAAGTTTCCGCTCCCACGCTTGCGCGGGAATATGCACACCACCCCAGATGGCGATATATCCAACCCTAGAATTTGCGATCGATTCTAGAAATCGGGCTTTGACAGGGTTTTCGTGAAAAAACAGGTTCAAGTGGTATGGCCGGTCTCGCTGCTGGCACTGGCGCTGCATTCATCCGCAGCACTGGCGCAGGGCGTCAGCACGCCTGTCGTGGTTCCGCGGGCGTCCGATCTCAGCCCCAAGCTGGAGCCTGCAGACAGCGATCGGCGCCTGCTGCCGCAACGCGCGGTCCCGCGCGAGCTTCAGAAACCTGAAGACGAGGTTGTGCTCGACGTGGAAGGCTATGCCGTCCCCGACGACGCACCGGAGGCCTTGAAGCTTGCCTTGGCTCGCCTCACCGCGCCGTATGTCGGCAAAAACAAGAGCTGGGAAGACCTGGTGAACGCCAAGGACGCGGTGACACGCTTTCTGCAGAGCGAGTTGGGCTATTACCTGGGCTATGCCTTCATCCCGGAGCAAACGCCAGACCGGAACATCATTCAATTGGCCGTGCTCGAAGGGCGCCTCGATCAGGTTCGCTTGGTCTGGGATGAACAGCCTTGGTTGGTGGACAAGGCGGTGGTCGAGTCCTATCTGGCGCAGCTGGAGCCTGGCAGCATCCTCACGGTCAGCCAGGTGGAGCGCATCGTGTTCCTGCTCAACGATCTGCGGGGCGTGGTGGCCAGCTTTGAAATTGAACCGGGGCGACGCCCCGGAACCGCCACCCTGGTCGTTCGGCCGCAGCGAGAGCGCCGCCTGGCCTACAAGGTGGATGCCGACCTGAACGGCTCGCGTTTCATCGGCCTGGGCCGCGTCGGCGCCCAAATGACGATCGCCAGCCCATTCGGCCGGGGCGACAGCGCCTCTCTCAGCGGCCTGAGCTCCGTCAACGCAGGCATGAAATTCCTGCTCGGCAGCTACAGCAGCCCGATCGGCGCACGCGGCCTGCGGGGCGGTGGGGCGCTCACCCTGGTGCGTTACGCACTGGACAAAAAGGAATTCCCGATTGGCCGAAACGGCAGTGCGGTCAACCTCAACGCCTTTGGCCTGTACCCGGTGATCCGCTCCCGCAATCTCAACTGGTTCGCCTTGGTGGCGTATGACGCCAAACACTACGACGACCGTGAGGAAGCCTCGGCCTCACAAACCAAAAAACAAGTTCAGAGTATCAGTATTGCTGGCAACGGAGATATTCGTGACAGTTTATTGACGGGCGGCGTGAACAGTTATGACCTGAATATTTCGAGCGGCCAAGTCAAATACATCACCAATCGCCCCACGGGTTTGACGGACGAAGATCGATATACCAAACTGAATGTTTCAGTATCCCGCCTGCAAAACCTGTTGACCGGCCGTTTGCTCGCCTACCTGAGTGTGCGCGGCCAGTACAGCCTCAACAATCTGGACACCACCGAGCAGTTCCGCCTGGGCGGCCCCGATGGTGTGCGCGCGTTTGCCAACGGTGAGGGCACGGGTGACTCGGGCCTGCTCGCCAGCCTCGAACTCCGCTCGCCGCTGAGCACCCTGCTCACCAGCCAATGGGCGCAAGAAACGGTGTTGGCCCTGTTCGCGGATTACGGCCAGGTGACCTTTCGCCGCCACCCGGCAAGCGGGCAAAGCGCAACTGGCGCAAGCAGCGCATCCAGCTCGGGCAACTCTGCGTCGTACTCGGGCGTAGGTTTGGGCCTGGCCTGGGCGCGACCGGGCTTGTATGCCCTGCGACTGAGCATCGCCAAACCGATCAAGGGCACGCCCACGGGTGACACCGTGAAGAAAGATCCGCGGCTGTACGCACAGTTCAGCGCCTTCTTTTGAAGCCTCGATCCGCCGCCTCCCACCGTTTGCCCAACCTGCTCCACACCATGCGCACCCCCACTTTCAAGCTGGACCGAACGACCTTGCCGACCTCGGTCGAGTCCCTGCGCCTGAGTCCGGTGTGCCTGGCCGCCCTGGTGGCAAGCGGGCTGGCAGGGGTTGTGCCGTCTGCCAGCGCCACGCCGCAAGGTGGCACGGTGACTGCCGGCACCGCGACCATCCTCACACCCAAGGCCGGCCAGATGGAGATCCGGCAAGGCAGCGACACCGCCAGCATCGACTGGCGCAGTTTTTCCATCGGCAGCAACGAGTCGCTGCGCATCGTTCAACCGTCGAGCCAATCGGTGCTGGTCAACCGCGTGATCGGCAATGATCCCAGCCAGATCCTGGGCCGACTCGATGCCAACGGCCGTGTTTTCCTCAGCAACCCGCGCGGCATTTTGTTCGGCCGCGATGCTGTGGTGGACGTGGGTGGCCTGCTCGCCACCACCTTGGCCATTTCCGGCGGTGGCTCGCAATACAGCCTGAGCGGCAGCAGCGAGGCAACCGGCAGCAGCGAGGCACCCGGCAGCATCGTGGTCGAAGGTCAGCTGCGCGCACCCGGCGGCCTGCTCGCCTTCGCCGGCCCGCAAATCACCCTCGGTGGCCAGCTGGAAGCGCAGCGGGTGGCCGCCGCCGCGGTCAATGCGGTGCACATCGATATCGATGGCGACGGCCTGGTCTTTTTCAAGCCGCGCAACGACGAGCAACTCGATGCCAAGCTCAAGGTCCTGGGCTCCATCAAAGCCGACGGTGGTGTCGTTGACTTGCGCGCCGCGGCGCGGGCGGGCTTGGCCGACACGGTCTTGAACATGGATGGCCTGGTGCAGGCGCGCACCATCGGCACGCGCAATGGCCAGGTCTTCATCAATGGTGGCGCCGTCGGTGACACGGTCATCACGGGCAAGATCGACGTCAGCGGTGCCGCAACGGGCGAACGCGGCGGCGAGGTGAGGGTGCTGGGAGAACGGGTGGGGCTGTTTGGCTCGGCCCTGATCGACGCCTCGGGCGCCGCGGGCGGCGGACTGGTGCATGTGGGCGGCGGCTTCCAGGGGCAGGGCGAGCCACTGAATGCCAGCATGACCGTGGTGGGCGCCCGGGCAAGCATCCAGGCCAGCGCGACGGACAAGGGCGATGGCGGGCAGGTGGTGGTCTGGGCCGATGGCCACACCACTTTCGCTGGCAGCATTGAAGCACGGGGCGGTGTCCGTGGAGGCGATGGCGGGCGGGTCGAAACCTCGGGCAAACAAACGCTGACTTTCAAAGGGCAGGTCAATACCCTGGCGCCGCAAGGCAAGACCGGCACCTTGCTCCTGGACCCCAGCGACATCACCATCTCCACGGACGCGAACGATGCGGACGATGATGGCCTCGGGGGATTCACCGGATCCACCGATTCGTCCGTGCTGAACACCACGACGCTGCAAACTGCGCTTGCCACCAACAACGTCACCGTGGATGCCACCGCCGGTGGCGCCAACGGCAGCGGCTCGATCACGATCGTGGACCCGGTGTCCTGGTCCAGCGTCAGAAGCCTGACCCTGAAAGCCTCAAGCGCCATCACCGTTGAAGCCGGGGCCGGCATCTCCAACGCCGGCACCGGCAGGCTCAATCTGTTCACAGACGGCAATGTGGTCGTCAGAGCGCCCATCAATCTGGTCGGGGGCGCTTTCACCGTGAGGGGAACGGACGGCGTGGCCTCGGCCTCATCGTTCCTTGCGAACACGGGGGGCACGATCACCACAAGCGGTGGTGCCAATGGGGCGGGCGGAGCCATCGACATCAAGACCGGCGGCAGTTTGACCACCCTGGCCCTGAGCTCTAGCGGCGGCGCAGCCACCGGGAACAACAACGGCGGAGCAGCTGGGGCAGTGACCCTGAACAGCGGCCTGGCCCTCACGCTGGGCGGCGCCATCAGCAGTGCCGGCGGTGCGGGCAGTGGCAGCGGTGCTGTGGGCAGCGGGGGGCAAGTCACCTTGAACGCCGGAGGGCTCCTTTCGCAGAGCGGCGTGATCACGGCGAGCAGCTTGAGTGTGAGTAACACCTCTGCAGCGACCAATCTTTCGAGCTCGGTCAATCAAGTCGGCACCCTGGCTGCGATCAACGCGGCCGGTCAGAGCTTCAGTTTCCGGAACGGTCTGGCCATCACTCAGAGCGGTCCGATTCAAGCCGCCGCAGCCACGTTCAACGCGGGCAATAACCCGATCACCCTGACCCACGGCAGCAACAACTTCACCGGCGCGGTGAGTCTGAGCAATAGCGGAGCGAACAACGTCCAGCTGACTGACGCCAACGCCTTGACGCTCGGGACGCTGAATGTGGCCGTGGGCAACCTGACCGTGAATTCGACGGGCGCCCTGAACCTGGGCACCGGCACGGTGGGTGGCAACCTGGTCGCGGCCTCCAACGGCGGCGCCATCACGCAGGCTGCTGGCGGCTTGAGTGTGGGTGGCAATAGCAACCTGCAAGCCGGTGCGGCAGCAATCACGCTGACTGAGAGCAGCAACAATTTCACCGGCACAGTAAGTCTGAGCAATAGCGGAGCGAACAACGTCCAGCTGACTGACGCCAGCGCCTTGACGCTCGGGACGCTGAATGTGGCCGCGGGCAACCTGACCGTGAATTCGACCGGCGCGCTGAATCTTGGCACGGGCACCGTGGGCGGCAATCTGGTCGCAGCATCCAACGGTGGCGCAATCACGCAAACTGCAGGCGGCTTGACGGTGGGCGGCAGCAGCAGCCTGCAAGCCGGAGCGGCCGCGATCACGCTGACTGAGAACAGCAACAACTTCAGCGGCGCGGTGAGCCTCAGCAACACAGGGGCAAACCACATCCAGCTGACCGACACCAACGCCATGACGCTCGGGACGCTGAATGTCGCCGCGGGCAACCTGACCGTGAACTCTACGGGCGCGTTGAGTCTGGGCACGGGCACGGTGGGCGGCACGCTGGTCGCGGCTTCCAACGGTAGCGCCATCACGCAGGCTTCAGGCGGTTTGACGGTGGGCGGCAGCAGCAACATCCAAGCCGGTGCTGCTGCGATCACGCTGACCGAAAACGCAAACAGCTTTGTGGGAGCGGTCTCTCTGAACACCAGCGGTTCCGCTGCCGCTGCGATCAAGAGCAGCAGCTTGAACCTGGCCACGAGCACGGTCGGCGGGGCACTGACAGCCATCGCCAGCAGCGGTGGCATCAGCCAAACCGGGGCGGGCACCACCGGGGCCACGGGCAGCAGCTTCTCCGTCCTCACCGCCGGCCAATCGATCGACCTGTCCACGCAGGCCAACAGCCTGGCCGGGCTGGTCAACGGCAGCGATGTGTTCAACACCCAAGGCAATCTCGGCCTGAGAAACCTGGCCGGCATCCAGCTCGGCAGCACCACGGTCAGCGGCAACCTGGTCCTCACCTCCGACACGGGCGCCATCAGCCAGACCGGAGCCTTCAACGTCGGCGCCGACGGCAGCAGCTTCACCACCAGCGCAGCAGGCCAGGACGTCACCCTTTCCTTGGCCAATGCCTTCAACGGCAAGACGGTCGCGATCCACAGCGGTGCCGACGCCAGCCTCACCGCCGACGCGCTCAAGTTCGCCGCCAGCACCATCAGCGGCAAGCTCGTTGCCACGGCGAGCAGCGGCAGCATCAGCCAAACCGGGGCATTGAACCTCGGCGCCGACGGCAACAGCTTCTCGACCGCCGCCGGCCAGGCCATCACGCTGGACAGCGCCAATGTGCTCAACGACAAGACCATGGCGCTCAACAGCGGTGCCGATGCCAGCATCAGCGCCGACACGCTCAAGTTCGCCGCCAGCACGGTCGGCGGCAAGCTGATCGCGACCAGCAACACCGGCAGCATCACCCAGACCGGCCTTCTGAACCTCGGCGCGGACGGCA
>NKIM01000075.1:4459-6479 GCA_002255955.1 Burkholderiales bacterium PBB2 | reverse complement strand
TGCCGTTCTTGATCAGGTCCAGCTTGGCCGGCTCGATGTCCACGCCCACCACATCATGGCCGTCTCGCGACAAACAGGCCAGCGACACCGCGCCCACATAGCCCAATCCAAATATGCTGATCTTCATTGCTCAAAGTCTCCGAAATCTTGATGCAGCTCCGGGGCGCGAACGCCCCGGAATCCAGCTGAGCCCGCCGTCAGAAAAAGCCAGGCGGGCAGACCCTACTCAGGCGGGGACGCCGTCCCGACTGTGCACGGCCAAAGGCAGCTCATCATCCACCACCTGGCGCAGGAAGGCCTCGAACATCAGCAGCGTCCACAGCGGCGCGCTGTAGTCGCGGGCGCCGCTTTGATGAGCTTCGACCAGGTGCTGCAGGTACTCGCGGTTGAACCAGCCGGTGGCGGCCAGGCGTGGGCCGAGCACGGCGTCCTGCACCCGTTGCTTGAGCGGGCCGCGGAACCAGCGCGCCAGCGGCACGGCGAAGCCCATCTTGGGCCGGTACAGCACCTCGTCGGGCAGCAGTGGCTCCATGGACTTCTTCAGCAGATACTTGCCTTCCTGACCGCGAATCTTGAGGTCCGAAGGCAGGCTGGCCACCCACTCGACCAGCTCATGGTCCATCAGCGGCTCACGCACTTCCAGCGAATGCGCCATGCTGGCGCGGTCCACCTTGGTGTTGATGTCGCCGACCAGATAGGTCTTGGTGTCCAGGTACTGGATCAGGGCCAGCGGATCGTCGGTCTGGGCCTTGGCGGCATGGCGGTCGAACACCTCCTGGGCCTCGTAACCGCTGAGCTGGGCTTTGAACTGCGGGCTGAAGAGTTGCTCGCGCATGGGGCCGCGCAGGATGGACACCGAGTGGAAGTAGGCCTCGACGGCATTGCGCGACAGGCCTTCGAACGTGGTCTTGGCGCGGAACACGCGCGGCGCCCAATCGGCCTTCGGATACAGACGTCCCAGCGTGCCGAACAGCGGCTTGCGCAGGCCGGCCGGCATCATGGAGCGCATGCGCTCTTCCATCAGATGCATGCGGTAGCGGCGGTAGCCGCCGAAGGTCTCGTCACCGCCATCGCCCGACAGGGCCACGGTCACATGCTTGCGCGCCAGCTGGCAGACCCGGTAGGTCGGGATGGCCGAGCTGTCGGCATAGGGCTCGTCGTAGAGCCGGGCCAGGGTGTCGAGCAGGTCGAAATCGTCGGACTTGACGGTCTCGACCTTGTGCTCGGTGCGGTAGCGGTCGGCCACCAGCTTGGCGAATTCCGATTCGTTGAACGCCGGATCGTCGAAGGCGATCGAGCAGGTGTTGACCGCGTCCGAGCTGATACCAGCCATGGTGGCCACCACGGCGCTGGAATCCACGCCACCGGACAGGAAGGCACCCAGCGGCACCTCGGCAATCATGCGCAAGCGTACGGATTCCTTGAGGCGCTCTTGCAGTTCCAGGCAGGCTTCCTCGACGCCGATCTGGCGGTCGAGCGTGAAGCGCACATCCCAGAACTGCTTGGGCTCGGGAATCGGCTGGCCGCGACGGATGCACAGGCTGTAGCCCGGCTCGAGCTTGCGCGCCTGCTTGAAGATGCAGCGCGGCTCGGCCACATAGCCGAGCGCGAAATACTCTTCGACCGCCAGCGGGTCGATGTCGCGGCGCATCTGGCCATGGGCCAACAGGGACTTCAGCTCCGAGCCGAACAGCAGCTGACCATCGTCCAGCACGCTGTAGAACAAGGGCTTCACGCCCATGCGGTCGCGGGCCATGAAGAAGGTCTGCTTGTTGCGGTCCCAGAGCGCAAAGGCAAACATGCCGCGGAAGCGTTGCACGCATTCCTCACCCCAGGCTTCCCAGGCATGGACGATGCACTCGGTGTCGCTCTTGGTGTGGAAGACATGACCCAGGGCCTGCAGTTCGGGGATCAGCGATTGGTAGTTGTAGATCTCGCCGTTGAAGACCACGACCACCGAACCATCCTCGTTGAACAGCGGCTGCTGGCCGGTGGAGATGTCGATGATGGACAGCCGGCG
>NKIM01000075.1:0-4449 GCA_002255955.1 Burkholderiales bacterium PBB2 | reverse complement strand
CCGGGTTCGGTGTGCAGGCTGCCTTCATCGGGGCCGCGGTGGTGCTGCGACTCGTTCATCCGATGCAGGCGCGCCGCATCGATCTCGCGGGCCGCGCGCGTGTCAAAGATTCCAGTGATTCCGCACATATCTTGTTCTACTTTGTGGTCCGCAGACCGTGTTCGAGATCGGGGGTGGGCCGCCCCAGCGCCTGGCTGTACAGGGCATCATATGCTGCGACCATGGCGCGCAAGCTGAAGCGCTGCTCCACCCGCTGGCGCCCGGCCTGGCCGAATTCGGCCCGAAGTGCTGCGTCCTGTGCCAAGCGGATCAGGCCTGCAGCCATGGCCGGGGCATCGGCTGATGGCACCAAGAGCCCGGTGCGCCCCTCCTCCACCAGCTCGGCATTGCCACCGACGCGGGTGGCCAGCACCGGCAGGCCGCAGGCCATGGCTTCCAGAATGGTGTTGGACACGCCTTCCGCCAGCGACGGCAGGGCAAACACATCCAGCCCGCGCATCAGCTCCGCCACATCGCGCCGCTCGCCTGGCAGGTAGGCCAGATCGCTCATCCCGGCTTCGGCCAAGACCTGGGCCACCTGAGCACGAAGGGGGCCATCGCCCGCCATCACCAGACGCAAGCGTTCTCGCAAGCCAGGCTGCTGCTGCAAGGCCAGGACAAAGGCGCTGGCCAGGGTCAGCTGGTCCTTGACCGACTGCATACGACCCACCGTCCCCACCAGCAGCTGTGGGCCGGATTGGAAGGGACATCCTTCTATCGAGGCCACCGCCGCGCCGCGCGGGTGGAACTTGTCGGTGTCCACCCCGTTGTAGATCTGGTGGATGCGGTGAGGCGCAATACCGACGGCATTCTCCAGATAGCCGCCCAAGTCGCGCGACAGCGCCACATAGCGCTGCACAAAAGGGCTGTAGAAGCGCCGGGTCAGGCGGTTGCGCCGATTGAGGCCATCCACGTCGTCCATGTCTCGGCCATGCTCACCGTGGATGCGCGCCGGCACACGGGCCAGCCACGCCGGCAGCTGGCCTTCGAGCGCCGCCAGATTGCGGCTGTGAACGATGTCGGGCCGCAGTTCACGGCACATGCGATACAGCGCGCCCCACTGCAAAACGCCCGGCCCCGGTGGCTTGTTCAAGGCCAGGAACTGCACATCGTCGCGCTGGATGCGGCGCCGGAACTCGGTGACCTCGGTCATGGCCACCACCGCATGGCGCCAGCGGCTGGCGTCCATGTGGTTGATCAGATTGACCACCCCGTTCTCCAACCCTCCGGTGTCGAACCGGAACAGCAGGTGGACGACGAGAGGCCGGCGCTCGCTCATGCGGTGAGGGGTCAATCCCAGCGCTCGATCAGAGGCGCCAGACGCGGAAGCCGGCAGCCTCCAGACCGCCTTGATCAAACGCAGCCTTCACATCGATGAAAGCCCCGCCCTTGACCAGCTTCTTGCCCAGGTCTTCGACGCTCAGCTTCGCGTACTCCTTGTGGGCGACGGCCGCGACCACGGCGTCGGCACGCGGCAGTTCGTCGAAGGGCAGCAAGCGCACGCCGTACTCGTGCATGGCTTCCTCTGCCTCGGCCTGCGCATCGGTCACGAACACTTCCACGCCGTAGGTGCGCAGTTCGTTGATGATGTCGATGACCTTGGAGTTGCGCAGATCGCCGCAGTCTTCCTTGAAGGTCAGGCCCAGCACATTGACGCGGGCACCCTTGATGTAGGAGCCCGAGGCAATCATGTGCTTGATGGTCTGCTCGGCAATGAACTTACCCATGCTGTCGTTGATGCGACGGCCAGCCAGGATGACTTGCGGGTGGTAGCCCAGCATGTCGGCCTTGTGGGTCAGGTAGTACGGGTCCACGCCGATGCAATGGCCGCCGACCAGGCCCGGCTTGAACTTCAGGAAGTTCCACTTGGTGCCTGCCGCGGCCAGCACTTCGGAGGTGTCGATGCCGATCTTGTCGAAGATGATGGCCAGCTCGTTCATCAGCGCGATGTTCAAGTCGCGCTGGGTGTTCTCGATCACCTTGGCAGCCTCGGCGGCCTTGATGCTGGAGGCGCGGTGCACGCCGGGGATGATGATCTTCTCGTAGAGCTCGGCGACCTTGTTGAGCGTCTCGGGCGTGTCGCCGGAGACGATCTTCAGGATCTTGGTCAGCGTGTGTTCCTTGTCGCCCGGGTTGATGCGCTCAGGGCTGTAGCCGATGAAGAAGTCCTGCTTCCACTTCAGGCCCGACTCGCGTTCCAGCACGGGGATGCACACCTCTTCGGTGGCGCCGGGATAGACGGTGCTCTCGTACACGACGATGGCGCCCTTCTTCATGTGGCGGCCGACGCTGGTACTGGAGCCGATCAGGGGCTTGAAGTCGGGGATGTGGGCCTCGTCCACCGGCGTGGGCACGGCGACGATGATGATGTCGGCCTCGGCCAGCATCTCGGGCTTGTCGGTGTAGACCGCATGGGTAGCGGCTTGCACCTGCTCGTCGGTCAGCTCGCGCGAGGGGTCGACGCCGCGCTGGCAGGACTCCACCTTGGCGGTCGAAATATCAAAACCAATGGTCCGGATCTGCTTGCCGAACTCCACCACCAAAGGCAGGCCCACATAGCCCAGGCCGATCACCGCTAAGGTCGTCATCTTGTTTCCCTTGTCAGTCCAAAACTCGAAATCAAATCTCAAAAACCAGCTGTTCAGCGAAGCGCGGCAGGCGCCGGGGTTTGAGCATCCCGGGCCCTGCGCAGGGCGGCATCCAAAGCGGCCCAATTCTCTTGCACAAACTCGCGCAACACAGCCTCGCCAGCCCCCTCATCCCCGTGGTCTGTGTAAAAGACCAAAGCGGCTGCATCGTCGCCATGGCCCATCAGACGGTGCCACAAGCCCCACAGCTTGGCCTGCCAGTCGCTGCTGGTCGGCTGGCCGTTGACCCAATAGATCTGCCAGACATCGAGCCGCTGTGGCCAAGGGCTGTCGGTGCCGTGGAGATTGCGCAGTTCCACACGGCGCATGCGCAGGGAGGGCTGCGTCAGCTCCACACTGCCCTGCGACACGCGCGACCACTGCCGATCCTCGCTGGTGACCAGGGTGTTGACCGAGCTGATCAGTTTGCTGCGGTAGTCCTGCTGGCGGTAATAGGCCAGGTGCACGCCAACCTGGCGCTCGCCCTTGCGGAACACGGCCGCAGCCTGTGCCGCTGGCGCTTGAAACACCGGCTTCAACATGGCGGTGGTCACGAGCTCCGATTGCCAGCCGCTGATCGAGCCTGCTGGCACACTCAGGCTGAGCTCAGCCGGCGATGCCTGGACTGCCAGACGCTGCGCCCACGCAAAAGGCACCGCCAGCAGCACCAAGGCAGCAGCCCAAGTGGCCAGGCCTGTCGCCCCGAGACTTGCAGAGCCGGCGCCAACGCCCTGCCCTGCAGGCCTCTCGGGCGGCGGCGCGTCGGGCTCAGCCCAGCGCGCACCGACCATGAACATCGCCAGCATGATGATGCCGAAGAACACCCAGCCGTAGAGCAGGTGATCGGCCCCTGTGGCCAGTTGATTGCCCGAGACATGACCCAGCAAGACCGTCAGATAGGCCCGCACCCAGTTGGCCACCACCGGCAGCAAGGTGGCGAAGACCACGAAGATCACACGCCGCTTGAGCGAGCGGTAATTGAGGTAGGCGAACAAGGCGCCCACCATCACCGAGGCCATCAAATAGCGAATGCCACTGCAGGCCTCAACCACCGACCAATTGCCGCTCGGGATCACGAACTGCAGGCCTTCGCGATAGACCGGGATGCCGCTCAAGCGCAGGGCGCTGACCGTGAAGTCGGCCGTCCAGTCCATGAACAGCGGCATCAGGAATTCGCCGATGGGCACGGCAAAGAAAAAGAAAGCCAAAGGAAACGCGATCACACGCGCCACCGACGCCCCCAGGCACAAAGGCACCGCGAAAACGAGCATGCCGACCATGGCCAGCTGCGTGGCAGCGTTGACCGCGGCCAGATCGCCTAGCAGCCACAAAATGCCGCAGGCGGCAAAGGGCACCAGAAACCACGGCGAAGGACGGGGCTCAACCCAAGCCAAGGCCGCGCGCTGGCGCCAGATCAGCCAGAGCGCAATCGGCGGCACCGTGAAAGCATGGGCAAAGGTTTCCGAGCGGTTCCAGATCTGCACCATGGCCCAGGCCGTCTGGTGATACAGCCCGAGGATCAGAAGCAAGACCAGCGCGAGCCCGGCCAACGCGCGCGGCCACGCCGCGCGGGCCGACGAACCTCCTTGCGGCTCGGGCATAGGGCTGACGGGGCTCATCACCAGCACAGCCCTTGCACCCGGGCCTTGAAGTCCACCTTGTTGGGCAGGTTCACCAGGTCCAGCAGGTCCTGGTCGGCGCGCGCCAAGCCCGCCACCTGCGCCGCGATCTCCGCGCCCGACAGGCCCATCACCAGCACCTCGCTGTCCTGCACCACCTCGGC
>NKIM01000029.1 GCA_002255955.1 Burkholderiales bacterium PBB2 | reverse complement strand
CAATGTGCTGAACGGCAAGACCGTGGCGCTCACCAGCGGCGCCGACGCCAGCATCAGCGCCGACACGCTCAAGTTCGCCGCCAGCAGCATCGGAGGCAAGCTCATCGCCACGGCCAGCACCGGCTCCATCACCCAGACCGGCGCGCTGAACCTCGGCGCCGATGGCAGCAGCTTCTCGACCGCCGCCGGCCAGGCCATCACGCTGAACAGCGCCAATGTCTTCAACGGCAAGACGGTGGCTCTCAGCAGCGGCGCCGACGCCAACATCGCGGCCGATGCGCTCAAGTTCGCCGCCAGCACGGTGAACGGCAAGCTGCTCGCCACCAGCAACAGCGGTGGCATCAGCCAGACCGGTGCCCTGAACCTCGGCGCCGACGGCAATGTTTTCCAATCCGCCCAGGGCGTCACGCTGGCCAGCGCCAATCTCTTCAATGGCAAGACCGTCGCGTTCATCAGCGGCAGCGATGCCAGCATCACCGCTGATGCGCTGAAGTTCGCCAGCAGCACCATCGGCGGCAAGCTGGTCGCCACAGCCAGCGCGGGCGCGATTACCCAAACCGGTGGCTTGAACCTGGGCGCCGACGGCAACAGCTTCACCAGCTCGGCGGGCCAGGCGATCAGCTTGACCGGCGCGAATGTACTTAACGGCAAGACGGTGGCCATCCACAGCGGCGCTGGCGCCAGCATCAGCGCCGACGCTCTGAAGTTCGCCGTCAGCACGGTCAGCGGCGACTTCACAGCCACCGCCACCAGCGGCGCCATCAGCCAGAGCGGCGCACTCAGCATCGCGGGCACGAGCCACTTGAACGCGGGCAGCCACGCCATCAACTTGACCCTGGCCAATGATTTCCAGGGCCTGGTTCACCTGGCCGGCGGCGACACCCAGGTTCGCGACATCAACAGCCTCGCACTCGCCACGGCCCAGGTCGGCAATCTGACGCTCAACAGCCAGGGCGCACTGAACCTGGGAACCACAACAGCCAGCCAGCTGACGGCCACCAGCCAAGGTGGCGCCATCACGCAGACCGGCGTCTTGACCGTTGCTGGCGACAGCAGCCTGGATGCCGGCAGCGGCTCCATCGTCCTGACCCAGGCCAATGCGCTGGCCGGCCGCGTGTCGCTGACCGGCGGCAGCGCCGAGCTGAACAATCAACAGGCTTTGAACCTGGGCAGCTTGAGCGTGGGCGCGCTCGGCGTGAGCAGCCAGGGGCCGCTCAACCTGGGCAGCGGCCAGGCCGGAAGCCTGGTGGCCAACAGCCATGGCGGGGCCATCACGCAGAGCGGCGCCTTGCAGATCACCGGAAGCAGCCAGCTGAACGCCGGTGCTGCGGACATCACCCTGGATCAAGCGGGCAATGACTTCCAATCCAGCCTGTCGCTGACCGGCGGGCGGGTGCAGCTGCGCGACCAGAATGCCCTGAGCCTGGGCACGCTGCAGACCGGTGCGCTGACCCTGCGCAGCCAGGGCGCGCTGCTGCTGGGCGCCGGGGACCTGGCCAGCCTGGACGCGCGCAGCGAGGGCGGCACCATCACGCAAAGCGGTGTGTTGCGGGTGCTCGGCGATGCCTCGCTGAATGCGGGAAGCGGGGCCCTGCAGCTCACCCAAGCCAATGAGTGGCGCGGCGCCGTGCGCGTTGACGCCGCGGCGGTGAACCTGAACAGCGCCACGGCCCTGAACCTGAGCCTGGCCAGCGGCGGGGCCGCCGTGCTGCGAGCGGCTGGCGACCTGCAGCTGTCCGGGCAGTCTCAGTCATTGGACGCAGCCAGCGGTGCTGCCATCACCTTGGGCACGACGCAAGTCGATCAACAGCTCATCTTGAGCAGCCAGCAAGGCCTGCGCCAGTCGGCGGGCAGCGCCTTGCAGGTGGGCGGTGGCAGCCAGATCCTGGCGGCAGGCCAAACGGTGGATCTCCGTGGCACGCAGGGCGGGCCCAGCAACCGCTTCGGTGGCGAGATCGACATCCAGGCTGCAAGCCTTCAGCTGCGGGCCCAGGGGCCGTTGCGCGCCGCGCTGCAAACCAGCGCGGGCGCCGAGCTCGATGGCCTGAATGATGCCGTCCAGCTGCGCGGCCATGTGGGCGGCGATCTGCTCAGCCACAGTGCGGCTGACACGACGATCGCCGGCTTGCAGGTCGATGGTGGGGCCCAGATCACGGCCGGCACCAACCTTGGCCAGAGCGCTGCCCTGCACGTGGCGGGCGCCAGCCGCATCAGCAGCGGCACCGGCAGCCTGAACCTGGAGCAGGCCGACAACCAGTTCGGCGCCACGGTGCAGCTGCAAGCCGGAGGCGCCGCCCGCCTGCGCGCCGCCAGCGCGCTGGATGTGGTGATCAACAGCGGCCCGGGCGACAGCCGGGTCGAAAGCCTGGGCAATCAACTTACGGTGACTGGTCAAACGGCCGGTGCGCTGCAGCTGGAGAGCGCCGGCAGCCTGAATCTGGGGGCGCTGCAAACCGCCGCAGGCCTGCAAGCCCGGGCTGAGCAGGGCGTGAGCCAAAGCGCGGCCCTGAACCTCGGCGCCTCAAGCCGCATCGAATCGCGGCGCGCCGCCTTGCTTCTGGACCATGCGGACAACCGCTTCCAGGGCACGCTGCAGCTCCAGTCCGGCGGCAGCCTGGATCTGAACAGCGCCGGCGATCTCGACCTGAACCTGGTGAGCGGGCAGGGCGCCCGCATCAACAGCCTGGGCAGCTTGAGTATGTCAGGGCAGAGTGCAGGAGCTTTGCGCAGCCGCAGCGCGACCACCACAGCATTCGCGGGCTTGCAGGTGGCGGAGAGCCTGGACAGCGAGGCCTCGTCCTTCAGCCAGAGCGGCGCTTTGATCGTGGGCCGCGACGCGCAGCTTCGCGCCACCGCTGGCGGTGCCCGGCTGGATCAGGCCGGCAATCGCTTTGGCGGTGCGCTGAGCCTCTCGGCCTCGGGCGGGGCCAGCCTGAGCAGCAGCCAGGACCTGGTCTTGACCCTACAGACCGAGGAGCAGGCCTCCATCCAGCTCGGCCAGGGCCAGCTGACGCTGTCGGCCCAGGCACGCAAGGGCTTGAGCGTGGAAAGCGGCGGCGGCGTCCAGCTGGCCGCCAGCCAGGTGGACGGCGTCTTGAGCATCCAGGCCCAAGGCCCGGTGACGCAAAACGCCGCGCTGCGCAGCCAGGGCCTGCTGCTGACGGGCCCCGGCGCGGTGCAGCTGACCCATGCCGACAACCAGATCGGCAGCCTGGCGGTGCGCAGCGCGGGCGTCGCCGACGGCGCCATCGCCGTGCGCAGCGCCGGCGCGCTTCGCGTGGCAACGCTGCAGGGCGTGGGGGGCGAGACCGTCGCAGGCATTCAGCGCCAGGGCGACGTCAGCCTGCAGACCGGCAGCGCCGGCCTGTCGCTGGAAGCGGGCATCGCGACCGGATCGAACACGCTGAGGCTCGAGTCCAGCGGTGCGGTCAGCCAGAACGAGGCCGCCACCATCCAGGCTGCGCGCCTGGCCTTGCTGGGCGCCGGCAGCTTCCAGCTGCAGTCTGCCGGCAATCGCATCGATGCCGTGGCCATGAGCGGCACGCCGGCAGGGGCGGGCCCCAGCGCTGCGCGCGACGGCAGTGTCAGCCTGCGCACGGCGGGGGCGCTGCAGGTCGACACGGTGCAGGGCCTGCAAGGCATTCAGCGCCAAGGCGATGTCAGCCTGCGCAGCGACAACGGTGCCCTGCGTCTGAACCAGGCGGTGCAAGCCCAAGGCAGCCTGTTGGTCTTGCAGGCTGCGGGCAGCGTGAGCCAGGCCAGCGGCGCCACGGTGCAGGCCACCGGCCTGGAGCTGCGCGGTGCAGGCGGGGTGCAGCTGGATCAGGCGGGCAATCGGGTCGAACGCCTGGCAGCCCTCGGGGGCGGCGGGGCCGCGGGCAGCGACGGCGCCCTGCGCTTCCTCAACAGCGCGACGCTGGAGCTGGGCACGGTGCTGTCCAGCGGTGTGCAGCGTCAGGGTGACGTCAGCCTGCGCAGCGCCAGCGGCGATCTGCTGCTCAGCCAGCCCATCCAGCTGGGCGGTGCCACCCTGCGCCTGGACAGCGCGCAAGGCCGCATTCAGCAAAGCGGCGGCCGCATCGAGGCGGGCAGCTTGGGCCTGCGCGCAGCCGAGGGCATTGCATTGGGGCAGGACAACGCCTGGTCGGGCCGCGTGGCGGCTCGCAGCGAGCGCGGCGACCTGCTGCTGCGCAACAGCCAGGGCTACACCGTGGCCGAGCTTGCAGGGGATGGCGATTTGTTCGCAGGCACACGCGGCCTCGCAGCGCCTGCGGCCGGTGCGGCCGTGGTCTTGAACACGGGCAGCGGCCTGGTGCAGCAGGCTGCGGGCGCTGGCATTCTGGCGGAAGGGCTGGAGCTGCAAGGTGCTGCCGCTTACAGCCTCAAGGACGCCAGCAACCAGGTGCAGCGCTTTGCCGCCGTGCAAGGTGGCGTCAGCGACGGGGCGATCGACTACGTCGATCAGGACGGTTTCGAGGTCTCCAGCGTCAAGGCCAGCGGCATCCAGCGCTCCGGTCGCGTGCAGCTGAGCAATCCGGCCGGGCAGTTGACGCTGGAGCCGCAAGCGGCATCCCTGGTGAGCCTGCAGGGCGGCACGGTCAGCGTGGCCAGCCCGCAGCTGGTGGACGGGCAACTCAGCCTGCCGGTCTTCACCTTGTCCGGCACCATCGCCCTGGACAAAGGCCAGCTCAGCCTCAAGGCCCTGCAAGGCGCCAAGGTCGATGCCGAGCGCCTGGGCCGTTACCAGGCCGAGCTGGGCCTGGCCAAGGAGGTCATCCTCGTCGACGCGGCCGGCCGGCCCGTCAAGATCCTGGCCGATGTGTTCGTGCAGAACTCGGGCGCCATCCGCGTGGCCGAAGGTGCGCAGCTTCATCTGCAGGCGGAGCAGGGCGCTTCGGCCAGCCTGCTGCAGACCGGCAATGATTTCAGCGGCGGCTTCAGCGCCAGCCTGGGCAAGGCCAATGCGGCCGGCAGCACGGAGGACCGCGGCCCCCGGTCCTTGCTGCAGCTGGCGGGCCAGACCATCCAGTTGAAGAACGAAGGGGTGGCGGCCGATCTGCTGCACTTCACGGCCGATCGCATGAGTACCGTGGATCAGGCTCAGATCACGGCGCGCATGAGCTTCAACAACACCCTGGGCACCCTGACCCAGATGCCGGCTTTGGTGTTCAACTTTGGCAGCCAGGCAGCCACACCCAGCAATCCCAACCCCTTCGGTGTACAGCCCTCGGGCAGCTTGAAAGTACAGGTGGGCACCGACGGCCTGGCGGCGCAAGGCGGGGCGGAAGCCGGCTATGTCAGCCTGCGGCCGAACACGCGACTCGACCCGGCACGCACCCAGAGCCTGATCGCCAACCGCGCAGCCATCTATCTGTCTGGGCGTGACACCGGCGTGGCGGGCTATCTGTTCTTCTACGACGGTGCCGGCGTGCAAACCGAGATCCCGATCTACTACAACGGCTACGCGCCCAGCTCACCGCAGGTGGAAGGGGCTCTGGCCTCGATTGCCTCGGTGTCCGAATCGGCACGCCGCGATCGCTTCGAAGAGGCCGTGCGCACCGAAAACGTGGCCTCGCGCCTGCGCGGCGGCGTGATCACCGAGGTGGGTCCGGGCAGCCCGGCCACCAAGGGCAGCGCTGGGGCCGCCGCGCCGGCCGGCTGCAGTGTGTCCGGCGGTGATGGCCGCAGCGGGCAGAGCCCGCTGAGCTGTGCCTCAGGCGGCTGAACCCAAAGCCCTGCCGCCCACCGGCCTGCCGCAGGGCTGCGGGCAGGGCGGGCGGCAGTTGTAGAAAATCGCCGCTTGCGCAAGACTGCAGCCGCTGCAGGCGGCACCCCACCCACCGGTCGCACCTGCGGCCTGCACCCCATGTCCTGGAGAACATCATGAGCAGCAGCAAACCCACCAGCCGGCCCCGTCGCTTGGCCCTGAAAGCCGGTGGTGCCATGGGCCTGGCCCCCTTGCTGATCGGCAGCGGCCCGGCCGCGGCGCAGTACGGCAGCAGCTATGGTCGAACGTCTGCCCCTGCACCGGCACCCGCTCCGGCCCCTGCGCCCATGCCCGCGCCGGCGCCCACCACGGCATCGCCGATGAACAGCGGCCCGGTCGATGAAGTGCGCCTGGCGCTGCTGCTGGGCAATAACGAGTACCCCGCGCAGCAAGACCTGCCGCCCATCCCCAAGAACATCCGCGACCTCAAGGCCTCGCTGGAAGCCAAGGGCTTCGCCGTCACCGATGCCTTGAACCTGGACTTGCCGCGCTCGCGCGCCGCCATCGACGCGTTTTCGCGCACCGTGGCCGCATCGCCGCCGAACGCGACCATCTTTTTCTATTTCGCTGGCCACGGTGTGCAAGACCAGGCGCGCAATCTGCTGATCTCCGCCGGCGTCAACCCCAGCGTGCTCGGCGATGTGCAGAGCGGCAGCCTGGAGCTCAATCTGGACGTGGTGGGGCCGCTCGCGCCGCGCACCACGGGCGCCACCTACGCGGTGATCGACTCCTGCCGCGTCTCGCTGCGCAGCGCCCTGCGAGACCGCGACGGCCTCAACCAGGTTGAAGCGCCGGTGGGCTGCCTGATTGCCTTCTCAACTGCGGCCGGCAAGCCGGCCATCTCCTCGGCCCTGCCGACCGAAAACACCTTCTACACCGCCTCGCTGGTGAAGGTGCTCAACGCCAGCAGCGAGGACACCAGCTTTGTCGACCTCTTCAAGATGGTGCGGCGAGATGTCCGCGACACCATGTTGAACCACCCGATCAAAGAGATCCGCATGGTGGCGCAAGACCCCTTCATCGCCGACAACACGCGCGTCAACGTGCCCCTGCACCGCCGCAGCGCGGCCCAGATCGCCCAGGCCCAGGCCGCGACCCAGGCAGAAGAAGAATCGATGTGGCGAGAGATTCAAGCTGGCCTCTGGCCCGCCGATATCGTGCGCCTGTGCAGCAAGTACATCGAGCAGTTCCCGCAAGGGCGGCGCCGTCAGTCGGTGGAGGTGGCCCTGGAGGGCGCTCAAGACTCGGCCAAGATTCTTCAGCGCAACGACGTCAAGCTTTACAAAAGCTCCTTCCACAACACCGCGGCCCAGAACCCCACGCTGCAGCAAGACATTGCCCGTGCCGCCCGCGGCGACAAGGACGCGGCCAAGCGCATCGGCGTGGTCTACAAGGACGGCAGCACCGGGCAGGAACTGGGTCGATATGAGGGATGGTTGCAGTACGCTGCCTGGCTGGGTAATGGCATTGCCAGCTACGACCTCGCTTTGCTGTACCGCAAGCTGGACCAGCCCGACCTCGCCGCGCGTTATGAATCGCGCGCGCGTGAGCTCGGCTTCACGCCGCCGACCTCGCTCAAGTCTGGGCTGAAGTGAGGGGCTGAGGGGCTGAGGGGCTGAGGGGCTGAGAGGCTGAGAGGCTGAAGGGAAGTAGGGCAGACGAACTCAATCGCCGCGCTTCACCCCCAGCTTGGCCAGTATGGATTCCATCAGGCACCAGCGGGTGAGCCCGCTTTGCAGCAGATTGGCGCCCACGAAGGCGGTGAAGGCCAGCCACCAGCTCGACACAAAGATCGGGCTTGCGGGCAGACCGAGGGCCAGGGACAGCAGGATGAAGCTGCCGGCGACGATGCGGACGATTTGCCATGTGCTCATGGGTGGGAACTCCGGTGAAATGGTGAGGAAGAAACGGGCAAGACAAAAAGCGGCAAAAAAAGGGGCCGGGGGCTGAATCCGCGCACGCAGGTTCAGGGGGCCTGCAGCAGGTGCTGACGATGGCGGTAGGCCATGTAGTACAGCGTCGGGATCACCACCAAGGTCAGCAGGGTGGAGACGAAGATGCCGAAGATCAGCGAGATGGCCAGGCCGTTGAAGATGGGGTCATCGAGGATGAAGAAAGCGCCCATCATGGCCGCGAGGCCCGTCAGCATGATGGGCTGGGCGCGGGTGATGGCGGCGCTGACAATGGCGCGCTCGAACGGCAAGCCTTCGCGCAGCTGCAGGTTGATGAAATCCACCAGCAGGATGGAGTTGCGAACGATGATGCCGGCCAGCGCGATCATGCCGATCATGCTGGTGGCGGTGTACTGGGCGCCCAGCAGGGCGTGACCCGGCATCACACCGATGAGGGTGAGCGGGATCGGCGCCATGATGATCAGCGGCGTCAGGTAGGAGCCGAACTGCGCCACCACCAACAGGTAGATCAGCACCAGGCCCACGGCGTAGGCAGCGCCCATGTCGCGGAAGGTCTCGTAGGTGATCTGCCATTCGCCGTCCCATTTGATGGCGTAACCGCGGTAGGCATCCAGGGGCTGGCTGATGAAGTACTCCGTCAGGCCCGCACCATCGGGCGCCTGGATCTTGGCGATCTCCGAGCGCATGCCAAACATGCCGTAGAGCGGGCTGTCGATGGCCCCGGCCATATCGGCCACCACCATATTCATCGGCAGCAGATCCTTGTGATAGATCGGCTGCTCGCGCAGCGTGTCGCTGACGGTCACCAACTCGCGGATGGGCACCAAGGCGCCGCTGGCCGCGCGCACCGAGAGCGAGAGCAGGGCGTTGAGATCGCCTTGCGATTCGGGCGGCAGTTGCAGCAAGGCCGCGGCTGGGTATTTGCTGTGTTGATCGTGCAGCCAGACCACAGCCTCACCTGAATGGGCGGCGTGCAGCGTGCTCACAATGGCTTGCTGGGGCACGCCAAGCAGGGCGGCCTTGCGGCGATCCACCAGCAGGAGCTTGCGCGGCGCGACCGCAATGCTGCTGTCGTCCACATCGACCAAACCGCTCTGCTTGTCGAACACGGCGCGCACCGCCTGGGCCACCTGGCGGCGCCCTTCGGCGTCCGGGCCATAGATTTCAGCCACGATGGGAGAGAGCACTGGCGGACCGGGCGGCACTTCCACCACCTTGACTTGGGCCCCGAAACGGCGGCCGATGGACTGCAGGGCAGGGCGCTCGCGGGTGGCGATGGCGTGGCTCTGCGCCTTGCGATGGTGCTTGTCGACCAGGTTGACCTGGATGTCGCCTTGCTCGCTGCCGGCGCGCAGATCGTACTGGCGCACCAGGCCGTTGAAGTTGATGGGGGCGGCAGTGCCGGCATAAGCCTGATAGTCGGTCACCTCGGGCACGGTGGCCAGATGGGCGCCGAGCTCCTGCAGCACGGCCGCAGTCTGTTCCAGCGGCGTGCCGGCCGGCATGTCCACCACGACCTGGAACTCGGACTTGTTGTCGAAGGGCAGCATCTTCAGCAGCACCAGGCCGGCCATCGGCAAGGCCAGAGACAGCGCGATCAGGCCCGCAATGCCCAGGCCCAGCCAGCGACGATTGCGGCCGCCGGCTTGGGCGTCGAGCAAGGGCTTGAAGATGCGTTCAAACACGGGGGCTAGCTTGGCCGAGAGCCCATGCAGGGCTTGCGGGTCCGCTTCGGCGCCAGCCGGCAATGCCTTCATCCAGATGCGCGCCAACCAGGGTGTGACCACAAAGGCAATCGCCAATGAGAGCAGCATGCCCATGCTGGCATTGATGGGGATGGGGCTCATGTACGGGCCCATGAGGCCGGACACAAACGCCATGGGCAAGAGCGCCGCGATCACGGTCAGCGTGGCCAGAATGGTGGGGCCGCCGACTTCATCGACCGCCCCCGGGATGATGTCCTTGAGGCTGCGCCCTGGGAACAGTTGCTGGTGGCGGTGGATGTTTTCCACCACCACGATGGCATCGTCCACCAGGATGCCGATGGAAAAAATCAGCGCAAACAGCGACACCCGGTTGAGCGTGAAGCCCCAGGCCCAGGAGGCGAACAGGGTGACGGTGAGCGTGAGGATGACGGCCGTGCCGACGATGGCGGCCTCGCGCCGGCCCAGGGCGATGAACACCAGGGCCACCACCGAAGCGGTGGCGAACAGCAGCTTCTGGATCAGCTTGCTGGCCTTGTCATTGGCCGTGGCGCCGTAGTTGCGCGTCTCGCTGACCGACACCTCGGCCGGGATGACGGTGTTGCGCAAGCCCTCCACGCGCTGCATCAAGGCTTGGGCCACATCGATGGCGTTCTCGCCGGCCTTCTTGGTGATGGCGATGGTCACGGCTGGGTAAGTTGGCCCCTGCGCCGTGCCGCTGGCCTTGTCGCCGTGCCAGACATAGCGGCTCGGGCGCAGCGGCCCGTCTTCCACCGTGGCCACATCGCGCAGAAACACGGGCTTGCCGCCCTGCACACCGACGATCAGCTCGGCCACCTCGCGGGCCTCACTCAAAAAAGAACCGGCCTCCAGCGCAATGGCCTGGTTGTTCTGCAGCAGATCACCCAGGGGCAGGGCCAGGTTCGCGCCCTGCAGGGCCTGGCGCAGATCGGCCAGGGTCAGGCCGCTGGCATTGAGCCGGGTCGGATCGATGCGCACGTTCAGGGCCCGGCCCGGTCCGCCGATGCTGCGCACCTCGCGCACGCCCGGCACACGCTTGAGTTCGATCTCCATGCTGTGCGCCACGCGCTCCAGATCGAAGGCGCTGCTCTCACCTTGCTTGGCAAACAAGGTCAGCGTGACGATGGGCACATCGTCAATGCCTTTCGGTTTGACCAAGGGGGTCTGCACGCCCAGATTCGGCGGCAACCAATCGGCATGGCTGGCCACGGTGTCGTGCAGCCGGACCAAGGCTTCGGTACGCGGCACACCGACCTTGAACTGCACCGTCAACACCGCCAGGCCCGGCCGAGAGACCGACATCACATGCTCCAGCCCGGCCATCTGCGACAGCACCTGTTCCGCCGGGATCGCCACCATCTGCTCCACATCCTTGACGCTGGCGCCAGGGAAGGGGATCAGCACATTGGCCATGGTGACATTGATCTGCGGCTCTTCCTCGCGCGGGGTGACCCACACCGCAAAGATGCCCAGCAGCAAGGCCATCAAAGCCAGCAACGGCGTGATCTGGGCGGATTGAAAGAAGGCTGCCACGCGCCCGGACAGGCCCAGTGCTGCAGGCTTTGACGAAGGCGCGGTGGCTGACGATGCAAGAGGTGATGTCATGCGGGAAGCTCCGTGGGGCTGCGATGGGCGCGTCGCATTCAGCGTTGCCGCGCGGCGATCTGGGGATCCAGCGCAATGCGCTCACCCCGGCTCAAGCCGCTGAGCACCTCGACCATGCCCGCTTGCTGCGCGCCCAATCGAAGCTGGCGCAAGCGGGCCTGGCCTTGGGCATTGAGTACGTAGATGCCGCTCATTTCGGCGCGGCGCACCAGCGCCGTGACCGGCACGCTGATGGCGGTGGTCGCGCTTGGATCGCTTTGGCCGCTTTGGCTGGCTTGGCCTCCGATGGCGGCCGGCAGTTGCACACGGGCAAACATGCCCGGTGCCACGCCCACCAGACGCGGCAGATCCAGGCGCAGCGGCATGGTGTGGGAACTGGCATCCACGGTCGGCAACAACTGCACTTTCAAGGGCCGAACCGGTTGCGCCTGGCCCGTCAGTTCGATCTGAAACTGGCTTGAGTCTGTCAAACCGAGAGCCTGACTTTGCGGCAGATGGGCGGTCACGCGCAGGGCGCTCGGGTCGTACACGCTCAAGAGCGCTCGCCCCGGCATGGCCATATCGCCCAGGGCCACCGAGAGCTCTGAGATCACGCCGTCGTACGGGCTGCGCACGACATTGAAGTCGCCTTGGGTGCGCGACAAGGCCAGTTGCGCCAGCTGCGCCTTGACTTGGGCCTGTGTCGCCTGAAACTGCGCCTCGGCCTGGTCCAGCGCAGCCTGGCTGATGTAGCGCTGCTGGAACAGCTGCTGCTGGCGTTCCAGTTCTCGGCCGGCCAACTGCAGCGCCGCACGTGCGGCCTGCGCTTGGGCCTCGCTGGCCTGGTTGGCTTGCTGGGCGGAACGAGCGTCGATGCGCAGCAAAACCTGGCCCGCCTTGACCCGGTCACCGGCCTTGACATCCAGCTGCACGATGCTGCCCGCGACCTGGGCGGCCACCACGGTTTGACGCACCGCTTCCACCACGCCATCGACGGAGGCGCCCATGCGGGGCGCCGCCAATCCCACGAGCTGGCTTCGCAGGCTGGGGCTTGAATCAGGGCGGGCTGCAGCAGGACGTGCGTCTGCACCGGTCTGCGCCCAGGCTGGCGCCAAAGGCATCAAGCCCAGCGTCGCAAGGCTGAGCACAGCCATCCGCCAATGAGCTTGGATGCGAGAGGAATGGATGGAAGGCATGATGGAGGGGCCTCAATGCGCTGGACTTCAGCGCTTCTTCTATTTATTATTTGCGCATTCATGCAAATAGTCAAACGAGATGTGAGTCGGGACCGCTTGAGTCGTCGAAGACCTCACGCCATCCCAGGCACCACATGCGAGCACGAACCGCCGAACCGACGCTAGAAGTTCACACCGAAAGGACGACCATGAACCCGTATGCACACCTGAATCTGGACCCGATCACTGCACACGCGGAACTGAACCGTGCAGCCGACCCCAGCGGCGCCGAACCTGACAAGACGGCCTGTTGGCTGCTCGATGTCCGAGAGGCCCATGAAGTGGCCCGCACGGCCTATGCCGTGCCTCATGTGTTGCACCTGCCGCTGAGTCAACTCGAGCAACGCCACACAGAACTGCCGCGAGACGCCGACCTGATCGTTGCCTGCGCCGCCGGTGGCCGCAGCCTGCAAGCCATGCAGTTCCTGGTGCACCGCGGCCACACGCCGGTCCGCAATCTGGCAGGCGGCTTGGGCGCCTGGATGGCGCATGGCTTGCCGGTTCAACAAGGCTGAATACTCAATTCAGGGTCACTGTGAGCGGGCTGAGTAAGGCTCAGCCCAATCTTCCATTTAAGCGACAATGTGTATTATGTAAAATAATAGACTTCGCAACCAACAGCCATCCGGCCCTGATGCTCGCGGCCCGAGCAACGTTGCAAGCCAGCGAACCAGGAACCGCTACCCGCGGATGCTGTCACTGCCCCGCCTTGCTTGTGACCTCCGCTTTCGACCATAGCCGGCGTTTGCCGGCCGAATTGGACAAGGCGCACTGCATCCAAAACAATCGACCGCAAGGCAAGCACTGTCTTAAACGGTGTTCAGCGACAGATCTCGTTGCACTTGTTCGTCGACCGTGAACAACGCCATCTGTCCGACAAGCTCGGCCGCCTGCGTCTCGAGGCTGCTGGCAGCGGCTGCAATCTCTTCGACCAAGGCAGCGTTTTGCTGTGTGACTCGGTCGATTTGCGTGACCGCTTCTCCAACCTGAGAAATACCGCTGGACTGCTCTCGGCTGGCTGCGCTGATCTCGCTCATGATGCTCTGCACACGGCGTGTCGCGTCAAGCATTTCAGTCATGGTCGCCCCCGCGTTGTCCGCAAGCCTTGAGCCTTGAGCAACACGTTCGACGCTGGTGCCAATCAGCGCTTTCACTTCCTTGGCTGCTTGCGCGCTGCGCCCTGCCAGAGACCGCACCTCCGAAGCCACAACGGCAAACCCCCTGCCCTGTTCGCCGGCCCTTGCCGCCTCAACGGCTGCATTCAAGGCCAGGATGTTGGTCTGAAACGCGATGCCCTCGATGACGCTCACGATGCTCGAAATCTGCTCCGAGGACGTGTTCAGCTCGTGCATGGTCTGAATCACTTCCTCTACCGCCTTGCCGCCACGCTGAGCGACGTCGCCGGCCTGTTTGGCCAGCATGTCAGCCCGCGAAGCGGACTCCGCGCTCTGATTCACGGCGGCCGTCAACTGATCCATGGTCGCGGCTGTTTGCTGCAATGAGCTGGCTTGGCTTTCCGTCCGTGCTGACAGGTCGAGGTTGCCCTGAGCAATCTCCGAACTGGCGATCGAAACCCTTCCGGCCACCGCCCGTACGGAGGTCACGGTGCGGTTGAGGTCCAGGCGCATAGATTGCAGGGCCGTCTGCAGGTCACCCAGGCTGTCCGAGCGCCCTTCGTCGAACTGAACCTGCGTCGCCAAATCGCCCGCCGCAATACGTTTGGCCGCCGCAGTGCTGGCTCGCACGGGCTTCTGGAGACTTGCCAAGACCAGCCGGTAGACCACGAGAACGACCATGCCAGCTACGAGCGATGTGATCAACATGGCCATGACGGCGGCCCGGTCGGCCTCCTCAAAGTCCTTCATCGAAGCCGCAGCGAATTCGTTCCCTGCCGTGACGGTCGCATCGACACCCAACCTGTGTTCCAGATACAGGGCATGCACGGCCGGCAAGGTATTTTTGGCGGCCTCGGTGTGTCCCGAAACCAGCGGATCCACAAGCTTGCTGCGCGCAGCTGCGATGAATGCCTGGCCCGCCACATGTTGGGCACCCAGCAACTTGGATTCCAAGCCGTGCGGTGGATTCTTGGACCAGTAGTCGACACGCTGCTGGTACTCGGCAGCCAGTTCCTCGAAGCGCTTCTTGCCTTCAGCGGCGCCCATGCTGCCATCCAGCATCATCGACAGAACCAGGCGAGTTTCGATGAGGTACATGGGCGGCGGCAGGATGTCGGCGACCACGTCCTTGGCGACGTAGACCTTGGCCGCCGAGGAGTCAAGTTTTCGAATGAAAAAGTAGCCTTGAGCAGCGACTGCCAGTGCGGCCAGGACGCCAATGGCACCCAGCAATGCCATGACCCAACGTAGTGACTTGACCATGCTGCAGTCCTTCGATGTTGGCCCTGCCGATCTGGAGAGCTGCGCCATGATGCATGGGCATCATCGAAAAATCCAGCAGATTTATCACAAGCAAATCACATTAATCATTTATATTGATTTTGCACCCCATCGCAAAGGCCGTGATGCGGTGCCGCGGCCCAGGCTGAACAAGATGCTTGCTGCCCACGGCCTGAGAGGAGGCCGGTGCACTTGGCCCGGAGCGAAACTCCGAGCCAAGCGGCGAGCCATTGCAGGCGGAGCCTTAACTTGCCTGACGACGACGCAGCAAAGCGAAGGCGCCAATCCCCAAGAACATCAAGGCCGTGGTGGAAGGTTCGGGAACGGCCGTCACCGCGGCATTGACGGTGTTGGGCGCGAAATCTGGAATCGCCGCCACACCCGAGACCGAGACACCGTTGAAGCTGGTGCCCGTGAAACGCGGCCACAGATTCCAGGTGTAGTTGGCCTTGCTGAAGCCGTTCTCAGGCAAGACAGAGCCTGCAATGGTGGCCGTGATGGTGGAGCCGAAGATCGTGGCCGTACCGACATTGGCGCCAGCGCTGGTGATAGAGCCATTGGCATTGACCACCACCGTTCGATCGAACAACACCTCGGTCAAGCCAAGGCTGTTGCCGAACACTGCCGTGCCTTGTCCACGATTGAAGCCCCAGACGTAGGCCGCCAAGGAGGTCGGCGAGATGTTGCCCGCCATGGTGGCTGACAGTTCAAACACATCACGGTCGACGTCGTAATTGACCCAGCTGGCGATGACATCAAACTCGCCGGTCTGAGCGCCCTTGTAGGTGCTCAGAAAGTCCCCCATGGGGTCTGCGACAGTGACGGCCTGTGCCGGTGAGGCTGCCAATGCAGCCACGCTCACCACAAGAGCCGATCCGGCTGCATAGGATTTGTTCAATACGCTGTGCTTCATGTGTAGGTCCCAGTTGACTATCGAAAATCCGAAGAAGCCGCCGCCCAAAGAGCGTTGGCTGTGCGTGAGTAGCCTCGGACCTACAAAAAGTTGCAGCGCCAGCCCGGCAAGTTAGGGGGGAGTAGCTGTTGGTGGCGTGCACGGCTATCGAACCCGCCCTGACGGTAGCCCTGTGCCTGGCACCTCCAGTGCGGCGGACGAGCCTGCCAGGTGCAGGCACTGTCGAAAGGCGCAGCGACAGGCACTTCCGCGCTGAAGGCTGCTGAAGGGTGCTGACAGCGCTGAGCCGGCAAGCAATCGAACTCGGTGTTCCCTGCACCAGGCCATGCTCACATCAGCGGGCCACAAAGCAAGGGCTCTGACTGCCCGCTGGCCTTTTGGTGGAGAACATGAATGTATCGGCAATTTCTAACAAATTGCGCAAAACCAAAAGTATCGATTGCATCATTTATTCGAGTGCCTGACGCTAGAGTTCGCACATCCGAACCTCGCATCAAGCCGCCTCACAGATTCTGAGCTGGGCCCGAAAGTCAGAGTTGGCCCGGGTGCCACCCACCCGCCTGCGCTGAGTGCTTTTTGTCCCGACCTGGCTCACCTTCCGCGAGCGAATACTCAACGCCAAGCTCGGCATCAGCCCCTCGGGCCCGAAAGGAAACCGCCATGTCGACACACACCATGACTGTTCGCGCCAAGCTGACCATCGCTTTCGGCGGATTGACAGTCCTGATTGCAATGGTTGCAGGGCTGGCCCTGAAGGCACTCGACGATTCGAATCAGAACTTTGACAGCTACGTCCAAGGTGTCAACGCGCGGGCCAATATGGCCGAGAGCGTTCGCGCTGCGGTAGACCGACGGGCCATTGCAGCGCGCAACCTGGTGTTGGTGAGCACCCCGGCCGACCTGGAGTCCGAGAGATTGGCGGTCACCCAAGCTCATGCGGACGTCAAAGATCGGCTCCACCAATTGGAAAAGCTGGCCGAGGCCGCAGACGTTCCGCCCAAAGCCAAAGAGATGATTGTTGAGATCGGGCGCTTGGAGCGGCTCTACTCGCCGATCGCCTTGGCCATTGTTGAGATGGCCCTCAAAAAACAGACCGACATGGCCGTGGAAAAAATGATTGCGGAATGCCGGCCCTTGCTGGCTGCCCTGGCCAAGATTACCGATGAATACAGCCGTTACACCGCAGCCCATGCGCTTGAACTCATCGACAAGGCTGACGAGCAATACGCGGTCGAGAGAAACTACCTGCTCGCTGGCTGCGCCCTCGCCTTTGCGGCAGCAGCCGTCTCCGGCTTCTTGATCACCCGTGGCTTGACCCGAGCATTGGGGGCTGAACCGGCTGAACTCGGGGCGGCGGCTCAAAAAGTCGCGGCAGGAGATTTGTGCCCGATCGAAGGCATGGAAGCCGCCCGAGCTGGCAGCGTGCTCGCCTCTCTGGGCAAGATGCAAGCGAGCCTGTCGGCCATTGTGGAACAGGTCCGCAATTCCTCGGATTCCATCGCGACTGGATCGGCACAGATCGCGACCGGCAATGCGGATTTGAGCCAACGCACGGAAGAACAGGCCAGTGCCCTGCAGCAAACAGCCGCGACGATGGAAGAGTTGAGCACGACGGTTCGCAACAATGCGCAGAACGCGATGCAAGCCAATCAGCTCGCGCTCGGCGCGTCCAGTGTCGCCATCAATGGAGGCAGCGTTGTCAGCGAAGTCGTCACGACGATGAAGGGAATCAACGAAAGTTCGAAGCGCATCTCCGACATCATCGGCGTCATCGATGGCATCGCGTTCCAGACCAACATCCTCGCACTCAATGCCGCCGTCGAGGCCGCTCGCGCAGGCGAACAAGGCCGGGGCTTCGCCGTTGTGGCGAGTGAGGTTCGAAACCTCGCACAACGGAGCGCGCAGGCCGCCAAAGAAATCAAAGCGTTGATTTCAGCCAGCGTTGAGCAGGTGGAGCAAGGCTCCACCCTGGTCGATCGCGCCGGAAAAACCATGGATGAAGTGGTGGACGCCATCAAGCGCGTGAGTGACATCGTGGGTGAGATCACCTCGGCCAGCAGCGAGCAAAGCGCAGGCGTCGGTCAGATCGGTTTGGCCATCTCCCAGATGGACCATGTCACGCAGAGGAACGCCGCCTTGGTTGAAGAAAGCGCAGCCGCGGCCGAGAGCTTGAAAGCTCAGGCCAATCAGTTGGTTCGAGCCGTCGCGGTATTTCGGACCGCGCAAGCTCGTTAAGCCTGTCCTTCTGGGCCCGAACGAGCCCCTTCAGCGCATTGGAATCAGCGAAAACCCCCAGCGCAGCCGGGCGCGCAAGCCGAAACCTGCACCGCGTTTTACCGCCAGGGTGCGCAGCGCCTGATCGCTGAGGTGGCCGCCTACCTGCAGCGCGCTGATGCCGCGGGCGCACTGGCGGTGAAGCACCCGCGACAAGCGGCCGACTTGTTTCTATCGATGTTTCTCGGGGATGGCCACATCCGCGGGCTTCTGATGCTTGAAATGCCCAGCGAGAAAGAGAACAGCGAGCAGCTGCGGGAATGTGTTCGCGTCTTCCTGGCCGCTTACGCTCCGAGCCGTTGAGTGACCCGGGCATGGGCGCTGAGCCCAATGCGGGTCAGGGCTAACACCCAGCGCCATCGGAATCTCGCGCAAGCTCGGCCCACGGGCCTGGAGCTTCGGACTGCCGACGCCCGAGCGGTATCCGGCCGCTGTGCGGCGGTACGCGTGCGACGCGCCCGTGCTTGCTGAGGTCCTTGCCGCTCAGCGACTTTTGGAACGCAGGGTCTTTGGAGCGCCAGGGGCTCGCGCGGGCTCGCTGCAGTCCGTGCAGCGACCGTAGAGCGTCAGCTCGTGGCGTTCAACCACAAAGCCTTGGGGGGCCAGGCTTGCGAGGTTGCCGGGGCAGGCGTGGACCTCGAACACACGCTGGCAACTCAGACACTGGAAGTGATGGTGATGCTCGGCGCCAGCAATCTCATAGCGCGCCACTTCACCGGGTAGCGTGACCGCCAGCAACTCGCCGTCGTCCACCAAGGTGCGCAGATTGCGATACACGGTTGCAAGGCTCAGCCCCGGAACCTCCACTTCAGCCGCTTGAAGAATCTCTTGGGGCAGCAAAGGCCGTGCGGCATCGGCAATGGCTTGGCGGATGGCCGTGCGCTGTCGGGTGTTTCTTTCCATGGCTCCGATTAAACCCCAATCTTTATTGCGAATGCATTTGCATTACCATTAGAGATTGACCCATCTCTGAACCCAGGTCTCGAAGAGCACACCATGATCCACCGCCCTGCCCCGCACCACCTGACTGCCCTTGCCACACTAGCCACACTCGGCGCCCAACCTGCTTTCGCGCAAGAGATCGGCCAAGCAGCGGCCACGCTGCCCGCTGTCGAAGTTGTGGGCCGGACGGCCTCGGGCGCGTATCACGCCGGCGAAGCATCGGGCGCCAAAAGCGAGCTGCGCCTGCGTGAACTGCCGCAATCCGTGCGCGTGCTGACCCGCCAAGCGATTGACGACCTCGGCGCCACCAAGTTGGACGACGTGCTCGACTACGTCGGCGGTGTCTCGCGCCAAAACAACTTCGGTGGCCTGTGGGACAACATCGCGGTTCGGGGACTGGCCGGCAACGAGAACACCGGCATGGCCACCCTGCTCAACGGCTTCTCATCCAACCGCGGCTTCAACGCGCCGCGTGACCTGGCCGGCGTCGAGCGCATCGAGTTCCTCAAAGGGCCGGCTGCATCGCTGTACGGCAGCAGCGAACCCGGCGGCACGCTCAACATCGTCTCCAAACGCCCGCTGTGGCAGGCCGGTCATGCGTTGGAGGTCTATGCCGGCAGCTTCAAACTCAAGCGCGCCGCACTGGACAGCACCGGCCCGGTGAGCGATGCACTGGCTTACCGGCTCAACCTCGCCATCGAAGACCGCGACAGCTTTCGCGACCATGTGCAGGCCCGCCGCGAGGTCCTGGCCCCGGCCTTCAGCTGGAAACTGGGCGCGGACACCACGCTGGACTACAGCGGCGAACTGCTGCGCCACCGAACGCCGCTGGACCGCGGTGTCGTCGCCACGGCCGATGGGCAGCTGGGTGTGATCCCGCGCGAACGTTTCCTCGGCGAACCGACCGATGGCGACGTGACCGTGGACAACCGCACCCACCAGCTGATCCTGACCCACGACTGGGGCGAACACTGGCGCGGCCGACTGGGCCTGTCCTATCGCGAGACGGGCATCCACGGCTTCTCCACCGAACCGACGGCGCTGCGCGCCGACGGCACGCTGACGCGCCAGCGGCGCCTGCGCGACTACGACTCCGACGACACCGCCCTGCAGGCCGAACTGCAGGGCCGCGTGCGCGCCGGCACCGTCGTGCACGAGTTGCTGCTGGGGGCTGAGACCTTCCGCTTCGACATGGACACGGTGATGCAGCGCGTCAACCCCAGCACAGCCAGCCCCTACGCGATCAACATCTTTCAGCCGGTCTACGGCCAGGCGCAGCCCACGCCAGCGCCCAACACCGACACGCTGGAGCAGCAGCGAGGCACGGCCTTCTATGCGCAGGACGCCATCACCCTGGCGGCCCAGTGGCGGCTGCTGGCGGGCGTGCGCGTGGACCGCCACCGCCAGTCGCTGCTCAACCGGCGCAGCGGCCTCACGACGCAGCAGGAGCCTTCGTCCACCTCGCCGCGCCTCGGCATCAGCTGGTTGCCATCGGCGCAATGGACGATGTACGCCAGCGCCGGCAAATCCTTCCGGCCCAACGTCGGGACTGACTTTGCCGGTCAGGCTTTTGCCCCGGAAAGCGGCCGTGCACTGGAGCTGGGCGCGAAGTGGGAAAGCGCCGGCCAGCGCATGGGCCTGACGGTCGCCCTGTTCGACATCCGCAAGCGCAACGTGCTGACCGCCGACCCGGCAGCCCAGACGGATCCAGCCCGCACCGGCTTCTCGGTCGCCGCAGGCGAAGTCGGCAGCCGCGGGCTGGAGCTGGACTTCGCCGGCCAGGTCAGCATGTCCTGGCGCGTCAACGCCAGCCTGGTCTACAACGACGTGCAGATCCGCCGTGACAGCAGCTTGCCCACTGGCACGCGGCTGCTGAACGTGCCCAAGGTCAACGGCAGCCTGCTGGCCGTGTACGAAGGTGTCTTCGGCAACGGCCAGCGCTACGGCCTGGGCGGCGGCGTCACGCATGTCGGTGTGCGCCTCGGCCAGACGGGCACCAGCTTCGAGCTGCCGGCCTACACCACGGCCAAGCTGGTGGCGCACTGGCGCATCAACCCGACACTGCGCGCCACGCTGGACGTCGACAACCTCTTCGACACCACCCACTACACCAGCTCCTACAGCCGCGTCTGGGTCACGCCCGGTGCCCCGCGCTCCCTGACCCTGGGCCTGCAGGCCAAGTTCTGAACATGGCCTCCACTCCCGCTCCGCTGCTGGACATCGAAGACGCCGTGGCTGGCTACGGCGATCGCGACGTCTTGCAAGGCCTGACGCTGCAAGTCTCGCCGGGCGAGATCTATGCGCTGCTGGGCGCCAACGGCGCTGGCAAGACCACCACCATCAGCCTGCTGCTGGGCTTTGTGCGAGCTCGCGCAGGCCGCGTGCGCGTGGGTGGCATCGACCCGGCTGCCGACGTCACCGGCGTGCGCCGACAGATCGCCTACATCCCCGAAAACGTGGCGCTGTACGAGCATCTGAGCGCCCGCGAGAACCTGGCCTACCTGCTCGACCTGGCCGGCCAAGCTGCCAAGGACTCGGCCATCCGTGAGGCACTGTCGAGCGCCGGACTGGACACCACCGCGCACGATCGCCGTGTGGCCGGCTTCTCCAAAGGCATGCGTCAAAAGGTGGCCATCGCACTGGCCTTGGCGCGCCAGGTGCCGGCGCTGCTGCTGGACGAGCCCACCTCCGGGCTGGACCCGCAGGCCAGCGCTGAATTCAGCCGCCTGCTGGGCCAGCTGCGCACGCGCGGCGTGGCCGTGCTCATGGTCACGCACGACCTGCTGGGCGCGGCGGACGTGGCCGACCGCATCGGCTTTTTGCTGGCCGGACGCATGGTCGAGGAAGTGGCGGCCAGCGGCCCGGACCGCTTCGACGTGCGCGCCTTGCACCGCCACTACGCTGGAGCCGTTGCATGAGTGCCGTTCGCCGCATCGCGCGGGAAGAATGGCGTCTGATGCGGCGTGACCGCGTCGCTATGCTGGGCCTGACGCTGTTGCTACTTCTGGGCAGCGTCGCCGCCTTCACCGCCTGGGACCAACGCCGGGCCGCAGATGCGGAGCGCCAAGAGCACCAGGCCCAGGTGGACCACGAGTTCGACGCCCAGCCCGACCGCCACCCACATCGCATGGTGCATTACGGCCACTTCGTGTTCCGGCCGCTGAACGCGCTGGCGGCCTTTGACGCGGGCATCGACCCCTTCACCGGCCACACCCTGTTTCTTGAAGGGCACCGGCAGAACAGCGCCAACTTCGGCGATGTGCGCCAGTCCTCCCTGCTGCTGCGCTTTGGCCAGCTGACACCGGCGTTCGTGCTGCAGGTGCTGGCGCCCTTGCTGCTCGTGTTCATCGGCCACGCTGCGGTCGCCCGCGAGCGCGAGAGCGGCCTGCTGCGCGTGTTGATGGCGCAAGGCCTGCGCCCTGGTCAGCTGGTGGCCGGCAAACTGTTGGCGCTGGCGGGCGTGGGCGCGCTGATGCTGCTGCCACCCGCCGTCGCGCTGGCCGCCATCGCGCTGGACCAGCCGGCCACCGCCCCGCTGACGTCGGCGATCGCGCTGGCTCATGCGGCCTGGCTGGCACTGTGGGCGCTGGGTGTGGCCCTGGTCTCCACGCTGGCGCGGCGAGGCCGCGATGCGCTGATGGCACTGCTGGCCGTCTGGACCGTGAGCGTGGTGCTGCTGCCGCGGCTGGCGCCCGAGCTGGCAGCAGCTGCGCAGCCGCTGCCCACGCGGCTGGAGACCGACATCGCCGTCGCACGCGACCTGGCCGCGCTGGGTGACAGCCACAACCCCGATGACCCCTACTTCAGCGAATTCCGCCGCAAGGTACTGGCGCAATACGGCGTCTCGCGTGTGGAGGACCTGCCCGTCAACTACAAAGGCCTGGTGGGCATGGAGGGCGAGCGCCTGACCAGCGAGCTGTTTGAGCGCTACGGCCGGCAGAGCTTCGCCCGGCAGCAGGCGCAGCTGGAACAGGTGACGATGTTCTCGGCGCTGAGCCCGGTCATCGCGCTGCGCCGCCTGTCCATGGGTGCAGCGGGCACGGACCTGACCCAGTACCAGCGCTTTCTGGATCAGGCCGAGCGGCACCGTTACGCCATGGTGCAAGCGCTCAACCGCATGCAGGCGGAGAAACTGAGTTGGAGCGGCGATCGCAACAGCCGCGACAGCCGCATCAGCAAGGACCACTGGCACGGCATGGCCGCCTTTCACTTTGACGCCGAGCCACCGGCCGCCACGCTGCGCCGCATCGCGCCGATGGCGGCCGTGCTGGCTTCCTGGCTGCTGGCCCTGGCCGCGGCACTGGCCTGGGCCACCGCGCGCCTGCAAGGAGCGATGCGATGAACGCCTGGCTTCATGAATGGCGGCTGCTGAGCCGCTCCCGCTGGGCCGTGGCGGCATTGCTGCTCTTGCTGGCCTTGTCTGCGGTGGCAGTGGTCAGCGGCCTGCGCGAGGTGCAGCGGCAGCGCGACACCATCGCCCGCGTCAGCGATCTGCAAAACCAGGAACTGGCCACGCAGGCCCCCAAGCTGACCCGCCATGGCGATGCCGGCACGGTGGGCTATTACGCATTCCTGGGCACCTGGGATGCGCCCTCGCCCGCCGCCTTCCTCGCCTTGGGCCTGCGTGACGCCACGCCGTATGTGCTGCGCGTGAGAGCGCTGGCCTTGCAGTCCCAGCTGCACGAGGGCGAGACCTACAACCCCGAGCTGGCACTGGCGGGCCGCTTCGACCTGGCCTTCGTGGCCGTCTACTTGCTGCCGCTCTTCCTCATCGCCCTGCTCTACGACCTGGTGAGCAGCGAGCGTCAATCCGGCCGTCTGACCCTGTTGCTGGCGCTGCCAGGGGCCGGCCGGCCGCTGTGGCTGCGCCGGGCCGGCCTGCGCGCGGGCCTGGCTGCAGTTTGCGTGGTGCTGCCCGTGCTGGCCGGGGGGTGGGTCAGTGGCATGCCCGCTGCTGCGCTGGCGGCTGTCGTGCTGGCCCTGTTGGCTTATGTCGCGTGCTGGGCAGGGCTGGCCTTGCTCGTGAGTCTGCGTGGGGCGAGGTCGGTAGCGAATGCCACGGCCTTGATGGGCTGCTGGGCGCTGCTGACGCTGGTGCTGCCCACACTCGGCAATGCGGTGCTGAACCGTGCCGTGCCCGTGCAACAGGGCGTGGCCGTGATGCTGGCGCAGCGGCAGGCCGTTCATGGGGCCTGGGACCTGTCCCGCGAAGACACCATGGCGCGCTTCTTCCGCAGCCACCCGCAGTGGCAGCAAACGGCGGCGCTGCCAGCCGGCTTTCACTGGAAGTGGTACTACGCCTCACAGCAACTGGGCGATGAGCGCGTGGCACCGCAGGTGGCCGCCTACCGCCAGGCCCTGCTCGCCCGCCAGCAGGCGACCGAGGCGCTGGGGCTGGCCCTGCCCGGGGTGGGCCTGCAGGCAGCCTTGCATCGCCTGGCTGGAACCGACCTGCTGGCCCAACTGGCCTACCAGGACGCGATCACCGACTTCCACACCCGGCTGCGGCAGCAGCTCTACCCCTATCTGTTCGAAGAGCGCCGATTCGAGGTGGAGGATTTCGCCCGCCTGCCACGTTTTGTGCCGCCGGCATCGAAGCTCGACATCCCCGTGGGGGCCTTGGCCGCCTTGGTGCTGCTGGCCACCCTGATGCTGGCTTGTGCGGCACGCGCCGCCGGCCGTGTGGCACATCGCCAGGCGGCTTGAACACAGGCCGCCTCGGAAGCAAACCGCGGCCGGGAACAAGCCAGCAACAGCTGGCTTTCAGGTGACTGCCAGCCACGGGTTCACGAGCACCCGTGCGAGCTCAGCGCCCCAGCGAGGCATCCAGGCGCCGGCCTTGCTGAGCGGGCCGTGGCGGTACCCGACTTCGTCGGCGACGCCACGGCCAACCAAGTCCAGGCTCCCTGCCTGGCTTGGGTGCTGGCATCCGTAGAAACACCAATGCCGGACATCCAGCAGATCAGCGATATTGGGCGCACAACAAAGGTTAAGCGTTTAACCCTTCTTTCAGAAGCTGAACGGGAGGGTCGACGACGATCAATGGACAAGCCCAAGGCTTGCGAACGAGAGACAAGATTGAACGCCACGCATCCGCCCTCACGCCTCGGACTGACCCGCCGCCATTTGCTGCTCGCCTGCGCAGCGACCAGTGCGGGCGAACTCCTGGCCAGCCCGCGGGCCTGCCCCGCACCCGCCGCAACGCTTCACGCCGATCGATTCATCCTCGGCGCCGATGTCTCGACCTTGGACGCCGTGGAACGTGGCGGTGCGCGCTTCGCCACAGCGGAGGGTCGATCTGGCACCGCCCTGCAAATTCTTCGCGCAGCGGGGGTCAACTGGGCCCGGCTGAGACTCTGGCACACGCCCATCAACGCGCGGGACGTGATCGAAGGCGAGCGCATCGTCTCCCGCCACGGTGAGCCCGTTGGGGGTGGGAACAACAGCCTGGAGTTGACGCTGGCCCTGGCCAAACGCCTTCGGGCGCAAGGCATGAAATGGCTGCTGGACATCCACTACAGCGATTTCTGGACCGATCCGGGCAAGCAGGAAAAGCCCGCCGCCTGGGCCAAGCTCCACGGAAAAGCGTTGCAGGACGCGGTGCAAGGCTACACCGCCGAGGTGCTGACCGCCCTGCACCGCCAGGGCACGAGCCCGGACATGATCCAGGTCGGCAATGAGATCAACGGCGGCATGTTGTGGCCGGACGGCAAGACCTGGCGCGAGACGCCGGACGAAACCATCGGCGGCGACCAGGCCTTCATCGAGCTGCTGCGCGCCGGCATCCGCGGTGTGCGCGAAACCGATGCGCTGCGCGGCGGTCGCTTGCCCCTGATGCTGCATCTGGCGCACCAAGGCGATGGCAAGAGCGAGGCCACCTTCCGGCGCGTCTACGACCAGTTCGAAGCGGCCAAGCTCGATTACGACCTGATCGGGCTGAGCTGGTACCCCTACCACCACGATTCCATCGACGGCCTGCGCGCCAATCTGCGCATGCTGTCCGAACGCTACCGCAAACCCCTGGTGGTGGTCGAAACCGCCTACGGCTACCAACTGGACAACCCAGATGGTGGCCCGGCGGTCTTCAACGCCGAAGGCGCCAAACGTTCGGGCTACCCCGCAACACCCGAAGGCCAGGCCGCGCTGCTGCGCGACGTGGTCCAGGCAGTCGCAGCGGTGCCTCAAGGCCTGGGCGTTTTCTACTGGGAGCCCGCCTGGCAAGCCGCCCCGGGCGCCGGCTGGCGCACCGGTGAGGGCAATGCCTGGGCCAACCAGACCCTCTTCGACGCAAAGGGCCGGGCACTGCAGGCACTGAAGGCTTTCACGGCTGCAGCCCCGTGTCGCTGACTGACGTTCATTTTCCAAAAACAATCATTGCTGGAGACAGACCTCTCATGACCCTTGCCACTTCACGCGCCCGCACACAAGGCGCCCCCACTCCTTTGGCACCCGTTGCCCTGGCCTGCCTTGCATTGCTGAGCCCGGTGCTTGCCGCGGCCCAACAGCCGGCAACGGCCGAGACGGACAAGCTCGACACCGTGGTCGTGCAAGGCCAGCGATCCAGCCTGATGAAGGCCCAAGACATCAAGCGCAACGCCGAACAGGTGGTGGACTCCATCGTGGCAGACGACATCGGCAAATTGCCCGACGCCAATGTGGCCGAAGCGCTTCAACGCATCACCGGCGTGCAAATCTCCCGCAACCGTGGCGAAGGCGACCGCGTGCAGGTGCGCGGCCTGCAGCAAACCCAAACACTGCTGAACGGCCGCGTCATCTTCAGTGCAGGCAAGGAACGCGGCCTTTCCTTCCAGGATGTGCCTTCGGAGCTGCTGGCGGGCGCTGACATCTACAAGACGCCGACCTCTGAGCTGATCGAAGGCGGCATCGGCGGTGTGATCGACCTGCGCACCCGCCGCCCCTTTGACTTTGCGGGTTTCAAGCTGGCCGGCTCCGTCAAGGCCACGCAGGCCCAACTGGCGGACAAGAGCAATGGCGAGGGCTCGCTGCTGATGTCCAACCGCTGGCGCACCACCGCTGGCGAGTTCGGCGCCCTGCTCAGCCTGTCCACCCAGAAGCGGAACTACCGCTCGGACACGCAGGAACTGGACAACCCGGCCGCTGTGGCGGACGGCTCCGGTGTGGTGGCGCCCTTGGGCCAATGGTTGGCCTATGAATTCGGCGAGCGCGACCGCAAAGCAGCCAGTGCATCGCTGCAATGGCGGCCAGATGCCTTGAGCGAATACACGCTGGACTTCAACCACAGCCGCCTGAAGAGCAAGACCGATGTCTTTGGCCACTACGCCTCGCCGTTCTGGGCCAATTTCAGTGGCACGGCCAATCAGGGTCAGCTCTGGCCCAATGGCAAGCTCAGCACCGATGAGCAAGGCCGCTTCGTCTCGGGCAGCTTCTGGGGCGCCAGCATGAGCACTTCGGGCTCGGTGGCCGACGAGGACACGCGCATCAACCAACTGGCCCTGGCCGGCAAATGGAAGCTGGGGGACCTCAGCCTGCGCAGCGACCTGAGCCACACCCGCAGCCAGTTCGAGCGCTTCTACCAAGAGGTGCGGCTCGGCACGTTTGGCGACGATCCCATCAGCTATAACTTCGACCTGAGCAGCAAGCTGCCCTCTGCATGGTCGCCCAGCGCCAAGCTGGATGACGCCGGCCACTACTGGGCCGACAAGGCGCTCTACTTCCGCATCCAGAACACAGGCCGCGAAACGGCATGGCGCGTGGATGCCGACAAGCCAGTGGACAGCGGCATTTTCACCAAGCTGCATGCGGGCTTCCGGGTGAACAGCCGCCGCGCCGAGAGCGCGGAGATCAACACCATCGACGACATCTGGATGTTCAAGACGTCCGACATCCCCAGCATCGGCCTGTTGCCCTACGACAACCTGCTCAAGGACGCTGGCAGCGGCAATATCGCGCGCCAATGGATGACTGTGACCGACACCCGCTGGCTGCGCGATGCGCAAGCCGTTCGTGGCACTTTCAAACTGGCCATTCCCGGCTTCGACCCCGCCCAGACTTTCACCTTCCGTGAACGCAGCAGCGCGGTCTATGTGAGCAGCGATCTGGACACCACGCTGGCCGGCCTTCCGCTCACCGGCAATGTGGGCTTGCGCGCCGTGCACACCGAAACGGACCGCAGCTTCGTCGGCACGGGCGGCGCTCGCAACACGCTGGACCAGAGCGACACCGACTGGCTGCCGTCGCTGAATCTGCGACTGGAGCTGCGCCCCGACTTGCAAGCGCGCTTGGCCATGTCGCGCGTGGTCACCCGCCCCAACTTCGACCAGCTCACCCCCAGCCTCAGCCTCAACGTCAACGACCGCACGGGCTTCCAAGGCAACCCCGCCCTGGAAAAGCTGCGCGCCAACCAGCTGGACGCCACCCTGGAGTACTACATCTCCAAGAGCGACCATGTGTACGGCGCGGCCTTCTACAAGGAGGTTTCGGGCTTCATCCAGACGACCAGCAGCCAAGTCACCATCGGCGGTACCGGCTACACGCTGACCACGCCCAGCAACGGTCAAGACGGCCGCATCCGCGGCCTGGAGCTTGGCTACCAGGGCTTCTTCAACAAGCTGCCGGGCCTGCTGCGCGGCCTCGGCCTGCAGGCCAACCTCACCCTGGTGAACAGCGCGGCGCCCAGCCCCATCAACGGCCGCAGCGCGCCGCTGGAAGGACTGTCCAAGCGCAGCGCCAACCTGGTGGGCATGTATGACCTGGGCGACTTTTCCGCACGCCTGGCCTACAACTGGCGCAGCGACTACGGCGTGGGCCCTCGCCTGAGCTTCCCGAGCAACAACGGCGTGACGGTCATGACCCCCGTGCAGATGAAGGGTTACGGCATGCTGGATGCTTATGTCAGCTATGCCTTGACGCCCAAACTGAAGCTCGCGCTGGAGGCCAACAACCTGACCCGCACCGTGCGCCGCAGCGAGTTCAGCGACTACGGCCTGCCGCGCGGCAGCTACTCGGACGATCGTCGCTTCGCGATCAGCTTGCGTGCCGAGCTGTGAGCGCCTGAGTCAGTGTCTGGCGGGGGGGGCAGCGATCCCCCGCGCATGAAAAAAGGGCGTCCCTAGGGACGCCCTTTTTGTTGCCGCACCGCCCGCTTGCCGAAGGACCGGCCCCGGCAAACCGTTCAGCGGCCGTGGAACTGATAGCGATTGCGATGTGCCCACACCTGCCCCGGCTCCAGCCAGCAATCGGACTGCGGCCATTCGGGGTGATGGGGACTGTCAGGCAGGTACTGGGGCTCCAGCGCCACGGCACTGAAGTCGGGCCATTGGGGATGGCAGCCCTGGGTGCACGGTGCCAGATAGTGCCCGGTGTAGACCTGCAGGGCGGGCAGGCTGGTGTAGAGATCCAAGGCGACGCGGCCATCGACCGACTGAAGCCTGGCCGCAGGCAAGTCGCCACCGTCCAGCACAAAGGCTTGATCGAGTGGCTGCCCGATCAGCCGCGCAGTGCGATAGTCCAAGGCGCCGCCACTCACAGGCGCTGGAGCACCAGCAGGCAAACCAGAGCCATCCAAGGGCAGCGCCTGGGACGCGCCCAGCTGCAAGGTTTGAATGCGCACATCCTGCCAGCGCAAGCCCCCCTCGCCTGCGGTTTGCTCGCCTCGTCCCCGCCCATCCAGCTGAAAGTAGGCATGGTTGGTCAAGCCCACCGGGCAGGCCTGTGCGCCATGCAGGCGCGCATGAAAATCAATCTGCACCACGCCATGGCCCGGCAGTGAGTAGCTCACCTCCACATCCAGCGCACCGGGGAAGCCTTGGTCGCCATCGGGCGAATGCAGCCCCAGTCGCAGCTGGTGCTCGCTGTGCTCCAGCAAGGTCCAGTCGCGCTGATGGAATCCGCCCGGGCCACCGTGCAACTGATGGTTCAAGCCTGGCTCACTGGCCAAGGGCCAGGCCTGCTCGCCACGCCGCAGCTCCAAGCCCGCAATGCGATTGGCCCAGCGACCGACGGTCGCGCCGACATAGCCGCGGTTGCGGCGCTGGGACGCCAGGTCATCAAAGCCGAGCAGCACCTCGCGCGGCGCTTCATTCGCCAGCGGCACGCGGCAGCTCACCCAGCTCGCGCCGTAGCGCAAGACTTGAATCTGCAAGCCGTCTGCGTCCCTCAAGGTCCAGCGGTCCGTCATGATTTCACTCCACCCGCGGTCAGTCCGGCCACCAACCAACGCTGCATCAGCAGGAACATCAGGGTCAGGGGCAGGCCTGCGAGCAAGGCGGTGGCCGCAAAGTCACCCCAGAGATAGCGTTGATTGAACAAGAACAGGCGCGAGCCCACGGCGAGGGTCAGTTGTTGCTCATCGTGAAGCAGCACCGAGGCCACCGGATACTCGATCATGGCGCCGAGAAAGGCCAGCACAAAGACCACCGCCAGCACCGGCTTGGCCAGCGGCAAGAGCACCATCACAAAAGCCTGCCAGCGGCTCGCACCATCGACGGCGGCCGCTTCCTCCAGATCCGGTGGAATGCTTTCAAAATAGCCCTTCACCAACCAGATGTGCTGGGCCACAGCACCGGTGTAGGCCAAGGCCAGGCTCCAGTGGCTGTTCAAGCCGAGCCACGGAATCCAGTCGCCGAGCCGATCAAAGATGGCGTAGATCGCCACCAAGGCAAGCACCGAGGGAAACATCTGCAGCAGCAGCATCGCGGTCAGCGTGCTCTGCCGGCCCGCAAAACGCAGCCGCGCGAAGGCATAGGCGCTGGTGATGGAGAGCAGCAGACACACCGTCGCGCTGATCAACGCCACCTTGGTGGAGTTGAGGATCCATTGCAGCACCGGGAACGGTGGCGGCACCAGATTGCCCTGCGCATCGGTCACGGCGAGACCCAGCGCCAGGCGCCAATGCTCGAAGCTGATTTCTTTGGGGATCAGGCTGCCGCCGGCGAAGTTGCCGGGTCGCAGCGAAATCGACACGATCATCAGGAGCGGCAGCAGGCTCAGCGCCACAAAGGCAATCAGAAAGGCATGCAGAGCCAGCACACGCCAGCGCTGCGAAGAGTTCATCACCATGGCCATGAATTGCTCCCTGGGCCCGACTCAGTGCCGAGCCGCTTTCGCGCCGCCGAAGAAGCGCAAGTTGATGTACGCCAGCAAGGCCACGATCAAGAACACGATCGAGGAAATCGCGCAGGCGAGCGCGTAGTTCTGCCCACCGTCATTGAAGGCGATGCGGTAGGTGTAGGACGCCAGCAGATCGGTGGCACCCACAGGCACCTCGGTGTCGAGGTAGTCCGGCGCGCCCTCGGTCAGCAATGCGATCAAGGTCAGGTTGTTGAAGTTGGCCGCGAAGGACGCCACCAGCAGCGGCGCCATCGGCTTGGCCAGCAAGGGCAAAGTGATGCGAAACAAGTTCGTCAGAGGCCCGGCGCCTGCCAAGGCCGAGGCCTCGTAGAGGTCTTCCGGGATCGCCTTCAAGAGGCCCATGGCCAGGATCATCATGTAGGGGTAGCCCAGCCAGGTGTTGACCGTCAGGACCATGGCCCGGGCCAGGGTTGCATCGCTGAACCAGCCGGGCCGCACGCCGAAGAAGAAATCCAGCACCAGGTTGATCTCACCCAGGTTCTCGTTGAACAGGCCACGGAAGATCGGGATCGAGATGAAGGCCGGCACGGCATAGGGCAAGAACAAGGCGATCCGGTACGCCGAGCGGCCCTTGAGCGCCGGCCAACTCAGGGCCACGGCGAAGAACAGGCCCAGGCCAAAAGTCAGCAGCGTGTTCAGCGTGGCAAAGCTGACCGTCCAGGCAAAGACGCGGCCGAAGGGCTCCAGAAAACTGCGGTCGCCGAAGATGCGCTGGTAGTTGGCCCAGCCCACGCCGGTTCTGAAGCCCGGCTCCAGCGCTTGGCCGCGTGCGTCGCGCCAAACGCCGGCCTCGTGGTCCGCCAGCACCAGGCTGCCATCGCGCAAATCCTGCAGCCTATCGGCATCCAAGGCCTGGTAGCGCGGCTTCTGATCGCTGACCCGGTGCAGGCTGGACACACGCCAGGTCCGACCCTCCGGGCTTCGAAGCACCAAGGCCTGCAGCTGCGGGAGCAAGCCCACCAAGCTGCGCGAGCTCAGCAACTCACCGGCAGGCGGGGTTTCGCCCGCCTGCAAACCCACCCCCTCGCCGGCAAGAGGCAGCGCGAAGGCCTCGCTGTGCCAGGCCTGCCCGTCATCCGCGAGCAGCTGCACCTGATAGCGCGCTTCGGCGCCATCGGCGCCCAGCCGGTAGACCGCCAAGTCCATGCCCAGGCCTTCGCTGTCGCTTCGTTGCAGCAGCACCGCGGTGGCTCGATCGAAAGACAGCAAATGGGCCGAGCTGTAGTTGGTGAAGCCGATGCCCAGGGTGAAGGCCATGGGCAGGACAATGAAGATCAGCACCGCCAGCAGCCCCGGCATGACATAACGCCACGCCTGCAGGCGCCGCGAAAACTGCAGCAGCAGCAAAAGACCGGCCACGCCAAGCACAGCCATCGCCCCCAACACTTCGCGGCCGCGCAGCAACTGCTGGCACAAGGCCAGCAGGCCCAGCACCGCCGCCAGATTCAGCCCATTCAGGGCCCAGCTCAAGCCACGCATCAGGCCACTCCCTTCACAGAAGCTGCCGCACCGGCCTGACCGGCCACCCGGCGGGCTGCACGGGCGAGGCCCTCGTTCACACCTTCCCGCCCCTGGGTGATGCCTTGGACGGCGGCGTTCATGGCCGTCCAGAACCGGGCCATCTCGGGGATGTTGGGCATGGGCTCGCCCAGTTGGGCGGCCGCATCGGTACCGGCCACCAAGGGGTCGGCTTGGCGCAGCTCTGCCAAGAGCTCCAGATTGGCTGGCACGCCCAGCGGCACATGCGCCTGCATCGCGCGCAGGCCGGGAAGGCTGAGCAAATAACGTTCAATGAACTCGGTCGCCAGCAAGGGCTGACGGCTGGCCGCGCAGACCATGGCACCCAGCACGCCCACCATCGGCCGACCGGGCCGGCCCTGCAAAGAAGGCAGCGGCGCCGCCGCCACGCGCAAGCCGCTTTTCTTCAGGTTGTTCCAGCCCCAAGGGCCGTTGATGGTCATGGCCACACGGCCTTCGTTGACGGCCGCTTCGCTCTCGGCATAGGTTGCGGTACGCGGCACCAGGCCTTCGTCCACCAGCCGCTTCAGCAAGGCCATGCCTTGGCGGGTGCCGGGCGAATCGATGCCATTGGTTTGGGCATCCCAGCTACCATCCGGTCGGCGGGCGAAGGCATAGCCGCCACCGGCCGACATCAGGGCATAGGTGTAATAGAACTCGTTGTAAGGCCACATGATGGCGCGGCGGCCCTGAGGGCGCAGCTTGCGGTCCAAGTCAAAGACTTCGTCCCAGCTTCGCGGTGGCCGCGGCACCAGGTCGAGATTGCAGATCAAGGCGACGGACTCCAACGCAATCGGATAGCCCCAGGTGCGCCCGCCCATCTGCCAGGGCGACCACGCCAAGGGCGCGATGCCTTCACGCAGCCGGCGCGAAGGCGCAAGCGGGCGGATCAGGCCGGACGCGGCCCAGCCCCCGGCCCGGTCGTGCGGCCAAATCCAGACATCCGGCCCCTTGCCTGCGGCCGCGGCCTGCTCAAATTTCGACACCCCGTTCTCCGGATGCTCGACGCGCAGGGCGACGCCGGTGTCGCGGGTGAACTGCTCGCCAATCTGTGCAATGCCCTCATAGCCCTTGTCACCATTGATCCACACACGCAGCGGTTCATGGCTGGCCAGCAGGCTGGCGTGGGACGGCCTCGTCAATGCAGCAGCGCCTGCACCGGCAAGCAACTGCCGCCTAGAAACAGGGTTCAGCATGCGGTGACCTCGCCCTGGAGCGGGGGCACGGCCTCGCCCCTCGCATCGAACACATGCACCTGCGACAGCAAGGCCGCCACCGGCAAGGCCGAGCCAATCAAAGGCGCCGCCGCCTCCTCGGGCAAGCGCATCACCAGCGAACCCCCGGGCCCGTTCAGATAGGCCAGACTCTGGTCACCCAGATGCTCCAGCCACTGGACCTCGGTCAACAGCCGGCCACTGAGACGCGGGTCGGCGCTGTCGGCCGGGCGCAAGTGCTCGGAGCGCACGCCCAGGGTCACCGCTTCGCCCTCGCTCAGGCCATGCGCTGCCACGGGCAGCTGCAACAAAGTGCCATCCTGCAGTGCCAAGCGCACGCCTTGTGCGCTGCGCTCACGCACCTGGGCCGGCAGCAGATTCATGCGAGGCGAACCCAAGAAGCCCGCCACAAAGAGATTGCGCGGCCGGTGGTAGAGCTCCAGGGGCGCTCCGCTTTGCGCCACGCTGGCCCGCGCCTCGGTGGCACCAGGCAGCGGTGGCTGCAGCAGCACCATGCGGTCGGCCAGGGTCATCGCCTCCACCTGGTCATGGGTCACGTAGATCGAACTGGCGCTGCCCTGGCTGCGGTGCAGGCGGGCAATTTCAAGTCGCGTCTGCTGGCGCAAAGCGGCATCCAGATTGGACAGGGGCTCGTCGAACAGAAACACGCCCGGGCGGCGCACCAGCGCTCGGCCGATGGCCACGCGCTGCCGCTGCCCGCCCGAGAGCTCGCGCGGCTTGCGATGAAGCAAGTGCTCGATTTGCAGCATCTGGGCCACTTCAAGAATGCGCCGCTGGGCATCGGCCTTGGGCGTGCGCGCCAAGCGCAGACCGAAGCCGAGGTTCTCGGAGACATCGAGGTGGGGGTACAAGGCATAGCTCTGAAACACCATCGCCACATCGCGCTCGCCCGGGGCCAGCTCGTTGACGCGGCGCCCGCCAATGCGCAGCTCGCCGCTGCTGATGGTCTCCAGCCCCGCAATCATGCGCAGCAGCGTTGACTTGCCACAACCCGAAGGGCCGACGAACACGCAGAACTCGCCCTCCTTGATGTCGAGCGAGACCTCGTGCACGGACGGCACGCCGCCTTCCACATAGGTTTTCCCAACACGGTCCAATTGCACTGCAGCCATGATCATCAACTCCGCGTGGCCAGCACGGCCACAGTCTCGCGCCGCTCCAGGCTCACCGTGGCCCGACGCAGCTGGGCGCCATGTCCCGCGGCTCGCGCGCTCGCCTCCATGAACACCGGCAGCTCGTCAGGACCTTCGGGCAGAGGCAACACGCTCAGTTCCAAGCTCGCCCAGCCCGCTTCGCTGTGCCAGCGGTCCACACCGATCTGCCACAGGCTGCCATCGCAGAAGCGATCATCGACCACTTCGCCGTCGGCCCAGAGGCGGGCGACGTCGCCCACCAGATCCAGGGTCAACCAGACGCGCGAAACATCCTGAGCGCTCAGCTCGGGCATACGCAAAGCCCAACGCGCCGCCGCGGCCTGCGCAGCTTCGCAAGGCACCAGGGGCGTTGGCCCTTCGCGCCAGCTGATGTGCGGGCCCCAGCGCAGCGCGGGCGGCGCACCTGCCGTTGTCAACAGATCGGGCTGAAGCTCCCACTGCGCAGCGGCAGCGGCAGGCCACTGCCAGCTGGCCCACTCGACGGCCAAGGTGATGCGCTCACCGCCCAGCCCCTCGCCAGGGAACACCCGCAGCCAGGCGGCTTCATGGGCAAGACGGTGCAGCGTGACGCGGCCCTCGGGCTCCGCCCAGCTTGCTGCATGACTGGCCCACAGCAGGCGTTGGCGGCCGCCCAGATTCACACGCACAGCCTGGGCCGCAGCGGCTTGAGACAGCAGCAACAGCCGGTGTTGCCGGCCCTCCGCGTCGCGCAGCGTGATCAGCTCAGGGCCCTCGGCTTCGTCCTTGGGTTTCACGAACCAAGCGCCGTCGGCCAGCCGTTCGACCTTCCCGCCGACGAGTTCAACGGCGGTCAGACCCGCGGCGTCGAACATCAGCTCGGGCGCCACGCCATCGATCCGAAAGCCCACCCACACCACGCTGCCGTCCGCCTCGGTCCAGCGCGTCAGCGGCTGCACGGTCGCCTGGCGCAGCCGAGCCGCGCCAAAGCGCTGGCCCACAGGCCAGATGAAAGCCATGCCAGGTTTTAGATTCAGGCCGTGGCGGAGCGGCAGCTGCAGGGCATCGCCGTCCTCGCCTTGCAGCCGGACCCGCTGGCCCGTCAACAGCGGCAGCGGGTGGTGGCGCACATGGTGGTTGAAGAAGACGAAGCCTTGCAGTTCATCGGCACTTCGGCCGGCTGCGCGCACGGCGACGCGCGGCAGTTCGCGGTCCGCAGGGTCCAGGGGCCCCTGCGCCGGCAGCACTGCTTCCAGCGGAGCCAGCTCGCTGCCAAAGGCCTGCATGAATTGATGCAGACAGCGCAGCCGCCCCCAGGACGGGCGCACCTGGCCGTACTGCCCCAGAGGCGCATGGAAGTCATAGCCCCACTGCGGCACATCGTTCGGATAGCCTGTGGCCTGGGTCTCGTTCAGTGGCCCGGTCTCGCAGACCGGATTGGTGCCGCCGTGATACATGTAGTAGCCATAGAGATTCGCGCCCGACCCAATTTGCACCAGGGCTGTCGCATAGACATCCTCTGCCGTGACCACCGGTCGGCGGTGGTAGCTCTGATGCATGCCACCCCCGGCCTCGGCCAGGCAGAAGGGATAGTGGGTGGTGTCGATCAAACCGGCCGCGGGCGTTCCATCGACATTGCCCATCTCGCCGATCACACGGCGCGTGTTGAAAAGGAAAACGCCCGAGGGGGGCAGCGCATCGCGCGAACCTTGCCAGAAGCCGTCGGCGTAGGCACCCGACACCGGCAGCACTTCGCGCGGCGGGATGTCCAGCGTGGGCCAGCCGGTGACCGTGTAGATCGGCACCGTCATGCCCGCCTGCAGCGCCAGGCGCTTCAACTCGCTGATGTGTTCAGCGCCGCAACCGGGGCCGGTCGCGCCGTACTCGTTCTCAAGTTGCAGGCCGATCACCGGCCCACCGTCGCACCACAGCTGGCCCTTGATCTGCGCCGCGATCTGATCGAAAAGACGTTGCACATGCCCCAGGTAGACCGCGTCGTTGCAACGCAAGGGGCCGGTGTCCGGTAGCCAATCCGGGAAGCCGCCGAGACGCACCTCGGCATGCACCCAGGGACCGGGTCGCAGATAGACCAAGAGGCCCGCCTCGGCCGCCAGCGCAACAAATCGCGCCAGATCACGCTGACCGTCCCAGCGCCACACACCGCGGCGCGGCTCATGGTGATTCCAGATGACGTAGCTGGCCACCACATTCACGCCGCCGGCGCGCAGCTTGGCCAACTCCGCCGCCCACTCGGAAGCGGGCGTCCGGCTGTAGTGGAACTCGCCCATCACCGGCATCCAAGGCTTGCCGTCCAGCTGCAGGTAGCGGCTGTTCACCGTGAGCTCGCGCTGCGGATGCGGGAAATGCCCCAGATTCAGGAAGCCAGTTTCTGGCACGGGGGCCGCAGGCGGCACATTCACATGCACCAGGGATGTTGTCTCACTCACAGGGATACGCCGCAAAGCGGGTTAAGCGTTTAATTCAACAAAGTAGACCCAAGATGCACCAAAGCAGCAATACGGGTAAGCCCGGAATTGGCACCAAAACGGTGAACTGACTGGGCTGGATTGAGTCACATTCGCCCAGATATGGCGCGCCTCCGCATTGTATGTGCAGCGAAAACCTCACCCACCCCAGCAAGCAACAGCACCGATTGACAGCAAGGCGCCCAGTTGATCCAATAAGATTAATCGCTTAACCCAAACCAGCACGTGAACCCTTCCAAATCCAGGCATGCACTCCAACTCGGTGTTTGCTACTACCCGGAGCAATGGCCGCGCGAGCGCTGGCCCGCCGACGCCAAAGCCATGCGAGCACTGGGGCTCAGCACAGTGCGCATCGCCGAATTTGCCTGGTCCCGCATGGAGACCGCGCCCGGTCACTTTGATTGGTCATGGCTGGACGAGGCCATCGATGTGCTGGCCGCGGAAGGCCTGCAAGTCGTGCTGGGCACGCCGACCGCCGCGCCGCCCCAGTGGCTGATCGAAGCCCATCCTGACATCCTGCCGATGGATGCTGAGGGTCGTGTCAAGCCCTTCGGCGCGCGCCGGCATTACTGCTTCTCCAGCCCGGCGATGCATGAGGCGTCGCGCCGCATCGTCACCGCCATGGCGCAGCGTTATGGCCACCACCCCGCCGTCATCGCCTGGCAAACCGACAACGAATACGGCTGCCATGACACCACCCTCTCCTACAGCCCGGCGGCGCTGAGCAGCTTCAGGAAATGGCTGACTGCCCGCTACCAAGGCGACATCAACACACTGAACGAGGCCTGGGGCACGGCCTTCTGGGGCTTGCAGTACAGCGATTTCGAACAGATCGGATTCCCGGTGGGGCAACCCACCAGCCCGCTGCCGGCGCACGCACTCGACTTCCGTCGCTTCGCCTCGGACGAAGTGCTGCGCTTCAACCGCCTGCAGGTCGAGATCTTGCGCGAGCATGCGCCGGGCCGGCCGGTGCTGCACAACTTCATGGGCTTGTTCGCCGACTTCGATCACCACGCCATGGCTCAGGACTTGAGCATCGCGGCGTGGGACAACTATCCCTTGGGCTTTTTGGACACGGCCGCCCGCTTCCTGCCCGAGTCAGCGCGGCTGCAGTGGGCTCGAAGCGGGCATCCGGACATCAGCGCCTTCCAGCACGACCTCTACCGCGGCGTCGGCCACGGCCGGCTGTGGGTGATGGAGCAACAGGCCGGCCCGGTCAACTGGGCCGACTGGAACGCCCTGCCGCTTCCGGGCATGGTGCGTGCCTGGACTTGGGAGGCATTCGCCCATGGCGCCGAGCTGGTGTCCTATTTCCGCTGGCGCCAGCTGCCCTTCGGCCAGGAGCAGATGCACTCCGGACTGAACCGGCCCGATGGCATGCCGGATGTCGGCGCCGAGGAAGCCGCTCAAGTCAAGTCAGAGATCGATCTTCTGCTCAGAGAAGAAGGCGAAGAGGCGCTGCACACCCAAGCAGCCCGCGTGGCGCTGGTGCTGGACTACCCTTCGCTGTGGATGGCACAGATCCAGCCGCAGGGGGCCGATATGGCCGGCTTCGGGGTGCTGCTGCGCTACTACAGCGCCACGCGCCGCCTCGGATTGGACGTCGACATCGTCGGGCCGCAACAAGATCTCAGTGCCTACGCCCTGGTACTGCTTCCGAGCCTGCTGCACGTGCCCGAAGTGCTGCAGCAGCAGTTGGCAAGCCTGACCGCGGTGGTCGTCGCGGGGCCGCGATGCGGCAGCAAGACGGCCGAGCTCAGCATCACCCAGCCGCTCCCGCCAGGCCCCTTGAGGCCGTGGCTGCCCATGCTGGTGCGGGCGGTCGAGTCCATGCGGCCCGGGCGCCACTATGCCGTCGACGGCGGCCAGGGCGAGCAATGGCGCGACCTGATCGAGCCGAAGGCCGGCGTGGCTGTCCATGCACGCTATGAAGACGGCTGGCCGGCATGGCTGAGCCACGGCCATTGGCACAGCCATGCCGGCTTGGTCAACGAGGCCCTGCTGATCGACTGGCTGGCCGAGGCCGCTCGACAGGCCGGCCTGACCGTGGCCCCGCAGCCCCTCCCTGAAGGTCTGCGCCTGCGGCGGCGCGGCCGCTGGCAGTTCGCCATCAACCACGGCCCTGCCTCGGCCGAGGTACCAGTGCCAGAGGGCCACAAGCTGCTGCTGGGCGAGCGACTGCTGCCGGCCGGCGGCGTGGCCGCCTGGCTTCTCAACCCCAAGGACTGAGCCCGCAATGTCTAGCCAACTCTTCCCCAGCGCCGCGCGGCGCGTTCTCGTCACCGGCGGCGCCGGCTACATCGGCAGCATCACGGTGATACGCCTGATCGAAGCCGGCTGGACGCCGCTGATTCTGGACAACTTCAGCAACAGCCACCCCGAGGTGCTCCAACGCATCGAACGGCTGACGGGTTACGCACCGCAGCTGTACCGTGCCGATGTGCGAGACCGTGCCGCGCTGGACCGCGTGTTTGCCGAGCAGCGCATCGACGCGGTGATCCATTTTGCAGGCCTCAAAGCGGTCGGCGAGTCGGTACGCCTGCCGCTGGACTACGCCGAAGTCAATGTGGCGGGCAGCGTGCAACTGCTGCAAGCCATGAGGCAGCACGGCGTGCGACACATCGTGTTCAGCTCCTCGGCCACGGTCTACGGAGAAGCGCGCGTCATGCCGCTGACCGAGGACATGACCGGAGTACCCACCAGCCCCTACGGTCGTAGCAAATGGCAAGTCGAGCAGATCTTGGCCGACCTGGCCGCATCGGACCCAAGCTGGTCCGTCGCTGCGCTGCGTTACTTCAATCCGGTGGGCGCCCACCCCAGCGGGGAACTCGGCGAAGATCCGCAAGGCACACCCAACAACTTGATGCCCTTCATTGCACAGGTCGCCGTAGGCCGCCAGCCTGAGTTGCGCATCTTTGGCAGCGACTACCCCACCGTCGACGGCACGGGCGTACGCGACTATCTGCATGTGCTCGATCTGGCCGATGGCCATGTGGCGGCCCTGGAGCTCTTGCGGCGAGAGGCGGGCTTGCATGTGCTGAACCTGGGCACCGGGCGCGGCCACAGCGTGTTGGAGCTGAAGGCGGCATTCGAGCGGGCCTGCGGGCGTGAGTTGCCCACACGAATCGTGGAGCGCCGGCCCGGCGACGTGGCCCAAATGTGGGCAGACGCCAGCCGCGCACGCGACAAGCTGGGCTGGCAGGCTCAATTGAGCCTGCAACAGATGTGCGATGACACCTGGCGCTGGCAGTCGCGCCATCCCCAGGGATACCGCGCCCGCTGAAACCCGATCGATACCCCTCCGGACGACCTCATGACCTTCGACCGCAACCGCCATTCCCATCGCCGCTACAACCCGCTCGCCGGGCGCTGGGTGCTGGTCTCACCACAGCGCAGTCAGCGCCCGTGGCAGGGACAGACCGAGAGCCCTGACAACGAAATTCGCCCGGCCCACGATCCGAGCTGCTACCTCTGCGCCGGCAACACGCGCATCAATGGCGAACAGAACCCGCCCTACACCGGCACCTTTGTGTTCGAGAACGATTTCGCCGCCTTGATGGCCGATGTTCCCGGACCCAGCGAGACCGACGCAGCCGGAGCCCTGTTTCAGGCACAACCGGCGCGTGGCACCAGCCGCGTGATCTGCTTCTCACCGGACCACAGCCGCAGCCTGCCAGAGCTCGACGATGCGGCCTTGCTCGGCGTGGTTGAAACCTGGTGCGCACAGACCGAAGAGCTGGCGCAGCGCTGGCGTTGGGTCCAGGTGTTCGAGAACAAGGGCGCCATGATGGGATGCTCCAACCCGCACCCGCACGGCCAGGTCTGGGCCAGTGATTTCGTGCCCGACCTTCCGCAACGCGAAGACCAACACCAGCGTGACTGGATGAACACCCACGGCGAGCCCATGCTGCTGTCGCTGGCGCGCGCCGAGGCCGCCGATGGCGAACGGGTGGTCGTGCAGAACCAGGACTGGCTGGTCATCGTTCCCTATTGGGCCGAGTGGCCGTTCGAAACCTTGGTGCTGCCGCGCTTTGCGGTGCAGCAGATGCATCAGCTCAGCCATGAGCAGCAGGCCAGCCTGGCTGACATCGTGCGCCAGCTGACCGTCCGCTACGACAACCTGTTCCAGTGCAGCTTCCCCTATTCGATGGGATGGCATGGCGCACCCAGTGGCCCCACTGCTGTGCCTTCGCCGCACTGGCAACTGCATGCCCACTTCCACCCACCTCTCCTGCGCAGCGCCACCGTTCGCAAATTCATGGTGGGCTTCGAACTGCTGGCCGAATCCCAGCGTGACCTGACCCCTGAGCAAGCGGCGGCGCGCCTGCGCGAGCTTGCCCCGATCCATTACCGCCAGCGTTGAGCCCAGCCATGACCCAGCAATTCCCCCCCACGGCCTTGGCCGCCATCCAGGCCTATCAGGAACGGCACGGCACGATGCCCACCGTGCTGGCTCGGGCGCCCGGGCGTGTCAATCTGATTGGCGAGCACACCGACTACAACGACGGCTTCGTGCTGCCTGCAGCCATTGACCGCAACACCTGGGTTGCCGCCGGCACGCGAAGCGACGGCCAGGTGCTGGCCACGGCGCTGGATGAGGACCAGGCCGAAGATCTGTTCAAGCTCGAAGCGAACCCGCCCCACCACCCGGAAAGCGGCTGGCGCGACCATGTGCGCGGCACCTTGGCTCAGCTTGTAGCACTGGCGCCGAACCTCCCGGGCATGAACCTGGTGATCGCCGGCGACGTGCCCATGGGCGCTGGGTTGAGTTCATCCGCCTCGCTGGCCCTCGCCCTGCTGCGTGCGGCTCAAACCCTTTCGGGCCATGAGACGCGCAGCGGCAAGCAACTGGCACGCCTCGCGCAGCAGGCCGAGAACCAATTTGTCGGATGCCAGTGCGGCATCATGGACCAACTGGCCAGCGCAGAAGGCCAGCCCGGCCACGCGCTGCTGATTGATTGCCGCAGCCTGGACACCGAACCCGTTTCACTGCCCAGCGGCACCGCACTGCTGATTGCGCACTCCCGGGTGCGGCGCGGTCTGGTGGACAGCGCCTACAACGAGCGGCGCCAGCAATGCGAGGCGGCAGCCCGCGCCATGAGCGTCCCTGCCTTGCGTGACGCCACACTGGCGATGCTTGCAGCCACTGAACTGCCCGACACGGTCATGCGCCGAGCTCGTCACATCATCACCGAGAACCAGCGCGTGCTGGCCGCCACGCAGGCCCTGCGCAGCGGCGATATGCAGAGCTTGGGCGAACTGATGGCGGCATCGCATGCGTCCATGCGCGACGACTTCGAGATCACCACCCCGGCTATCGATCAACTGGCCAGCCTGCTGCAGGGTGTGGTGGGCAGCGCCGGTGGCGCGCGCATGACGGGCGGGGGTTTTGGCGGCTGTGTCATTGCGCTCCTGCCCCAAGCGCTGGTGCCGGCGGCCATGGCTGCTTTGGAGGCGGGCTACCGCTCGCCCGAGGGCCTGCCGGCACTGGTCTATCTGTGCGAGGCTGGCCCGGGCGCGGCGTCTGTTCATCTCGACGCTACAGGTACCATGGCGGGATGACCACACTTGTTCAGGTTGCACAAGTCGCCGGAGTGACCGCCGCCACCGTTTCCAATGTGCTGCGTGGCCGCGGCAAGGTCGGCGAAGAGACGCGCCGACGTGTACTCGCCGCCGTCGAGAGCCTCGGCTACCGCCCCAACTTGATGGCCCGCGCGCTGGTGGAGGGCAAGCCCTCCACCATCGCCCTGGTGGTCAGCAGCATCGCCAACCCGTTCTATCCAGAATTTGCCTTGCAAGTGGAGCGAGCCGCGCGAAAGCTGGGTTACTTCCTCCTGGTCTGCAACACCAACGACGATCCAGCCCAGGAGCGCGCCTACCTGGATGCGGTGGGCGGCGCTCTGTCGCAGGGCGTGATCGTCATGAACGCAGACTTCGTGCAGCTCAAGGCGCTGCAAGAGCTGCGTCAACGGGGCGTTCCCGTCGTGCTGTGCATGTGGGAGCGCCCTCAGGAGCCGCCGCCGCTGCCCTGCGTTGCGGTCGATCTGTACCAGGCCGGTGTTCTGGCCGCCGAACATCTTTTGCGGCTGGGACACCGAAGCCTGGGTGCGGTGGTCGGCAGCGAGCCCAGCGGCAACCATCGTTGGCGCCTGCAAGGGTTCATGGACACCGTGGAACGCGCGGGTGTTGAGTTGCCAGCAGACCATATTCGCTTTGGCCATGACACCATCGACGACGGCCGGAATGCCGCTCACAGCTTGCTGGCCACCACGCCCTCCATCACCGCCGTTTTTGCAACCAACGATCTGCCGGCTTTTGGCGTTCTGCAGGCCGCGGCAGACTTGGGGCTGGAGGTTCCCCGAGACCTGTCGGTCGTGGGCGTCACCGACATTCAAATGGCGCATCAAATGCGGCCGGCACTGACCACCGTCGCCGTTCCCACCGAAGAGGCCGCAGCGCTCGCTGTGCAGTTGCTGCTCTCAGAAATCACGGCTCAACCGGGAGATGCCGCGCCCATGCAGGTCGCGAAAGCGCCCCGCCTGGTGGTCCGCAGCTCCACGGGCAAGGCCTTGGAGTCCAGGCGCTAGCAAATCGGCTACGAGCACGGTGAACGTGCGCTGAACCCCGGCCAGCGCGAAGCAGGGCCTGGTTCCGATCCACCCACCAGAACCGCGCTGTCAAAGCCGGCCGCAAGAAACGGCTTGACCGAAAAATATGATGGCCGTAATATTTGCAAACAATGACGAGCCAACCCAAGCGCAAACAACTGAGCCACGACCGCATCGTGGAGGTTGCTGCGCGGGCGATCCGACGTGCCGGATACCGCGGCGTTGGTGTCGCGGACATCATGAAAGAAGCGGGCCTGACCCACGGTGGTTTCTACGCGCACTTCGCGTCTCGTGACGCCCTGCTCGTCGAAGCCATGCAAAGAGCCAGTCGTGACAGCCGCATGGCGCTGGAGCAGGCGGTCGAGCGGCGTATGGCCAAAGGGGGTTCTCGGTTCGAAGCGCTGGTCTGGGCCTACCTGCATGACGCCAACATCGAAGCCTCGGAGCAAGGGTGCGTCGTCGCGGCCCTGGCATCGGAGATGACGCGGCAAGAGGACGCCGTGCGGGATGAAGCCCGAAGCCGAGTCAAGGAACTGCTTTCGCTGGTGGAAAACGCATGGCCACCAGGAAGCGACACCGCTCAGGCCGCGGTGGTGGCGGCAACCATGGTCGGCGCCCTGCAACTGGCACGCACGCTCGGCGGCAAAGCGGGTCGCGACTTGCTGGCCGCGACGCGCCAATCACTGATTCGAATGCATGGCGCCGTGCCCGGAGCCTGAGGCAGAGTGCACAGCCCGCGAGTTCATTTTTTTACCCAAGAATATGACGATCATCATACGCATCAGGACTGACAGATGGCTCGGCGCCGAGCTTGTCCCGCCCCGACACAGCCCTGTCCAGCGCCAAGCCTGCCGGACCCGGCCTTCGCCCTAAGCACCATCACACACGCACATGAGCCACATCGACACCCTGGAACAGTGGGCTGAGGAGGAACGCTCCATCCGCAGCCGGCTGCGGACCGACAGCCTGCCCAACTCACAGCAGCGCACCAGCGAACTTTCAGGGATGGAGATCTTTGATGCCATCTTTGCAGGACGGTTGGCCACGCCACCCATGGGCGAGACCCTCGACTTTGTGCCGATTCAGGTTTCACCCGGATTGGCTGTGTTCCAAGGTCGTCCGCAGCGGCGCCACTACAACCCGCACGGCACCGTTCACGGCGGGTGGTTTGCAGCCTTGCTGGATTCGGCCGTGGCTTGTGCAATTCACAGCACCCTGCCCGCCGGGCGCGGCTATACCACCCTGGAGCTCAAGGTGAACTTGGTCCGCGCACTCACCGATGCGGTGCTGCTGGTTCGCGCAGAAGGCCGGGTTCTCCATGTCGGGCGCCAGGTCGGAACTGCGGAGGGCCGCATCGTCGGGCCGGACGGCAAGCTGTACGCCCATGCCACCACCACCTGCCTGATCTTCGATCACCCCCAACCCGGCCCCACCGAGGCCGCGCGCGCGGCATGACAGCGCCCTCGCCCGCCGCTGACCGCCCTCTGCAGAACTGCAGCGCCCATCCACTGTTTTCCCACTTTTGTTTCTGAATCGAGCCCACCATGCCCACGTCTCAAGTTGTCCTCGTCACAGGCGTCTCGTCCGGCATCGGCCGGGCCGCGGCCGAGTTGTTCACCCAGCGCGGATGCACGGTCTACGGCTCCGTTCGCGATCTGCAAAAAGCAGCGCCCATCCCCGGCGTGATCCTGCTGGAGATGGATGTGCGCGACGAAGCTTCGGTCCAGCAGGCGGTGCAGCGCATCCTTGAGGCCAGCTCTCGCATCGATGTGCTGGTCAACAACGCCGGGGGCAGCCTGCTCGGCGCCATCGAAGAAACTTCGGTCGCAGAGGCGCAAGCCTTGTTCGACACCAATGTGTTCGGTGCACTGCGCACCATCCGAGCGGTGTTACCTCAGATGCGAGCGCAGCGAGCGGGCCGCATCGTCAATGTCAGCTCGGTGCTCGGTTTTCTGCCAGCGCCGTATATGGGCCTGTACTCAGCCTCCAAGCATGCGGTCGAGGGCATGTCGGAAACCCTGGATCACGAGGTGCGCCACCTGGGCATCCGTGTGGTTCTGGTGGAGCCGTCGTACACCAAAACCCATCTCGACCAGAATGCGCCGCAGGTCTCGGGCCGCATCCTGGCCTATGACACGGCGCGCGGCACAGCCTCGCAAACCATCGTCAAGCAGGTTCAGAATGCACCGGCGCCAAGCACGGTGGCCGCCACCATCGTGGAAGCGGCTCTGGGCCGCTGGCAGATGCGCCGGACGCCCAAGGGTGAGGCCACCTTGCTCAGCAAGCTGCGCCGCTTCCTGCCTGCTCCGCTGGTTGACGCCAGCCTTCGCAAGAGTTTCGGACTGTCCTGAGGATGCCCGCCCAGCGGGCAAGCTGACGCGCACCGGCCGCGCGCACACTCCAGCCACAACACATTCGCGATGTGCAGGACCACGATGAAATCTCAAAAGCAACGCATGCTCGACGGCGAGCTCTACACGGCCCAGGATCCCGAGCTGTTCGCCGATCTGATTCGCAACCAGGCGTGGTTGGACCGGTTCAATTTGTCAGTGGGTCTCTCGTATGAAGACCGCATCGAGCTCTTGCACAGCCACCTCGGGCATTTCGGAGAAGGCGCCTTCATTCGTGCGCCCTTCCATTGCGACTACGGCTACAACCTGCGAGTGGGCGCAGGGGCTTCACTCAACTTCAGCTGCGTGGTCCTCGATGTGGCGCTGGTCACCATCGGCGAGCGCAGCCAGATCGGCCCTGGCGTTCAGCTGCTGACCGCCGATCACCCCAGGGAAGTGGAGCTGCGCCGCCAAGGCCTCGAACGTGGCCGCCCGATTTCAATCGGCCGTGATGTCTGGATCGGCGGTGGCGCCATGGTCTTGCCGGGGGTGAGCATCGGCGACGGTGCCATCATCGGCGCCGGCAGCGTGGTGACCCGGGACGTTCCGCCATCAGCCACCGTGGTGGGCAACCCTGCTCGTGCGCTTCAATCGACCTCGATTCCGCACCCGGCAGACTGAGCCGCACTCACGGGCCCCTGTCCACTCAAGCCCCCTGCCCCAGCACCGGCTGCTGGCGAAAGGCCTGCTCCATGCAGTCCACGCATGCACCCACGCGCGCGGCGAGTTGGTGGCGCTGAGGATAGGCCGCGTGTCTTGATCGCCTCGGTGTGAACGTTCTTGCCGCGCCCGGTCGACAAGCGCCAGACACCGCAGGCCTCTCTTCCCCTTGGCGAATGCCGATGCACTGGGGCTTGCTCAAGTCGCGCGGCACCTTGGGCACGCCGTGCTGAGCCAGGTAGGCCGGTGATGCACACTGCAGGTACCTGGTTCGGCGTGCTGGCCCCGCCGGCCACGCCCAAGGACATCAAGGCGAGACTCAACACCGAGATGGCCAAGATCATCCACTCGCCCGAGTTTCGCAAACGCATGGCTGAGATCGGCGCCGAAGCCATCGGCAACAGCCCGGATCAGATGGCCCAGCTGATCAAGGGCGAGACCGAAAAGCTCGCCGAGCTGGTCAAGGACGCCAAGGTGGTGATCGAGTGAGTGGAAGCAGATCACCCCCTCATTTGTGCAGAAGCAAAGAGCCCTGGCAGCTCTTTTTTGTCCCGCTCTGACTGAGCGTGAGCAGACTCAGCAGCTTGGTGAGAGCTCTCGTGGCGAGAGCCCATCAGATCCGCAAGCAAGCATGGGGCTGGCGACGCAGGACTCCTGGCTCAACGCGAAAGCTTGAAGATGGCCATGACTTGGACCAAGGCGGCCGCCTGAGTGCGCAGGCTGCTCGCAGCCGCGGCCATCTCTTCCACCAAGGCCGAGTTCTGTTGCGTGCTGTGGTCCATCTGCTGGACCGCGTCGCCAATCTGCGCCACCCCGGAACTTTGCTCACCGCTCGCGGAACTAATCTCGCCCATGATGTCCGTCACACGCTGGATGGCAGCCACCACTTCAGACATGGTGACACCCGCTTGATCCACCAGGCTGCTGCCCTGTTCCACACGTTCAACGCTGACGTTGATCAGGCTCTTGATCTCCCGGGCCGCCTCGGCAGAACGACCCGCGAGACTTCGCACTTCAGACGCCACCACCGCAAAGCCACGCCCCTGCTCTCCCGCGCGAGCGGCCTCCACGGCAGCGTTCAGCGCCAGGATGTTGGTCTGAAAGGCAATGCCATCAATGACGCCGATGATGTCTGAAATCCTGCGAGAGCTGTCATTGATGCCTTTCATCGTTTCAACCACCCGATTGACGACACCGCCCGCACGGATGGCCACTTCGGAGGCATTCTTGGAGAGCTGATTGGCCAGCACCGCGTTGTCCGCGTTTTGTCGGACCGTGGAGCTCAGTTCCTCCATGGATGCGGCGGTTTGCTGAATTGCACTCGCCTGCACCTCGGTACGGGCACTCAAATCAAAGTTGGCCTGGGCGATCTCTGCGCTGGCGTGCGAGACGCCGTCCGCGTTGTCTCGCACCTCACCGACGATGCGAGCCAGGTTCTTGCGCATGGCCATCAGTGCTTGAAGCATTTGAGCCGACTCATCCGAGCCGTCGACCCTGATGTCGTCTGACAGATTGCCCTCGCTGATTGCCTGTGCCGAACCGACGGCCTGACCAATGGGCCGAGTGATCGCTCGCGTTGAAATCCAGGCAAAGGCCAGCCCCATCAAGAGCGACAGGCTTGCGCCCATGGCCAGGGCCCACTGCCCGGTTCGCGCCACTTGCTGGGTCTCCGCTTGCCGCTTCGCCAGCATGGCATCCATGTGCTGGTCCAGTCGGTCCAGCTCGGCCAGGTATCGGGTGGCCAGGGGCAGCAAGTCGGTTCTGACTTCGGCCGCGACATCCTCGCCGGCGAGCTTGCGCTTGAGCAGCGTGGACCGCGGGCCTCGGTAGGCTTCGCGCGCCTTGCCGATGGCGGCCAGGATCTCCTTGCCCTTGTCGTCGTCCACCAAGGGCTCGAGACGGCCTTGCAACTCGCCAATGACCTTGGACGTGGCGTCCATCTCCTGCTGCAGCGCTTTCACATGCGCAAGGTCAGCGGCCTGCAGCGCCGCGGAGGTGCGCACCCAATTCAGGTTGATGTTGGCGTTCCAGCGCTGAGCCAGGCTGTTGCGCTCCATCTCGACGGTCGCCAGCACATCGGCAGCCTGCTTCAAAGAGCCAAGCCGCCAGACCCCCACGCCAGCAATCACCGCCGTGATCAAGAGCACCGCCCCGAACGCCAAGCCCAGACGGGTCCCGATCTTGATATTGCTGCCGTTCATTTCAGCCTCCCTGGACAGGACGTTCGTGATCGTTGCGGGCCGGCGCGACTGCTGTCCTCAGCTCGGTGCCAGTCACGATGCGAGATGCATCAGGCCGGGCCAGTCTTTCACGCCCGGCAGCCAGGGTCAAGCGCGTGTGCACGCCGCGCGCGGACTAGCGTGCATACGGTCTAGGTCAGGTCCAGCCCCGCACACACATCACCATTCCTCGCCAACATCAGTGGACGTCCGCTCATTTGGCGAGCCTGCCGCCAGAACACAGCGCGGAGGATTCACGGGCTAAAAGAAGGCGTGCAACTCGGCGAAAGCTTGGCGACGGTTGTCCACGGCGTTTTGCGGGATGCCGCCGAACTTGCGGTAACCCAGGCGCAGCTGAGCAAACGCGATCGGCGTGTACTCGTAAACCAGGCTGTAGCGCACCCGGTGGTCATTGCCGATGCGACGATCCGGATCCAGGAACTCACTGCCCAGCTTGAGGTTGTGGCCTTGTGCCATCAACCAGTTGGCTTCCAGCAGACCGGCAAACTGGCGCCGCTTGCCCTCGGGAAAGCCGCTGTCCGCGACCAGATCGATCTCCGTGAGCCAGGCCACGGGCCCGGTGGTCGTGCCCGCGAACAGGCCCCAGGCATCGCGATTGCCGCCCGGCGCCCGAACCTGGGCCATCGACAGGCCGGCCCGCCCCCAGGGCTGCAGCCAGCTCAGCTGACCGGTCAGTTGATGACCGGCGTCGCTGCGTCGCTTGCCGGGGCCATTGGTGTAGGCCATCTGCGCCGTCCAGGCGCCCCGCTCCATACCCACCTCAAGACCTTTGTCTGGAACGGTCATGCTGACGCCGCTGAGCTGGCGGACGAAGGTCAGACTGTCCTGCAAGCGCCATCCAAAAGGAAGGTAGAACTGGCCCGCCTTGGCATACCAAGCCATGTCGGAGGTGGACAGCCTCACATAGGCTTCCTGGCGAACGGACTTGCCGGGAGAGAGCTGTTGATCCAGGTAGACGCCGAGCCTGTCCTTGATCAACTGCACATCCGCATAAAGCCGAGCCTGCTCGGTGCCGCGGGTGCTTTGCGAAGGCTGGCCTGACACCTCGGTGCGCGTAGCGGCGGAGCGCAAGTCCCCGCCCAGCCTCAGGCGCTGATCCAGCACGCTGCCCGACCAATCCGACCAGCCGGGCGGCAGCGCTTGGGCCGCCACACTTCCTTTTGCAAAGGCATGGCCCACCGCATTGCGCAGACCACCTCCGCTTGGATTGACGTGGCAGGCAGAACACTGCATGCCATACCGTACCGCCAGATAGGGCTCAGCCGAAACCAGCGCAGGCATGGCGAAGAGAAACAGGGTGAGGCAGCGCAGCCATCGATAGGCGTTCATTGCGGCGCTCCTTTGTCGATCCACTGACGAATCAGGGTGATCGTGGCGGCATCGAGGTAGGGGCCGCCCAGGGGCATGCGAGCACCGACGGCGGCATGGCCTTCGAGCTTGTGGATGAGGTAGCTGTTGGTGGCATTGCCCGGTTTCACCCGCTTGAGGCTGGGCACTTCAGCGCTGTCGACGTCAACCAGCAGCATGTAGCTGTTGCTCGCATCCAGGCGCAAACCTGCGGGAGCCGATCCGCCAGCATGGCAGCCGGTGCAGACCGGTGTGAACACCTTGGACTGTATCGACTTGAAGCTGGCCGTCATCGGGCCGCCGGGGTCTTCACCCTCCCCCTGGGGCCGCCCGTTCGCATCCAACCCGTCGCCACTGCCTCCGCCACAACCGGCCACCAAGGCCGCCACCAACGCCGCCACAACGCAGCCGGCGATGCCGCCCAATTTCAAGAATCGCATGTGCTTCCTTTCGCATTCAGCCATTGACGAAAGCTGAGTGCCTCACGCCGGCAGAAAAGTTGCACAGCACGAGACATATGCAAGGCCAGAGCAGCGCGCGCATTGATGCAAGAATGCCGAGCCAAACACACCAGGCTGCGTACTTGAGACCCCACTCCCCTCCTATCGCCACGAAGGCCCAAGGGCCGAGCCGCTTGAGCTCTGCGCTTTGGACGGGGCTCTGCGCAGCGATCGGTGCGGCCGCCGGCACGCGCGAGGTCCAGGCGCAATCGCGTGAATGGGCGGCCGAGTTGGCGGTGAGCAGCGAGCTCACGGAGCGCGGCGCCGTCCTCGGGCAGCGCAGGCCGGTTCTCCAGGGAAGCGCCAGCATGTATGACGCATCCGGCTGGTCGGTGGGCGGGACCCTCACCGTGCAGCACCGCAGCCAAGCGAACTCACGGCTCATCGTTCACGCTGCCCAGGATTGGGTGCTTGGGAAGGACTGGCAGTCCAGAGCGAGCTTGCTGTACTACGCCTACCCGAGCGACCGCGCGTCGAGAGTCTTCGATCGCGCCGAGGCAGGCCTGAGCCTCAGTTTTCGGGATCTCTGGGTCTTTGGTGTCTCCATGTACCGCTACCCCCACGCCCGTACAGACAGCGCGCCCATGCGCTGGACGATCGATGTGGGGACGCGCTGGCCCCTGAACGAGCAGTTCTCTGTGACCGCAGCGCTCGGCCAGGCCCGGGTGCAGCCGCGTGGCGATTACCTGTACGGCAGTGCCGGTCTGACCTGGCAACACAAGGCGTGGCGCGCCGAACTCAATTACCTGGACACCGATCGAAACGCGCTGACCGTGCTGAACTCGCCGGCACGCGGGCATTGGTCAACCACACTGACACATTCTTTTTAAGGCGCGTGAAACTTTTTGGGCTTGTGCAGGCACTCACCTGGCAAACCCTTTTTTCTCTCTACGCCTCAGCTCATGACCATCCCGTCCCGTGACGACGCGACAGACCTCGCACTGCTGCGTCAAGTGGCCGCACGCGATCGCGCCGCTTTGGCGGTGCTCTACCGTGCCTACCACCCCAGGCTCGGCCGTTTCCTCTCGCGCTTGACCCGTCGCAGCGAGCTGATCGAAGAGATCATCAACGACAGCTTCTGGATCGTCTGGCAGAAGGCTGAGAACTTTCGCGGCGAATCTCGTGTTTCCACCTGGCTGATGGGCATTGCCTACCGTTGCGGCCTGAAGTCCGTGCGACAGGACGGCGGCATTGACCTCAGCTTGACCGAGCTGGACAGCGAGCTCCATGAGCACCAGCAGGCCATGAGCGACAACCCCAGCGACAGCCGGGAACTGCGGGACTGGATCGCCAAGGGCATGGATCGGCTCACGCTCGAACAGCGACTGGTGCTCGAACTTGCCTACGTCGGCGGACACTCGCTGGAAGAGATCGCAGTGATCATGGAAACCCCTGTCAGCACCGTCAAGGCCCGCATGTTCCATGCCCGGGTCAAGCTGCGCAACCTCTTGCCCGTGCTGGCTGAGCGGCAAACCCCTGCCGAAAGACTGCAGAAATGAAGCCGATTCCAAGTGCCCCTCAAGACCAGGACCTGTCGCATCTGCTGACTCAGCAGATGCTGCCATGGATCGTCAACGGCACGGCCAGCGAGGCCCAGCAGGCCAGCGTTGCCGCGCATTTGCTGAACTGCGCGGCCTGCCGCGCCGAGTTTGAACACCAGACCCAGTTGAAGGAGCTGCTGGCGCAGCCCCTTGCACCGCTGCCCGACCTTGAGTCCGGCTTGGAGCGCATGCTCAAGCGACTGGATCAGGCCGAAGAGATTGCGCCCTCTGCACCAACGCCGACCGACACGCACTCACCGGCGAGCCGGCGCAGCACGCGCATCAGCTATGCACTGGCCGCTTGCGTCGCCTTGCAAGCCATCGCCCTCGGGGTCTTGCTGCCGCAACGGTTCGGGCAAGACAAGCCGGACTTCCAGACCCTGAGCCAAGCCAAAGACGGCAGTTCCGCGCCGCGCGCGCAGATCCGCGTCGTGCCCGATGAGCGACTCGCCATCGCCGAGTGGAACCGGCTGCTGCACGAGTTCGGATTGCAAGTCGGCAGCGGCCCCAACACCGCCGGCGCTTACGTCCTCGAGCTGACGGATGGGCGGCGCAGCAGCACCGACACCGTCGAGCAGCTTCGTCGCACTGGAAAGCTGCGTCTGGTCGAAGCCCTGGGCGAAGCGCCTTGAAAGCCTGGCTTCTCACGCTGGCCTTGAGCGGCCTCCTGAGCGGCTGCGGCAGCATGCCGCAGGTCGACTCCACAGCGGGCGTGAACCCATCGGCGCTGGCCCGCAGCGACGAGGCCCGGATGCAAGCCAACAGCGAGCGCTTTGTCGTGGTGACCGTCGCCAATCCGCTGAAGCCTGTGCCCAACCGCGCCGGAACAAGCCTGCCCGGCTATGGCAGACGGGCCCGCTACACCCAAGGCGAGCAAGCAGCCCAGACGCTCCAAGCCCTTGCGCAGGACTACCGCCTGAAGGAAGCTGCGGCCTGGCCCATCCCGGCCCTGGGTGTGCACTGTGTGGTCTTCGAGATCCCCCTCGAGGCCGAGCGCGATCAGCTCGTGGCCCAACTCAGCCGTGATGCACGCGTGCAACTGGCGCAAGCGCTGCAAGATTTTTCGATGCACGCCACGCCAGCAGCTGGCGCGGAGGTCTCGTACAACGACCCCTACCTGACCATGCAGTCCGGCTTTGCGGCCATGAAAACAGCCCAAGCCCACCGATGGAGTACGGGCAAGGGTGCCCACATTGCGGTCATCGACACCGGTGCACAGACGGAGCACCCCGAGCTGCGCGGGCGCATCCACAGCACCGAGAACCTGGTCGACGCCGATCGCCTCCGTTTTGAACAGGACCGCCACGGCACCGAAGTGCTGGGCATCATCGCCGCTGCTGGCAACAACCGGCAGGGCATTGTCGGCATCGCACCGGATGCGCGCATCAGCCTGTACAAGGCCTGCTGGTACCTGCCCGCGCCTGCTGCGGCGCTCGCACGCTGCAACACCTTCACCTTGGCCAAGGCGCTGGCAGCCGTCATGGCCAGCGATGCCCGCATCCTCAATCTGAGCTTGGGCGGCCCCAACGATCCACTTTTGGCAGAACTGCTGGCCAAGCTGCTGAAACAGGAACGCATCGTTGTCGCTGCACAACCGGCTGCCGGCATGCGCAATGGCTTCCCGGCGAGTGTGCCGGGCGTCATCACGGTGGGTGTCGCCGACTCGCCGACAGTCAAAGCCGAGGCCACACTGCAAGCCCCTGGGCGCGATGTGCTGACCCTGGCGCCCGGGAGCCGCTACGACTTTGCCAGTGGCTCATCCATGGCTGCCGCGCACATCAGCGGATTGATCGCCCTGCTCCAGGCCATCGCGCCGGGCATGGATCGCCAGGCCATCGAAAAGGTCCTGGGCCATGGGGCGGCCATGCCCGACGCCGCGCTCGCACTGGAAGCAACGCTGCCTGGAACCCGCCGTGTGGCAGAACGCTGAAGCAGGCCTGGTTTTACAACTTGAAACCGCAACCCGCCTGATCGATCCCGGCACTCACTGAGCAACAAGCACCTCAACGGCCCTCGGCCCAGGACTCTATGTTGCTCAAGAACGCGCTCACTTTTTGCCATTTGCTGGCCATGGCCTTGGCGGTCGGAAAGATGCTGGACTACGACGTTCGCTTCCTCTGGACCGTGCACACACGGTCAACGCCCCAGCGGCTGCTGGACCTGGAAAGAACCAAGTCCACGATGACGCTCGCGCTGATCGCGCTCTGGTTGAGTGGTGCGGCCCTGGTCTATGTCGGCCACACCCAGAACCCGGCATACCTGATGAACGAAAAGCTGTGGATGAAAGTGTTCACCGTGTTGGTGCTGACCCTCAATGGTTGGCTGATGCACCGCTTCGCTTTTCCGGTGCTCCAGCGAGGACATGCCTTCCTCGAACTGCCTGTCTTCCACATGCTCGGCCTGACCCTGTTCGCGACCCTGTCATCGGTGTCCTGGCTCTACGCGTCCTTTCTCGGCATTGCGCGCTCGTGGAACCACACCGCCCCGTTTGGCTTCATCCTGGGGGTCTATGCAACGCTGATTCTTGTCGCGGGTGGAACGGCCATGCTCGGCATCACACTGCTGCGCCAGATTCACATGAAACGTCCGCCGTTCAGCCATCCAGCCGATACCGACATCGAGCACGCGGGCTGCCCCCACTGATGGCGATTGATCCGCTGATCTGACAGGGCCGTCAATCAGGCAAAAAAAAGCCGACTCGAAAGAGCCGGCCTTGTTCTTGAAACGCAGCTGGAATCAGTAGCGGCCGCCGCCAAAGCCACCGTTGCCATAGCCCACATCCGCGCGTTTGGGCGCGTTGTAGCCGGCCGCACTGTAGCCGCCGGCTTTGGCGCTGTCCTCGCGAGGGCGCGCGAGGGTCACCACGATCGAGCGGCCGTCGACGGTCATGCCGTGCAAGGCCGAGATGGCTGCCTGGGCGAACTCAGGGGATGCCATCTCCACAAAGCCGAAGCCTTTGGATGTACCGGTGTCGCGGTCCATCATGACCCGGGCTGAAGTCACGCTGCCGAACTCGGAGAAGTTGCTCTTCAGGCTGGAGTCGGTGACGGAGTAAGGCAAGTTGCCGACGTAGATTTTGCTGCTCATGTTGGAGCCTTTCTGGTGGGGTCGTGACGCGAGGTCAGGATGTACGGTCTGGATGTGTGGGCTGTCCGCTGCAACTGCGGCAGCTGGACCGGATCCGTGAGGGACGGATCTCAGCACTCAGGTGGGTGTGTCATGCTGGCTTGCAGCCAGCCCTGGGTGACCGCCAGGAGGCGGGCGCCTTCGCGCGAGGCAAAGGTCTTGCTCAATCGGAACACACGGCCGGGGCTGCCGTTGCACTGAGAGCGTTGAACCGAAAAAGAGGCTCGGAAACGGCCGCAATCGGTGGGGTGTGTCGTGGGCGAAACGACGAACTGGCCCATGGGTATGACGTGATTTGTAATCTTGTGCAATCAAAAAACTGCAAGCCTTGAGAAGGCTGCATGAGCATCGTGTCGCTCGCTGAAATGCCGTGCCGGGGCAATTCAATCGAGCGTGTCCGGGTCGCTTCACGCGACCCAAAACGAGTTCGCCTGGGCCCGAAACAGGCTTTCGGGCGAATTTCCCGCAGCGCTTTATACCACCCAATAACAAAAACTCTAGTTTTTATTATTTTTGGTTTTTAAAAAGGCTCAGTGCTGGCCGGCCTGGCGGACCACATCGTGAGACGTTGAGCGCCGAACAAGTGCGAAGGACCGCCGACCACCTCGGGCGAACTCAAGGCTTCGGAGGCTTTTCCTCACCCGCTCGCTCGTCACCGGCCGCTGTGGAGTCGCTGGGGTCTCGGTGCGCGAGCCGCAGCACGTGCACCGAAACAAGAACACCGCACAGCAAGAGCAAAGCCATGCCCATGCGGGGGGCCACGGCCCAACTGAGGAGTGAGAGACCCAAGACGATGAGGATGAGACGCGGCACCCCGGAATTGTGCAGGCCTGCCTCGCCGCGCGCGGCGGGCAATATTTCCCACCTGGCAGGCAGGTGGCGCACCGTGTCTGCCACGCGGGTGCCAGTGAAGCGATGAATCAGGGCGCTTGCACCAAGCGCAGCCAGATCTCGTTGCGCCGCAAGAACCACGGCACGAAGGGCGCGTCGTAGCGGGAGTACACCGGCTCGCCTTCCCAATCGAGCTTGGCCGAGCGCATGGCGGCTTGCAACTGGGCCAGATGCGCCTGGTAGTTCGACTCCGACCAGAAACCCGTGTAGCGGATCACCGCGAACCGTGCCGGCGGCACCTGCCGGAGTTGAACACGGGCGTCCAGCGGCTCCGGCGCTTGGTCCGCCGTGACCCCTTTGGGCAATACGAACTGCACCAGAAAGCCACCGGCCGCGGCGGCCTGGGTCACCGGCGCGGTCATGTCCAGCTTCACCGGCACAGCGACCTGCGCCACGGGGGCGGTCATCGCGAAATTCCGCTCGCCCTTGTTCTTGCCAAAGATATAGCCGGCTAGTACGGGAAAGGCCTGATTGCCCGCTTCGCCTGCCGGGCCGGGCACCACCACCTCGGCCACCGCATAGGCCGCGTACTGCCGCAGCTCGATCCCACCGAGGTCTTGCACAAGCTGGTACTCGGGCTCTTCGATGGCGTGGCTGGGCATGGGTAAGGCAGTCAAAACAAGCGATGACAGCAGGGCTGCGAAGAAGGCCTTGCGCGAGCGAAACAGGGTTTGAAGGTGACGGGCTGGCATGGGCGCATGTTCCCATCAAGGGCCTCCTTTGTCCGTGCCCTGGCCCACATGCCCGACCCGGCGCCAGGTCAAAGGCCCTGCAGTGCTCGGATCATGCCGGCCAGCAAGGCGCTCACCGAAGCTCAATTTCACCTCAAGGCTCCTGCCACAGCACCCGTCACAGCACCCGTCCTCTTTCAAACATAGCGCCAGAACAAAAGGCTCTCGCGCAAGTGCATGAGCGACCACAGGACAGCACCCGCCGGCCCGTCTGTGCAGCAGACATGGGCGAACACCGGCGATGTAGCGCTGCGCGCAGGCTTGCGAGGGCGGGTTCACCCAGTCGGGCGCGCGGCCGAGGGGCTTTGCGCTAGACCCTGCCCGGTAAAGGAAAGCGCAGCACAAAGCGGATGCGACCGGCCGGGCCGGTATGCACCTGCGCACTGCCGCCGTGCAGGGTCAGGATGCGGCGCACGATGGCAAGGCCCAGCCCACTGCCGCCCGAATCGGCAGTGCGGGAGGGGTCTGCACGAAAGAAGCGATCGAACAAGCGCGGCAGCAGCTCGGCGGGCACCGGCAGGCCTTGGTTGCTGACTTCGAGCACCGCGAAAGCTGCGGCACTGACACGCAGGTTTTTGAGTTCGCTTCCGGTTTCAGCTTCACAAGCCTGGGCTGTCTCCGTGCGCGCCGACAGCTCGATCACCGTGCCGGCGCTGGCATGCTGAACGGCATTGGCGATCAAATTGGCCAAAGCCCGGCGCAGCATGGCCGGTTCGGCCCACAACGGCGCATCGCCTTGGCAGCGCAGCTGCAAGCCGCGCTCCTCGGCCAGGTCGGCGAAATAGTCGGCCTGCCGAGCCAGCTCGTCGGCGGCAGACAGTTGCTTGCGCTCGATCGCAGCGGCCGTCGCCTCATGCTCGCTGCGCGCCAGAAACAGCAGGCTGTCGACCATGCGATTCAGGCGCTCCAGCTCCTGCAGCTGGCCCTCCAGCAATGCGGCGTACTCGGCGGGCGGGCGCGGCCGGCTGAGCATGACCTGGCTCTGGCCCGTCAGCACGGCCAAGGGCGAACGCAGCTCATGGGCCAGGTCGGCCGCGAACTGGTTGAGTTGGGCATAGCCTTGTTCCAGGCGGCTCAACATGGTGTTGATGCCTTCCACCAGGGGGCGCAACTCCTCCGGCATGTCCGCCGCATGCAAGCGCAGGTCAAGGCTGTGCGGGCCGATCGCAGCGGTCTGGGCACGCAGGCGGCGCAGCGGCGCCAGGCCCTGCCAGATCAGCCACAGCACCAAGGCCGCGGACAAGCCTCCGGCCGCCAGGCTGGTGGCGGCGATGCGCAGCCGGTAGTCGGCCAGCAGCTCGCTGCGCTCCGGGTACAGGCGCGCCAAGCGGATCTCCACCGGATCCGGGCCCAGCTGCGCCCAGGCGTTGAGCAAGGCCACCGGAACCCCGTCTTCGCGAAGCGCATGGCGGATGTCCTGCAACTCAGCCTGCTGGTTCAACGGCACCGGCCGATCCTGCGACAAAGGCAGGCCCGGCGGGTTGATGCGCAGCAGCAGCGCCGCACCCTGCTCCGGCGCGGCATGAATTTCGATCAGCGCATTGCTCTCCCCGCTCATCGTGTCGCGCAAGTAGTCGGCCTGCTCGCGCAGCAGCTCGGGCGTGCCGCTGTGAGCCAGCAGCTGCCGCAGTTGGCGCAGCTTGCCCAGCAACTGCACATCGTCGCGGTGCAGCAGCTGTTGCTCGAAGGAGCGGTAAAGATACGCACCCAGCAGCGCACTGGCCACCGCGGCCACCAGCGCACCTGACAGGCCCAGGCGCCAGCCCAAGGATCGCGGCGGCCTCATTCGCGCAGCTCGCAGACATAACCCATGCCGCGCACGGCATGGATCAAACGGCCGGGCACCGGGTCGTTGATGCGCAATCGCAAACGGCGGATGGCGACATCGACCACATTGGTGTCGCTGTCAAAGTTCATGTCCCAGACATGAGAGGCAATTTCGCTGCGGGACAACACCTCGCCCTGGCGGCGCATCAGCAGCTGCAGCAAATTGAACTCGCGGGCACTGAGGGTCAGGCGTTGCCCAGCCCGGGTGACGGTGCGCGCCGGGGCGTTCAGGCGCAGATCGGCCACGGTCAAGACATCCTCCTCGCGCTGCGGCCCGCGGCGCAAGAGTGTGCGTATGCGGGCCAGCAACTCTGCAAAGGCAAAGGGCTTGACCAGGTAATCATCGGCACCCAGCTCCAGGCCCTGCACACGGTCAGCCAAGGCATCGCGCGCGCTCAGGAACAGCACCGGCACATGCCGCCCCACGGCGGTCTGGCGCAGGCGCTGCAGCACCGTCCAGCCATCCAGGCCAGGCAGCATGACATCCAGCACGACCAGGTCGTAGGCATTCTCCAGCGCCAGATGCAGGCCGGTGTGACCGTCTCGGGCCACATCCACCACAAAGCCGGCCTCGCCCAGGCCTTGCTTCAAGTAGTCCCCCGCCCGTGTTTCATCTTCCACCACCAGGATGCGCACGCCGACCTCCGTATCCAACAGACCGCCAGCATGCCTGAAAGCCCGCTAGCCTTCGATGGCAAGAATGTCATCGAACGGTCACCGTCCTGGCAGCGACGGCTTTCTACAGTGCGGGCATGCCCTTCTCAAACACCCGACACCCCCTCCCCTGGCTGATTTTGAACGCCTGTCTGACCCGCAGCGCTTGGGCCGATAGCGCGGCACTGACGCTCGATCACAGCGAACGCCTGGCCGCCTCGGCGCGCACAGCCTGCAAGGCCTTTGAACGCGAGATCGCCGTGGCCATCGTGGACGCCAGCGGCCAAACCCTGCTGCTCGCTCGCAGCCCGGCGGTTGGCCCGCACAACCTGGAAGCCGCGCGCCGCAAGGCCTACACCGCCCTCTCAACCCGTCAGCCCACGCTCGCACTGGGCCGCCAAGCACGCAGCCAGCCCGACACCGCAGCCCTGCAATACCTGCCTGAATTGATGCTGCTCGGCGGCGGCGCGCCGCTCAAGCGGGGCGAGGCCGTGATGGGCGCCATCGGCGTGGCCGGCGGCGGCGGGCCTGAGAACGACGACGCCTGCGCCCAGGCCGCGGCGGCCCGTTTCACGCAACAGCCCTGAGTTCATTCATTTCTCAAGCCGGAGTACTCCATGCACCAAGCACAAGCACACGCACCAGCAAACCGTTCCCCTGTTCATCGCACACATCGCGCACATCGCGGTGATCGCATCGTCGCCACCTGCCTCGGGCTCGCCAGCCTGGCGATATGGAGCCTGCCGGCGCAGGCGGCCGAGATCAACCCGCTCAGCGTCCATGTGCTGAACCTGCAAACCGGTCAGCCCAGCCCTGGCATCCGGGTGGACCTGGAGCGTCGCATCGACGCCACCCACTGGCAGCCGCTGGGCAGCGGCACCACCGACGAACAAGGGCGGGTGCGTGCCTTGGTACCCGCGAGCGAGCTGCCGAAGTGGAGCGCCGGCGAGTACCGCGTGGTCTTTCGCACCGGTGAGTTTTACGCCCGGCAGCAGCAGGCGAGCTTTTTCCCCGAGATCCCTGTGGTGATCCGGGTCGACAGCGCCCAGCAGCATTACCACGTGCCGCTGCTGCTCAGCCCCTACGGTTTGTCAAGCTACCGCGGCAATTGATGGCTGCAATTGAGGGCGCCAAGCGGCGGCGTCGCTTCGGGTGCGCAGGCGCTCGGGCTTGCCGCTGCTCGAGTCCGCATCGTTGAAGCAGCGCGGCCATCAGGGCTAGGGACCAGCGAAGGCCCGGCCACGGTGGGCGTCAATGCAGCCGGTAGCGATGCGCATCTTCCAGGCTGCCCCGCACATTCAGGCCCTGGGCCTTCCAGCGCTGGATGTGCGGCGCCAGGCGCTTCACAAAAGCGGCCGGGCTGGAATTGGCACGCTGACGCCACGCCACTTCGGCCACCGCCGCCATGCGCGGGTACAACATGAACTGCAGATAGCTTTCACTGCGCACGTTCTCGGTCCACAGCGGCGCCTCGATGCCCAGGACGCGCTGGCGCTGCGCCTCGCTCAAGCCTTCTGGCATGGGCTCCCATGCCACGATCTTCTCGACTGAGACCGGGCCGCCGGTATTGCCTTCCCAGGGTGCGCCCGGTTCACCCAGGCCGGCGGCGTAGTCGAGATACATGCGGTCCGAAGGCGACAGAATCACCGACTGGCCTTGGTTCAGCGCGGTCAGCACCGCTTCCGGGTGGTCCATGCGCCACCACTGCACGACCATGCCTTCGCGCAAGCCGGCGGCGATCACCTCATCCCAAGCGATCGGCACCCGCTGGTGCTTTCGGATCAGTTGCACCATGCGGCGCGCGAACTCAGCCTCGACAAACTTCATCTGCGGCGCTTGGCCCGCGGGGGTCAGGTCTTGCGCCATGGCCAGGACCTCGGGCATCTGCGCCCAACGGGTCTTCTCCGCCCAGACTTCATCGCCGCCGAAGTGGATGTAGCGCCCTGGGAACAACGCGGCCAGCTCGCCCAGCACCGTGTCGATGAAACGGTAGGTCTCGGGCTTGGCGGGGTTGAAGGTCACGAGGCCGTCGAAATACGCCGGGTAGGCACGCGCCGCCGCGCCGCTGTGGCCGGGCATATCGATCTCGGGAACCACCTCGATATAGCGCTCGGCGGCGTAGCGCACGATGCTGCGAATGTCTTCCGCGCTGTAGAACTGCGCCGGCGCATCGGGGCGCGAATGATCGCCGCGCCCACCAACCTTGCTCAACTTCGGGTAGGCCGTGATGGACAAACGCCAACCCTGGTCATCGCTGAGGTGCAGATGCAGGCGGTTGAGCTTGTAGAGGGCCATTTGATCGATGACGCCCTTGACGCGCTTCACATCATGGAAATGGCGCGCCACGTCCAGCATGATGCCGCGCCACTCAAAGCGCGGGGCGTCGCTGATGTCTGCGGCTGGCAGCTCGAAACGGCCTGCGCTGAGCGTCCGCTTGGCCTCTTGAGGCAGGAGCTGCAGCAGGGTCTGCGTGGCGTAAAACGCGCCGCTCGCTTCTGCGGCCTGGATGAGGATTTCATCGCCGCCAATTTTCAGGCGGTAAGCACCGCTGACTTTGCTGTCCAGGCTCTGCTGTTCGAAGCGGATGCGTCTTGCACCCGTCGCCAGCGCTTCCCCCGCTGGCAGCCGCCGCAAACCCAGGCTTTGAGCCAAGCTGCGGGCTGGACCACTGAAGACTTCTGAGCTTTGCACCAAGACCTGGGCATTCAGAACAAAAGGCGCTTGCTCCACCTGAAGCATCAGCGCTTGGGGATGGGGCACCAGAGCGCTCAGTGGAATCGGCACCGGCTGCATCGCCGCCTTGGCTGGGGTCGCGACGGCCTGGGCCGCCTCGGCTGGCGCCAGCACGCCGAGCCCAAGCGGCAAAGCAAAGAACCAGGAGCTGAACGCCAAGGCGCGAAACATGGCGCGGCACACGGTGCGGGGTGGCGAGCACATCGAATCAGAAGGCATAGCGAGCCTGCTCCGTCAGACGCGGCCAGCGGTCGGTGCGGAAGGGCACCGCCGGCAGCCCCGCACGGTTGAACAAGTTGTTGTGCTGCGGGTTGTCCACCCAGCCAAAACGAACGGCCGCCGGGTGTTCAAGGACCTCGCTGTGCACACGCACCGTTTGCCCGACGATTCTGGCCTGGGCGGGGTGAAACCGGCCCGAGGCATCGGCGATGGTGAAGCCCTGCAGCGTGGCGCCCGTGCTCGACAAGCCCGCCCCCGCATGATCAAAGCGCAACTCGATCTCGCGGCCGCGCCGCTTCATGCTGCGGTAGACCGGGCCTTGCGCTTGCCAGGCTGCCTTCTTCTTGCCGCCCTGCTGCAAGGCCAAACCTGCCAGACGCTCACCGACCACCTGCTTGTTGCGCGGGTGGAGATTGCCGTCATCGGCCACATCGCTGGTCACCACCAGGCCGGTATGGGGCAGACGCAGGGCCTGGGTCTGGGCCTCGCGCAATTCGGCCCAGGCGCTGCCGCTCAGGGTGTTGAGCGCCGCCGGGCTCTCCGCCGCGATCTGGACCAGATGGAAGGGGAAGTCGCCCTGACCCCAGCGGGCTCGTAGGTCGCGGATGAAGGCGGGCAAGAGCCGCTCGTACTGGGCTGCGCGGGCCACATTGCTTTCGCCCTGGTACCAGAGCATGCCGCGCATGCCAAAGCCCTGAACCGGGTGCAGCATGCCGTTGAACAAAAGCGAAGGCAGTTCGTTCGGACCGGGCTCGGTTTTGTCGAGCAAGGATTCGACACGGGCTTGCCAGGAGCCGGCCAGGGTCAGGTCTTGCTCGCCCTCTTTCATTCCCAAATGCAGGCGCAGCTGCTCGGGCGTGCCGTGGATGCCGCCGCCCATGCCCTCGTCCGTGACACGCACGGCGATCACATTGGCGCCTGCGCGCAGGAGGCCGGCCGGCAACCGGTAGCCGCGTGGCCGGTCCCAGCCACACTGGCCGCCCACAGGCTGGCCGTTGACAAAGGTCTCGTCGCAATCGTCCACCTGGGCCAGGTGCAGCACAGCTTCGGGCGCCGCAGCCTGGGCCGGGGTCAGGTGCAAGGTCTTGCGATACCAAAGCTTGCCGTCCAGGTTCTCCAGACCCTGGGTTTCCCAGATGCCGGGGGCTTGCAAACTCGACCAGGCCCTGTCATCCAGGTCCGGATTGGCCCAGCTTTCAGCCGCTGCGGCACCGGCCGGGCCTGTGCCCTGCCAGGCCTTCACCCGGTTCAGCATGTGGGCCTCCTGCTGGGCCACAAATTCACGCTCGGAGCTGGGCAGAGGCGCTGCCAGCAGCGGCGCGACATCGGCCAAGGTCTTCAAGGCCGCGGGGCTCATCCAGGCTTCGATCTGAGTGCCGCCCCAGGACACATTGAGCAGCCCCACCGGCACGCCCAGCTCACGGCGCAGGCGCTTGGCAAAGTGGTAAGCCACAGCGCTGAACTCGGCTGCATGGGCCGCAGTGGCGGGCTGCCAGGCCGCGGGTGCGATGTCGTCCTGCGGCTGCAGGGCGGCGCGGTGAGCGACTTTGATGTGGCGTATGCCATCGTCGCGCGCGGCGGCGGCCTCGGCCGGGCCGTCCAGCGAATCACGCAAGGCCCATTCCATATTCGACTGGCCCGAGCACAGCCAGACCTCGCCCACCAGCACATCGCCCAGCACCAAGGCCTTGGCGCTACGGCTGCCGCTGACCCTCAGGGTGTGCGGCCCGCCGGCCGCCTCGGGCTTGAGGCGCACGCGCCACCGGCCCCCAGCATCGGCCTGCACGGTCTGGCTTTGGCCGCGAAACTGCAGCCGCACGGTTTCGCCCGGCTCAGCCCAACCCCACACGGGAATCGGCGCCTCGCGCTGCAAGACCATGTGCTCGCCGAACACGCCATGCAGGCGGACTTCGGCGTGTGCAGCGAGAGGCAAGCTGGCCAGGAAGGCCAAGAGCAGTCCGCGCCAGCGCCCTCTCATGGCTGGCCCGCCCAGGTGAAGGTGACCACGCTGTGCTTGGGCAGGGTGTAGGCCAAGCGGCGCGCGCCCTGCCCGACGGTGAAGCGGCGGCTTTGCGCCTCGCCATTGCTGACGATCAGGGCGATGGAGCCATCGTCGGCATTGCGAAAGGCCACCGTTTCCAGGCCGCCCAGCTTGGTCGGCGAGGCAATGCGCTGCGCACCGCGACGCACGAATTTGCTGGCATGACCCAGGGCGTAGTACTCGATGTTTCGGGTCACCTCACCGGTCTTGGAGTCGATGGTGACCACGCCGCGGCAGTCCTTGCAGCCCCCCAGATGGGGCCCGTGGTTCTCGTCCAGCGCCATGTTCCACATCAGCACGCCCTTGGCCCAGCCGCGGGTGCTGCCGATCACCAGATTGCTCATCATCCAGGGCAAGGTTTTGTGCCACTCGGGCGCCCATTCGCCGCCTGAACATTCGGTGAACCAGGTGTCCTTGTCGGGGTGGGCCTCATGGACCACGGTCTGGGCCTGCACATCGCCGGCATAGCAATGCCAGCCCACGCCGGCCACATAGCGGCGTGCCACCGGATCGGCCAGCACCGCCAGCGGCGACTTCAGTTCGTCCCAGTTGTGGTCCCAGTCGATCAGCTGCGTCTTCAGGCCGCGTTGCGCGAGCAAAGGCCCCAGGTGTTGGCCGACCAGGGCGGCACGTTCGGCCGGATCGACGCGCATGCCGGGGTAGTCAGGCGGCTCGAAGTGCGGCTCGTTCTGAATCGTCAGCGCAAAGATAGGCACGCCTTCGGCCGCAAAAGCGTCGACATAACGCACCAGATACTCAGAAAACACACCGTACATCTCAGGCTTGAGGCGACCTTTGATCAAGCTGTCGGTCTGCTTCATCCAGCCCGGCGCGCTCCAGGGCGAAGCCATCACCTGCAGGCGGGGATTGATGGCCAGGGCCGACTTGACCACGGGCAGCAGCTCGGCGCGCGCAGCTTCGATCGAGAAGGCCTTCAATGCCATATCGGTCTGGCCGGGAGGCAGGTCCAGATAGCTGTAGTGGCTGCGCGAAAAGTCCGAGGCGCCGATGGTCAGGCGGGTCAGATCAAAGCCGATACCCCCCGGCCCGCGGCCGAACAATTCCTCCAGCAAGGCCTTGCGCTGCGTCTCGCTCATGCGCTGCTGCATCAGCCAGACCGAGGCATCGGTGAGGGAGGCCCCGAAACCTTCCATGGTCTGAAAGCGCTGGCTGGGGTCCACCTCGATGTGCAGGGGCAGCGCCTTTTGCCCGGGCTTGAAGCGGCGGTCAGGCTCGCGGGCCAGCAATCGGCTTTGGTCGGCGCGCGTCTGCCAGGACGACACGCTGCCGGCATCCGGTGCGGCCTGGGCCACACCGGCACCGGCGCCGACACTGATGCAGACAGCCAGCATCAGCACAGCAGACGCAAAGCCAGGGCGGCTTGAGGAGGATGAAGCAGGAAACAGGAGGCTCATGGAGGGAGTCGGGTCAGACAACGAAAAGGGATAAGCACGGCATCGGGTGCCGGCGTCAATTCAGTCCAGGCGCACGCGCAGCAGCACCGGATGGTGGTCAGACGGGAAACGGCCGGCCTGCGAATCGCTGAGCGCGCCGTACTTGAGCACCGTGATGCCGGGGCTGAGGAAGAGGTAGTCGATGCGGGCCGTCATCGGCGCGTCGATCTTGAACGCGTTGAAGGTGCCGACCGGGCCGTAGGGCGGGCTCTGGCTGACCCGGTAGGCATCGCGCAGCGCCGCCTGCATGCGCTGGATCTGCTCGGTCTCGGGGGTCGAGTTGAAGTCGCCCAGGCAGATCACCGGCGCTGTGCCGGCAATCTCCTTGACCTTGTGCAGCAAGAGCTTGGCCGATTCCTTGCGGGCCACTTCACCCTCGTGATCGAAGTGCACCGAGAAGACGAAGAAGCGGCGCTGGCTCTCCCGGTCGCGCAGCTGCACCCAGCTGGCCAGGCGGTTGCAGCAGCGCGCGTCCCAGCCTTTGGAGGGCACATCCGGCGTCTGGCTGAGCCAGAAGTCGCCGCTGCTGAGCGCCTCGAAGCGCGCCTTGCGAAAGAAGATGGCCGAGTGCTCACCGGCACGCTTGCCGTCGTCGCGGCCCACGCCGACATGGGCAAACTCGTCCATGCGAGACAACTCGTCGATCTGCTCGGGCAGGCCCTCCTGGGTGCCGAAGACATCGAACTCGTGATACCGGATCAAGGCCTTGACGGCCTCGGCCCGCAGGGGCCAGGCGTTCGGCCCATCCGAGGCCAGATTCAGCCGCAGGTTGTAGGTGGCGATCTGAAAGCTGGGGCTGGGGCTGGGGCTGGGGCCGGCCGCTGCACTCACATCGCAGACCAGCAGGCCCGCCATGGCAAGGACTGCCAACATCCATCTCATGTGCCGCTCCCTGGCCTGACGGCCTGACAATGTTCAGCGATATAGGCGGCCTGCGTGGGCATGACCTGCACGCAGCGCGCAATCACCTGCCGGATGTGATCGAGCAGCTCCACCGCCTCGGCCTGGGGCGTCTGCTCGGCCAGCGGGTGGTAGCCCCGCGGCTGCAGGCCCTGCCCATTCATCACTTGCAGCCAGCTCAGCTCGGCGAACAGCTCGTCGGCCTCGCGCACGATGCGGCCATTGCTGCAGAACAGATCGATCTTGCGCTGCAAGGTCTCGGGCACGGCCATCTGGCGGCAGTGATTCCAGAACGGCGAGTCGTCCCGCGCCGTGGCCTTGTAGTGCAGGATGATGAAGTCGCGGATGCGCTCGTATTCGAACTGGGTCTGGCGGTTGTATTCGGCGATGTCGGCCGCATCCAGCCCGCCATGCGGGAAAAAGCTCATCAGCCGGGCCAGCGCGGTCTGGATCAGGTGGATGCTGGTCGATTCCAGCGGCTCCAGGAAACCACCTGACAGGCCCACGGCCAGGCAGTTCTGATGCCAGGCCTGGTGCCGCCGCCCGGGCTGGAAGCGAATCGAGCGCGCCTCAGCCAGGGGCTTGCCGTCGAGATGGCGCATCAGCAGATCGCGCGCCTCGCCCTCGTCCATGAAGCGGCTGGCAAACACATGGCCGTTGCCGGTGCGGTGCTGCAGCGGGATGCGCCACTGCCAGCCGGCGCTGTGTGCGGTGGCCCGGGTCATGGGCAGCAAGGGGCCGGCCGATTCACAAGGCACCGCCCAGGCTCGGTCGCAGGGCAGCCAATGTGACCAGTCCTCGAAGCCCACCCCCAAGGCCTGTCCCATCAGCAAGGCGCGCATGCCGGTGCAGTCGAGGAAAAAGTCGCCCTCGATCTGCTCGCCGCTGTCCAGGCGCAGGGCGCGGATGCGGCCGTCTTCGGCCGCGCGCAGCACCTCGACGATGCGGCCCTCACTGCGGCGCGCGCCGCGCTGCTCGGCATGCCGGCGCAGATAAGCGGCGTAGAGGCCGGCGTCGAACTGGTAGGCGTAGGCGATGTCGGCCAGCGGCGAGCCGGCCATCTCGGGCCGGGCGCGCATGAACTTGGCCTGGCGCGGCGCGCTGGTGTTGATGGAGTAATCGTCCAGGGCCGAGGCCAGGCCTTCGCGGCGCAGGCGCAGCCATTGGTGGTGAAAACCAACGCTGCCGAAATCCTGGCCGAAGCTGCCAAAGCCGTGGATGTAGCGCTCACCCAGCCGGCCCCAGTTGACGAACTCGATGCCCATCTTGAAGCTGCCCTGGGTGGCGCGGATGAAGTCGTCTTCATCAAGGCCCAGGGCGGCATTGAAGTTCTTGATGTTCGGGATGGTGGCCTCGCCCACCCCGATGGTGCCGATTTCCTCCGATTCGACCAGGTGGATCTCGTAGCCCGGCGGCAGCAAGGTGGACAGCGCCGCGGCGCTCATCCAACCGGCGGTGCCGCCGCCGGCGATGACGATGCGGCGCAACAGCGGCAAACTGGTCACAGGGGGCAAGCTCATGGTGCGTCCCAAGCAGCGCGGTTGCTCAGAGCCGCTGCTCGCTGGCCTGATCGAACAGCGAGGCGCGCGCCAGATCGAGCTGGAAGCTCAGGGCCTGGTCGGGCTGCAGCTGCACATGGTCTTCGACGATGGCGGCCAGCAGCTGCGCACCGCACTGGATCCACACCACCTGATGGTTGCCCATGGGCTCGATCAGATGGACCACGCCGCGCCAGGCGCCCTGCGGGTCCAGGCGCACATGCTCGGGGCGGATGCCCAGCAGCACGCCCTGCCCGTCGTGCGGTTGCTGCTGGAAGGGGTAAGCGGCCAGATCGGCGCTCAGGGCACCGCTCAAACCCACCTCGCCGGATGCAGACACGGAGAGCTGACCCGGCACCAGATTCATGCCTGGTGCGCCCAGGAAGCCGGCCACAAAAAGATTGGCCGGCCGCTCGTAGACCTCGGTCGGCGCGCCGATCTGCTGGATCACGCCGCCCTTCATCACCACGATGCGGCTGGCCAGGGTCATGGCCTCCACCTGGTCGTGGGTGACGTAAATCATGGTGGAGCCCAGCTTCTTGTGCAGCAGCTTGAGCTCGCGGCGCAGCTCGGCGCGCAGCTTGGCGTCGAGGTTGGACAGGGGCTCGTCAAACAGCAACACCGCCGCCTCGCGCACCAGGGCGCGGCCGATGGCCACGCGCTGGCGCTGGCCGCCGGAGAGCTGGCCCGGCTTGCGCTGCAGCAGCGGCTCCAGCTGCAACATGGCCGCCACGCGCTGCACCCGGCGCTGCACCTCGTCCTTGGGGCAGCCTGCCACGCGCAGGCCGAAGGACATGTTCTTCTCCACCGTCATGGTGGGGTAGAGGGCATAGGACTGGAACACCATACCGATGCCGCGCTCGCTGGGGTCGGCGAAGGTCATGTCCTGACCGGCAATCTCCACGGTGCCTTCGGCGATGCTCTCAAAATCAGTCAGGCCGGCAATGCTGTGCAGCAAGGTGGACTTGCCGCAGCCCGAGGGGCCGAGCAAGACCAGGAACTCGCCCTCATAGATTTCCAGGTTCAGGCCCTTGATGACCTCGTGGCCGTCAAAACGGATGCACAGATCGCGGATGCTGACGCCACTCTTGGGCTGTGGGCTCGTCGTCGTACTCATTGTTCTCTCAATCAACCTTTGACCGCACCGGCCGCAATGCCGCGCACAAACCAGCGTCCGGAGACGAAATAGACCAGCAGCGGCACCATGGAGGTGAGGATGGTGGCCGCCATGTTGACGTTGTAGAGCCTCTCACCCGTGGTGGTGTTGATCACGTTGTTGAGCTGCACCGTCATCGGCAGATGCTCGCGGCCGGCGAAGACCAGGCCGAGGATGTAGTCGTTCCAGACCCCGGTCACTTGCATGATGGCCGCCACCACGATGATGGGCGTGGACATGGGCAGCATCAGCTGCACAAAGATGCGCCAGAAGCCGCCACCGTCGATGCGCGCGGCCTTGAACAGCTCCGGCGGGATGGCGCTGTAGTAGTTCCGGAACAGCAAGGTCATCACCGGCATGCTGAAGATCAAGTGCACGGCCACGATGCCGGGAAGCGAGCTGTAGAGGCCCACGGCCGCCATCACCTTGACCAGCGGATAAATCATCACCTGCACGGGAATGAAGGCGCCCAGCATCAGGATGCCGAACAACACATTGGCGCCGCGCGGCCGCCAGAAACTCAGCGCATAGCCGTTGAGCGCGCCGATCAGCACAGGCAGGATGGTGCTGGGCACCACGATGGCGACCGAGTTCCAGAACCCGGCGCTGATGCCCTCGCAGGACACCCCCGTGCAGACCTCGCTCCAGGCCGCGCGCCAGGGCTCGAGCGTGGCATTCATGGGCAGCGCAAAGAGCTGGCCCAGGCGGATCTCCTCCATGGTCTTGAAGGAGGTGACCAGCATGATGTAGAGCGGGGCGAGGAAGAACAGGGCCGCCGTCAGCAGGAAGGCGTAGATGCCCCAGCGGGCCGGATTGAAGCGTCCGCGCGCTTGGGCGCGGCGTTCGGCTTGTGTTTTCATCATGACAGCAGAGTGGCTCATGCGCCCTTCCCCTTCCGAGCCTTGCGGCTGCGGGCGTAGAAAAACGGCGCCACCAGGGCCAGCACGGTCAGCAGCAGCACGATGGCGCCGGCCGAGGCCAGGGCCACATTGGCGCGGCCAAAGAGGTGGTCCATGATGAATTTGGCCGGCACATCGCTGGCCGTGCCAGGGCCGCCCTGGGTCATGGCCGCCACGGCATCGAAGACCTTGACCGCCGCGGTGAAGAGCAGCACGAAGACGGTGGCAAACGAAGCGCCGAGCATGGGCAGGACGATGGACAGGTAGACACGCCAGGGCTTGATGCCATCGATGCGGGCGGCCTTCCAGATGTCTTCATCAATGCCGCGCAAGCCAGCCAGCAGCAGCGCCATCACCAAGCCCGAGGCCTGCCAGACCGAGGCGATCACCACGGTGTAGATGACCTTGTCCTGGTCGATGATCCAGTCGAAGGTGAAGTTCTCGAAACCCATCTGCCGCACCGCCTGCTGGATGCCGTCGGTGGGATTGAGCACCCATTGCCAGACCAGACCGGTGGCCACAAAGGACATGGCGTAGGGGTAGAGAAAGATGGTGCGCAAGAGGCCCTCGCCGCGCACCTTCTGGTCGATGAACACGGCCAGCAGAAAGCCGATCACCATGCAGGCGCCGATGAAGAGCAGGCCGTAGACCGCGAGGTTCTCCAGCGAGAGCAGCCAGCGCTCGTTGCCGAACAGGCGCTCGAACTGGGCCAGGCCGACGAAGTCGTCCTTGGGAAAGGTGCGCGAGCTGCTCAGGGACACGCGCAGCGTCCAGAGCACCGCACCGAGGTAGCCCAGCAGCACCGTAAACGCCATGGGCAGCAAGGCCGCCCAGGGCGTCAGCCCACGGAGCCGAGAAGTTCGATTCGAAGAGCGATTCTTGCGAGACATCAGCGCCTGTACCCTCAGTTGTTGTTGAGGGCAGCGATCAGGTCTTTTTGCACCTTCTCAACCGGGATGTTGCGGTTCCAGTAAGCGGTCACGATGTCCTGCATGGCGCCGTTCTGATCCGGCGTCAGATAAACCTCGCCATTGCCCAGGTGGCGCGACTTGTCCTTCATGATGGCCACGCCCTGCTGGCCGCAGATGTCGAGCTGGCTGGCATCGACATCGCTGCGCGCCGGGATGGAGCCCTTCTTGATGCTGAAGGCAATCTGCGTGGCCGGCGTGGTGGCCACGGTGGCCAGCAGCTTCTGGGCCTTGATGGCCTCGGGCTGATTGGTCTTGGGGAAGACCAGGACATCGCCCTGGATGATGTAGGGCGAGTTGGGGCCGAAGCCGGCGATGCAGCCGTAGTCGCGCCCGGCCTCCTGCTTGGCCAGGGCGAACTCGCCCTTGGCCCAGTCGCCCATGAACTGCACACCGGCCTTGCCATTGATCAGCAAGGCGGTGGCGTCGTTCCAGTTGCGGCCCGGCGAGCCCTTGTCCACATAGCTCTGCAGGCGCTTGAAGCTGAGCAGCACGTTCTTGAACTCGGGCGACATGATGGCCTTGGGGTCGCGGTCGCGCATGACCTTGAGGTAGAGCTCGCGGCCGCCAACATTGCTGAGCACGGCGGCAAACACCGTGTTGTCCTGCCAGGGCTGGCCGCCATGGGCCAGGCCGATCAGGCCAGCGGCCTTGAGCTTGTCGAGCGCGGCAAAGAGCTCGTCCATGGTCTTGGGCTCGGCTGCGATGCCGGCCTTCTTGAAGGCGGCTTTCGAGGTCCAGATCCAGGCCGGCATGTGGATGTTGACCGGCGCGGCGTAGAAATGGCCCTTGACCTTGATGACCTTGAGCACCGTCTCGGGCAGCACCTGCTCCCACTTGCCGGCGGTCGCCGCTTCATCCACATGATTCAAGAGCCCCTGATCCACCACATCGAGGAACTGCTTGGAGGTGTTGAACTGGGCCGCCGTCGGCGGGTTGCCACCGACGATGCGGTTGATGGCCACCGAGCGCGCCTGCTCGCCCAGGGCCACGGCCGTGTCCTTCCAGGCGCCGCCGGCGGCGTTGTAGGCATCGGCCAGGGCCTTGACGGCGGCCGACTCGCCACCCGAGGTCCACCAGTGGATGACTTCGGCCTTCAGCGGTGCTACAGCGGGCGTGGCAACGGAAGTCGCAGCCGGTTTGGTCTGCGCCTGCGCCGCTGAGGCAGTGACAGCAGCAGCGCCAGTCGCGGCGAGCAAGAGGGCCAGCTTGCCCCAGACATGGTTCGCGTGTTTCATCGGTCCGCCTCTCCAGGCTGCAGGAACTGGGCATACCACTGGCCGCTGGCCTTCAGGGTACGTTGCTGGGTTTCAAAGTCGACGTAGGCCAGGCCGAAGCGGCGCAGATAGCCCTCGGCCCACTCGAAGTTGTCGAGCAAGCTCCAGGCGAAATAGCCCTTCAGCGGCACGCCGGCCGCCATGGCCCTTTGGGCGGCGGCCAGGTGGCGCTGCAGATAGCTGCGGCGTTGCACATCCTCGACACGGCCATCGGGCAGCAACTCGTCCTCAAAGGTCGAGCCGTTCTCGGTCAGGTAGACGCAGTTGGGCGCGTAGTCGCGCTGGATGCGGGTCAACAGGGTGACCATGCCTTCCGGGTCCACCTCCCAGCCGAAGGCGGTGCGCTCCACGCCGGGCGTCTCGACCACGCGGGTGGCAATGGGCGCCACGCCCGGGGCGTTTTCAATCCGCTCAGGGAAGTAGTAATTGACGCCCAGGAAATCGGTGGGCGTGGCGATCTCGCGCAAGTCATTGCTGAGCAGCTGCGGCGCATCCGACCCCAGCAAGGCCAGCACATCCGCGGGGTAGCCGCGGCCGTGCAGCGGGTCCAGGAACCAGCGATTGCGCAGGCCGTCGTGGCGGATCGCGGCGGCGGCATCCTCAGCGCTGTCGCTGGCCGGCGAGATCGGGTGCAGGCTCAGGGTGATGCCGACCTGCGCGCCAGGCACCATGCGCTTGATCAGCGGCACGGCGCGGCCATGCGAGAGCAGCAGGTGGTGGCAGACCAGCAAGGCGGTCTTGTGGTCCTTCAGGCCCGGCGCATGGTTGCCTTCGAAGTTGCCGAGGAAGGCGGTGCAATAGGGTTCGTTGTGGGTGATCCAGTGCTTGACCCGATCACCCAGGCGGCGCGTCACGAGTTCCGTGTACTCGAGGAAGGCGTCGACCGTGGCCCGATTCGCCCAACCGCCCTGCTCTTGCAAGGCCTGAGGCAGATCCCAGTGATAGAGCGTGGCCCAGGGTTGCAGGCCGCGCTCCAGCATGCCGTCGACCAGGCGGGAATAGAAATCCAAACCCTTTTCATTGACGGCACCGCGGCCCTGCGGCAGCAGGCGCGGCCAGGCGATGGAGAAGCGGTAGGCATTCACGCCCAGCTGCTTTGCCATGTCCAGGTCTTCGGGCCAGCGGTGGTAGTGGTCACAGGCCACGGCGCCGCTGCTGCCGTCGCGGATGCGGCCGGGCTCGCTGCAGAAACGGTCCCAGATGGATTCGCCACGGCCGTCTTCCTGAGCCGCGCCTTCGATCTGATAAGAGGAGGTGGAACAGCCCCAGCGGAAATCGCTGGGAAAGTCGCGGCGCAGAACGCTGGCGCCGCTGTGGCTGGGGTCGGTCTTGAAATTCATGGTCAGGGAGCGGGAGAAAATTGGGTGCAGCTCAAAGCATCGGGCTCTTGGGCCGCGCCGGCACGCACGCGGATGTGGGCGAAGGCGGCGGCAAACGGAGCGTCGGCCGTCAGGCTGAAGGGCGCGCCGATGCGGCTCAGGTCCGCACCTTGGGCGGCGAAGCAGGCGAGCGGGATCTTCAGGCTGTGGCGCTGCCCGGTGGGCAAAGCGCTGATCACGCGCTGCAGATCCAGCGTGCCGCCACAGCCCGGGCCGCATTCCATGCGCAGGCGCACCGGGCGCTGCGGCGCCTGCTCCGGCAGCAGGTCAAACACCAGAGCAGGTGCGGGGTAGACGGTCAGGTCGGCTTGCTGGTTGGAGCCGATGTGGAAGGTGGCCGGGCCCATCCAGACC
>NKIM01000028.1:24614-75249 GCA_002255955.1 Burkholderiales bacterium PBB2 | reverse complement strand
CAGACCGAGGTGGTCGCGCTGATGACGTCGGGATTCGCACCTGCCGAGCTGCAAGGTCTTCAGGCACAGATGGGTCAGGTCAGCAGTCGCCTGGAAGCGGCGTTGATACAGGCACGGTCAGCCGGCTGAATCGCCATGCAACTGCGCAACCTCGACCTCAACTTGCTCAAGGCTTTCGATGCCTTGATGGACGAGCGCAGCGTGACGCGCGCCGCGGAACGGCTGGCGGTGACGCAGCCTGCTGTCAGCGCCACCCTCACGCGACTGCGCGATGCACTGGGCGACCCGCTATTCGTCAGATCACAGCGAGGTATCACGCCCACGGCGCGGGCGATGGAACTCAGCGCGCCCATCAAGCGGATCCTGTTCGATATCGAGGCCGTGATTCGCCCAACGGACTTCGATCCTGCAACGGCGGAACTCACGGTAAAGGTGTCGGCCACAGACTACGCACTGCGCGCCGTGGTCGTGCCCTTTGTGGCTCGACTTCGCCAACTGGCCCCGAGAGTTCGGGTGGCGGTCTTGCCAGCTCACGGCCCCGAGTTGCTGGAACAGATGGAGCGCGGCGAGCTCGATCTGGCGTTGATCACGCCGCAGATGTCACCCCCAGACCTGCACAGTCGAACGTTGTTCGATGAACGCTACGTGTGTGTGCTCCGTGAGGGCCATCCAGCCGCTGCCGACGCCGCGCTCACGCTCGATGCGTTCTGCGCGCTCGACCACGGCATCGTGTCACTGCAAGGTGGTGGCTTTGTGGGCGCCACGGATGCGGCCCTGGCTACGTTGGGTCGCCAGCGTCGGGTGTGCGTGTCGGTGCCTAGCTTCGGCATGCTGCTGGACATGGTGCGCAGCACCGAGCTGGTAGCGCTGGTACCGGAGCGACTTCTGTTGGGCGCTGACGGTCTGGCTGTCCGTGCACCGCCCCTGGCGGTGCCGGGCTTCACCAAGGTGCTCGCTTGGCATGCACGTACCCACGCTGACCCGCGACAGCGCTGGTTGCGCGAGCAGCTGGTGCAAACCTGCGTCTCGCACATCACCGTGCAAACGGGTCAGCCACCCGACGAGCGCGGAGGGTAAAGCTGGACCACAGCAGTCATGTTTTGGCTGCCCAGCGACTGAGACGAGGCCCGTTGGAACACGTCCTGTGCGGCCGCAGCCATGGGCAGGCTCGTTCTGCTGCCAGCCGCCTCGACCGCATAACCGAAGTCCTTGGCGATCAACTCGACCGGAAACTGCGGCGAGAAGTCACCACCCAGCATCGAGCCAGAGAGGTAGTGATCCACGGGTGCCCATACCGGTGTACCTGCGACGGCGCGCAGCAGGTTGGCGGGTTCCACGCCCTGGTGGCGGAGCAGACCGATCAGCTCAGCCAACGCAGCCACATGCACGCCCAGCAGCGTGTTGGTCACCAGCTTAGCGAGCGCACCATGCCCGACCGAACCGACGTGGTGAGCAGTCGCCCCCATGGCCAACAGGACTGGCTCGGCACGGGCGAAGGCCTGCGCATCACCGCCGACCAAATAGACCAGTTGTCCAGCCTGGGCCGCCGGGCGCGAGCCTGACACGGGCGCATCCAGCAGCGTCACTCCCACCGCCCCTGCGGCGGAATCCAACTGCCGAACGGTGGCCAAAGACAGCGTCGAGCTCTCAATCGCCACTGCCCCAGCACGCATGCCCGCCAGTGCGCCCGTTTCGGGGTGGCACCACACATGCCGCGCGGCCTCGTCGTCCCGCACCATGGCGATGACGAAATCAGCACCCTGCGCGGCTTGCCGCGGGTTGGCTGCTGCCTTTGCCCCGGCGGCCAGCAGAGCCTGCACTGGCGCAGGACTGCGGTTCCACACCGTCACCTCGTGCCCCGCTTGCAGCAGCCGGGCTGCCATGCGGCTGCCCATGGCGCCAAGTCCGAGGAAGGCAATCCGTGCGCTCATGACCGCTTGGCCTTTCGAGCGGCGTCCACCAGGCCGTTTAACCAGTCCTGGTGTCCATTGATCATCGGGTTAGGCTGAGCCTTGGCCAGTTCAACGGCCGGCTTACCGACTTGAGTCTCCTGGGTCAGGATGCGCAGTCGGCCACCCGACAGGTCTTCCAGCAACCAGGCATGGTGCACGTCCAGGCGGCCATCCGTACCTTCTTCACCGGCCCAGCCGTGCCACGCCACACGCGCGGGCTGGCCCTGGACCGGGGCAACATGTTCAACCACCTGGGCTTCGACAGGGAAGCCGAAGGTCGAGAAGTAGAAGCGCACGCCATCTTCCAGCGCAGGACCCTTGCCGTCGTAGAAGCGGACGTCGGTCGAATTGGCGTAGTAGGTGGGCCAGCGGCTGGGGATGTTCAGGAAGGGCCACACGTCTTCCACGGTCAGGCCGGTGACGATGACCTCGTTGGAGCAGAAGTTGTCGGTGTAGCCGGGGACGTAGCCCGCGGGCCAGAGGATGTCGCTCATGTTCAGTTCCTTTGATGTCAAGGGCGGCGAAGTGCCAGTGCCGCCATGGTGCGTGGCCGGCCCTCATAAGGGAACTCATCATTTCTTATGCGTCCCATCACCCGAGTTGATTTCTTGTGCCGTGCGCAGATCGGATGGTGTGAACTTGTGCAAAGCCCGAAAACTGCACTGGACTAGCAGCATGTATTAGATATATCTTAGATCCATCTTAATACTCAATGAGAATCACATGCGCCCCATCACCGAACCCTCACACCACCTCGCCCGTCTGGAGCACCGAAGCGGCCGCGTGCGCGGCCTTTATCGATACCACGCCATGGCAGGCGTGCCCTCTGGCGGTCGAGGGGGGCACGGACACATGGGCCACGGCGGCAGCCGGGACGGTGGCGGACATGGCCATGGCCGTGGACGCGGCGGTCGCATGTTCGAACATGGCGCGATCAAGTTGTTGGCCCTCAGCCTCGTGGCCGAACGCCCGTGCTACGGCTACGAACTCATCAAGCACATCGAAGGCCTGGTCGGCGGCGAATACAGCCCCAGCCCAGGCGTCATCTACCCGACCTTGACCTACCTGGTCGACATGGGCTGGGCCACCGTGTCCGAGGCCGATGCTGGCCGTAAGCAGTACACGGTCACGGCCGCCGGCCTGGAGCAATTGGAACGACAGCGCGCCGAGCTCACAGCCTTGACCGAGCGTTTGCAGGTCGTGCGGACGGGGGCCCAGTCGCGCCGCTCGCCCGAGGTGGAGCGGGCCATGGGCAACCTGAAGGCGGTGCTGCACACACGCTTGTCGGGTGTCGATGACGATGGCGCACGCGCCCGCCGGGTGGCCGCCCTGATCGACGAGGCCGCGCTCGCCATCCAGCGCCTGGAGAACTGATCATGAAACAGCACCGCTACCGCCTGACCGTGGATCACCTGGCCCTGCCCGATGGCAGCGCGCTGACGCCGCCGCGCAGCCTGCAGTTCGAGGCCGGCAACCACGATGACATCCTCGCCATCGTCGAGCGCATGCGCGGCCGCGGGGACCTCCCAGAGGCTGACGCTACGGCGCTGGCTGTGGGCCTGAAGCTGTTCAGCGAAGTGATGTTGCAAAACCGTGGGCTGCCGCTGTTCGCCGACTTCGCCCCGCACTTCAAGGCCTTCATGCAGCAACTCAAACAAGGCCCGCGAACCACAGAAGGAAACTGAATCATGAACCGACGCCACTTCTCCAGTGCTGTGCTGGCCAGCGCCGCAGCAGCCGCCACGGGCTGCACCAGCGCCCAGCTGACACGACGCCCTGACCCGTTGTTGTTCGACCCTTCCCGCTACACCCCCCAGACCGTGGAGGTGAACGGCCAGACCTTGAACGTGCGTGCCTTCGAGAACCTGCCCGTGGTCGCCAGGCCCGTGGAGCCGGAGTACCAAGCGCTGAACCTGTACGTGCCCGAGGCTTACTTCACAGGCGGACGCATCGGCCGCTTCGATGCCCGTACGGCGCCCATCTTCCTGCCCAACGCGGTGGGCGGCTACATGCCGGCCAGGCCGGGTACCCTGACCAAGTCCATGTCCGGTCCTGCGGAGCAGACCCACCGGGTCAGCGCCAGCGCCGTGGCGCTCTCGCAAGGCTACGTGGTGGCCGCACCCGGCGCCCGCGGACGCACCCTGCAGGCACCCGATGGACGCTGGACCGGCAAGGCCCCGGCCGCCATCGTCGACCTGAAGGCTGCCGTGCGCTGGTTGCGCCACAACGCCGACCGCCTGCCGGGCAACGTCGAGCGCATCATCTCCAATGGCACGAGTGCGGGCGGGGCGCTGTCGGCGCTCTTGGGCGCCAGCGGCAACCACCCCGACTACGAGGCCGATCTGCGTGCCCTGGGCGCTGCGCCAGGCAGAGACGACATCCATGCCGTGTCGGCCTATTGCCCCATCACCAACCTGGCCCATGCCGACGAGGCCTACGAATGGCAGTTCGATGGCCTGCGCGAGTACCGGAATGTCTCCATCTCCATGCTGGACTTCCGTGTGCAGCGCCAGGAGGTCGTCGCCCAACTCAACGATGCCCAACTGGCACTGTCGGCCGAGATGCGCGCCAACTTCGCGGCCTACGTCAACAGCCTGAAGCTGCAGGCCGTAGACGGTACGCCGCTGATGCTGCAAGCCGATGGCCGCGGCAGCCTGCGGGACCATGTCGCCGCGCTGCTGCTCGCCTCGGCCCGGCGCGCCTTGGCGGCAGGCCAGGATGTGGCGGCAACGCCCTGGCTTCAGATGCAAGGCGGCCAGGTCATCGCGGTGGATTTCAGCGCCTATGCGCGTGCGGTGGGCCGCATGAAGGGCCAGCCGGCTTTCGATGGCTTTGCACTGGAGACGGGCGAGAACCAGTTGTTCGGCGACAGCACCACCGACAAGCGCCACTTCACGGCCTGGTCTTCACGCCACAGCCAGGTGCCGGGTGCCACGGTGGCCGACGCCGCCACGGTGAAGGCCATCGATGCGATGCAGCAGTTGATGGATCCGCGCTCAACGGTCGCCCCACACTGGCGCATCCGACACGGCGCAGTGGACCGCGACACCTCGCTGGCGGTGCCTGCGCTGCTGGCGGCTGCGGCACGCCGTCGTGGTGGCAGCGTCGACCTGGCGCTGCCTTGGGCGCGCCCGCACAGCGGCGATTACGACCTCGATGAACTGTTCGCCTGGACGATGTCCAGCGCCGGCGCGTAAAGGGTCCTGATCTGTGGTCCGTCCTTCCACTTTGAAATGTTCCATGGCGGGGCCTGGTCCCTGCGACGAGCGCAGCACGGCCTTGCCGGCCAGCCGCGCCATAGCATCCACCCTCGCTGCGGTGGTCTTGTCCGTCGGCCCGGCCCCTGCATCCGCGGCGCCGGAGCTCGGCACAATGCTGCGCGCCGTGGGGCTCAACATGGGCAGCGATGCGCCCCGCATCACCGACCCACGCTACGACCGGTACTTTAAGCAGGGGTCGGCCGCGGCCGGCGTGGCTGGCGTCATCGCGGCCGGCCGGTTCCGCATCAACGGCCTGCCGATTCCGGCCAGTGAAGCCGACTTCCGACGCCTCACCCCGCAGGGTTACACCGTCAACCAGGTGACTTGGCTCGCCCACGATGCCGTGGCGGGCACCTGGAAAGGCGGCTACCGCGGCCAGGGACAGGCCACTTCGTACGACGCCGCAGCGTTGGCCGTGGCCACCGGCATCGTGGCGGGGCTGGAAGTGCGCCTCTACGACAGCGATGGGGACCGCTACGTCGACGCCATTGAAGCCGACTACCAGGAAGGCGTGCAGGTGCAGACGATCACGCACAACGCCGACGGCACGCTCAGCGTGCGCCGTGGCGCCATCGATGGGACACAGCGCACCGCCGGCGAAGGCAGGCGCTTCGACGCTGAACGCTTCACGGCCACTTCGGACGAACGCATCTCGGCCCAGCTCTTTGATCCGACGATCCGACCGGGCGACGTGGCCCTGTTCTGGTGGGGGCCGCAGGGCTGGGCCATGCGTCGCGCCCGCGAAGTGCATGGCGTATTCGTCGGCGGCCAAGACCACAAAACTTACACGATCGACGGCCACAGCTATGCCGATGCCATGCGCTTTTCGCGCGACAACCTCATCATCGCCAACCGGCCCGGGGAGTTTGTGAACGCGCAGAAGTTCTTCGGACTGAACAACAACGCCGAGGGTCGGAGAGTGAGCTTGTGGCTGGTGCCGACGACCGATCCCATGTCCCAGGGCGCGCCCGTGGCGATGACCAGTGGTGTCGAGGCACGAGCCTTTCTCGCTCAGGCGATCGCGCAGGCACGCGGGTCGCTCGCTACGGCCGTCCCCAGCGTTGACGGCAGCGATGTGGCTCCGAAAGCCGCATGGGTGTCGAGCGCCATCCATCAGCAGCTTCAGCAAGCGATCGTGCGTGCCGAAGCCACGCTGCAAGCGGCATCGAGCAGCAACGGCGCGCTGGACTACCAGACCTACTTGCTGTATCTCGCACTCAACGGCAGTTCCGACGACATCGGTGCCAAGTACGCAGGCTATCAATGGCCGGGTTTCCTGCGGGCCATCCAACACGGCCGAAACGCCGACGGCCAGCCGTGACCGTGCGACCGCACAGGTCAGCGGAATTCAAGGGGTTCTTCTCTACGTCGCCGGCGCCAGCTTTCACCCATTTGTCGGCATTCGATTCAGATCAGTAACCGGTTTTCGTCGCCGCAGCCACTGAGGCGTACGAATGCAAATAGCTCAATTCAGCCTACTGCTGACGGTCGGTCAATTTCGGCTTTGGCCACATTTCTGACGCCTGCGATGCTTGGGCCTACGGCCGCCATGGGTCGGTAGCACCAATTCGCAGCGTGCGAGAGCGGTCGTTCGGTCGCCTCCGCGTCGCACGCGCCGGTCGACTGGCCGGTCAAGAGCGCTCAGCAGTCATTGGAGGCGCAGAACCGCGAAAGACTGCTTGCGGCGAGAGCTGCTGCTCAAGCGCCGAGCCTGAACGGCAGCACCCAGCCTGTTGCAGCCAATGCAAACAAATGCCGCACCTTCACATGGCGGAAGTTCAGCCTAGCTGACGCCAAAGCTTCTCTTCAAAGGTCAGCAACCGATCTCCTGGCCGGCATTGATCCCACAATGCAAAAAACATCCGACGAACTTTCTTTTTATCCGACGGACTTTATTTGTTGGCGTCAAACTTGACTCCAACAAACAAAGTCCGTCGAGACTGGCGTTCGTAACTCCTTGATTCATCTGGCTTGCTGCTGAACTGCAAAGTCCGTCGGAAATCCAGACAGCGGCCACCTTCAGCAAGGAGCTACAAACAAAGTCCGTCGAGGTCGGGCTACGCCGAAGCCGCCTGACTTGGCCCGATGGGCCTAAGCAATGGCTGGGACGATTCAAAACAACCTTAGGACAGCTCTTTGCGCAAGACTCCGGCCAGGGTTCGAAACGCTGGCGCGATCTGAGACTCGGGCACGCAGGCATAGCCCAGGAGCAGACCGGTGCCAGCCCGGGATTGCTCGCTGTAGTAGTTGCTGAGTGCTCGCACTGCAATGCCGGCTGCTGCTGCGTTCGCCTCTATGCGGCGATCATCAGTGCCTTCGGGCAACTGCAGTACCAGGTGCAGGCCGGCGTTGTCCCCGAGCACGGGCAACTGATCGCCAAAACTTGATTGCACGGCGGCCAAAAGGCACTCGCGCCGCTTGCCATAGACCACGCGCATGCGCCGTACATGGTTGCCGAGATGGCCTTCGCGAATGAAGTCGGCCAGCGTCGCCTGCTGTTGCAACTGGCCCTCGCGGTAGAGCTCGGCGGAGGCCTTGGCAAAGGGCGCAGCCAGGACCTTGGGCACGACCAAGTAGCCCAGGCGCAGGCCCGGAAACAAGGTCTTGCTGAAGCTGCCCACATAGAGCACCCGATCGCCCCCGTCCAGCCCCTGCAAGCAGGCAATCGGGCGAGTCCCAAACCGGAACTCGCTGTCGTAGTCGTCCTCCACGATCCAGCTGCCATGCTGTCGACAATGCTCCAGCAACTGCTGGCGCCGGGCGAGGCTCATCACCATGCCCAGTGGATACTGGTGCGAGGGCGTGGCCAGCAGCAAGCGCGGTGCCGCACCCTTGAGCTTGGCGGGCCAACGCAAACCTTCTGCATCGACGGGCTGAGCCTGTACGCGCAGGCTCAGCGATTGCAAGGTGCTGCGCAGGCCCCAATAGCAAGGCTCTTCCAGCCACACGGTGTCGCCCGGGTCGGTCAACAGACGCGCTGCGAGATCCACCGCCTGATGGCTGCCGCTGGTGATGATGATCTGCTCGGCCGTGCATTGCACCGAACGGGCCACCCGCAGATGTTCGGCCAAGGCCTCTCGCAGTTCGGGCAAGCCGCCGCCTGGGGCGTAGCTGAGGCGCTCCGGGCGCGCCTCATGCCAGCGCCGGTTGTGCAAACGTAGCCAGGTCCGCACCGGAAACTCGGTGACATCCGGTACCCCAGGCATAAAGGCCCCCCACTGGCGCGCGGCCACCCCAGCATGCGCAAACAGAGCTTGGCCACGTTTGGACAGCGTCGGCGCCGCCTGCGCCTTCGTCGCCACGCTCCGACCTGTGCCTTGTGGCGCGTCTCGATCCAGCTCGGCCACATAGGTGCCACTGCCCGCTCGGGTCAGCAGGCAGCCCTGAGCGAGCAAATTGTCGTAGGCGTCAATCACGGTGTTGCGGGCTACGCCCAGCTCTTGAGCAAGCCAGCGCGAGGACGGCAATTTGCTCCCTGCGACCAGTTGCCCTTGCAACACCGCTTGCAGCAGCAAGTCGTGCAACTGCCGATTCATCGCCCCGTCGCCATGCAGGCGTTGCAGCAGCCAGTCAGCAAGATTGGTCGGGTTCATCAGCGGCAAGGGATAGAAAAAGTGGTTCTATTAGAAATCACAAACTGGCACTTCCAGATAAATCCACTGCAAAGCACATTGGCGTCCTTGCCCCATGGGCAACCACTTTCATAGGAACCGCCAATGTCCACGCTCGAACAAGCCCACAAAGACCACTCAGCGCAAAACCTCGACTGGCAAGCGCGGCGCTTGGCCGCCACGCCGCGCGGTGTCGCCGTTCTGCAGAACTTCTATGCCGAACGCGCGCTCAATGCCGAGCTGTGGGATGTGGAGGGGCGCCGATTCATTGACTTTGCCAGCGGCATCGCCGTACTCAACACCGGCCATCGCCACCCTCGCGTACAAGCCGCCATTGCTGCGCAGCTCGACGCCTTCCATCACACCGCCTATCAAATCGTGCCCTACGCCAGCTATGTGACGCTGGCCGAACGCATCAACGCCGCAATGCCCGGGGACTGGGCCAAGAAGACGGCCTTCTTCACCACCGGCGCGGAAGCAGTGGAGAACGCCATCAAGATCGCCCGTGCCGCCACCGGACGCAGCGGCGTGATTGCGTTTGACGGCGCATTTCACGGCCGCACGATGATGGGCATGGCCCTGACCGGCAAGGTCGTGCCCTACAAGACCGGCTTCGGCCCCTTCCCGGCCGAGACCTACCATGCCCCCTTCCCCAATGAGCTGCACGGCGTCAGCGTCGAAGACGCACTGGCTGGCGTGCAACGGCTCTTCAAGTCCGACATCGACCCCAAGCGCGTGGCAGCCTTCATCTTCGAGCCGGTGCAAGGCGAAGGTGGATTCATCCCGGCACCTCCGGCCTTCGTCGCCGGGCTGCGCCGCATTGCCGATGAACACGGCATTCTGCTGATTGCCGACGAGATCCAGACCGGCTTTGCGCGCACCGGTCGGCTGTTTGCCTCGCAACACTACCAGGTCCCCATCGACCTCATCACCTTTGCCAAGAGCCTCGCAGGCGGTCTGCCCCTGTCGGGCGTGTGCGGCCGTGCCGAGTTGATGGACGCCCCCTTGCCCGGCGGTCTGGGCGGCACCTATGCAGGCAATCCTTTGGCCGTGGCCGCAGCGCACGCGGTGATGGATGTGATCGAGGAGGAAAAGCTTTGCGAGCGCGCGGAACGACTCGGACAAGGCCTGCGCCAATGCCTGAATCGAATGCGAGCGCAGGTGCCGCAACTGGCCGAAGTTCGCGGTCTTGGCAGCATGCTGGCCGCGGAGTTCTGCGACCCCGTCAGCGGTGCGCCCGATGCCGAGTTCACCAAACGCGTTCAAGCCGCGGCGCTCGATCAAGGCCTGATTCTCTTGAGCTGCGGCAGCTACGGCAACGTGATCCGTTTCCTGCATCCGCTGACCACACCCGACGCCATCTTTGACGAAGCGCTGGCCATCCTCGCCAATGCCCTGCTGAAAGCCTGAGCCCATGAACACCCGACTGACACTGCAACGCGACCGCGCCTTGCTCGATGGACGCTGGGTTGCAGCCGACGATGGCCGCACCCTTGACGTTTGCAACCCGGCCACCGGTGAACAGCTGGGGCAAGTGCCCTTGATGGGCGCGGCCGAAACCGCGCGAGCCATCGCTGCGGCCGAGCGCGCCTGGCCGCTTTGGAAGAAACGCACCGCCAAGGAGCGCGCCAAGGTGCTGTTGCGCTGGCATGAGCTGGTGCTTGCGCACACCGAGGAACTGGCCGCCCTGATGACGCAGGAACAGGGCAAGCCGCTGGCAGAGGCCCGCGGCGAGGTCGCCTATGCAGCATCCTTCATCGAGTGGTTTGCTGAGGAAGGCAAGCGTCTTTACGGCGAGACCATTCCCAGCCCCTTGGCCGACCGGCGCCTTTTGGTGCTGCGCGAGCCGATCGGAGTCTGTGCTGCCATCACGCCCTGGAACTTTCCGCTGGCCATGATCACGCGCAAGGTGGCGCCCGCACTGGCGGCGGGCAACCCCATCATCGTGAAGCCCGCCGAGGCCACACCCTTCAGCGCGCTGGCTCTGGCCGTGCTGGCCGAGCAAGCCGGCGTGCCGGCGGGATTACTGCAGGTGCTGACGGGCGACCCCAAGGCCATCGGCGGCGAGCTGACCCGCAACCCCACGGTTCGCAAGCTCAGCTTCACCGGCTCCACCGCCGTCGGTCGGCTGCTCTATGCCCAGTCTGCCCCAACGATCAAGAAGCTTTCACTGGAACTGGGCGGCAACGCCCCGTTCATCGTCTTTGAGGATGCGGATCTGGATGCCGCCGTGGAAGGCGCCATGCTGTCCAAGTTCCGCAATGCGGGCCAGACCTGTGTCTGCGCCAATCGCATCTATGTGCACGAGCGCGTCTACGAGGCCTTTGCCGACAAGCTGGCCGCAGCGGTCAGCCGTCTGGTGGTCGGCAATGGCCTGGAAGCAGGTGTGCAGCAAGGCCCATTGATCAACGCAGCCGCGGTGGCCAAGGTGCGGTCTCATATCGCCGATGCTGTCAGTCAGGGCGCGCGCGTGCTGGTCGGCGGCCAAGGCCATGCTTTGGGCGGGAACTTCTTTCAGCCCACCGTGCTGGCCGACGTCACAGCCACCATGGCGGTGGCGCGCGAAGAGACCTTCGGGCCCCTGGCGCCGCTGTTCCGATTCAGCAGTGATGACGAGGTGATCCGGCAAGCCAATGACACCGAGTTCGGCCTGGCCAGCTATTTCTACAGCCGCGACATCAGCCGCATCTGGCGTGTGGCCGAGGCGCTGGAATACGGCATGGTGGGCATCAACACCGGCCTGATTTCCAACGAGGTGGCACCCTTCGGTGGCGTCAAACAAAGCGGACTCGGACGCGAAGGCGCGCGCCAAGGCATCGAGGACTACGTCGTCACCAAGTACCTGGCCATGGCCGGGCTCTGAGCGCTCGATCCACCTCAGACGCCATGGACCCGCATCGCATCGTCATCGTCGGCGGCGGCGCCGGCGGCCTGCCGCTGGCCACGCAGTTGGGGCGCAGTCTCGGCCGCCGCGGCCTGGCCCACATCACCTTGATCGACCGCCAGCGCCGCCACTTCTGGAAGCCGCATCTGCACGAAATCGCAGCAGGCAGCATGGACCTGGACCGTCATGCCATCAGCTATATGGCCCAGGCGCACCGGCATGGTTTTCATGACCGTATCGGCGAGATGACGGGGCTGGACCGTCAGCAGCGGGTGGTGCACCTGGCGCCCCATCGCGACGAACAAGGTCGGCCGGTGACGCCGCAACGCGAAATTCCCTACGACAGCCTGGTGTTGGCCGTAGGAAGCGTCACACACGACTTTGGCACGCCAGGTGCGCGCGAGCATGCCATCGCGCTGGAGTCCTTGGACGATGCCGAGCGCTTCCACCGCCGTTTGGTGAACGCGTGCATCCGCGCCCAGGCCAATCCGGATGCACGCGGCGCGCATCACTTGCAAGTGGTCATCATCGGCGCCGGAGCCACCGGCGTGGAGCTGGCGGCCGAGCTGAGACACACCAGCCGCGACCTGGCGCGCTACGGGCTGGAATGTCTGGACCATGAGCAAACCCTGGGCATTCATCTGGTGGAGGCCGCGGCGCGGGTGCTGCCCGGCCTGCCTGAGCGCTTCTCGGCCGCAGCCCTGGCCCGCCTGCGGGCCTTGCGTGTCGAGGTTCACACCCATTCACGTGTGGCGGAGGTGCTGCCGCAGGGTGTGCGCCTGGCCGACGGCCGCCTCATCCCAGCTGAGCTGGTGGTCTGGGCCGCAGGGATCAAAGGCCCGGACTACTTTGTGCAGGGCCTGGATGGCCTGAGCCTGAACCGCCAGCAACAACTGCTCATCAAGCCCGAGCTGCACGCCCTGGACGATCCTCATGTGTTTGCGCTGGGAGATTGCGCCGCCTGCCCTTGGTTGGGCGGCCCCATGGAATGGGTGCCTCCACGCGCCCAGGCTGCGCATCAACAGGCACAGCATCTGGTCGTGAACTTGCGACGTCGGCTGCAGGGCCAAGCCTTGCTGCCTTGGCGCTACCGGGACTTCGGCTCCTTGGTGTCTCTGGGTCGCAGCAGCACGGTGGGGCAACTGATGGGAAGCCTCGGCGGAGGCAAGCTCTGGCTCAGTGGCGGCCTGGCATGGCTTATGTACCGGGGCCTCTACCAAAGCCACCAAATGGCACTGCATGGCCCATGGCGCGCCGCCATCGAGTGGCTGGCCCAGGCCCTCACACGCTGGAATCGGCCACGCATCAAGCTCCATTGAATCGGCTTGTTACAGCCATGAGCCGGACTGATGAAAGAGTACAGAACATGTCAGTAGTCGCAAAGGCTCCGTTGAATTTGAATGTCAGGGTGGGCGACATGGTGTTGTCCACCCTGACGATTCACACGGAATCCCCATGACTCAAGACAAAACCCTCGACTCCAGCCAGGGCAACACACGCCGCCAACTCCTGCAAGCGAGCGCAGCAGGCCTCGGGGCCGGACTGCTGGCGGGCCTGCCCGTGCTTGCGGCAGCTGCGCCCACCTTTGCAGTACCCGACGAAGCCCGACCGCAGACCCGCGTTTGGATGGGATGGCCCGCCAGCGCAGGCATCTGGGGCAGTAGCTTGCTCAGGAAAGTGCAAGACGACATCGCACGTCTGGCACGAACCATCGCCAAGTACGAGCCCGTGACCCTGCTGGCCTCTGGCACCACCAACGCCAATGCGGCGCGCACCCGTATCGGCGCCACCAACTATCCCGTCACCATCCTCAGCAACATCCCTGTAGATGACTGCTGGTTGCGCGACACCGGACCGGTGTTTCGTGTCAATGGGGCGGGAGGACTCGATTGCATCGGCCTGAACTTCAATGGTTGGGGCAATCAGCAAACCTGGCGACGCGACGGCTATGTGGCGGAGCGTATTGCGGCCCAGCTCGGGCTGCAGATCACCCATGCCGACATCGTCGGTGAAGGCGGCGGCGTGATCTATGACGGCGACGGCACCTTGATCGCCAATGAAAGTTGCTGGGTCAACGGCAACCGCAATCCTGGCGTCACCCGCGCCGACATCGAGGCCGAACTCTTGCACCTCTACGGCGCCAGCAAGATGATCTGGTGCCCGGGCATCAAGGGCCAGGACATCACCGATGACCACATCGATGCCACGGCGCAATTCGTCGGACCGGGCCGGCTGGTCATCCACAACCCTCCCGCCAACGACACCGGCATCTGGGCACAGGATGCACGCAAGGTGCGCAGCATTCTGAGTGCCGCCACCGATGCGCGCGGCCGAAGGTTCAACATCACGCTGCTGAATCAACCCACACGTGGTCGGCTCAGCGGGCCTGATGCCTTGCTCACCTACATCAACTATTTGGTGGTGAACCAAGCGGTGATCACGGTGAACTTCGGCGACACCATCACCGACTCCGACACCTTTGCCAAACTGTCAGCGCTTTATCCAGGCCGAACCGTGGAGATGATCAATATGGACAGCCTCTACACCGGTGGTGGCGGCATCCACTGCGTCACGCAGCAGCAGCCCGTGGTGTAAACGCCAAGCTCGCTAGCGGCCCGCCGAGTTGCGCAGCACCGGCGGGTATGCCGCCTCCTGAACCGCTGGATGGCGTTGAAGCAGTGCGCGCAGTTCGCCAGTTCGCGCCATTCGCTGAAACTCTGCATCGAAGCGATCTCGCAGAGCTTCGCCTTCTCGATTGGCTCGAAAGGCGAAGTACAAGGGCTGTTGCAGGACCGAGGGCTTGATCTCAATGGCCATCGCTTCCTCAGGCGGCAGCTTCTTGAGTGCTTCGCTGATGCGAGGCCCATAGTCCAGCACAGCGTCAGTGCGCGAACGCACCAGCATGCGCAGCATGGCGCTCAGGTCATGCTTCTCCTCATAGCGCATGCGCACTTGGGTGTAGCGCTGATAGCCGTAGCCCAGTTGAGCGCTGACCCGCTGATCGCGCAAAGAGGACTCGCCCTGCCAGGCGGGAAAGCTCGAGCGCCGCACGGCGGCACTGACCACATCCAGATCGCTCACCTGACGAGAGAGCACGGCATTCGCGCCGGGATCATTGGTTCCGGGTATCACCACCTGGCCAGAATGAGCCAGCATGGTCAGTGCTCGGGCAAACGGAACGATCTCCACCCGCAACTCGTACTGAGGCGCAGGGAAAACAGCGCGCATCAGGTCGCCATAGAAACCACGACCTTGCGCATCCAGATAGCCAGGGAACTCGGGATAGGCAAGCGTCACGACCTCCGTCGCCGAAACTGAAGAGCAAGCCATCGCCAGCGCGACCCCGAGGGCCCCAAACAGTCGCATACCAGCTCCTGAATCAACCGCAGAAGCCCAGACTCTAATGCAAGGCTCCCGGCCCTTCAGACGCCCAATTGGTCTCGCAAACTGTAGTACCAGGCCCCCAGGGCGGTGAACGGCACCCGGAACAGGCGCCCGCCTGGGAAGGGGTAGTGCGGCAGGCCAGCGAACACATCGAAGCGCTCCGTCTGGCCACGGATGGCTTCACCCAAGACCCGACCGATCAGATGCGTGTACGTCACGCCATGGCCCGAGCAACCTTGCGAGAAATAGATGTTGCGATCCAAGCGGCCCACCTCGGGCAGGCGCGACAGCGTCAAGAGGAAGTTGCCAGTCCAGGCGTAGTCCAGCTTCACGCCTTGCAACTGCGGAAAAGTCTTGAGCAGCTTGGGTCGAATGATGGCTTCCACATGGGCGGGATCGCGCGCGCCATAGATCACGCCACCGCCGTACAACAGGCGCTTGTCCGCTGAGAAGCGGAAGTAGTCCAGCAGGTAGTTGCAGTCTTCGACGCAGTAGTCAGATGGGATCAGCTCACGCCAGCGTTCACCCAAGGGCTCGGTCGCGACCACCTGTGTGCCGCAAGGCATGGAGCGCGCGGCCAAGCGCGGCTCCATGCCCCCGATATAGGCATTGCACGCCACCACGACGGTGCCGGCCTGGACCTCACCTTCAGCGGTTCGCACCCGCGCCGTAGCGCCACGCTCAATCTTCACGACAGATGAGTGCTCATGGATCACGCCGCCCAAGGACTCCAAGGCGGCCGCTTCACCCTGCGCCAACTTGAGCGGATGAATGTGGCCGCCGCTGCGATCCAGCAAGGCCGAGCAATAGCGCGTGGCTTTCACGGCCGACTGGAGCTCCGAGCCTTCCAAGATGCTCAAGCCACGATGACCATGACGTTCCCACAGTGCCTTCTGGGCCTCTAGGTGGCGTGCCTGCTTGGTCGTCAGGGCCGCAAAGAGTCCGCCATCCTTCAGGTCGCAATCGATCTGATAGCGCGACACGAAATCGCGAATGACACGTCCGCCTTCAAAGGCCATCTGTCCCAGGGCCCTCGCGGTGTCGGTGCCATGCCGCGCCTCGATCACGTCGAGGTCTCGGGAATAGCTGTTGACGATCTGGCCACCGTTTCGACCCGACGCGCCCCACCCCACTTTGGCGGCTTCCAGCACCACCACCTTGAACCCTGCCTCGGCCAGATGCAAGGCGGTGGATAGGCCGGTATAGCCGGCGCCAATGACGCAGACATCGGCGCGCACCGTGCCACGCAGGGCCGGACGCGGTGGCTGCGGCAAGCCACTGGCCGCGTAGTAGGAAGGCGCATGGCGGGTGGCGTCATGTGCGGCGCTTTGGCCCATAACGGCTGTTCTGCTCATCTCAGTCATCGATCTGTATCCAGGTGGTTTTCAACTCGGTGTACTTGTCCAATGCATGCAGCGACTTGTCGCGCCCATTGCCGGACTGTTTCACACCGCCAAAGGGCACGGTGATGTCGTCTTCGTCGTACTGATTGACATGCACGGTCCCGGCGCGCAGGGCGCGTGAAACACGGTGCGCGCGATTGATGTCATGGCTCCAGACCGCTGCCTGCAAGCCGTAGGGGCTGTCATTGGCCATCGCGACCGCCTCGGCTTCGGTTTCAAATCTCAGCACCGAGATGACAGGGCCGAAGATCTCCTCTCGGGCGATGCGCATGTGGTTGTGCACCTGGTCGAAGACGGTTGCTTGCATATAGCTGCCGCCACTGCCTTGCTGACAGCGCTGACCTCCCAGAAGCAGTCGGGCGCCTTCATGCGCACCGGCGGCGATATAGCCCTCGACACTGCGCAGCTGTGCTTCGTCGACCAAGGCGCCCATTGGCGCGCTCCAGTCCAGACCATGTTCGGCGCGGAAGCCGCGCGCGGACTCCACCAGTTGTTCGGTGAAGGCATCGGCAATGCTGGCCTGCACCATCACACGCGAGGGCGCATTGCAAGACTCCCCCTGGTTGAAGAACAGACTGGCAGCCGCGGTTCGCGCTGCGGCGGCAGGGTCGGCATGGTCGTCAAACACAAGAAAGGCCGACTTGCCGCCCAACTCGTTGTAAACCCGCTTGAGGTTGGAGCGCGCGGCGTACTCCAGCATGCAGCGGCCCACACGGGTGGAGCCGGTGAATCCGATGGCGTCGACATCGGGGTGCAGAGCCAGTGCCTCGCCGGCTTCATGGCCTAAGCCGGGCACTACATTCAAGACGCCCGGTGGCAGCCCTGCCTCAACGGCCAGCTCCGCCAGACGAAGCGCGGTGTAAGAAGACTTCTCGCTGGGCTTGAGCACCACCGAGTTGCCTGTGGCCAGCGCAGGCCCGAGCTTCCAGCAAGCCATGATGAGGGGATAGTTCCAAGGCACCACACAGCCGATCACCCCCATGGGCTCGCGGGTGATCAAGGCCAGCGCATGCGCGGCAGTGGGCGCCACTTCACCGTAGACCTTGTCGATGGCCTCGCCATACCAGGCCAGGCAACGCGCGCTGGCCGGCAGGTCCACCTGCAGCGCATTGCGCAGCGGCTTGCCCATGTCCAGGCTCTCGAGCAGCGCCAGTTCTTCGCGAGCCTCCAGCAACAGCTCGGCAAAACGCTGCAGCACACGCTTGCGCTGCGTCGGCGCCTGCCGCGACCAACGTCCATCCTCAAAAGCGCGACGCGCGCTGCAAACCGCTTGATCGATCTCGGCCGCGCCGCCGCGCGACACCTCGCCGAGCAGACGCCCGTCCAGGGGCGAATGCTTGGTGAAGTGCATCTTCAAGGGCTGGCGAGCGCCGTCCACGTAGGCGCGCCCATCGGGCTGCAGCGCTCTGGCCTGCGCATGCCAGTCCATTTCAGCGTATTGCTTTGTCATAAGCTCGGTTTGAAAGTCACTTCAAGATTGAGGGCGCCAGGCCGCACTGATTTCCCGATGGCGACGCCGCTCCGCGTACACGGCGTACAGGGCCGCGGCAGTGATCACGCCCGCCACGATCACGATGATCAGCGTCGCCATGGCGTTGACGCTGGGATCAACCCCCATGCGCGCCCGCGAGAAGATCACCAAGGGCAAGGTCGTTGAGCCAGGGCCCGACAAAAAGGCCGACATGACCACATCGTCCAAAGACAGGCTGAAGGTCAGCAACCAGGCCGAACCCAAAGACTGAAGAATCATCGGCAGGGTGACCAGGCGAAACACCTGCGCCGGCCGGGCACCCAAATCCAATGCTGCCTCTTCCAGGGCCGCCGGCAATTCACGCAGGCGCGCTTGCAGGACCACCGTGGCATAGGCCATGCCCAACAGAGCGTGGCCGATCAGCAAGGTGCCCAATCCCCGAGAGGGAAAGCCCAGTGCACCTTGCATGCCCACCAGGAGCAGCAGCAAGGCCAGGCCCACGATCACCTCAGGCATGACCAGCGGCGCATTGACCATGCCGGCGAACAAGCCTCGACCGCGAAAACGGGGAATCTTGACCAAGGCATACGCCGCCAACAAGGCCAGCAAGACGCTGGTCGTTGCCGACATGGCGGCCAGCTTCAGCGACAAGCCCAGGGCTGCCAGCATTTCGCCATCCGCCATCAGCTTGCTGTACCAGCGCAGGGTGATCCCACGCCACAGGCTGGGCACCGGCGAGTCATTGAATGAGAACAGCACCAAGGCGCCGATTGGCAGGTACAGGAAGAGGTAGCCGCCGAACAACCAAGCATGGGCCAATTGCCGGCCACAGACCTGCATCCAGTGATGGGGCCTCAGAAACTTGTTCATGCGCTGGCCTCTCGATCTTGCACGCGATTGAACCAAGCCAAGGGCAGCATGATGATGGCCAGAAGCAGCACCGCCACCGCGCAAGCCATGGGCCAGTCGTTGTTGCTGAAGAATTCCTCCCACAACACTTTGCCAATCATCAAGGTGCGGGGTCCACCCAGAAGCTCGGGGATCACAAACTCGCCAACCGCCGGGATGAACACGAGCATGCAGCCGGCCGCAATGCCGCCCCGAGACAGCGGCACGGTGATGCGCCAAAAGGTCTGCCAGGGCGTTGCGCCCAGGTCATAGGCAGCCTCGATCAGGCGCAAGTCCATCTTGGACAAGGCGGCATAGAGCGGCAAGATCATGAAGGGCAGATAGCTGTAGAGCATGCCCAGCATCAAAGAGAAAGGGGTGTGCATGTACTTGCCCGGCGCTTCGATCAAGCCCAGCCAGAGCAGCGGTGCGTCCAAGCCCGCCCCTTGCAACAGCGCCCCCAGCCAGCCCCCCTCTCCGAGCAGCAGCTTCCAGGCATAGACGCGCAGCAAGAAGGAGGTCCAGAACGGCGCCATCACCAGCATCAGCAAGATGGGCTGATGGACTGGCTTGGCCCGAGCCATGAAGTAGGCGAAGGGATAGCCAAGCAGCAGACAGCCCATCGTGGTGATGAAGGCCAGTCGAAGGCTGGAGGCATAGGCATTCAGGTACAAGCCGTCGCTCAAGAGATTGCTGAAATTGCTGCCACGCAAGGTCAGCTGCAACGCCCCGTCGACATAGCGGATCAGGCTGTCGGGGCGTATGGAGCCCATCTGGGAGAGGCTGAAACTCAAGACCACGCCAAACGGTGCCAGGAAGAACAGCAGCAGCCAGGCATAGGGAAGACCGATCACCAGGTGGCGCCCCCGCCAGGGCCACCAGCGAGCGACCAAAGATGTGATGCTGCCGGGCTTCATTGGGTCAGCACCACTTGTGCGTCATCGGCCCAATGGGCCCAGACGGTCTGGCCCTTGCGAAATGGTTCTTCGGCATGGCGACGCGTGTTGCTCAAGCTGACCTTGAGGCGCGCACCACTGGCCAGTTTGAGCAGGCAAACGGTGTAGCTGCCGAAATAGGCCTGCGACTCCAAGACGCCTTGCAGCGCATTGACTTGCGCCTCGGAGGGCCTGTGCGAGAGCATGATTTTCTCGGGCCTCAAGGCAACGCTGACCGGCATACCCAAGGTCCCGGTGATGCCATGACCCACCCGGTGTGTGCAGTCTTGGCATTGAACGATGACATGGTCGGGCGCGTCCTCGGCCACATGGCCTTCCATCAGGTTCACATGGCCGATGAAGTCGGCCACATAGCGACTGCCCGGGGTCTCGTAGATGTCCTGCGGCGCACCGACTTGCAACACCCGCCCTTGCCCCATCACGGCGATGCGCGTGGCCATGGTCATGGCTTCTTCTTGGTCATGGGTGACCATCACGCAGGTCACGCCCACCTCGCCAATGATGGCCAGCAGTTCCGACTGCGTCTGCTCGCGCAGCTTCTTGTCCAAGGCGCCCAAGGGCTCGTCCAGCAAGAGCAGCTGTGGCCGCTTGGCCAGGCTGCGCGCCAAAGCCACGCGCTGCTGCTGGCCGCCGGAGAGCTGGTGCGGCCGGCGCTTGGCGAAACCCTGCAACTGCACCAGCTTGAGCATGGCCTCCACCCGCTCGCTCACCTGGGCCTTGGGCAGGCCATCGCGACGCAAGCCGAAGGCGATGTTGTCCCACACGGTCAGATGCGGAAACAGGGCATAGGACTGGAACATCATGTTGATGGGGCGGGCATAGGGCGGCAAGCCGCTGAGGTCTTGCCCGTTCAGCACGATGCGTCCGGCACTCGGCGTCTCGAAGCCCGCCAGCATGCGCAGCAAGGTGGTCTTGCCGCAACCGGAAGCGCCCAGCAGAGCGAAGATCTCGCCGCGCGCGATGTCCAGACTGACCTGGTCTACCGCCCTGGCCTCGCCAAAGTCCTTGACCACGGCATCGATGCGCAGGAAGGGTTCGCTGCGCCCCTTTGCCGTCATCAGCGGCGCTTGATAGTGAGAGGGTTTCATGCACCGAACTCCTGACTCAGACGTGCAGCAGCAGGTGCTCGCGTTCCCAGGGCGAGATGACCTTCATGAACTCCTCGACCTCGACCTCTTTGACTTCGGTGTAGACCGTCACAAAGTCCTTGCCCAGAACTTCGGCCAGTTCCTTATCCGCACGCAGCAGGTCGAGTGCCTCGCCCAAGCTGCGCGGCAGCTGGTAGTCGCCGAGATAGGCGTCACCCGTGCACTCCGGGCTGGGCTCAATGCGGTTCTTGATACCCAGATAGCCACAGGCCAAGGTCGCCGCGAGAGCCACATAGGGGTTGGCGTCAGCACCGATCACGCGGTTCTCCACCCGACGCGCCGCCGCGGAGGCCACCGGTGAGCGGATGCCCACGGTGCGGTTGTCCGTGCCCCACTGGATGTTGATGGGCGCCGCGGTCGAGCGCACCAGACGGCGGTAGCTGTTCACATAGGGGGCGAACAAGGCCATGGCCGAGGGGATGTACTTCTGCAGGCCGCCGATGTACCAGAAGAACTCCTGGCTGGGGCTGCCATCCGCGTTGCTGAAGAGGTTGCGACCGGTCTTTTTGTTGATGACGCTTTGGTGCACGTGCATGGCACTGCCAGGCTCGCCAGCGATGGGCTTGGCCATGAAGGTGGCATACATATCGTGGCGCAATGCCGCCTCGCGCACCGTACGCTTGAACAGAAACACTTCATCCGCCAAGCCCAGGGGATGGGCATGGAAGAAATTGATCTCCATCTGCCCCGCCCCGATCTCATGGATCAGGGTGTCGACGTTGAGCTCCATCTGCTCGCAGTAGGCGTAAACGTCCTCGAACAGCGGATCGAACTCGTTGACCGCATCGATGGAGTAGGCTTGTCTGGAGGTCTCTGTGCGTCCACTGCGCCCGACTGGCGGCTTGAGTGGAATGTCCGGGTCGGTGTTGCGCGCCACCAGGTAGAACTCCAGCTCAGGCGCCACCACCGGGTCCCAAGCCTCGGCCTCATACAGCTCGCAGACTCGTCGTAGCACCGAGCGCGGCGCAAACGGAACCAGGCGCCCATCGCGATCAAAGCAGTCGTGGATGATTTGCGCGGTCGGGTCGGTGGCCCAAGGCACGATGCGGGCCGTGCTGGGGTCAGGGCGCAGATGCATATCGTGATCGGTCGGGCTGATCACATCGTGATAGGGCCCTTGTTCCGGGCACTCTCCCGTCACCCCCATGGCCACCACCACTTCGGGCAGCCGCATGCCTCGGTCTTCGGTGAACTTCTCGCGCGGCAGGATCTTGCCGCGCGCCACGCCGGTCAGGTCCGGCACCAGACACTCCACCTCGGTGACGCGTTTGTCCTTGAACCACTGCTCGAGCTCGCTGAAGCTCTGGTTGTCTTTTTCCACCATAGGTCACCTGTTGTCTTGTCGAAATTTCTTGTCTCGCCCCGAAGCTCGGGGCCGCCATCTCAGTACCAGGCCTCCTGCACCTGGCTCTGATATTCCTCGCAGGCATGGGCAAAGGCCTTGAAAACCGCCCGCGAGGCAGGCTCACGATCCGCCTGCCATTCGGGGTGCCACTGCACGCACAGATTGAAGCCAGGGGCGTCGGGCTTGCGGAAAGCTTCGATCAGCCCATCGGGCGCCAGGGCCTCGGCCCGCAGGCCCGGGGCCAGCGTCTTGACCCCCTGGCCATGGACCGAGTTGACCCGCAGCTCTTCGCGCCCCAGCAGGGTTTGCAGCAGACCACCCTTGACCAAGCTCACCGCATGGGCGGGGGCAAACATGGCCGCCGCCCCCTCTGCATCCGAACCGCGGTGATCGCTCAAACCATCTTGCTCATGCACCGCTTGATGGAGAGTGCCGCCCAAGGCCACATTGACCTCCTGCAGGCCGCGACAGATGGCCAGCATGGGAATGCCGCGCGCCAGCAGGGCCGGAATCAGGGGCAATGTGGCGGCATCGCGCCGTGCATCCAGCGGCAGGCTGGTGTCTCGCACCCTTTGGCCGAAATACTCCGGATGCACATTCGAGGGCGAGCCCGTCAGCAGCACGCCCGCGGCGATGTCCAACAAGGCCAGCCACTCTTTCGGGCTGCCGGCCGGTACAACCAAAGGCGTGCAACCCGCCTGTCGCAGCGCATCAAGATAGGGCTCTCGCACCACCTGGTAGCTGTGCGCGCCCCACTCGCGAGTGCAACTGGGCAGCAGAACCAGAGGGCGCCCACGCTCACGTATTTGCAGATCCATGGTGCACTCAGAAGCTCATGACCACCGAGCTACCCAGCAGTTGGTTCTGGCGCTTGAACTGCTGGCTGCCTTGGTGCAGGAACACCGGCAGATCGGCGCGATCCATGCGGTACTCCAGCTTCAGTTGCGTGTACGCATTCAGTTGGTAGCGTGCGCCCAGCGACAAAGCGCTGCGAATGGCGCCGCGCTCGGCATCGCCCGAGGGATCAGGACCGAGGCCATTGCGCGCGTCAGCAAAGCTATAGCCCAGGGTACCGCCGCCGTTCCGGCGGCTGTTCAAGTAGTCCAAGCGCGCCATCAGCTCCAGGCGCTGGGACAGCTTGTAAGCCGCCATGCCCGACAAACCCCACCAATGGCTGTCACGGAGCTCTCCGCTCACGGGATCGGCACTGATCGCTGCCTTGCGTTGCATGCCAATGCTGGCTTGGCCTGACAGCGTCCAGTTGCCGCGGCTGAAGAAGCCATCCACCTCGAAGCTGTGCACTTGGGTGTCGTCTGCGGCATAGGACTGGCCCGTCACTGGGTTGCCGGCCGGATCCGTGGCGCGCCAGTTGGCCAGCTTGCCATGCATGCCGGCAAAGCCCCAGCCATTGAACTCACGCTTGTAGTCATAGAAGTCCACGCGGTAGACCAGGGCCGGAGCCTTCTGACCGTTGTTCTTGCGCGAGCTGTTCACATTGGCCAGCATGGCCTTGACCAGCCAAGGGCTGCGCTGCAACTCAAGACCCGCTCCGGTGTAAACGGCGGGGAGAGTGAAGTCAAACAGCAGGTTGTGGGTGACGAATCGGTTCTGGTTGGCCTGCATGATTTCGTGACCCGACCAGTCAGGCACTTGCCCGCCGATCAGCCGCGTTTGCAGGTCACCCAAGGGGACCGAGAAGCTGGCCTCATGAACAATCGACTGACCGTCGATGGCCACGCCGCCACCGCCACGATTGGGGGCCAGCGTCAGGCGCATCTTGCTGCCGCCCTCAAACTCCTTCTGGAAGTCCAGCATGGCCATGCCGAAGGCGCCGTTGTCGAAGGCAAACTCACCGTTTTGCGATGAGTTCAGGAACTGGAAGCCGCTGCGGTTCTGCCCCTGGCTGTAGATCAGGCTTGGGTCGATCAGGCCGCTGATCTTCAAGCCTTTGAAACCCATGGTTTCCTGGGCTTCCTCCAAGGCCTCGCTGCGCACCGTGGTGCGATTGAGCTGGCGCGCTTGCTCGGGCGTCAGGCCAGCCGCTTCAGTCGGCTTGGCCTGCAGCTCTTGCAACTGCGCCTGCATGGCCGTCATGGCCTCCTGCATGGCTTTCAACTTGGCGGCCAGTTCAGCCGCACTCTGAGCCTGGGCCGTGTTGGCCGAGAGCATCAGGGCCAACACCGGGGTCAGCGCGAACTTCGTCATATTCATCATGGCAATGCCTCTTCAATGGGTTCGTTGGGCAAGGCTGCGCCCTACCCGCTGGCACAAGGCCTTGCGGGGAGGGAGCTGCAATGGAGAGCGGAGGGCTTAGAGGCCCGACTTGAAGCTGGTGTAGGCGCGCGACATCATGCGGCGCAGCTCGTTGTTGACACCGCCCTGCACACCCATGCGTGCAATTTCGGCGTCACTGGGGAACACCGAGGCGTTGTTGGCGATCTCGGGTCGCACGAACTTGAGCGCCTCGCGATTCGGGTTCGCGTAAAAGAGCTTGTTGCTCAGTGACGCGTGAACCTCGGGGCGCAAGATGTAGTTGATGAACTTGTGCGCATTGGCCGCGTTTGGCGCGTCGGCAGGAATCACCATGGTGTCGAAGAACAGGATGCCGCCCGACTTGGGCATCGGCGCCTCGATGCGCTGACCACTCTTGGACTCCAGGGCGCGATGGCGGGCGTTGTTCAAATCCCCCGACCAGCCCATGGCCACGCAGACCGAGCCCGACACCAAGTCATTCAGATAGCCCGAGGAGCTGAACAAGGTGATGTGTGGCCGCACCCCGTGAAGCAGTTCGGTTGCCGCGGCATAGTCACTCGGCTTGGTGGTGTTCAAGGGCTTGCCCAGATAGTGGAAGACAGCCGGCAGCACCTCGGAGGCCGAGTCCAAGTAGGAGACGCCGCAGTTCTTCAGCCGCGACACATACTCGGGCTTGAACAGCAGGTCCCATGTGTTCTCGGGCATGGGCAGGTCCTTGAGCGCAGCCTTCACCTTGTCGACGTTGTAGCCCACCGTGGTGTAGCCCCAAAGCCAGGTGACCATGTACTGATTGCCAGGATCCAGCTTGGCCACCTGGGCCTGCAGCGTTGGGTCCAGATTCTTGAGATTGGGCAACAAGCCCTTGTCCAGCGGCTGCAGCAAGCCACCGTCCGCCTGCATCTTGGCCCAGCCGGTGGAAGACATGACGATGTCATACCCGGTGCGTCCGGCCACCAGCTTGGTGTGCAAGATCTCGCTGCTGTCAAAGGTGTCGTAACGCACCTTGATGCCGGTTTCCTTCTCGAAGTTGGCGATGGTGTCGTCGGCGATGTACGACGACCAGTTGTAAAAATTGAGCACCTTCTCCTGGGCCTGGGCCCCGAGCGAAAGCGCGGCAAGGCTCAGTAGGGTCGCGCGCAGCATGCTGTGGACGGTGGGTTTCATCTTGTCTCCTGTCGTGCTTTTTTTGGATATGGAACTTGGCTCCAAGCCGGAGCCTTCAGCGCAGTGATGGAATTCAGCGAGCGGGGCGCAGATCAGGACGGATGCGCTGGCCGTCGCTGCTGAGCAAGGTCTTGTACATATCGGGTCGGCGATCGCGGAAGAAGCCAAAACTCTGACGTTCCTGGCGGATCAACTCCAGATCGAAGCTCTGCAGCAGAATGGCCTCGTCCGTCCGGTTGGCCTCGGCCAGCTTGGCGCCGGTGTGGTCGGCAATGAAGCTGCTGCCGTAGAAGGTGCCCGTCAGGCCCTGTTGCTTGTCATTGCCGTTGCCGAGGCCGGTCTCGCTGCCAATGCGATTGGCGGCCACCACCGGCACCATGTTTGCGGCGGCATGTCCCTGCATGGTGCGCTGCCAATGGCCCGCGGTGTCCATCTCAGCGCTGTGCGGTTCGGAACCAATGATGGTCGGGAAGCACAGCACTTCAGCCCCCATCAAGGCCATGCTGCGTGCAGTTTCGGGGTACCACTGGTCCCAGCAGATGGCGATACCGATGCGACCGAAACGGGTGTCCCACACCTTGAAGCCGGTATCGCCCGGAGTGAAATAGAACTTCTCGGTGTAGCCCGGCCCGTCGGGAATATGGGTCTTGCGGTAGACGCCCAGCACGCTGCCGTCTGCATCAGCCACGGCGATCGAGTTGTACGCGGCATTGCCAGCGCGCTCGAAGAACCCGATCGGCAGAACGATCCCCAACTCACCGGCAAGCTTGGCGAAATGTGCAATTCGGGCATTGCCCTCAAAGGGCTCGGCCAGGTCCAGATGGCGCCAGTTCTGGTCCAGACAGAAGTAGGGCATCATGAACAACTCTGGGCACAGCACCAGATTGGCACCTTGCGCAGCGGCTTGTCGAATCAAGCTTTCGGCGCGATCCATATTGCGCTGGAAGTCCCAATCGCCTGAGGCCATCTGGACAGCCGCCACCGTGATCTTTCTTGAACTCATCGAGGGTCTCCTTGTGTTCAACCTGGGAAGCGGCAAACCGCCAGGCGATTGCCCAACATGGGCTGTTGTTGTGTCGAGCAGTGGGTGGCGCCGCCACCGAGCGAAATCGCAGCAATAGGCAGCAGTTCCACACGGCGGTCCGGGAAGGCGCGAGCGAACACCTGGCGCGCCAGCTCATCCTGCGGCACGTTGAAGGCCGTCGAGATCACCGCCCCGTTGACCAACACATAGTTGGAGTAGATGTCGCAGAAGCGGGCGCTGCCGTAGTTGTGGGCACCGCGAGGCACCGGCAAATCAAGAATTTCGAAACTACGTCCGCGCGCATCGGTGGCGAGTTCCAGAGCGCGACGGTTCTCTTGCATGGCCCGGTAGTAGTCCCCCTGATCAGGGTCCGCCGCGTTGAACAAGATTCGCGCGGGAGCGATGAATGAAGCGATACCGTCCACATGCCCATCGGTTTCGACTTCGGCCGGGTTGCCCGGCAGCCAGATGATCTTCTCCACGCCCAACATGCGGCGCAACTCGACTTCAATCTCGGCTCGTGTCATGCCGGGGTTGCGATTGGGATGCAGCAGGCAGCTTTCGGTCGTGAGCAAAGTGCCCTGCCCGTCGACGTAGAAAGAGCCCCCTTCCAGCACCATGTCCGACTGCACCAAGGGGACCTGCGCCAGGGCGGCGATGTCGCCGGCGGAGCGCTGGCAACCCTCATAGGGGCTGTACTTGCCACCCCAGGCATTGAATCGGAAGGCAGCCGCCTTCTGCGTGACCTGGTTTTCGTCCACCAAGAAGATCGGTCCGCAGTCGCGCAACCAGTTGTCCTCCACCGCCATCGGCACCACGGTGACCTGGGGGCCGCACATCTCCCGTGCCTTGGCCGCCAAGGGGGCGTGCGCAGCCACGATGCAGCGCTGATAGCCCGCAATCGTGCGCGCCAACAAGCCGAAAGCGCGGCACACGGCGTCGTAGTGCTCACCCCAGAGCTCCTCACGGTTGGCCAGTACCGGCCAGCCCAGCCAAGTGGCTGCCATGGGTTCCCACTCTGCAGGCATACGCAGCCCAGCACGGCGGCAATCAAAGTCAGTCGAGTTCAAGTTGTGCCTCATGAAAGTTGGCGTTTTGGAATGAGGGTTACTGTGATTTGAATTTCATGAATGGAAAAGCGACATTTATTCGGTTGATTGATCTACTGGACTCATATGTCAAACGCCAGACTCCCCTCCTTCAAGTTCCTGCTCGGCTTTGAGGCGGCCGCTCGACTCGGCAACTACTCGCGTGCCGCCGATGAGTTGTGTGTGTCTCAGTCGGCCATCAGCCATCAAATTTCGCAGTTGGAAGAACAGGTTGGGCAGCCGCTGTTTCGCCGCAAAGGTCGGGGGGTCGAACTGACCGTGGCAGGCCGCCTGCTGCTGGACAGCGTCAGCAAGTCCTTGGAACAGTTGCGCGGTGGCCTCGCCCGCATCGAGACCTACTTGGACGAGAACCTGGTCACCTTGGTATGCCCGGCGCCGATTGCGCTGGGCTGGCTGCAACCTCGAGTGGAGCAACTGCAAAAGGAGCACCCGCTGCTGTGCCCCATCATTTCCATCGATGAAACCGCCCGCTATATCGATGAGATGGACGTGGACATCGCCATCACCCATGAGCCACTCAAACAGCAAGGCGTGTTTGAAGTCCCGTTGCTGAGCGACGAACTGGTGCCGGTCTGTACCTCAGAGCTGGCGCGTCGGCTGGCAGCAGTACCGCAGGAACAGCACGCGCAGATCGTCGGTTTGCTGTGCCTGGAGGGTGACCTCACCAGCGAGCGTATCGGCCCACACATTCGCGAGCATTTCAGCGCCCTGCGCCGCGTTGCCATTTACGACGATGCACGCTTGGTGCTCGATGCGGCCTTGCGCGGACGCGGCCTGGCGCTTGTTTCCAGCCTGCTCGCCGACGATGGCCTGCGCAGTGGCCGCTTGAAGCGCCTGGACGCCTACCCCAGCTTGCCTCTGCGAACGGTGTGGATTTCGCGCACCGAAGGAGAGGCACGCCACCCCTTGGTTCGAGGCGTGTTCGACAGCTTGCTGCGTTTTTCGCAGGAGGGCTGAAGGCCATATGAGCGGAATCGATCAGTACACGCAATAAACATCAGTTTTTCAAAAGGCAGTGCAGCGCAAGAATGCAACACCCTGGTAATTACCCTGAATCGCATGAATGCAAGACGAGCCCTCCTGGGCCTTGGCAGCCTCGGACTGATGAGCAGTTGGCTGACCGCATGTGGCGGCGGCGCAGAAGGTGACAGCGTTCCGTCTCCGTCTCCGTCTCCGTCTCCAACTCCTTCCCCCAGCCCTGCGCCCAGTCCAGACGCATGGCGCATGCCCGACGAGGGCGAAACTCATCGCGCCCTGTGGATGGCATTCGCAGCACGCGAGTCAGTCTGGGGAGCAAAACTAAGCCGTCCAGCTCAGCAAGCGCTGGCACGGATTGCCAATGCCATCAGCGCGTTTGAACCGGTGAAGATGCTGGTCAGCGCCGACGATATGGCCACTGCACGAACCCTCTGCGGACCGGGCGTGCAATTGATCGAGCACGAGATCGATGACCTGTGGATACGTGACACGGGTTGCGTCTTCGTGAAGAACAGTCGAGGCGAACGGGCGGCGGTGAACTTCAACTTCAATGGTTGGGGCAAGAAGCAGAGCCATGCTCGCGACGCCACGGTCGCGGCCCGCATGGCGGCCATCGCCGGAGTGCCGCTGCTGAGCAGCACCTTGGTGCTGGAAGGGGGCGGCATCGAGGTCAACGGCCAAGGCACGGCGATCATCACCGAAAGCTGTGTGCTCAATGCCAATCGCAACCCGGGCGTCACCAAGACGCAAGCCGAGGACGAGCTCAAACGAATGCTCGGACTGGACAAGATCATCTGGCTGCCTGGAATTCCCGGCAAGGACATCACCGACGGCCACACCGATTTCTACGCTCGCTTCTTGAAACCGGGCGTGGTAGCTGCCGCCTTGGAACGCGACAGTGCTTCTTTCGACTACTCCGTGACGCGCCGCCACCTGGAGATCTTGCGCAGCGCCACCGACGCGCAAGGCCGTGCACTGCAGATCGTGACGCTGGAAACGCCCAGCCAAGTGCGCCCGACCTATGCAGGAAAAGACTTCGCCGCCGGCTATGTGAACTTTCTACTCACCGACAAAGCCCTCTTCTTGCCTGAGTTCGGCGACGTCGGTGCCGACCGAGCCGCTCGCATGGCCTTGGCCGCCCATCTGCCCAAACATCAGATCGTGCAGCTCGACATCGACGCCATCGCTGCGGGCGGCGGAGGCATTCATTGCACGACTCAACAAGAGCCGGCTTAAACTGAAACTGTCACTCGGAGTCAACCCATGAACCGCTTGATCGCACGTCGCCGCCTGTTGCAGGCCATGAGCCTCAGTCCGCTGGGTGTCTTGCCACCCGCATGGGCGGGAGAAGCTTGGCATATGCCCGACGAGGGCGAGCCGCACGCGGCAACTTGGATGTCCTTCGGCCCAAGCGAGGACGTATGGGGTCGCCGCCTGCTACGTCCCGCACGAGAGAACCTCGCCAACATTGCGCGAACCATCGCTGCCTTTGAGCCGGTCCATATGCTGGTTCGCGAGGAAGACCAGGACATTGCCGCCCGCCTTTGTGGCGCCAAGGTCACCTTGCACGTGCAGGGGGTCGATGATCTGTGGATGCGTGATACGGGGCCTGTGTTCGTGAAGAACAGTGTCGGCGAACGCGCCGGTGTGGACTTCAATTTCAATGGCTGGGGCGGCAAGCAAGAGCATGGCCGCGATGCGCAAGTCGCCGAGTTTGTGTGCGAACAAACTGCCGTGCGAAGGCTGGAGACAGACTTGGTGCTGGAGGGCGGCGGTATCGAGGTCGACGGCCAAGGCACAGCCATCATCACCGAAAGCTGCGTCCTCAATGCCAACCGCAACCCGGGCCTGAGCAAGGTGGCATGCGAAGCCGAACTCAAGCGTCTACTGGGTCTGCAGAAGATCATCTGGCTGCCCGGCATTGCTGGCAAGGACATCACCGACGGCCACACCGACTTCTACGCTCGATTCACCACGCCGGGCGTGGTCGTGGCCGGCTTCGACGACGATCCGAAGTCCTACGACCATGCAGTCACTCGGAGACACTTGGACATCTTGCGCCAGGCCAGCGATGCGCGTGGCCGCCGCTTGCGTGTGGTGGTGCTCCATGGACCCGCGCAGGTGCGCCAGGAATTGGAGTCACCGGAGTTCGCCGCGGGCTATATCAACTTCTACGTTTGCAATGGCGCCGTGATTGCCCCGCAGTTTGGCGACGCCAAGGCCGATGCGAACTGCAAAGCAGTGCTGCGCGAGCAGTTCCCTGGCCGTCAGATCGTGCAGCTGAACATTGATGCGATCGCAGCCGGCGGCGGCGGCATTCACTGCACGACACAGCAGCAGCCCGCTTGATGTTGAACCACAGGGAAAAGACCGAGGCCAATCGAACGTACGCCCCAACAAGCCGCGTATCGAGCCAGGTCCCCTGCATTTTTTCAGACAGACAAGTGCATGAATCGCCCGATCCCCTGAAGGCATAACTGAATCGCCCCGGGTTCCGAGGAGGCCTGTTGGTTTAAGTCAGGCGGTCGCGGCCTGACCAGCGCGGTGACGATGGTAATTGGCTTCGAACTCAGCAGGCGGCACATGGCCCAGTGGGCCCATCAGCCGGTGATGGTTGAACCAAGCGACCCATTCCAGTGTTGCCAGTTCCACCGCCTGCTTGGTCTTCCAAGGCCCGCGCCGGTGAATGACCTCGGCCTTGTACAGCCCGTTGATGGTCTCGGCCAGTGCGTTGTCGTAGCTGTCGCCCTTGGAGCCCACTGAGGGCTCGATTCCGGCCTCGGCCAGCCGCTCGCTGTAGCGGATCGACAGGTATTGCGAGCCGCGGTCGGAGTGATGCACCAGGCCATCGGACGGCTTGCGGTCGTACAGCGCCTGCTCCAATGCGTCGAGTACGAACTCGGTGTGCATCGAACTGCTCTGACGCCAACCCACGATGCGCCGGCTGAACACGTCGATGACGAACGCCACATACACCCAGCCCTGCCAGGTTGAGACATAGGTGAAGTCCGAGACCCACAGCTGGTTCGGCCGCTCGGCCCGGAACTGCCGGTTGACGCGGTCCAACGGGCATGGCGCCTTGAGATCGGGAATGGTGGTGCGCACGGCCTTGCCTCGGCGCACACCCTGCAGCCCGAGCTGGCGCATCAGCCGCTCGACGGTGCAGCGCCCCACGGCGACGCCTTCGCGGTTGAGCTGGCGCCAGACCTACTCGGCGCCGTAGACCTGATGGTTGGCCTGCCAGACGCGCTGCACCTGCGGTAGCAGTTGCACGTCGCGCTGAGCTCGCAAAGAGCGCAAGGCCGGGCTGCGCTGGCACGCGACGTGGCGCCAGTACGCCGATGGGGCAATCTGCAGGACGCGGCAGATCGGCTCGACCCCAAGCTGCTGGCGGTGCTGGTCGATGAACGCCTTCAAGACTTGATGCGGCGGTCGAGCTCCGCCTGGGCGAAAAACGCGCTGGCCAGCTTCAGAATCTCGTTGGCCTTGCGCAGCTCGCGCACCTCTCGTTCCAGTTCCTTGATGCGCTGAGCCTCCGCAGTCGAGACACCGTCTCGCTGGCCGGCATCGACCTCGTGCTGTTTCACCCAAGTGTGCAAGGTCTGCGGCACGCAGCCGATCTTGTCGGCGATGGATTCGATGGCCGCCCACTGCGACGGGTGTTCTGCTCGGTGCTCCAGCACCATGCGCACAGCACGCTCACGCACCTCGGGCGAAAACTTCGGGGACTTCTTCATGGCTCCATTCTCCAGAGTTGGAGCCTCCTCGAAACCCGGGGCGATTCAGTTCGGCCCTTTCGTGTTCCCGTTCTGGAGCACCTGAACAGAGCTTCAAATTTTTCGGTCATCTATGAAAGTGCGCACTCGGATTGCGGCGTGGTCATTGCTCCCATGCTTCGGACGGCTGGCTGAACCTAGATCAACAAGTTGGCGCCGCTACACAATCGCATCACCCCGATCGGCAGGAAGCGCTGCGGGCGAACGCCCCAAGAAATTGATGCCCCATCCGCGTGAAGTGGCGTCTGGTCGCGCGCAAGCGATGCTGCCTGCATCCCGTCCATGCCAAGCAGCTGGCATGCCCTCACATCAGAACTGTGACTGCGAAACCACCGGCGACAGCCAGTTCGTTCTGATACCCAAGTACCTGACAGCGCCATATCACGGCCTGCTCGGCGGTTGTCCGCCCGCGAAGATTGCGCCGCCCGGCAAAGAACGACTTCCCGGCCTGATGGTGCAAGACTCGGAGTGTGCCCAATGGGAGGCGGTTCTTGCCGAGCGGTGGCGCTGACAAAGTCGAGGCTCCTCCTGATGAGCCGCTTCCCTGTCGCCAAACTGACCGCCAACTCAAGCTGACGTACACCGGACTGCATCCACCGTCAAGAAGCAAAAACGACCGCCATGCCTTGGCTGTCAAACTGACCCAACTCGGGCGTTTATTTTCACCAGGTGCACGTTTATCCGCGTGCTAGGCTGCAACCTCGACCTCTATACGCGGAGCCTCGCCATGGTCAGTTTTGTTGCCTGCAGCAATTCATCCGTTGCTCGACAGAAGAACACTGAATCTGAGGGCCACGATCCGTGGCGGATTCGATCGGCAGCAGCAGCGAAGGGCAAAGCACAGCGTCGCGCGCCCTTGCAGTTCGCCAGTGTGCTCGGCATGGCCGCTCTGATGGCGGCATGCGCCAGCGTGCAACCAGAGCCGCTGAAAGTTGGCGAGATCCAATCACAGGCCGCACTGGATCGCACTCAGTCGCGGCACAACGTCGATCCGATCACGGGGCCGCTGAGCCTTGAGGAAGCGATCGCGCGGGCACTGAAGTTCAATCTGGACCGACGCACACGGCTGATGGAAGAAGCCATCGCCTTCAACCAGTTGGACGCCAGCCGCTACGACATGCTTCCCAAGCTGGTCGCATCGGCCGGCTACAGCACACGCAGCGAGTTCGCGACCAGCAGGGCGGTCGACTCGGTGACCGGTCAACCCTCGTTGGCCAACCCCTTCATCTCCAGCGACAAGAGCCACACGGCCAGCGATCTTGGCCTGACCTGGAGCCTGCTGGATTTCGGCCTGTCCTACTACGGCGCCAAGCAAAACGCGGACCGCGCGCTGATCGCCGTCGAGCGCCGCCGCAAGGCCATGCATCTGCTGATTCAGGACGTTCGCAGCGTGTTCTGGCGCACTGCCAGCGCGCAGAAGCTGCGCGGCGAGGTCAAGTCGGCCATCAGCCTGGCTGAGGACGCCTTGACTGACGCCCGCAAGGCGGAGGACGAGCGCCTGCGCTCGCCGCTGGATTCGCTGCGTTACCAGCGCCAGCTGCTGGAGAACCTTCGCCTGCTGGAATCGATCGACCAGGAACTGGCCACCGCGCGCATCGAGCTGGCCCATCTGGTCAATGCACCTTCCGGCACGGAGCTGCAGGTGCAGGAGTCGAACGGCGCGCTAAACCGGCGAATGCTGGACTTGCCGATGGAAGCGATGGAAGCCGCGGCCATCGCAGGCAATGCCGATCTGCGCGAGCAGTTCTACAACACCCGCCTGGCCAGCGATGAGGCGCGCAAGGTGCTGCTGCGCCTCTTCCCCAATCTGAATCTGAATCTGGGTCTGAAGTACGACAACGACAAGTACCTGGTACACGACAACTGGAATGCCGCCGGTGCCCAGCTGTCCTTCAATCTGCTGAATCTGTTCTCCATGCCCTCGCAGCGGAAGCTGGCCGAGGCCGGGGTCACCCTGGCTGAGCAGCGCCGGGTGGCGGCGCAGATGGCCTTGCTGGCCCAGGTCCACATCGCCCGCCTGCAGTACGCCAACGCACTGCAGCAGTACCAGCGCTCGGACGCGATCTGGGTCGTCGACGACCGCATCAAGACCCATATGAGCAACCGTGAACAGGCCCAGGCGTCCAGCAAGCTGGAAACGGTGGCCAATCACACCACCGCCATCCTGAGCCAGCTGCGCCGCTACCAGTCGCTGGCGCAAGCCCATGCCGCGGCCAGCCGACTGCAGGCCACCCTGGGCATGGAGCCGCAGCTGGGCAGCGTGCACGAGGCCAGTCTGGCCGAGCTGATGGCGGCCATCGCGGCTGCGATCCAGCGCTGGGAGGCCGGCGATCTGCCCAGCCACAGCGAGGTCGCCGCTCCGGCCTCGGCCAGTTAAGACGATCACCAAGCAGGCCGCCCGGATGAATGTTTTTTCTTGCTACTTCGGCCGGGGCCTGAGATCCTGGGGTGCCCTGGCCGCCGTCCTGCTCGTGGCTCCGATGCCTGCGCTTGCGCAAGCGCCCGCGCCGACGTCGGCTGCCTCCGCGACGACCGCACCCAAGCCCAGCCTGGAACAGCGAGAGATCCGCGCCCAGCTGGCTCCGCATCGCTACACCACGCTGGCAGCCGAGATCGGCGCCAAGATCCAGCGCCTGCCGGTGCAGGACGGCGGCAGCTTCCGTGCCGGCCAGGTGCTGATCAGCTTCGACTGCTCGCTGCAGCAGGCGCAGCTGAACAAGGCACGTGCTGCCCTGGTAGGCGCCGAAAAAAACTGGGCCGCCAACAAGCGCCTGGCCGAGCTGAACTCGGTGGGCCGGGTCGAGCTGGACCTGTCCGAGGCCGAGGTGCAGAAGAACCAAGCCGAGCTCGCCGCCATGAGCACCATGATGGCCAAGTGCAGCATCACCGCGCCCTTCTCGGGCCGGGTGGCAGAGCAGAAGGCCCGCGAGCAGCAGTACATCCAGCCGGGCCAGGCCATTCTGGACATCATCGATGACAGCGTGCTGGAACTGGAATTCCTGGTGCCCAGCAAATGGTTGGCCTGGATGAAGGTCGGCCATGTCTTCCAGGTTGGCATCGACGAGACCCGCAAGAGCTACCCGGCCAAAGTGCAGCGCATCGCGGCGCGGGTCGATCCGGTCAGCCAGTCGGTACGTTTGGTGGCGACCATCAGCGGCCGCTATCCGGAGCTGATCGCCGGCATGAGCGGCCGGGTCAGCATCGTCGCGCCGGGCGGCCAGTAAGGCGGCGCGCACGCTCCAACACAGGGACCAAGCAAGCCTCACGCAAGCCCCGCAGCGCACCCAGCGGTCCTTGTCCATTTGCCGGAGATTTCAGCATGAACCGCATTTACAACTCCATCTGGAACGAAGTCACTCAGGCCTTCGTCGCGGTCGGCGAGCATGTGAGCGGCTGCGGCAAGCGCTGCAGCAGCCGGCGTGAAGCCCCGGCCGAGGGGCCGCGGCAGATCCTACAAGCACGCCCGCAGATGCTGGCACTGGAAGCGCGCCTAATGTTCGACGGTGCGGGCATGGCCACTGTCGTCGAAGCCGAGCACCAGGCGGAGTCGGCGGCCGAGGCGGCAAGGACATTGTCGGAGCCCGGTCGGGCTGCGCCGGTCGACCAAGGGGCAGCCGGGCAACGAAACGAGATCGTGTTCGTCGAGGGCAATGTCGCGAATTACAAGACCTTGCTGGACGGGCTCAAGCCGGGCACCGAAGTGCATGTGCTGGACTCCACCCAGGACGGACTGGCGCAGATTGCAGCAGCGCTGGCCGGGCGCAGCGATATCGATGCCCTTCACGTCCTCTCCCACGGTGCCAAGGGCGTGCTGGGCCTGGGCTCGGTGACCCTGACCAGCGAGAACATGCCCGCCCATGCCGACAAATTGGCCGCCATCGGTGCCAGCCTGGCTCCTCAGGGCGATGTACTGCTGTATGGCTGCAATATTGCCGCCGGCGCCGAAGGTCAGGCCTTTGTGGACGCGATTGCGCGCGCCACCCAGGCCGACGTGGCGGCCTCTGTCGACGCCACGGGCGCGGCGGCACTGGGAGGCAACTGGGTGCTCGAATCGAAGTCCGGTGACGTGGCCGACACTCAGCCGATCAGCAACATTGCCTACGACGCCATCCTGCCTGCGCCGCGGGTGGCGAATCCGGGCACAGGTAACACCTCGGTCTATGTTCGGCCCGGAGGCATCAGCGACGTCTGGAGCTTTGGAACCTGCGAAATCCCAGGCCAGGGCACCCAACCCACGACCACAATTGCATATGGTGGCGGCACGCTGAACCGCGGCAGCTTCGAGTACAGCAGCAATGGCGGCGCCTCCTGGACCACCTACAACTACGACGGCAACTTCAGCTCCTACATCACCGCGGCCGGGACGACCTGGCGCTTTGTCGACAGCCAGCCCGGCAATGCCACGACGAATAATTCCTTTTTCATCGGCTACCAGTCTTCGGGCGTTCCCAATTCCACCACGACGTCAGGCATGTTCGTGGGCCCGGACACTGCACCAACCGACATCGGCAGCAACCGCAACTACGTCTTGTCGGACGCCAGCCAGAGCATGGTGGTGGCCACGCTGACCCCCACCGACATCGGCTACACCACGGGCGGCGTCTGGGTCATCGATAGCCAGTCGGACAGCAATCTGTTCACGATCGCTCCCGTGGCCAATGGCAACACAGCCACCCTCAGCATGGGCACGGGCGTGCTACCAGCCGTGGGACAAACAATCACAGTGACCGCCCGCTACTACGACCGCTATCAGACAGACAACAGCAACAACCCAATCAATGGTCAAGGTTATGCCAAGACCCTGACCTACACCGTGGTCTCCGCCACCTCGCAGGACCTGAACTTCGGTGACGACCTGGATGTCAGCAGCACCAGCACCCGCGACCAGACGAATGCCAGCGTGACCACGCTCAGCAATGGCAACTTCGTGTCGGTCTGGCAGAGCGATGGCCAGGGCGGCGAGGCCGCTGGCCAGAACGGCATCTATGCCCGCATCTACGACGCCATGGGCGCGCCGCTGAGCGCGGAGTTCGCCATCACCACCGCCGGCAACGGCGTGGACGAGATCACGCCGGTGGTCACCGCGCTGAACGGCGGCCGCTTCGCCGTGGCGTACACGACGACCGGCACTGGCCGGGACATCGGCTACCGCATCGTCGAAGCCAATGGCACGGTGGGTAGCCAGCAGATCGCCAACACCGCCAACGCCGGCGATCAGGCCGCGCCGACGATGGCCACGCTGAGCGATGGCTCCTTCGTCATCGCCTGGACCACCGCCGCCGGCGTCCAGGCCCAGAAATTCAATGCCACCGACGGCAGCAAAAACGGCGGCGAGCTGAGCCTGGACGCTAGCGGCGGCAATGTCAGTCCCAGCCTGGCCGCACTCAGCGATGGCAGCTACGTGCTGGCCTGGGGTGACAGCAACAGCTACAACATCAAGGCCGTGGTGAGCAGCGCGCCGTCCACCGTCATCGACGTCACCAGCGACGGCCTGGCCTCTTCCGACGTGGCCAACAGCGGCCTGCCGGCCGCAAAGGTTGTCGGCTTTAGCGGCGGCGGCTTCGTCGTCGCCTGGAGCGCCTACGACGCCGGCTACGCGCAGTGCGACATCTATTTCCAGCGCTACAACAATGCCGGCGCGGCACAGGGCAGCATCACCCAAGCCAATACCAGCAGCGCAGCCGGCACCTACAAGGACGCAGCGACGATTGCCGCCCTGTCAGGCGGCGGCTTCGTTATCGGCTGGCAGGCCGACACCGGCGACTACGACGAGTCGGGCCTGTTCGGCCGCCGTTTCTCGGCCACTGGCGTGGCCGTGGACGGCAGTGACTTCGAAATCAACCAGTACCGTCGCGGCCACCAGAACACGGTCGCACTGACCGGCGTCGGCAGCGATCGCTTTGCCGCCGTCTGGACCGACAACAGCTCGGACGGCAGCAACAACAAGGGCGTGGAAGGCCGCGTGCTGCTGCCCCCGAATGCAGCCCCGGTGTTCGTCGGGGCCACCACCACCTTGAGCGCCAACGAGAACAGCAGCGCCATCGACATCAAGAACCTGCTGCACGTCAGCGACAGCGACAACGGCCAGACGCTGACCTGGTCGCAGAGTTCCGCGCCCAGCCATGGCACGCTGAGCTTCAATGCCGCCACCGCCAGCTCTGGCGGCGGCGACATCACGCCCGGCGGCACCATCACCTACACACCGACCGCTGGCTACACCGGTGGCGACAGCTTCACCGTGCAGGTCAGCGATGGCAGCGGCGGCACGGTCACCCGCACCATCACCGTCACCGTCAACGATGTTGATCCGGTGCTGGGCAACGCGACGATGAGCGTCAATGAGAACGTGGCCGGCGGCAGCGCCGTGGGCACGATCAGCGCGACGGGAGATACCAACGGCCTCACGTATGCGATCACCGGCGGCAGCGGCCAGGGCCTGTTCACGATCAACAGCAGCACCGGCGCCATCAGCGTGGCGACCGGCGCCGACCTCGACTACGAGGCCGCCAGCAGCCTGACGCTGACGGTCTCCGTCGACGACGAGGACGCCGGCAGCACGGCCGACGCGACGGCAACGGTCACGGTCAATCTGAACAATCTGGCCGAGCCGGCGGATCAGAACTTCGAATCCAGCGGCAACAATGGCAATACCAGCACCAGCCGCACCATCGGCAACCTCGTGTTCAGCAGCAATGGCCCAGCCCAAGTCGACGTCCTGGACGACGTGAATGGCTTTTATTCAGAGACATTCACCAACTTCACTGGCAAAGCCATCATCAACGACTATACGGGCTCAGCCAGCGGGAGCATCACCTACTTTCAATTCAGCTCCCTGGGCCTCGCCGATGACTTCCGGCTGATCTCGCTGGCCGCCAATGCGGGGGACATCATAGGAGGCTTCCCGAGCAACTTCACCATCACCGGCTATCAAGGCGGGTCCGGCGGCACGATGGTGGCGCAGGTGACCGGCTTCAATTTCGCGCAGGGCGCCACGTACGGGGCCGGCAATTCGGCGATCGTCTACAGCAAGGGCTCCGCCGTCTACAACGGTGGCAATTTGAGCTTTGGCAGTGCCTGGAACAATATCGACACGGTGCGATTCACCGCCACCACGGGCGGCGGCGTGGGTTTGGCACTGGACACCATCAACCTCAGCGCCGCCACCCCGCCCAATCTGGCGCCCAGCTTTGTCGGCGCCACCACCACCCTGACGGTGGACGAGAACTCCGGCGCGGCCGACATCAAAAGCCTGCTGCATGCCAGCGACGCCGACAGCGGCCAGACCCTGGTCTGGTCGCAAAGCGCTGCACCCAGCCATGGCACGCTGAGCTTCAGCGCAGCCACGGCCAGCTCCGGCGGCGGCGACATCACCCCCGGCGGCACCATCACCTACACACCGACCGCCGGTTACTCGGGCAGCGACAGCTTCACCGTGCAGGTCAGCGACGGCAATGGCGGCACGGCCACCCGCACCATCACGGTGACGACCACCGACATCAACCCGGTGATCAGCAACGCCAGCGCTGGCCTGGCCGAGAACAGCGGCAATGGCACGGCCGTCACCACCGTCACCGCCACCGGCGACACCAATGGCCTGAACTACGCCATCACCGGCGGCAACACTGGGGGCGCCTTCGCCATCAATGCCGCGACCGGCGCCATCACCGTGGCCAATGCGGCAGCCCTGGACTACGAGAGCAACCCCAGCTTCAGCCTGACCGTGACCGTGGACGACGAGGACGGCGACAGCACGGCCGACTCCACCGCCACCATCACCATCAATCTCAGCAATGTCAACGAAGCGCCGGTGAACACCGTGCCCGGCGCCCAGACTTTCAACGAAGACACCGTGCGGGTCTTCTCGGTCGGCAATGGCAATGCGCTCTCGGTCGGCGATGTCGATGCCGGCAGCATCCTGACCACGGTGCTCTCGGTCGGCGCCGGCAAGGGCAGCCTCAGCGTCACGCTCGGCGGCGGCGCCAGCATCAGCGGCGACGGCACGAACTCGGTGCAGATCGTCGGCACGGCCGCCCAGGTGCAGGCCGCCCTGGCCTCGGTCAGCTACACACCGACGGCCAATGCCTTTGGCGCCGGCTACGCCACGCTGACGATCAGCAGCAGCGACAACGGAGCGGGCACGCTCAATGACAGCGACACCGTCACCCTCAACCTCAATGCCGTGGCCGACACGCCCAGCGTCACCGGCGCAGCAACAACGCCGGCCACGCAGAGCAGCAGCGGCCTGGTGTTCAGCCGCAATGCCGCCGACGGCGCCGAGGTCAGCCACTTCAAGATCACCGGCATCAGCAACGGCACGCTGTATCTGAACGACGGCACGACCGTCGTCAGCGAGGGCAGCTTCATCACCTTCGCCCAGGGCAACGCCGGCCTGAAGTTCACGCCCAGCGGCGCCAGCGACGGCAGCTTCGACGCCCAGGCCTCGCTGAGCAACAACGACGGCGGACTCGGCGGCGCCCTGGTGCACGCCATCATTTCCACCGGCATCGCCGTGGCCAGCCCGACCATCAACGAAGACAGCGACTCTGGCGCCATCACCATCTCCGGCACCGATGCCTTCTACAAGCTCAGCGCCATCAGCGGCGGCACGCTGTACAGCGATGCGGGCTACACCAGCGTCATCGCCGAGGGCAGCTTCATCGCCAGCGCCGGCATCAGCACCTCGGTCTACTTCCGGCCCACGGCCAATTTCAATGGCAGCGCCGGCTTCTCGGTGCGCGGCTCCAGCAGCAACAACGACGGCGGCCTGGCCGGCAGCACGGTCAACTCGATGATCACCGTCACCGCCGTCAATGACGCGCCGACGCTGGGCGGGGTCAACCATGTCTTCACCGGCACCGACGAGGACACGGCCAGCGCCGGTGCCCTGGTGTCCGACATCCTGGCCAGCGGCGGCTGGGCCGATGTGGACAGCGGCGCCCTCGCCGGCCTGGCCCTGACGGCCGGCAGCGGCAACGGCAGCTGGCAGTACTCGACCGATGGCACGAACTGGGCGGCCGTCGGCGCCGTGTCCGGCAACAGCGCCCTGCTGCTCAGCGCCAGCAGCCGCCTGCGCTATCTGCCCGACGGGCAGAACGGTGAGACCGCCACCCTCGCCTACCGCGCCTGGGACCAGAGCAGCGGCACGGCCTCGACTTTCGGCAGCGCACAAAAGGTCAGCACCGCCAGCAATGGCGGCAGCAGCGCCTTCTCCAGCGCCAGCGGCAGCGCCTCCATCGTGGTCAGCGCCGTCAACGATGCGCCGACCCTGGGCGCCGTCACCCCGGCCAGCTATGTCGACACCAGCGCCGCCGACAGCTTCAGCAATGACAGCGGCAGCCTGGCCGGCGCCGACGTCGACGCGGGCGCCAGCCTGGTCTACGGCATCACCGGCGGCACCGTGGCCGGCGGCTTCAGCACACTGGTCGGCAGCTACGGCACGCTGAGCGTCAACACCAGCACCGGCGCCTACGTCTACACGCCGAATGCGGCGGCCATCAACGGCCTGACGGCCAATGGCAGCGAGAACTTCACCGTCAGCGTGTCTGACGGCGTCAGCAGTGCCACGGCCAGCTACACCGTCAACTTCACCGGCGCCAATGACGCGCCGCTGCTGCCCACGCCGGCCGCGGCCAATCTGGTCGACACCGCGGCCAACGACAGCTTCGCCAATGTCAACGGTAGTCTGGGCGGCAGCGACGCCGAGGGTGGCGCGCTCCGCTACGCCATCAGCGGCGGCACCCTGGCCGGCGGCTTCAGCAGCAAGGCCGGCAGCTACGGCACACTGTCAGTCAATACCGCCACCGGCGCCTACGTGTTCACGCCCGACAGCGCCGCCATCAAAGCCCTGGGCGCCAACACCAGCGAGACCTTCACCATCAGCCTGTCGGATGGCAACAGCAGCGTCAACACCAGCTACACGGTCAATCTGACGGCCGCCAACGACACCCCGGTGCTGACGGCGCCGACCCCGGTCAGCTACACCGATACCGAGGCCAACGACAGCTTCGCCAGCGCCAGCGGCAACCTGGCCGGCAGCGACCGCGAAGTCGGCAGCACGCTGAGCTACGGCGTCAGCGGTGGCACGGTGGCCGGCGGCTTTAGCACACTGGTCGGCGGGCACGGCAGACTGGCAGTCAACACCCCGACCGGCGCCTATGTGTTCACACCCAATGCGGCGGCCATCAACGCCCTGGGGGCCAGCACCAGCGAGACCTTCACTCTGACCCTGTCGGACGGCAGCGCGACCGGCACGGCCAGCTATGTGGTCAATCTGGTCAAAGCCAACCGGACGCCGCAGCTGAACCCGGTCAGCATCAGCTATGTAGACACGGCCGGGCTCGACGTCTTCGGCGCCAGCACCGGCAACCTGGCCGGCAACGACCCAGACGCTGGCAGCACGCTCAGCTATGCGATCAACGGTGGCAGCAGCAGCGGCGGCTTCAGCGTGCTGCAAGGCCTGTACGGCAGCCTCAGCGTCAACACCGCGACCGGCGCCTACAGCTACACGCCCAACAATGCAGCCATCAACGCCCTGCCCGGCAACACGAGCGAGACTTTCACGATCAGCATCTCCGATGGGCAGCTCAGCAGCAGCGCCAGCTTCACTGTCAATGTGACGGCTGGCAACGATGCCCCGCAGCTGCAGGCACCAGCGCCGCTGCGCTTCGAGGACACGGCAGCGAACGACAGTTTCGCGGCCAGCAACGGCAGCCTCAGCGCCGGCGACGCAGAAGGCGGTGGCCTGAGCTACAGCCTGCAGGGCGGCACGGTGGCCGGCGGCTTCAGCACCCTGGTCGGCAGCTACGGCACGCTGCGTCTGAACACCAGCACCGGCGCCTACAGCTACAGCCCCAATGACGCGGCCATCAACGGCCTGCGCAGCGACGCCTCCGAGCGCTTCGTGCTCAGCGTCAGCGACGGCAATGGCGGCAACAGCAGCGTGAACCTGGACGTGCAGCTCAGCGGCCGCAATGACGCGCCCCAACTGCCTACCCCGCAGGCCGCCCAGTACAACGACCGCATGACGCCGCAAGAGCTGCAGCCGACCCGCGGCAACTTGCAAGGCAGTGACGGCGATGCCGGCAGCAGTCTGAGCTACAGCATTGCCGGCGGCGTCACGACGGACGGCATCAGCCGCCTGCAAGGCCGCTACGGCAGCCTGAGCCTGAACACCGCCACCGGTGCCTACGTCTACACGCCGGATGCGCAGGCCATCACCAGCCTGGGCGCCGACGCCAGCGAGAGCTTCAGCCTGCAGGTCACGGATGGCAGCGCGCAGAGCAGTGCCGTCTTCAGCGTGAGTATCAGTGCCAGCAACAACGCGCCGGTGATCAGCGCGCCGGCTGATCTGGTCTTCAGCGACACCGCCGCGGCTGACAGCTTCGGCGACATCCAGGGCCGCATCGCGGTCAACGATGCAGAAGGAGGCAGCCTCAGCTACGGCCTGGTCGGCGGCACGACGGCCGGCGGCTTCAGCACGCTGCGCGGCCGTTTCGGCAGCCTGGTGCTCAACAGCAGCGACGGCAGCTACCGCTACATTCCCGACAGCGCGGCCATCAATGCCCTGGCCAGCGCGGCCGAGGAGAGCTTCGAGCTGATCGTCTCCGATGGCAGCAACAGCAGCAGCACCGTCTTGCGCGTGCGGCTCGAGGGCAGCAACGACGCGCCGCAGCTGCAGGCGCTGCCGGCCCTGCGCCTGGTCGATGGCCCCGGCCGAGACAGCTTCGGCTCCATGACTGGAAATCTGGTCGCAAGCGACGCCGAAGGCGCGACGCTGACCTACAGCTTGGATGGCGGCACCGTGCAAGGCGAGCTGAGCAGCCTGAGCGGCCCGCTGGGCAGCCTGGTACTGAACACCCGCACCGGCGCCTACTCCTTCACGCCCAATGAAGACGCGATCAACGGTTTGGCCGAGCTGGCCAGCGCGAGCTTCAGCATCAACGTGTCCGATGGCCAGAACCGCAGCAGCCAGCAGTTGCTGATTCGCGCCGAGGGCAGCAATGACGCCCCGCGCGTTGGCAGCTTGCCGGCCAATGTCGAGATCCGCCAGGACCAGACGCTGGCGCTGACCCTGCCAGCCGATGCTTTCAGCGACCCAGACAGCACAGCACCGCTGAGCTTGAGCCTGAGCCTGGCTGACGGCAGCCCGCTACCCGCCTGGCTGCGCTTCGACCCGGCCACTCGCAGCCTCAGCGGCACGCCGGGCACGGCGGACAGCGGCCTGCTGCGCCTGCGCCTGACGGCCAGCGACGGTGGCGGCGCCACCGCCAGCAGCGAATTCCAGATCGCGATCACGGCGGTGGCACCGCCTCCGCCGGTACCCGAGTCGCCGCCAGCCCCGCCGCCACCGGCTCCGCCTGCACCTGTGCCGGCTCCAGCACCGGTGCCCGCCCCCAGCCTGCCACCGGCCGTGGACACCGGCCTGACCCAGGACACTCGCCCCGGCGCGCCGAACCTGCCCTCGCCGCTGCAGCCTTTGCAGCCTCTCCTGCCCGTGCAGCCGCTGCCAGTCGATCTGGCGCCAGCGCCGGCTCCTGCAGCGCTTGCCCCGGTGCCTGCACCGGCACCGCTCGCCGCTCCAGCGACCGCGCCACAGCCGAGCGGCCCGGTCACCGCAGCGCCGGCCCGGGACACCGTCGCCACTGGCACGCCGAACAGCGCGGCCCCGGTGCTGACCAGCAGCGGCGGCGGTGTCGGCGCCTTCCAGATCGCAGTCACCCAGGCCGATCAGCCGGCCCTGGTGCTGTTCAAGGGCGTGCCGGACCAGGCTATCACCAGCGGCGGCAGACTCAGCTTCGCCATTCCGGCCGATGCATTTGCTCATACCGATGCAGGCGCCGTCGTGCAGCTTGCGGCCAGCCAGGTCAATGGTCAGCCGCTGCCGGCCTGGCTCAGTTTCAATGCCAGCAATGGCAGCTTCAGCGGCACACCGCCGCAGGGGCTGCGCGGCGATCTCAGCGTACGGGTGGTGGCGCGTGACCAGGACGGGCGCGAGGTGGTCGCTATCTTCCGCATCACGGTCAGCGTCGGCACCGGGGCGGCCACCTCGGGCCGCAGCATGCCCGCGACGGACCTGAACTCTGGCGATCTGCAGACCGAGCCTGATGCGCTGCCGGCAGACGAACTGAGCTTCGAATTCGACGGCAGCGAGCCGCGCGAACCTCAAACGGACGCCCACAAGCGCGACGCCCAGCAGAAGCCGCTGTCGCAGCTGAAGCCGAGCGGCCGGGCCAGCTTCAGCGAGCAGATCCGCATGGCCGGCCGCGGCCAGCCACTGGAGCGGGCCGTAGCCGCGTCATCACGGAGCGCTGCCTGATGCCGCCCATCATTGAACAGGCTGACGCCGATGGCGCATGCACTCCGGCATGACGACAGATGAGGGAGGACCTGCGTCGGGTACCAGCTCGGCGGATCGCCTGCTGGAGTTGGCACGCCGAGCCCGGCAGGCCGGCAGCCGCGCGGTGCTGGGCTTTCTAGCCGTCAACGACAGCCTGCAGCTGGCACCCTACCGGCAGAGCGCGTTGTGGCTGCCCGAGGGCGGCGTGCGCGCCCTGTCCGGGGTCGTGCAGGTCGAGGCCAACGCGCCCTATGTGCACTATCTGGCGCGTCTGTGCGGCCATCTGGCCGCACAGACCGGTGACGAGCCGAGCACGGTCACCGCCGAGTCACTGCCGCCTGAGCTGGCCAGCGAGTGGGCCGACTGGCTGCCGGCCCAAGGCCTGTGGTTGCCGCTGCTGGACGGCCGGGGCGGTCTGCTACTGCTGCGCGAACCGGCCTGGTCAGCCGAGGAACAAGCCAGTCTGCTGGAATGGGCGGCCATCTGGACGCATGCCTGGCGCGCAGCCGGTCCGCGTACCGAGGGCGGCTGGTGGCGCCGACTGACTGGCGGCAAGCATCAAGACGCGGCCGAAGCGCCGAGCGCCTGGTGGCGCCGCCCACGGCTGCGCTGGCTCTTGCTGGCGGCCGGAGTGGCACTGCTGCCGGTGCGGCTCAGCGTGCTAGCCCCGGGTGAGCTGGTGCCGGCCCGGCCGGCCGTCATCCGTGCGCCGCTGGAGGGCGTGCTGGGCAGCTTCCAGGTCAAGCCGAACGAGGCTGTGAAAGCCGGCCAGCCGCTGTTCCGCTTCGACGACGCGGCCCTGCAAGCTCGGCTGGAGGTGGCCCGGCAATCGCTGGCCGGCTCCGAAGCCGAGTACCGCCAAGCAGCCCAGCTGGCCGTCTCCGACCCCCGCTACAAGGCCCAGCTAGCGCCGCTGATGGGCAAGGTGGAAGAGCGCCGGGCGGAGGCCGAGTATCTGCAAGGGCAGCTGGAGCGCGCCCATGTGCTGGCACCGGAAGACGGCATCGTGCTCTTCGACGACCCCAGCGAATGGATAGGCCGGCCGGTCTCGACCGGCGAACGCATCATGCGGCTGGCGCGGGCCGGCGACGTCGAGCTGGAAGCCTGGCTGGACCTCGGCGACGCCATCCCGCTGCCCGAGCAGGCCGAAGTCCGCCTCTACCTGAACGCCAGCCCGCTGCAGGCCATTGAGGCCAAGCTGCGCTACATGGCCTTCGAAGCGGTGCAGCGGCCCGACGGGCGCTATGCCTACCGGGTGCGCGCCCGGCTCGACCAGGCTACCGAGCACCGGGTCGGCCTCAAGGGCACGGCCAAGCTTTCCGGCGAGCGGGTGCCGCTGATCTACTGGGTGCTGCGCCGCCCGCTGGCCCTGCTGCGCCAGGTGCTGGGCTGGTGAGTGCATGCTGAACCACAGCTCCGCCTTGCTGCCGACGTCGGACTCGATGGCCGCGCCGCTGAGGCTCGATCCGCCCCGGCCGGGCGGTGCGCCCCGGCTACCGCTGCTGCGCGAGGAACTGGCCCTGCACCCCGGCCCCGATCTGGCCGACGGCCAACCCAGCTGGACCTTGCAGGATCCAGTGCGTCACCAGTTCTTCCGCATCGACTGGCTGAGTTTCGAGATCCTCAGCCGCTGGGCGCTCGATGACCTGCAGCGGATTGCCGACGATGTACAGGCCTGCACCACGCTGCGCCCACAAGCTGCCGATGTGCAGGCCTTCGCCCAGTTCCTGATCGACAACCAGCTGGTGCAACCACGCGCCGCCGACAGCGCCCAGCAGCTGGCGGCGCGTCTGCAGCGCGCACGCGGCAATGCCTGGACCTGGCTGCTGCACCACTATCTGTTCTTCCGCATCCCCCTGGCCCGACCGGACCGCTGGCTGGACCGCGCCCTGCCCTGGGTGGCGCCGCTGTACAGCCGCGGCTTTGCCCGGCTCACCCTGCTGGCCCTGCTGATCGGCCTGGTCGAGGTCTACCGCGACTGGGGCCGCTTCTCGGCCACCCTGGTCGACACCTTTTCCTGGGGCGGTCTGCTGGGCTACGGCCTTGCCCTCAGCGGGGCCAAGCTGATGCACGAGCTGGGCCATGCCTTCACGGCCAAGCGCTATGGCTGCCGGGTGCCGACCATGGGCCTGGCCTTTCTGGTGCTCTGGCCCATGGCCTACACGGACACCAACGAAGTCTGGAAGCTGCGCAACGCCAGACAACGCCTGGCCGTGGCCGGAGCCGGCATCGCCACCGAGTTGCTGATCGCCGTCTGGGCCACCCTGGCCTGGAGCCTGCTACCGGACGGTGGGCTGCGCTCTGCCGCCTTCATGTTGGCCACAACGACCTGGCTGACCACGGTGGCTATCAACAGCAGCCCCTTCATGCGCTTCGACGGCTACTTTTTCCTGTCTGACGCGCTCGACATGCCCAATCTGCATGGCCGAGCTTTTGCGCTGGCGCGCTGGCAGCTGCGGGAGCACCTGTTCAAACTGGGCCTGCCGCCGCCAGAGACCTTCAGCCGGCAGCGCCGGCGCGGCCTGATCCTGTTCGCCTACGCCACTTGGTTGTACCGACTGGTGGTCTTTCTCGGCATCGCCGTGCTGGTCTACGGCTTCTTCATCAAAGCGGTCGGGGTGCTGCTCTTTGTGCTGGAGCTGCTCTGGTTCGTCGCCCTGCCCATGTGGCGCGAGATCAAGCTGTGGCCGGCCCTGCTGCGCCAGCGGGCAGGCATTGCAGACAAAGCCTCATCCTGGGCTGCATGGGCGAGTGCCTGGCGCCGCCCGCTCCTTCTGCTGGGCCTGCTGCTGCTGGCCGTGATCCTGCCTTGGCCGCAGCGACAGACGAGTTCGGGCCTGCTCAAGCCGATCCAGGTGATGGCCCTGTATGCGCCGGCCGGGGCGCGGCTGCAAAACCTGCCTTGGACCGAGGGCGCGCCGGTGACGGCCGGCCAACTGCTGCTGGAGTTGGACTCACCCGAACTGCAGCTGCGCCAACTAAAAGCAAAGGCACGGCTGGAACGGCTGCGTTGGCAGGCCAGCTTGGCCGGCGTGGATCAGGAGCAGCGCCGCAATCTCGGCGTGCTGCAGCAGGAGGAAGACACAGCCCGGGCCGAGCTGGCCAATCTGCAGGCGGAGTTGGCCCAGTACCGACCGCAGGCGCCCTTCAACGGCGTGCTGCGCGACATCAACCCGGAGCTGCAGACTGGCACCTGGGTGGCCCGGCGCGAGCGCCTGGCACTGCTGGTCAATCCGCAAGCCTGGCAGGTTGAGACCTGGCTGGACGAGGAGGCGGTACGCCGCATTGAGGTCGGTAATCAAGGACGCTTCCGGGCCGATGGCCTCGAAGGCCCGGCCATCGCACTAAAGGTGCTGGCGATCGACCGTGATGCCACCCGCCAACTGCCGGGCGCCGAGCTGAGTCTGACCCTGGGAGGCTCGATTGCCACGCGCAACCAGCAAGGCCAGCACATTCCTGAGCATGCAGTCTATCGCGTCGTCCTGCAGGCATCGGCGCCGCCGCCAGACATGGCCCCGCACAGTTGGCGCGGCCAAGTGCTGATTGAGGGCGAGTGGGAGGCGCCGGGGCTGCGCTATGCCCGCGCCGCCCTGGTGCTGCTGTGGCGCGAGCTGGGCTTTTGAACCAGTCTGCACGCGCCTGCCGGCCTACCGGCGAGCATTGGCAACTTCAGGTGTGATCAAGCTCCGACCTCGGTCTGATGAGCCGGAGAGTGGATTGGCCGAGGCTGGCAACGACCGCTTCGGTGCCAAAGTCCACTTATAGACTCGGCGTCGGCTTTGGGCACATAGCAGACTTATGGACCCCAAGACCGAGCGGCAGCAATCAGCCTGTTGCAGTCAGCGCAAACTAGTGCCGCACCTTCACCTGGCGGAAGTTCAGCCTAGCTGGCGCCAAAGCTTCTCTGCAGAGGTCAGCAACCGATCTCTTGGCAAGCATTGATCCCACAATGCAAAAAGCGTCCGACGAACTTTCTTTTCTTCCGACGGACTTTATTTGTTGGCGTCAAAACTGACAATAACGCTTATTCCACAGTGACCGACTTGGCCAGGTTACGTGGCTTGTCTACATCCGTCCCACGCGCGCAAGCGGTGTGATACGCCAGCAGCTGCAGCGGGATCACGTGCAGGATGGGGCTGAGCGCGCCGTAGTGCTCGGGCATGCGGATCACGTGCAGACCCGGCTCGCTTTCGATTTGAGTGTCGCCGTCGGCGAAGACGTAGAGCTGGCCGCCGCGGGCGCGGACTTCCTGCATATTGCTCTTGAGCTTTTCCAGCAAGGTGTCGTTGGGCGCCACGGTGACGACGGGCATCTCGGCGGTGACCAGGGCCAGGGGGCCGTGCTTGAGTTCACCGGCGGGGTAGGCCTCGGCGTGGATGTAGCTGATTTCCTTGAGCTTCAGGGCGCCTTCCAGGGCGATCGGGTAGTGCAGGCCGCGGCCGAGGAAGAGTGCGTTTTCCTTGCGAGCAAATTCTTCGCTCCAGGCGATGACCTGGGGCTCCAGCGCCAGCACGGCTTGCACCGCCACGGGCAAGTGGCGCAGCGCCTTCACATGCTCGGCTTCTTGCGCTTCGCTGAGGTGACCACGGGTCTGGGCCAGGGCCAGGGTCAGCAGGAACAAACCAACCAGCTGGGTGGTGAAGGCCTTGGTCGAGGCCACGCCGATCTCGGCACCGGCGCGGGTGATGTAGGC
>NKIM01000028.1:0-24604 GCA_002255955.1 Burkholderiales bacterium PBB2 | reverse complement strand
CCGATCTCGGCACCGGCGCGGGTGATGTAGGCCAGCTCGCACTCGCGCACCATGGCACTGGTGGAGACATTGCAGACGGTCAGCGTGTGCTTCATGCCCTGAGCGCGGGCATGCTTGAGGGCGGCCAGGGTGTCAGCGGTTTCGCCGCTCTGGCTGATGGTCACCACCAGGGTGCGCGGGTTGGGCACGCTGTCGCGGTAGCGGTATTCGCTGGCAATCTCCACGCTGGTGGGGATCTTGGCGATCGACTCCAGCCAGTACTTGGCGGTGGAGCCCGAATAGTAGCTGGTGCCGCAAGCCAGGATCAGCACCGAGTCGACTTCCTTGAAGATGCCGTAGGCGCCGTCACCGAAGAGCTCGGGGCTGATGCTGGTGATGGCCTCGAGCGTGTTGGCGATCGCCGTGGGCTGCTCGAAGATTTCCTTCTGCATGTAGTGGCGATAGGGGCCCAGCTCGGCCGCGCCGCTGTGGGCGTGCACCGTGCGCACCTCGCGCTGCTGCGCTTCATAACGGCCAGTTTCAACGTTGAGGCGGCTGATCCAGAAACGGCCCAGCTGCAGGTCCACCACATCACCCTCTTCCAGGTAGACGATCTGGTCGGTCACGCCGGCCAGAGCCATGGCGTCAGAGGCAACAAAGTGTTCGCCATCGGCGGCCTCCATGCCCACGCCCAGCACCAGGGGCGAGCCCTCGCGTGCAGCCACCACACGGTGCGGCTCATCGCGGCAGAACACGGCCACGGCGTACGCGCCCTTGAGGCGCGGCAGGGCTTGCTGCACAGCCTCCAGCAGATCACCTTGGTAGAGGTGGTCGATCAGGTGGGCGATGACTTCGGTGTCGGTCTGGCTGGTGAAGACATAGCCGCGGGTCTTGAGCTCGGCGCGCAGTTCGTCGTGGTTCTCGATGATGCCGTTGTGCACCAAGGCAATGCGGCCGACGCTGTCGGAACCGGCGCTGGGGCCATGCGAGAAATGCGGGTGGGCGTTGTGCACGGCGGGGGCGCCGTGGGTGGCCCAGCGGGTGTGGGCAATGCCGGTGCCGGAGGCGATGCCGTCTTCGGCGGCCAGGCCGGTCAGCTCGGCCACGCGCGAGGTGCTGCGGGCGCGCTTGAGGCCACCGTCCTGGTGCACGGCGACGCCGCAAGAGTCATAGCCGCGGTACTCGAGGCGCTTGAGGCCCTCGATCAGGATGGGGACGATGTTGCGCTGGCTGACGGCTCCGACGATTCCACACATGGCTCGGGTCTCCTGAAAATGTTGAGGCGCTCGGCCGCTGAGGGCTGGAGCACACTGCTTGAGTTTGCAATGGAGCGCATCGTAGGCACAGGCATGAAATCATTGCTTTCAATTTTTCGATCAAATTGAAATAATCAACCACCATCAATGCGGCTCGACAACTTATTTCACGAATGACATTGAAATGAATGATTCGATCGAGACACTGAGCATGGATGCCACCGATCTGCGCATCCTGGAGCTGCTGCAACACGACGCCTCGCTGTCCAACCAGGACCTGGCACAGCAAGCCCATGTCTCGCCCGCCACCTGCCTGCGCCGGGTCAAGCGCCTGCTGGACCACGGCATCATCGAGCGGCGCGTCGCCCTGCTCTCGGCCGAAAAATTGGGCGCCGGCCTGCGCGCCATCGTCGAGATCACGCTGGACCGCCAGGGCGCCGAGCATCTGCAGGCCTTTGAAGCCCGTGTGCTGGGTGAAGCGGCGGTGCAGCAGTGCTACCAGGTCTCGCCGGGGCCGGACTTTGTGCTGATCCTGCAGGTGCCCGATATGGCGGCCTACCAGGCCCTGGTGCTGCGCCTGTTCACGCAGGACGCCAATGTGCGCAACGTCAAAGCCTTTTTCAGCGTGCGGCGCGGCAAGTTCGAGCCGCGCATTGCCCTGCCCAAGCTCTGAAGCCCGGCATCCCACCAAAGCCAGGCGCCCAGAAAAAAGGCGACCCGAAGGTCGCCTCTCACAGTCTCCCGGGTGATGCCGGGAATCAGGCCTTGTTGCGGCGACGCACGCTGGCACCCACGGCCAGCAGGCCCAGGGCCATCAAGGCATAGGTTTGCGGCTCGGGCACGGCCGTGATGGAACCGATCCAGTCGGCATGCGAGAACACGGCGGTGGACGCAGCCAGGTCACCGAAGCTGGAGTTGGTGCCAGCCAGGATGTCGCAGTCAGACACGCCGAGCGCGGCATTGCAGTTGCCCCAGCCCCAGGAATGCACACCGGCCAGCAGCCAGCGGTTGTTGTCAGCATCCCAGACGAAATCGCCGCCGCCGGAGTCGCCGCCGGAGATTTGCGCTTCCAGGCCCGCACCGAGGCCGGTGCTGCTGGTCCAGCCCGTGCCCCAGGCATCGCCGAGGCGGGCGATGGCGTTCTTGGCGGCCGTGCCGTTGTCGAAGTCGCTGATGTACTCGACGCCGAACGCGCCTTGGTCCGCCACGTCGATGGTGTTGTAGCCGAAGTGGGCCTTGCCCCAATCGAAGCCGCCGCTGTTGCCGGTGGCGCCGGTGCCAGTCAGGCCATAGCCGGCCAGCAGGAAGTCTTTCTTCAGATCGTTGCTGGTACTCAGGGCGAAACCGTTGATGTTGGTGACGGCCTGGTCGAGCTTGATGATGGCGATGTCCGAGCCCGTGCCCAGCGAGGCCTGCTCACCTTGCCAGCCGCTGTGCACCCAAGCCTGAGCGGCATTGCGTTGCACCGCGCCTTGCTTGAAATCGATGGTCATGGCGCTGAAGTTGTCGGCGCAGTGAGCGGCCGTCAGCACGTACTGGCCACCGGCCAGCAGCGAGCCCGAGCAGATCCAACTGCCCTGGGCATTGGAGTACAGCAGGCGGGCCACGCCGTCGAGCGCGCCGTTGTCCGCGCCGGGCTGAAGCACCCAGGAAGCCGGGTTGCCGGTCGAGACCACCAGGGCCTGCTTGTCGGTGAACAGATCGCTGGCGCTGGCCTGGGCGGCGGTGCTGGCCATCAGGGCCACGGCGGCGGCAATCAGGCCGCGCTGCAGGCGTGTAGACGTGGGGGTCATGGGGAAGATCTCCTCGAAATCGATGTCTTTGTGCTCATGTGCGGCTGTGCAAACACAGGCCCTGCGCCTGCGTCGCCTGGGGCACGCACCCCGCCTCCGATTCGGGTGTGCGGGACCTTATGACCGCGCCATGAATATGCCATGAGCCAAAGGCGCCATGCCCCCCGGATCACGGGCCGGGACAAACCCCGATTGCCCAGCCCCGCCCACGACGCGCCCATGAAAAAAGCGACCCGAAGGTCGCTTTTCATCGGCTGCGGCGAGCTGGGCTCGCCGCATCTGAGGTTGCTGGCTCAAGCCTTGCGGCGGCGAGCAGCAGCGCCCACGGCCAGCAGGCCCAGGGCCATCAGCGCATAGGTTTGCGGCTCGGGCACGGCGGTGACCGAGGCGATCCACTGGCCGTGCGAGAACACGGCAGTGGAGCCCGACAGATCGCCGTAGCTGGAGCTGTTGTTCATGGCGTTGTCGCAGCCGCTCAGACCCAGGAAGTCGCAAGCGCCTTGGCCATTGGCCGCATTGCCTTGCCAGCCCCAGGAATGCACGCCGGACAGCACCCATTCCGAGCCATTCCAGACGAAGTCGCCGCCGCCCGAGTCGCCACCGGCGATCAGGCCTTCCACACCGCCTTGACCCAGGTCGCTGCTGAACTGGTTGCCCGTGGCGTTGGCAATGCGCTGCAGGGTGTTGTTGCCGTCGGTGCCGCGGTCGAAGTCGACCATATAGGTCACGCCGTAACGGTAGTAGTCGGGGTTGTAGCCCCAGCCTGCGCCCAGCGTGTCGCCCACAGCCTTGTTGAAGGTCTTGCTGTCGACATCGAAGGTGTTGAAGGCGTAGTGCCCGTAGGCGCCATCGTTCCAGTTGGTGCCGGAGTTGACGTTGGCGTTCTGGGTCGTGCCGTAGCCGGCCATGATGTGGGTCTTGCCGACATCATTGGTGGTGCTCAGCTTGTAGCCCTGGATGGTGGTCACAGCCGTGTCCAGCTTCAGGATGGCGATGTCTGAGCCGTTGTCGGCCGAGTTGTTGAAGCCTTGCCAGGCCGGGTGCAGGATGGCGTCACCCACGGCAACGTTGCGGGTCACGGTGGCGGTGCCATTGAACCAGCCGAACTGCACCTTCATCGAGGTGAAGTCATCGGCGCAGTGCGCAGCGGTCAGCACGTACTGGCCACCGGCCAGCAGCGAACCGGAGCAGCCGTAGCTGCCGCCATCGCTGGTGGTGAAGCTCAGACGGGCCACGCCGTCCAGCAGGCCAGCCACGCCGGCAATGCTTTGGCCGGGGGCGAAACGCCAGTTGGACGGGGCGCTGGTGTTGCCGGTCAGCGGGTCCAGATTGCCCAGGCTGCCCACGCTGCTGGGCAGGCTCAGGTCCGGGGCTTGCTGGTTGCCCAGAGCCTGTGCGCCGCCAGCCATGGCCAACAAGGCGGCCGCCGCGATCCAATGAAGAGTTGCTTTGTTCTTTGCCACGCTGAGTCCCTCTCGATGCTGTGCTTTTACGATCTGTCCGCCCCACTCTGTGCACGTCGGCTTCTGGCCGCGGGGGGCGGATTGTTAAGGGTTTGTTTCAAACAGACCCAGGTCGTGAATATGGCACGAGAGCGGGGGCCTTGACCCCCTTCACCCGGGGCAGGAATTTCCACTAAGGGAATCCACCAGGGCGCAACACATCACCCTGCGGCGCGCACAAAACGGCGGCCGCCCTGGCCTCAGCTTTTCAGTATCAGCAGGCCTTTGAGGTACTCGCCCTCGGGGAAGCAGATGGTCTGCGGATGGTCAGGCGTGGCGCCCACGCGGTCGAGGATGAAGCCATCGGCCTCGGCATCCAGGCCCGCACCGGCCACGATCTTGTGGAAGAGATCGGGGCTGATGCCGCCCGAGCAGGAGAAGGTGAAGAGCACGCCACCTGGCTTGAGCAGGCGCAGGCCGAGGCGGTTGATGTCTTTGTAGGCGCGGGCGGCGCGCTCGGCGTGGGCGGCCGTGGGCGCGAACTTGGGCGGGTCCAGCACGATGGCGTCGAACTGCCGGCCTTCTTTCAGAAAGCCGCGCAAGGTGGCGTTGACATCGGCATCCAACGCCCGGTGCAACTCGGGCGCAAAGCCGTTCAGCGCCACATGGGCCGAGGCGCGGGCCAGGGCCGGCGCCGAGGAGTCCACGCTGACCACCTCCTGCGCCCCGCCCGCCAGCGCCGCCACCGAAAAGCCGCCGGTGTAGCTGTAGCAGTTCAGCACAGACTGGCAGCCGTACTGGCGCACGGTGTCGGCGAACTTTTTGCGGTTGTCGCGCTGATCCAGGTAATAGCCGGTCTTGTGGCCCTCGGCCACATCCAGGCTGAGGCGCCACTGGTGTTCGCTGATCGTCACTTCCGTGGCGCCCTCGCCACGCAGCCAGCCGGTCACCTGGGGCAAGCCCTCCAACTCGCGCACCTGCGCATCCGATCGCTCGAACAGGCGGCTCAGGCCGGTGGCGGCCAGCAGGTGGTCGGCGATGACCGCCTTCCAGCGCTCGGCACCGCTGGACAGGAACTGGGCCACCAGGGTGTCGCCGTAGCGGTCGACGATCAAGCCCGGCAGACCATCGGCCTCGCCGTGGACCAGGCGCAGCGCGTCCGAGGCAATCGGCAGGCGTGTGCGCACGGCGAGGGCCCGGTCCAGGCGTTGGCGGAAGAAGGCGGCATCGATGCGCTGGCCTTCGTCAAAACTCCAGGCGCGCAGGCGGATCTGCGATTGCGGGCTGAACGCCGCCCAGCACAGGAAGGCGCCCTCGGCCGACTCGACCCGCACGGTCTCGCCCGCGTCGGCACTGCCGCGTGCGATCGAACTCTCAAACACCCAAGGGTGACGGCGCTGCAGCGAGCGCTCCTTGCCGGCACGGATGACGATTTTCTTCATCGCTTCGCTTTCTTATTTGGAGGTGTGGATGCCGCGGCTCAGCGCGTCAGGCTGCCAAAGGCATAGCCGACCGAGACATTGAACAGATGGGTGCTTTGCTTGTCGCCACGCAGGCTGCGCCACTGGCCCAGACCCACGCGCAGGCGCAGGCGCTCCTCCTGGCCCAGATTCAACTGGGTCCAGGCCTCGCCCTGGGCCACCGCCCCGCCGGCCACGGCCACGCCGCCGCCGCCGGCCGCACCGGCCATCAACTCCGCACCCACGCTCCAACGCGGCTGGGCCGCCCAGGGCCGCGCTTGCACGCCCAGACCCACCAAGCCATAGGAGTAGGCGCCGGCCGAGCCCCAAGCCGCACTGCCCGCCTGGCCGATGCCGTAGAGATGGGGCGTCAGCTCGCGCGTCATCATCAGGCCCAGCTGGGTGATGGATTCCTGGCGGCCATCCTTGAAGCGGACCTTGCCGAGGTGTTGAACGCTGGTGTACAGCTGCTGGGTGCGCACCACGCCGGGCTTGCTCTCCTCCATGCCCCAGACATTGAAGCTGGGCGGACGGTCCAGCGGCAGGCTCAGGCCCAGGCGCACAAAGCCGGACTTGAAATTGCCGGCGGTGGCGCGGGCCAGACCGGCGTCCAGGCGAACGCTGGGACCCCAAGGGGTTTGCCAGCGCAGCGTGGGGCCGGCGCGCACAAGCCAGCCGCTGCCGGTGTCGACATTGCCGCCGCCGCCCAGGCCCACGGCCAGCTGGCCGCCCAGGCGCAGCGAGGGGTGGCCAATGGCCCAGTCCTGGCCCGCATTGGCCAGCACTTCCATATAGCCATCGGCGCCGCCCTGAGCCGCGCCCGAGGCTTCCACACCCCACCAGCTGCCCTCCGCGATGTAGTGGCGCAGATCGGCGCCGGCCTTGCCCATGCGGGCCGTGCTGGCCACACCGCTGCGGTTGCGAGTGCCGGCACGCGGCTTGTAGAGACCGCCTTGCACGGTGATCTCGTCAAAGCCCAGGCCGGTGCGTTGGGTGGAGCGGCCGAAGCGCCCGGCATCGGTCGGCGCAAAGCTGGCAAAGCTGGCGGCACGGCCGAGCACAAAGCCGATGCTGCTGCCCTTCACATTGCCGCTCGGGAAGCTCACATGGCTGAGCGCCACGCCCGAATACCAGGCCCCCGCTTCGGTGCGCAAGGACAGCTCGGGGCGCAGCATCAGGCCACCGCCAAAACGCACCTCGGACGAACTGAGGCCACCTCCCGCGCCGGCATACAGGCTGGCCGCCAGATGGGTGTTCTGGCCCAGGCGCCAACGTCGCTGCGCGGTCAGGCCGACCGTGAACACGCCGCCGTAATTGCCCTTTGCCGAGCCGTAGACGCTGGGGCCAAACCCCCAGTCTTCATCGATGGCCATCAGGTAGCTGCCGCCCAGCAAGGCGATGCGCTTGCCGGTGGGCAGACGCAGCGGCGTCCAGTTGGCCTCGACGGCGGCCGGGCGGCTTTCGCTGATGCGCGCCAGCACGGGCGCGTCGCCACTCGGGGTGGCTGTCGTCGGGGCCGCCGTCTGTGCGGCCGCATTGAAAGCCAGCAAGGCGCCAGCGCCGACCCAGGCAAAAGTTGTGGACATAGTCAGAGACGAAACGAAAAGAAAAAGATGCGGTGAACTAAGGCTTGTCGGAGGGCGCGGCCTGCTTCTTGGCGCGCGGGTGGGCGCTGTCGTAGACGCGCGCCAGGTGCTGGAAATCCAGCTGGGTGTAGATCTGCGTGGTGGTGATGTGGGCATGACCCAGCAGCTCTTGCACGGCACGCAAATCACCGCTGGACTGCAGCACATGGCTGGCAAAGGAATGGCGCAGCATGTGCGGGTGCACAGGGGCCAAGAGGCCTGCTAACTGGCTGCGACGTTTTAATCGTTGCCATACCGACTGGGCCGTTAAGCGTGTGCCGTAGCGGCCAGTGAACAGAGCATTAGCGGCATCGGCCTGCGTGGCGTGTACCGGCGCGGCACCCTGCGCGCTGGAGGTGCCGCGCAAGGACAGCCATCGCGCCAGCGCTGTCAAGGCAGTGGCACCTACCGGCACGGTACGGCGCTTGAAGCCCTTGCCCAGCACATGGGCCTCGGCGGCTTGCAGATCGATCCAGCCTTTGGCCGTGCTGCTGGCCACCACATCCAGCCCGATCAACTCGCCCACGCGCAGGCCACTGCCGTACAGCAGCTCGACCATGGCCGCGTCGCGCGCTTCCAGCCACGGATCGTCCTCACTCTCAAAGTCGGCAAACTGCACCGCATCGTCCACGCCCATGGCTTTGGGCAGGGGCTTAGGCGCTTTGGGGGAGCGCACGTCTTGCACTGGGTTGCTGGCCACCAGGCCTTCGCGGCCCAGCCAGGTGTAAAAACCGCGCCAGCCCGACATGATGAGCGCAATGCCGCGGCCGCTGCGGCCTGCAGAATGCATCTGCGCGACCCAGCGGCGGATATGGTGGTTTTGTACCTGCACCAATTCCACACCGGCCTGCGTGGCCAGCCGTTGCAGCTTGCCCAGGTCCAGCGTGTACAGCTCTACGGTGCGGGTGGCCAAGCGCCTCTCAAAGCGCACATGATCCAGGTAGCGCTGCACCAGGGGCGAAGCGGCTACCGAGGCGGGGCTTGCTTCAGCCGTGTCCATACGCTGATGCGGTAAACCCGAGATGCGCCTGCCCGAAATGCGCCTGCCTTAACGCAGGCGCGACAGCGCAGCACCGGCCAGATCGCCGATACGCGCCAGAAAGTCCGTGCCCATGCCGCTGTGAAAGCGGTGCGCATCGGGCGAGCCCAATACCAAAAGCCCAAACGCTGGGGCCAAACCGCCACCGGCCAGCTCAGACCGCAGCGGGATCAAGGCCAGTGAAGTCACGCTCTGGCCATCGGGCAGCCAACTGGCGGCCTCAAAGCCCGTGTTCAGCCCGCAAAAGGGTTCGGTCAGTGAGCTGGCAAAGACGGCAGCGTCTTCACTCACACCAGTGGCGAAAGGCAAATGCGCGTACTCGGTGGCTACGCCCCACACGCGTATGCCCACCTGGGGTACCGAGAACTGACCGCGTATTTCTTCCACCATCTGCTCCGGCAACGCGGCCAAGTCTTTGGCTAAAAACAAGGTCCGCGCCCAACGCAGGATTTTGTCAGACAGCAGCACGTTGTCGTTTCCATTGCGGATCATTTCCATCACGCGCTGCTCCAGCACCTTGATTTTTTCGCGCAGCATTTCGGCCTGGCGCTCTTGCAAGCTCACGGCGCGCTTGCTGTGCGGGCTGGTGAACTGCACGGCCGCCAGCAACTCAGAATGGCGCTGAAAGAAGTCAGGCGTATTGCTCAGGTAGTGGGCAATATCGTCTTCGGTAATGGGGTTGCCCAAGGGCTGGTCGATAGGATGTGTCACAGGTGCAATCAATCAGAAGTTGTCAGGAGAGGTTGTCAGGAATTTCAATGTCACCGCGAAACACGGTGGTCGCTGGGCCGGTCATCAGCACAGTAGCCTCAGAGCCCGCCCACTGGATGGTGAGGGTACCGCCGGTCGCGTGCACGTCCACCGTGCTGTCCAGCAGGCCCAGCCGGATACCCGCCACCACTGCCGCACAGGCACCGGAACCACAGGCCAGTGTTTCACCCACGCCGCGCTCAAACACCCGCAGGCGTACCTGGGTGCGGCTTTGTATTTGCAAAAAGCCCACATTCACGCCTTGGGAAAAACGCGCATTGGCCTGCACGGCGAGGCCCAGGCTGGCCACTGGCGCAGTGTCCACATCGTCGACCAACAACACCGCATGCGGATTGCCCATCGATAGCGTTGCTATCAAAACAGAAGCTGCTCCCGCACTATCCATAGGCTCTAAGGGCCAATTGACCCATGAACCCACCGCTTGCGGGCTCAGACCCTGGGCATCAAAAGGAATGGCCGCCAGGTCAAACACCGGCGCACCCATATCGACGGTGACGCGTCCATCCGGGGTGAGCTGCGGCTCAATCACGCCCTTCATGGTTTTGACGCGCAGGCGGTCTTTGCTGCTCAGGCCCTGATCGCGCACAAAGCGGGCAAAGCAGCGTGCCCCATTGCCGCATTGCTCCACCTCATTGCCATCGGCGTTGTGGATCACGTATTCAAAATCCAAATCGGCACCCGGCGAAGGGCGCACGGTAAGGATTTGGTCCGCACCGACACCAAAATGGCGATCACCCAAGAAACGGTAATGCGCTGCCGACAGACCCAATGAGCCGCGGGTCTCATCCAGCACGACAAAGTCGTTGCCGGCACCTTGCATTTTTGTAAATTGGATTCGCATGGCCGGATTATCGACGCTGCAGCGTCTGCGGATGGTATGGGCCGGCAGATTGAGACCGTGCGAATGCGAACCAACCGGTACGCCACACTCAAGCGACGTCGCTATTCGTCTGGCCTCGGCCGTCGTCCATCACGCATTTCGGCGGTTCGTCGCAAGCAGCGTGCAAGCGCACATCAGAGCACCTACATTCTCTTCAACGGGCCGCAGTGGCCCCCAACTGGAGAGATGAAATGACCACAGCTACCACCACACGTTTTGCCGCTTTTTTTGCCGCAGTGGCAATGACCGTTGCCATGAACGGCAGCATGTTGTTTATGTTTGACCAAGTCTCCAAAGCCGACCAGGCAGAAACGTCGGTTGTCGCTTTGGATACCGTCACTATTGTTGCCAAGCGCGTCTGAGCCTTCTCACCATGAAGCGCTGGCTGATTGACAACCGCGGGTTCCTGATTTTTCTGGCCTGCCTGGGCGTGTTCCGTACCGCCGTGGCGGACTGGAACCCCATCCCCTCCGGGTCCATGCGACCGACGATTCTGGAGGGCGATGTGGTTCTGGTCAACCGCCTGGCGTATGACCTGAAAGTACCGCTGACCGATGTGTCGTTGGCCACACTGGGTGAGCCCGAGCGCGGCGATATCGTGACCTTCACATCGCCCACCGATGGGACGCGGCTCATCAAGCGGCTGGTGGCGCTGCCGGGTGACCTGGTGGAAATGAAGAACGAGGTTTTGTCCATCAACCACCAAAGCGCGCAGTATTCTGAGTCCAGCGCCCTGATCGAGCCGGTAGCGCCAGGAATGGATGTGCCAGCCACGCGGGCAACGGAGAGCGGCGTGGGCAAAGCGCATGCCGTGCAGTTTTTGCATGGTGTAGATGCGCGGCGAGACTTTGGTCCGGTGGTCGTGCCTGCGGCGCATTACTTCATGTTGGGTGACAACCGCGACAACAGTGCAGACTCACGTTTCATTGGCTTTGTGCCGCGAGAGCGTTTGATTGGCCGCGCCGGGCATGTGCTGGTCTCGGCAGACATTCTGGGCAACTGGATGCCCCGCTTCGAACGCATAGGCCACCCGCTTTAAACAGCGATACAGACTCTCCGCCGGGGACGGCACCCGCATTTGCCTGCAAAATGCTTGCATGCCCCGACTGACCCAACAACTGCAGGCCGACCGCCCACTACCCGCGCCCGCCGACTGGCAAACCAGCCGCCCGGTGCCCCTGCTGCGCAATGTGCTGCGCGTGACCGCCCCCAACCCCGGCGTGATGACCGGCCCTGGCACCAACAGCTATTTGGTGGGCGACGCCAGCACCGGTTTTACCGTGATCGACCCCGGCCCGGCCGATGCCGACCACCTGCAGCGCCTGTGGCAGGCGGCGGTGGACGTGAACGGTGAAGGCGGCAATATCCTGCGCATCGTCTGCACCCATTCGCACCCAGACCACTCCCCCGGTGCCGCACCTTTGCAGGTCTTGTGCACCCATCGCCCGCCGATATTGGGCCTGCCATCCGCACCCACAGCGCGCGCAGCCAGTGCCTTCACGCCCGACAGATTGCTATTAAATCAGGAGCTGCTCCCGCACATTCCATGCGCCCTAGAGGATGATTTGGCACTTAATTCGGCCAGTAGTCCGCATACCCTGCAAGTGATTTACACGCCTGGCCATGCGGCCAACCACGTCTGCCTGCTGCTGCAGGAAGACGGCCTGCTATTCACCGGCGACCATGTGCTCAACGGCAGCACCACGGTGATCGACCCGCCCGACGGCAATATGGCCGACTACATGAACTCGCTGGACCGGCTGACTGAGGCCTGCACCACGCACCAGGTGCAGTTCATCCTGCCCGCCCACGGCCATGTGATGGACGACGCTTTGGGAGCTATTGCGCACCTGAAAGCCCACCGCCTGAAGCGGGAGGCGAAAATAGCGGCTGTGATGCAGTCCAACCCGCTGGGTAGCCTGGACGACTGGCTGCCCCTGGCCTACGACGATGTGGACCCGCGCATCTGGCCGGTGGCCAAGCGGTCATTGCTGGCGCACGTGGAACGCATTTACGCCTTAAATTCCTTACAAAACCAAAAAGACCAAGAAGGCCAAGCATGAGCACCTCCGACTCCAAACCCCCACGCCCCACGCTGGGCAAACCCGTTAAAGCGCCCCGCACCTTGGTGGCACCTGCGCCAATGGCGTCTCGCCCTCCATCCCAGCCCAGTCCGGTGCGCAATACGCCTCCGGTACGCCGGGGCCAGGCCACGCCCTACTACCCCGGCCCGACGTCCCAGCCAGCACAGGCGCAGACAGAGTCCACCAAAAAGCCCCGCCTTCGCAAACCGCGCAAGGATGATCCAGGCTTCGTGCCACCGGTCACCCAAAAAAACTACCCGTCCGCCGTCCCTGTGGAAACCGGCGAGCGCCTGTCCAAGCGCGTGATGCAGATCAAGGGCTGCTCGCGCAAAGAAGCCGAGCAGTACATCGAAGGCGGATTTGTGACCGTGAACGGCGTGGTGGTGGAAGAGCCTGCGCACCGTGTAGACCAGCAGACCGTCGCGCTGGACCCGCAGGCCAGCCTCTTGCTGCTGAGCTCCGTCACGCTGATTTTGAACAAGCCACCCGGCACCACCGACGGGCTGGAAGAGCTGGACGAGGACGAGCCCCCCCGAGCCGCCCCGCCGCGCGCTGGGCCCGGTGCTGCACGTGGCCGCAAAGGCCCGCCACCCAATGCGCGCAGTCTGCTCACGCCACAAAACCACTGGGAGCACGACCCCGCCGAGATTCGCACGCTCAAACGCCACTTCAATGACCTGGAAGCCGACGTGGAACTGGAAACCGGAGCCAGCGGCCTGGTGGTGTTTACCCAAGACTGGCGCACCACACGCAAGCTCAGTGAAGACCTGGGCGTGATGGAACACGAGTATTTGGTAGAGGTGAAAGGCGAGGTAGAGCCCGACGCCCTCAAGCCGATCGGCTACGCGCTGAAGGATGAGCGCAATAACCTTCCCCAAGTCAAGGTGAGCGTCAGCAGCAGCTCTCCAGAAATGAGCCGCATACGTTTTGCCATCAAAGGCTCACACCCCGGCCTAGTGGCCTATTTGTGTGGGGAAGCGAATTTTGAGATCTTGGCCATGCGCCGCGTCCGCATGGGACGGGTCACGATTGCCGATTTGCCGGTAGGCCAGTGGCGCTACCTGGCGGACTGGGAAAAGTTCTAGGCGCGTGGGCGGTCAGAGCGTTTTGCGCAGGTCAAGGAGGAGCCCGAAGGGCGGGGGACACGGAGCAAAACGCTCTGACCGCCCATGCGTCTAGAACGCCGCTGCTCAGTTGAGGACAGAGCTAAAGATCTGCCCCGCAAAGTCTCAGGACTTGATATAGCTTTCCAGCTGGCTGATGGTGTTCTCGTGGTCCGCAATGATGTCATTCATCAGGTCGCGGATCGAGATCATCCCGATTACCTTGTCACCATCCACCACCGGCAAGTGGCGAATATTTTTCTCGCTCATCAGCGCCATGCAATCGTGGGTGCTGCTCTTGGGGGATACGGTGAGCACGTGGGCAGTCATGATATCGGCCACCAGCGTGTCTTTGGACGAACGCCCGGCCAGTGCGATCTTGCGGGTGTAGTCCCGCTCGGAAAACACCCCCACCAGCTTGCCGTTGTCCATCACCATCATGGCACCCACGTTGTGGTCGGCCAGCCGCTGCAGGGCGGCAAACACGCTGTCTCCGGGGCTCAGGTTGTAAGTCGCAGCGTCGCGTTTTTTAAACAGCTCAAGGATCGGTCGCATGGTGCCTCCAGAGATGGGGAACAGATGCCACAACGATACATCAAAAAAAGTGTGAAGCCCACCGATAAGCCGGATTCTGTGCAAGGGAGTTGCCCCCCTTGTGACCACCATTACTCTGGGCCGCTGGTCACCCAAACGGCTCGATGCTACCTACCCGCCAACTCCGGGGGCCCCGTCAACGTTGGCCTACTTGGTATTGCTGCGCGTAGAGATTGCCCGTTTCACCCGATGCGAGATTTTCCCTTGCGGGACCTCGACACCGACTCGTCTCTGTTGCTCTAATCCTCACCTTAGGGCGTCTGGCTTGCGCCAACCGCTTGTCAGTGGACAGTCGTTAACTGCTACGCTGCCCTATGCAGTCCGGACGTTCCTCCAGTGCTTGGTTTCCCAAATTGCACCAGCGGTGGTCTGGCGGGCTTCACCCCCCGATTATCGGGCCTGGACCAGCATCTGGCCGCATGGGCATATGGATATAGCCAAACTGTTGCTGGCAAAACAGCCGGTTTGGCCCAAAATGGCAGGCCCACCCGACCCCAGAATCCACCACAGGAGACTCCCCATGGCATTCGACAACGTCCTGCAGACCATCGGCAACACGCCCCATATCCGCATCAATAAGCTGTTTGGCAGCACCCACCAGGTGTATGTGAAAAGCGAACGCAGCAACCCCGGTGGCTCCATCAAAGACCGCATTGCGCTGGCCATGATTGAAGATGCCGAAAAAAGCGGTGCACTGAAGCCCGGCGCGACGATCATCGAGCCCACTTCGGGCAACACGGGTGTTGGTCTGGCCCTGGTGGCTGCGGTCAAAGGCTACAAGTTGATTTTGGTGATGCCTGACAGTATGTCCATCGAGCGCCGCCGCCTGATGCTGGCCTACGGCGCATCGTTTGACCTGACCCCGCGCGAAAAAGGCATGAAGGGTGCCATTGCCCGCGCCCAAGAGCTGGCAGAGCAAACGCCAGATTCGTGGATTCCCCAGCAGTTCGAAAACCCGGCCAATATCGACGTGCATGTGCGCACCACCGCGCTGGAGATCGCCAACGACTTCCCCAACGGCGTGGACGTCATCATCACCGGCGTGGGCACCGGTGGTCACCTGAGTGGTGTGGCCCAGGTGCTCAAGGCCAAATGGCCTAACCTGAAAGTGTTTGCAGTGGAGCCCACGGCCTCGCCTGTGATCAGCGGCGGTGCGCCTGCGCCCCACCCCATTCAGGGTATTGGTGCGGGCTTTATTCCCAAGAATCTGAAGACCGAGCTGCTGGACGGTGTGATCCAAGTGGAAGCCGAAGCCGCCCGCGAGTACGGTCGCCGCAGCGCTAAGGAAGAGGGCTTGCTGGTGGGTATTTCCAGCGGCGCGACGTTGGCTGCGATTGCCCAGAAACTGCCCGAGATTCCGGCGGGCAGCACCGTGCTGGGCTTCAACTACGACACGGGTGAGCGTTATTTGTCGGTAGAGGGCTACCTGCCAGCTTAGGGCTTAGGGCTTAGGACAAGCCTCGCGAAAATAGCGTGCCCGGTCTTGCGAAACCGGGTGGCTGCTCAGATAAGCAGGTATCAGCTTATCCGCCGGGTCTATTTTGGAAACCCGATCAAAGAACAACGCGGTGGCCGCGGGGTTGATTTTTTCTTGGCAGAGCAACGCGTAAGAAAAGCCATCAGCCTCGCTTTCGAAATGGCGGCTGTAGTTCAAATGCCCCAACCCGGCCGGCACGGCCGCCAGTGCACTCGAGTAGTCACCAATCAGCGCGGAGGCCAATACGGTCATCGCCACTCCCTGCACCACACTGCGCAAGCTGTGGCGGTGTTTCAGATGGCCCAATTCGTGCGCCAAAACCCCCGAGATGGCGTCCAGGTCCCCATCCACCAGCGTGACCAAATCATCGGTAAGCACGATGAAGTTCCCAGGCAAAGCGAATGCATTCGGGCCTACGCCAGATTTGCGGATCAGCAGTTCAATCCGCGCGTACTCAGGGCCATTCAGGTCCTTGGTCAGTGTCTCAAACCGCCGTTGAATTTGCCCGCGCTGGGCAGACGGCAATTGCGAGGGTGACAGCCACTGGGCCTCAATCTGACGCAAAGCCGTTTCTCCCAATTTCCGTTGCAGTTCGACTGGCACTATGGTCGCCGCGTATTGAGCGAAGCTAGGCAGCAGCCAAACGTAAAACGCTGTCACCACGCCCACCAGGAATGCAATGGCCATCGCGGCGATGCGCCAATCGCCATGCAAGATGGCGGCCACCGCTGACGACTTTTGGACTCCCACGCCAGCCTGCCCAAGCATGGCCAACAATTCCAGAGAAGCGGGCATTTCACAGGTACTGCCGTCGGTCAGCCTTAGAAATTGCACACCCTTCTGGCGGGGATGAATCGCCATCACATCGCCGGCCATCAATGAACGCTGGCCGTGCATCCACTGCAGGACCATGCCCGAGCCTTCAGCCGCCAGTGTGGCGGGCAGTTTGGCGGCGGTCTTACCGTCCAGCCATATTCCAGAGAAGATCGTGTTCATAATCCGACATCCATTTCAAACAACTCGGCCGCGCTTTCGCCCAAAGCCCCGCGTCGAGACTCGGCGGTGTCATTGGCTACAAGGTTCAGGCTTTCGAGAACCGACGCGCTCACGCACTCCAGCCGGAATTTGGCAAGGCGCGTCGCAGCAAAGGGCCGGAACAAGCCCAGGCTCAACACCACCCATAGCGTGTTCACGAACTGAATCCGCATGAGGGTGATGGCAGATACCTCGCAGTGCATCGCCAGTTTGCCGACCAAGGTTTTGTCCCACACCAAACTTTGGAATCGGGCCGTGAAGTAGCTGCCTGTCAGCTGGAATATGAGCCAAACAACACTGAAGGTGAACAAAAGTGCTATCCATGCCGCCGCCGAACCTTTGCCCAAAATGGCCGTGACAATGACCAATACCGCGAACACAAACAACCCGACGACTAAGGCGATGGCAAACATGGCCCCCATGCCCCACGCCCAAACCTTTACAAAATCGATCCGCCGCGCGGAAAAAACAAAGCGAGCATCTCCAAAGCGCAAGTTGTTTTGTACATACTGACGAAACAGGGCATGACACACTGGCAATACCAGCAACCCCAGCCCGGACATCAACAAGATCCAGAATTTGTCATTGGGCCCCAACAGATACCCGGCTGCTGCCGAGGGCGCAAACGCAATCACTATCACCGGCACGTAGACCGTATAGGCATCGCGCAAGCTGCCTTCAAAGCCAAACTCCAGCCCACGAAAACGGGTGTTGCGAGCCTTGAACCGGTTGGATTGCCATAGCAAATAGGGCAATAGCCCGGCCAATGCAAAAGTAGCGGCCAGACCCGCATGGGCGGAATGCTCAAAGGCCAAGTAATACCCCACCAACAACCCCAATGCCAGCATGCGCCCGAACAATATGGCAACCGGGTTGGCGGTGTAGTCAAAAGCACTTCCATCCAGAAGGGTGTGCTGGTAGAAGTACTGAAGCCTGCGCACTTTGGCCCAGGCGCCGTAAAGACCCAGCGTACAAATCGTCAGCGTAAGGTTCACTGCCCAGATGCGAAAGTATTCGGCACCCGAGCCTGTGAATTCCAATCTGCTTCTTGGTTCTTCTACAGTCTCAGGTGTCACCTCGTCAGGTAACGATGTGGGTGGCAAGTCAACCGGAAACGGTGATACGGACAGGGTCACTGCTGGCGGGATCTCTGGCATTTCCGACATTCTTTGCGATGCGCATGCAGCGCAATAAATAGGTGGGCGGGATGATACTGACAAGTACCCAAGTACAAACCCTAATTCCACGCTGGCACGTGGATTGCTAGCATCCATACCAGCACCTGACCAAACGGTCAGCTTTAAAGGAGTCGCCCGCGTGTCTACCCCCACTATTCCCGATATTTCGTCTCCCGCCGACATACAAGCGGGCCGCCTCAGCACCGCCGAATATGCCCTGCGCTTTGCCGACGCTACGCCGCGCTTCACTGCCACGCAGGCGTTGCTGGAGGCCGAGCGCTGCCTGTATTGCTATGACGCGCCCTGCGCCACGGCTTGCCCCACCAGCATCGATGTGCCGTCGTTCATCAAGCGCATTGCCGATGGCAACCTGCGCGGCTCGGCCAAGGCGATTTTGGAGAGCAACCCGCTGGGCGGCATGTGCGCCCGCGTCTGCCCGACCGAGAACCTGTGCGAAGCGGTCTGCGTGCGCAACACGCAAGAGGACCGCCCCGTCGCCATCGGCCGCCTGCAGCGCCACGCGGTGGATACTTTGATGGAGAGCGACAAGCCGCAAATCTTTACCCGCGCCGCACCCACCGGAAAAAAGGTAGCCGTGGTGGGTGCTGGCCCGGCGGGCCTGGCCTGTGCCTACACGCTGGCGCGTGAGGGGCATGACGTGGTGGTGTTTGACGCCAAGCCCAAGGCCGGCGGCCTGAACGAATACGGTCTGGCCAGCTACAAGACACCCGGCGACTTTGCGCAGCAAGAGATTCAATGGCTGCTGGGCATTGGCGGCATCACCATCCAGACCGACTGGAAGCTGGAGACGGCGGCCCAACTGGAAGCGCTGCGCAAAGACTATGACGCGCTGTTTTTGGGCATGGGCCTGTCCACCACGCACCAGCTTGGCGTGCCCGGTGAAGACCTGGAGGGCGTGCAGGACGCTGTGGACTTTATTGCCACGTTGCGTCAGGCGGACGACAAATCCACCCTCCCTATCGGCCGCCGCGTGGTGGTGATTGGCGGCGGCATGACGGCCGTGGACGCCGCAGTGCAAAGCAAGCTCTTGGGTGCCAAGGTGGTGCACATGGTGTACCGCCGTGGGCGCGATGCCATGGGCGCATCGCAAGCCGAGCAAGACTGGGCACAGACCAATGGCGTGGTGCTGCACCAGTGGCTGTCGCCCGTCGAGATTTTGGGCCATGGTGAAGGTAAGGGCCATGTGGCTGGCGTGCGCTTTGCCGACCAGACCCTGGTGGGCGGCAAGCTGCAGCCCACGGGCCGCGAGATCACCTTTGAAGCCGACATGGTGCTCAAGGCCATCGGCCAGAAGCTGGGCAACCCGGTGCTGGCAGAGAGCGGCCTGGCGCTGCAAGACGGCCGCATTGCGACGGATGCGGCGGGTACGACCAACCTGAAAGGCGTGTGGGCGGGTGGCGATTGCCGCGCCGGCGGACTGGACCTGACCGTGGAAGCCGTAGAACACGGCAAGCAGTCGGCCAAAGCCATCCACGCGTACATCACAGGCTGATTGGGCCTGAGCACTTCCCGCACCGCACACTCGAACTCTGGAGAAACACCATGGCCAATCTCGCAACCAATTTCGTCGGCATCAAAAGCCCCAACCCCTTCTGGCTGGCCTCTGCCCCGCCCACCGACAAGGCCTACAACGTCAACCGCGCGTTTGAGGCGGGCTGGGGTGGCGTGGTCTGGAAAACACTGGGCGAAGCCGGGCCACCGGTCGTCAACGTCAACGGCCCCCGCTACGGCGCCTTGCTCTCACCCGACCGCCGCCTGATGGGCTTTAACAATATTGAGCTGATCACCGACCGCGACCTGGAGCTGAACCTGCGCGAGATCGCCGAAGTCAAACGCAACTGGCCCGACCGCGCCATGATCGTGTCCTTGATGGTCCCTTGCGAGGAACAATCGTGGAAGAACATCCTGGCGCGCCTGGTGGACACCGGTGCCGACGGTATTGAGCTGAACTTTGGCTGCCCGCATGGCATGAGCGAGCGCGGCATGGGCGCGGCCGTGGGACAAGTGCCCGAATACATTCAGATGGTGACCGCGTGGTGCAAGCAGTACAGCAAGCTGCCCGTCATCGTGAAGCTCACACCCAACATCACCGACGTGCGCATGCCGGCCCGCGCGGCCAAGGCCGGTGGGGCCGATGCCGTGTCGCTCATCAACACCATCAACTCCATCATGGGCGTGGACCCCTACACGCTGACCATGTCGCCATCTACCGGCGGCAAGGGCAGCCACGGCGGCTACTGCGGCCCGGCCGTCAAACCCATTGCGCTGAACATGGTGGCCGAGATTGCGCGGGACCCTGAGACGGCTGGCCTGCCCATCAGCGGAATTGGCGGCATTGGCAACTGGCGCGATGCGCTGGACTTCATCGCGCTCGGCTCGGGCACGGTGCAGGTCTGCACCGCGGCGATGGTTTATGGCTTCAAGATCGTGCAGGACATGGCAGACGGCCTGTCCAACTACATGGACGAGATGGGCTTTACCAGCGTGGACCAGATCGTGGGCAAGGCGGTTCCATCCGTCACCAACTGGCAATACCTGAACCTGAACCACATCAGCAAGGCGGTAATCAACCAAGACAGTTGCATCCAGTGCGGGCGCTGCCACATTGCCTGCGAAGACACCAGCCACCAAGCCATCACTTTCCAAAAAGACGGCAAGCGCCACTTTGAAGTGATGGAAGACGAATGCGTGGGCTGCAACCTGTGCGTGACCGTGTGCCCGGTGCCGGAATGTATTACGCTGCGAGACGTTGCGCCGGGTGAGACCGACCTGCGCACAGGCAAAGTGGTGAGCGACCAATACGCCAACTGGACCACCCACCCGAACAACCCGATGCGGGTTGAGGCCTGAGTTTAAGCATCAAATACGCCGTTGAGCCCGTGGATAGTGCGGGAGCAGCTACTAAAAGAGGAGCAAGTATGACAACACTTTTCATTCGTGGCGGCACTGTCGTCAACGCCGACCGAGCCTTCAAGGCCGATGTAATTACCCAAGACGGCAAGATCGTGGCCGTGGGCGAAAACCTGAGCGCCCCCGCTGGGGCGACCACCGTAGACGCTGGCGGCCAGTATGTGATGCCCGGCGGCATTGACCCGCACACCCACATGCAACTGCCCTTCATGGGCACCACCACGATGGATGACTTCTACACCGGCACGGCGGCGGGCCTGGCGGGTGGCAACACCACCATCATCGACTTCGTCATCCCCGACCCGCAAGAGAACATCCTGGACGCCTACAAGAAGTGGCGCGGCTGGGCCGAGAAGTCGGCGAGCGACTATTCCTTCCACGTCGCCATCACCTGGTGGAGCGAGCAGGTGCGCCAGGACATGGGCACGCTGGTGAAGGAAGAAGGCGTCAACAGCTTCAAGCACTTTATGGCTTACAAAAACGCCATCATGTGTGACGACGAAACACTGGTAAACAGCTTCAAACGCGCGCTGGAACTGGGCGCCATGCCCACCGTGCACGCCGAAAACGGCGAGCTGGTCTACCTGCTGCAAAAGACGGTTTCTGACATGGGCATCAAAGGCCCCGAAGGCCACCCGTTGTCGCGTCCGCCCATGGTCGAGGCCGAAGCCGCCAACCGCGCGATTGCGATTGCCGATGTGCTGAACGTGCCGATCTACGTGGTGCACGTCAGCTGCGTGGAAGCGTTAGAAGCCATCTCCCGCGCGCGCGCGCGCGGCCAACGCGTCTACGGCGAAGTGCTGGCCGGGCATCTGGTGCTGGACGACAGCGTCTACCGCCACCCGGACTTTGCCACCGCCGCCGCCCATGTGATGAGCCCGCCCTTCCGCCCCAAGGGCAACAGCGAGTTTTTGTGGAAGGGTTTGCAAAGCGGCAACCTGCACACGACGGCCACCGACCACTGCACCTTCTGCGCCGCGCAAAAGGCCGCGGGCAAGGACGACTTCAGCAAGATACCCAACGGCTGCGGCGGCGTGGAAGAGCGCCTGGCGGTCATCTGGGACGAAGGCGTGAACACCGGGAGGCTGACGCCCTCCGAATTTGTCGCTGTCACATCGGCGAACACCGCCAAGCTGTTCAACATCTACCCGCAAAAAGGCAGCGTGTCGGTCGGCGCCGATGCCGACCTGGTGGTGTGGGACCCGGCGGGCACCAAGACGCTGTCGGTCAAAACGCAGCACAGCAAGGGTGACTTCAACATCTTCGAAGGCCGCACAGTGAAAGGCATCCCCAGCCACACCGTGAGCCAGGGCGAGCTGGTGTTTGTGCAGGGCGACCTGCGCGCTGTGCAGGGCAAGGGGCGCTACATCAAGCGGCCTGCGTTTAGCGACAATTTTTCTGCCAACAAACTGCGGGCGGAGACGCTGGCACCCACCGCCGTCAAACGCTAATGGACTTGTGCCTGCCATTGCGGGTTGCGGTGGGCTCCTCATGGTGTCCTGCTGGCCACAAATCGGGGCCCACCGCAACCCGCAATGGCGAGAAGTAGCGTTACGACGCGCAACCAATTGAGGACTCCACCATGACCAACGCAACAGCCACCGACATCGACAATATCCGCATCAACGGCGAGCGCCTCTGGGCATCGCTGATGGAGCTGGCGCAGATTGGCGCCACGCCCAAGGGCGGCGTGTGCCGCCTGACCCTGACCGACTTGGACAAACAAGGCCGCGACCTGGTGCTGGGCTGGGCCAAGGACGCGGGCATGACCATCACCATCGACAAAATCGGCAACGGTTTCATGCGCCGCGCCGGGCGCAACAACAGCCTGCCCCCCATCGTGACCGGCAGCCATATCGACACCCAGCCCACGGGCGGCAAGTTTGATGGCAACTACGGCGTGCTGGCAGGCATTGAAGTGGTGCGCACGTTGAACGACCTGGGCATTGAAACCGAAGCGCCCATCGAAGTGGCCTTCTGGACCAACGAAGAAGGCTCGCGCTTTGTGCCGGTGATGATGGGCTCGGGCGTGTTTGCCAAGGCCTTCACGCTGGAGCATGCGTATGCCGCAACGGATACCGAAGGCAAGAGCGTCAAGGGCGAGCTGGAGCGCATTGGCTACATCGGCACGCAGGAGCCCGGCGACCACCCGATTGGCGCGTACTTTGAAACGCACATCGAACAAGGCCCGGTGCTGGAAGACAACGACGTGACCATCGGCGTGGTCAGCGGCGTGCTGGGCATCCGCTGGTTTGACTGTACCGTGACCGGCATGGAAGCCCACGCCGGCCCCACGCCCATGGCGCTGCGCAAAGACGCGCTGTTGGCCGCCACGCGCATCATGCAAGACGTGGTGGCCGCCGCGCACCGCCACTCGCCACACGGGCGCGGCACTGTGGGCATGGTGCAGGTCTTCCCCAACAGCCGCAACGTGATCCCCGGCCGCGTGAAGTTCAGCATTGATCTGCGCAACGCCACCGACGCGCTGGTGGACCAGATGGCCGACGAGGTGAAAGCCTTTGCCGCCAAGGTGGGCCAGGAGCACAGCGTGGACGTGAAGATTGAAATGGTGTCCAGCTACAACGCCATTGCGTTTCACGAGAACTGCGTGGATGCCGTGGGTCGCGCCGCCAAGAAGCTGGGCTACTCCAACATGCCCGCCGTATCAGGCGCCGGCCACGATGCGGTGTACATGGCAAAGCTGGCCCCGGCCGGAATGATCTTTATCCCTTGCAAGGACGGCATCAGCCACAACGAGATTGAGGACGCGAAGCCGGAGCACATTACTGCGGGCTGCAATGTGTTGTTGCATGCGATGTTGGAGCGGGCTGGGGTGGTTTGACTGACCGCAAAGGGAGGAATATGAGTCCGACTTATTGACCTCTAGCCCCCGTACTGACTGCGCGAACAGCTCCTGATTTAGCGGCAAATCAGGAGCTACTTTGTTTTTTGGAAGATCGATCCGTCCGAATGCAGGCAAATTTCCAGAATTAAGCTTCTTGGAAACTGCCCATTAGAATTGGTTCTGTGATATGGCGCGTGAGGCTACGTCTATCGCAAAGGGATGCGAAACCATTAAAAAGAACCATATGAAACTATTGGCTTTTCAAATATCAAATTTCCGCTCAATCGCGCATTCAGATTGGATTCCATTTTCCCCAGACGGGATCACTATTCTAGTCGGCCAAAATGAAAGTGGTAAATCGTCTGTGCTCGATGCTTTGTATTGCGGACTATCGAATGTGGCACCGACCGAAGATGATTTCAGAACAAGCGCACCACTTCCAAACGTTAATCTTCGCGTTGAAGTCACTGCAGAAGAAATCACCAATGGCTTCGGAGAGCTTTCCTTAGCAGACGCAGACATTATTGCGAACTACGTACAGCAGAAATCAGGCACCATTGAAGTCAATATTTCATGGAAGCGCAAAGCAACAACGACTGGTATTAAGTATGAAATGAAGACAGACTGCATCGATGACTTGCTCAAATCAATACTTGAAGAAAATCAAGTCAGAGAGAAAATCGCGTCACCACAAGCCCCAGTAGATACCGCTGTAGCACCGGCCAGTGTTGAAGAGGAGGAAGAGGAAGAAGAAGAAAGTGACCCACCGCTGTCATCAAAGCTAATTGCGCGGGTAATCTGGAACGCAATTCCACTGGCTGTCCCATTTAACGAAGAAACGGGGCGACTACCAAACACCGTTGACATTGATGAAAAGGGTAATCCAACGGGGCCGGGAGCAAAGGCAGCGATGAACTTTCTTGCAATCGCGGATGTGAATTTGCCGGAGCTACTAAAGGACGATAAGCGCGCACGCGAAAACAAACTATTGATCTTTTCATAATTCATGACAACCAATCGCTATCTCATGCGTTATATCCTGAACGGGTTGTTTGGAGATACGAGACATGGTCAAGCGAGCGATGGACGATGCAACGAAGAAGCGGGTGCGA